>JAXLRD010000016.1:0-125533 GCA_046331285.1 Vicinamibacteria bacterium
GGCCGACCTGCGCGATCCTCACCACCGATCCGAACCGCCTCACGGAGAAGGTCCACCTCCGCATGCCGGTCATCCTCCCGCGCGCGGCGTACGCGGCATGGCTCGACCCGTCCCCCGCGGACCCGCGGGCGCTCGCGTGTCTGCTCGAGCCCTACCCGGACGACGAGATGACCGCCTGGCCCGTGAGCACCGCGGTCAACAGCCCGGCGAACGACGACCCGTCCTGCCTCGCGCCGGCCTGAGATAATCCCGGGATGGCCGCCTCCCGATCCTCCCGTCCCCGCCGCGCGCGCCGCGTCCGCGTCAAGACGCCGCCGCTCCTCTTCGACCGGACGCAGTCGCTGCTCGCCCGCATCCAGAAGATGGTGGACGGGACGTTCCTCACCTACTGGACCTCCACGAGCGGCTCCGTCTGCGACAACGACGTCATGGCCCTCCACGCGATCCTCGAGGCCCGCGGCCGCCAGGACCGCATCGCGCTCCTCGTGAAGAGCGACGGCGGCAGCGGGATGGCCTCGCTGCGCCTCGTGCACCTCCTGCGCCGCTACGCGCGGCGGCTCACGGTGATCGCTCCGCTCAACTGCGCGTCGGCCGCGACGATGCTCGCCCTCGGCGCCGACACGATCCTGATGGGCCCGCTGTCGTACCTCACCGCGGTCGACACCTCGCTCGAGCACGACCTCTCGCCCCTCGACCACACGAACCAGCTCGTGCCGGTGAGCAACGACGAGGTCGACCGCGTCATCCGCCTCTGGCGCGAGACCGTCGGCCGCCGGGGCGACGGGGTCAACCCGTACCAGGAGCTCTACAAGTACCTCCACCCCCTCGTGATCGGCGCCCTCGACCGCGCGAGCAGCCTCTCGCTGATGTTGTGCCGCGAGATCCTCGGCTACCACCTGCGCGACCCGCGGAAGGCCGAGCGCATCGCCCGCCGGCTCAACTCCTCCTACCCGGCCCACCAGTACCCGATCACGAGCCGCGAGGCGCGGCGGCTCGGCCTCGACGTGCAGGAGATCCCGAGCGAGCTCGACCGGCTCCTCCAGGAGCTGAACCTCCTCTACTCGGAGATGGGCCAGCGGGCCATCACCGACTACGACGAGGAGCACCACCACGACAACGAGATCACGAACATCCTCGAGGGCAAGGGCGCGCAGGTCTTCTACCAGGTCGAGAAGGACTGGCACTACCGCAAGGAAGAGAGGCGGTGGGTGTCGATCAACGACGTCTCGTCCTGGTACCGCTGCGCGACGAAGAACGGCAAGGTCGTGAAGGAGAAGTTCCACATCCGGTAGGCGCGGCGTGGCCGCGGCCCGCCCGGGTCTCCTACGAGTAGCGGTCGTTCCTCCACGGGTGCGCCGTGTTCGAGTAGCCGCGCTCCTCCCAGAAGCCCTTGCGGTCCTCGCGGAGGAGCTCGAGGCGGCGGATCCACTTCGCGCCCTTCCACGCCCACAGCTGCGGCGTGATCACCCGCAGCGGTCCGCCGTGCTCGCGCGCGAGCGGCGCGCCGTCCGCCGTGTGGACGAGGAGGACGTCGTCCTTCAGCGCCTCCTCGAGCGGGAGGTTCGTCGCGTAGCCGTCCCATGCGTGGCACAGGACGAACCGCGCCTCGTCGTCCGGCTCGGCGAGCGCGATCACCGTCGACAGGCGCACGCCCTTCCACCGCACGTCGAGCTTCGACCAGCCGGTGACGCAGTGGAAGTCGCTCGTGTCCTCGACCGAATCCAGCGCGAGGACGTCGGGCCACCGCAGGA
Organism: Vicinamibacteria bacterium; assembly: GCA_046331285.1. Taxonomy (GTDB): domain Bacteria; phylum Acidobacteriota; class Vicinamibacteria; order Fen-336; family Fen-336; genus DATBSL01. Next base: position 1,752 of record JAXLRD010000016.1, read on the forward strand.
CGAGCGGCGAGCGGCACGCGCCGTCGACGCGCAGGTGCCACTTGTCGAGGGCGACGTCGGGCTGGCCGCCCAGGTCGAGAACGGGCCAGCGCCCCGGCGCCGTCGCCGTCTGGTCGGGCGGCAGCCGCGGCATGCCGTGGCGGTTCGGCGGGCCGGATCCGAGCGGCGCGGCGTCGGCGCGCGCCGGCGTCTGCTCCATCCGAGCGAGAAAGCGCTGCCGCAGGCGAAGCCGGGCCTCGACGACCCGGTCGCGGTCGGTCACGCCGCGGGCCCCGGCCCCGCGGGCGGGTCGCCCGCACAGACCCAGTCGACGGCGGGCCCGATCTCGCGGAACACGCGGACGTCGTAGGGCAGCGAAGCGCGGCTCATCTCCCACATGCGGAACATCCCGTACGTCACGGGGCTCGTCGCGACCATCGCCACGCGGCCGCCTCGCATCTCGTCCGCGTGGGACGCGACGAACGCCGCGAGGCGGGCCTGCCCCTCGGGCGTGACGGCCATGTCCGTGACGTCGCGCCCGTCGACGACCTCGCGCCACGGCGGCCCGAAGGCGCGGGCCGGCGTCGGGTGGTAGTAGCCGACGAGCTCGTCGTCCGTGATCCTCCCGTGGAGGATGGTGTGCAGGTAGCGCAGGTCGGCGGCGTCTGCTCGGACGGGCATCACATCGCGGCCCGGCTGAGGCCCTCGGGGTACGAGCCGAGGATGCGCAGCTCCCGGCAGGAACGACCGAGCTCCTCGATCGCCTCTCCCGCGATGCCGTTCGGGTCGCCGAGGACGTCGAGGTAGAAGGAGTACTCCCACGGGTGCCCGCGCAGCGGCCGCGACTCGAGCTTGCAGAGGTCGACGTTGCGCGACGCGAAGAAGCCGATCGCGCGGTACAGGGCGCCCGGCCTGTTGTCGAGGACGAAGACGATCGACGTCTTGCTGGCCGCCTCGGCCGTGCCGGCCTCCTTCGCGAGGAGGAGGAAGCGAGTGTAGTTCTCCGGGTCGTCCTCGATGCCCTCGAGGAGAACCTGGGCGCCGTAGATCTCGGCGGCGAGCCGCGAGGCGATGGCGCCCTGCGTCGCGAGGCCGCCCTTCATGAGGTCCTGGACGGCGCCGGCGGTGTCGTAGGCCGTCACCGCCTCGACGTTCGGCCGCTCGGCGAAGAACCGCCGGCACTGGGCGAGGGCAACGGGGTGCGAGGCGACCCGGCGGACCATCGCCACCGACGACCCCGGCCGGCCGATCAGGCACTGGCGGATGCGCAACTGCGTCTCGCCCACGATGTGCAGGGGCCGGCTCTTCAGCCGGTCGTAGTTCTCGTGGATCGAGCCGTGCAGCGAGTTCTCTATCGGCACGAGCGCGCGATCGGCCTTGCCCTCGACGACCGAGTCGAAGAGCTCGTCGAACGTGGCCCGCGAGAGCACCTCGATCTCCGGCCCCAGCGCGGCGATCGCCGCCTGGTGGCTGAACGCGCCCCGCTCGCCCTGGATCGCCACCGTCAGCTTGGTCATCGTTGCCTTATGGGTTGGGGACACGGACAAAGAGGAAACGGGAACGGAAACGGGAACGGACCAACGGACATTCCGACCGATTTCGGCCCATCCGAAACTCGCCGAAATCGGTCGGGACATGCGGGAGGGGGGACTCGAACCCCCATGCCTTTCGGCACACGCTCCTAAGGCGTGCGCGTCTGCCGTTCCGCCACTCCCGCGCCGGCTTCGAGAGTGTAGCAGCGGCCGCCTCGCGCTAGACTCGCGGAAACCCCTTGTCCCTCAGACCCGGCCGCGTCGTCGGATCCTACGAGATCCTCGCGCCCCTCGGCGCCGGAGGCATGGGCGAGGTCTACCGGGCGCGGGACACCCGGCTCGGGCGACAGGTCGCGATCAAGGCCCTGCCCGACGGCCTCGCCCGGGACGAGGAGCGCCTCGCCCGCTTCGACCGCGAGGCGCGCGCGCTCGCCGCGGTCAACCATCCGAAGATCGCCGCGATCTACGGCCTGGAGCGGACCGACGACGGCCCCCTGCTCGTCCTCGAGCTCGTCGAGGGAGAGACGCTGGCGGAGCGCATCGGCCGGGGGCCGCTCACGCCCGAGGACGCGACGGCGATCGCGGGCCAGATCGCCGAGGCGCTCGAAGCCGCGCACGGCCAGGGGATCGTGCACCGGGACCTCAAGCCGGCGAACGTCAAGGTGCGCGAGGACGGCGCGGTGAAGGTGCTGGATTTCGGGCTCGCGAAGGCCGGAGCGGCCGGCTCGAACCCCGTGCTCTCCGACTCGCCCACCGTGTCGGCGGCGGACACCCGCGACGGAGTCATCCTCGGGACGGCCGCGTACATGAGCCCGGAGCAGGCGCGGGGCAAGGCGGTGGACGGGCGCACCGACGTCTGGGCCTTCGGGTGCGTGCTCTACGAGATGCTGACTGGCCGGCTGGCGTTCGGCGGCGAGACGGTGTCGGACGTGATCGCCGCGATCCTCGGGCGCGAGCCCGACTGGGGCGCCCTGCCCCCGGGGACTCCGGCGGGGCTGCGGCGCGTGCTCCGGCGCTGCCTCGAGAAGGACCCGAAGCGGAGGTTCCACCACTTCGCCGACCTGCGGATCGAGCTCCACGAGGCGCTCGACGCACCGGCTCCGGCAGAGCCGCCCGCCGGCCCGCCCGGGCGCGAGCTCCGGCGCTGGCGGGCCGCCGCCCTCGCATCCGGCGCCGCGCTCCTGGCGGCCGGGGCCCTCGCGATCGCCGCCTGGCCGCGCCGGGCCGCGCCTTCGGCCGCGGGCGATCTGACGCTCGCCCTGCAGCTCACCCGCCTCGACGGCACGGAAACGTCGAGCGCCCTCGCGCCGGACGGCCGCTCGTTCGCCTTCGTCTCGCGGCACGGGGGCACGCCCGACGTCTGGGTGCGGCAGGTGGCGGGCGGCGAGCCGGTGCGGCTGACCCACGACGCCGAGCAGGAGGCGGACCTCGTCTACGCCCCCGACGGCGAGACGATCTACTTCACCCGCCTCGAGGAGAACGGCGCGTCGGTCTTCCGGATCGGAGCGCTCGGCGGCCAGCCACGGCGGGTGCGCGCGGGCGCGCGCCAGCCCGCCCCGTCCCCGGACGGCCGCCGGCTGGCGTACTACGGCACGGACGGCGACGTGGACGCCCTCGTCGTCAGCGCGCTCGACGGGAGCGACACGCGCACGCTCGTGCGGCAGGTGCCGGGCCAGAACCCCCGGCCGGCCTGGTCCCCGGACGGGCGCTGGCTGTCCTACGTCACGACCGGGCTCTTCGCGCCGAGCAACCTGCTCGCGGTCGACACGACGAGCGGCGAGGTGCGCCGGGTGACCCGTTTCACGAAGGGCGGCGAGGGCGTCACGGCCCAGAAATGGCTGCCGGACGGGCGCCGGCTGGCCGTCGCCTACACCGCCGTCGGATTCACCTTCCAGAGCGACCTCGGGATCCTCGACTTCGAGCGCGGAGACATCTCGAGGCTGACGCTGAGCGTGGACGAGGCGTTCGGCGACCTGAGCCTGTCTTCGGACGGCTCGCGGCTCGCGGCGACCGCGAAGAGGTCGCGGCGTGAGCTCTGGAAGGTCCCGCTCCGCGCCGACCCGGACTCGAGCGGGCTCGCGGCGGAACGGGTGATGGACGACTCCCGGGACCCGATGTGGACGTTCGTCTCCCGCGACGGCCGCACGCTGCTGTTCAACAGCTCCATGACCGGCAGCCGCAACCTCTGGACGACGGCGCTCAACGGCGCCGAGCCGCCGCGCCAGATCACCGCGGTCTCCGGGGACGGCGTCATGCACTCCTCGCTCTCGCCGGACGGCACGCGGGTGGCGTTCGTTTCGCGGGAGGCCGGCCACTCGGACCTCTGGGTGCAGAACGTGGACGGCTCGAACCTGCGGCAGATCACGAACGACGATCCGGCCGAGTCCTGGCCGGTGTGGTCCCCCGACGGCCGATGGATCGCCTTCAACTCGCTGCGCGACGGCCGCCGCGAGACCTGGCGCGTGGCCGAGGACGGAGGCCTCCCCGAGAAGCTGGTGGACGGCTTCTTCCGGGGCGATTGGGTCCCCCGCCCCGACGGGCGAGGTGAGTGGATCGTCACGTCTCTCGGCGGCCCCGTCGAGTCGGGCGTGCGGCTGCTCGACGTGGAGAGCCGGAGCGTCCTCTGGGAGCGCCGGCTGCCGGGAACGGCGCTGTCGCTGCCCGTCTTCAGTCCCGACGAGCGGTCCATCAGCCTGGCCGGCCTGGACGCGCAGGGCCGCGACGTCATCTGGGCCCTCGATCCCGCGAGCGGCGAACCCCGGGTCCTCGTCCGCTTCCCCGGCCTCTTCCGCACGTACTTCCGCGCCAGCTGGGTGGACGAAGGACGGGCGCTGCTCGTCAACCGCTACATCGACGTCTCACGGATCGTCCTGTTCGACCGCTTCTGGCGGAACGAGGGAGCAGTCGCCCGCTGAGACCGCCGGCCGCGCCCGCCCCCGTGGTATCCTGCGACGTTCGACGGGCCGCGGCCGCGCCGAAGGAAGCGCCGCCGCCCGCAACCCCTGCAGGTCCCGTCGATCGTGGCCGCCGTCTCCCATGAGGAAGAGAATCCCTTGAAAGTCGAGTACGTCGAGGAAACCTCGGTCCGCAAGGCCCTCACGTTCGAGATCGAGCCGGACGTCGTGAAGGCCGAGATCGACAAGCGCGCGAAGGAGCTCGCCCGCAAGGTGCGGCTCCCCGGCTTCCGCCCGGGCAAGACCCCGGTGGAGGTGGTCCGGAAGCGCTTCCACTCCGAGATCGTCGGCGAGGCCGCGGAGGCGATCGTCAACAAGGTCGTCTTCGACGAGCTCGAGGGCCGCGGGCTGCGGCCCCTCGCGCCCCCGAAGGTCGAGGAGGTGAAGCTCGAGGAAGGCGAGCCGATGACGTTCAAGGCGGTCTTCGAGACGCTCCCCCTCCTCGAGCTGCCGGACTGGAAGGGCCTCGAGGTGAAGGTCAAGGGGCCGTCCGTGGCCGACGAGGACGTCGACCGCGAGCTCTCGCGCCTGCGCGAGGAGCGCGCCCGCTTCGACCCGGTCGACGAGGACCGGGAGACGCGCACGGGCGACTTCGTCCTCCTCGACCTGACCTGGAAGCCCCTCGACGGCGGCAAGGGCGGCCACGACGAGAACGCCCTCATCGAGATCGGCGGCGAGGGCAACCACGCCGACATGAACAAGGGCCTCGAGGGCCTGAAGACGGGCGACGCGAAGGAGATCGACGTCGCCTGGGGCGAGGACGCCGCGCCGGCCGTCGCCGGCAAGACCGTCCGCTACTCGGTGAAGGTGAAGGGCCTCAAGAAGAAGGTCGTGCCCGAGGCCGACGACGACTTCGCGAAGGACCTCGGCGACTTCGAGACGATCGCCCAGCTGCGCGACAAGCTCCGCGAGCAGCTCCTCCGGGCCGAGGAGCGCCGCGTCGACCGCGAGACGAAGGCCGGCCTCGTCGAGGCCCTGGCCGCCCGCGGCGGCTTCGAGGTCCCCGAGGCGCTCATCGAGCGCCACATGAGCGCGCGGACCGAGAACCTCGTCCGCGGCCTCGCCTACCAGGGCATCGACCCGCGAAAGGTCGGGGTCGACTGGAACCAGTACCGCGAGTCGACGCGCGACGAGTCCGTGAAGGCCGCCCGCGCCGACATCCTCCTCGACGAGATCGCCCGCCGGGAGGGCATCGAGGTCCTCGAGAGCGAGATGGACGCCGAGATCGCGCGGATCGCCGAGCGGGCCGGCCGCGCGAAGGAGGCGGTGAAGGCGCAGATGGCCAAGGAAGGGGACCTCGGCTCCCTCGCGGCGCGCATCCGCGAGGAGAAGACCCTTGACTTGCTGAAGGCCAATGCTAGTATCGAGCTCAGCTAAGATGATCACTCGCAACGAGTTCGCGGGAACGCTGGTCCCGATGGTCGTGGAGCAGACGGCCCGCGGAGAGCGGGCCTACGACATCTACTCCCGCCTCCTGAAGGACAACATCGTCTTCATCGGGACGGCGATCGACGACATGGTCGCCAACCTGATCATCGCCCAGCTCCTCTTCCTCGAGGCCGAGGACCCGGAGAAGGACATCCACGTCTACATCAACAGCCCGGGCGGCTCGACCACGGCCGGGATGGCGATCTACGACACGATGCAGCTCATCCGGCCCGACGTGCAGACGATCTGCGTGGGCCAGGCCGCCTCGATGGGCGCCGTCCTCCTCGCCGCGGGCACCGAGGGCAAGCGCTTCGCGCTGCCGAACTCCCGGATCCTCATCCACCAGCCGTGGGGCGGGGCCCAGGGCCAGGCCTCCGACATCGCGATCCAGGCGAAGGAGATCCTCCGGATCAAGGACCGGCTGAACCAGATCCTCGCCCACCACACGAAGCAGCCGATGGAGAAGATCGTCGCCGACGCCGACCGCGACTTCATCATGGACGCGGAGCAGGCCAAGGCGTACGGCGTCGTCGACCACGTGATCTCGCGCCGGGAGCGCTGATGACGACAAAGCGGACGTCGGGCGACGGCGAGGTCCTTCGCTGCTCGTTCTGCAACAAGGACCAGAACGACGTCCGCAAGCTGATCGCGGGCCCGACGGTCTTCATCTGCGACGAGTGCGTCGACGTCTGCAACGACATCATCGCGGACGACCGCAAGACCGAGGGGCGCCCCGGCCGGCCCGGCCTCCCCACCCCGCAGGACATCAAGAAGTTCCTCGACGAGTACGTGATCGGGCAGGAGACCGCGAAGAAGAAGCTCGCGGTCGCGGTCTACAACCACTACAAGCGGATCGAGATCAGCAAGCAGCGCGGCCGGAACGACGTCGAGCTGACGAAGTCGAACATCCTGCTGATCGGCCCGACCGGCACCGGCAAGACGCTCCTCGCCCAGACCCTCGCCCGGCTGCTGTCCGTCCCCTTCACGATCGTCGACGCGACGACCCTCACCGAGGCCGGCTACGTCGGCGAGGACGTCGAGAACATCATCCTGAAGCTCCTGCAGTCGGCCGGCGGCGACATCGAGAAGTGCCAGGAAGGCATCATCTACATCGACGAGATCGACAAGATCTCCCGGAAGGACGAGAACCCCTCGATCACCCGCGACGTCTCGGGCGAGGGCGTCCAGCAGGCCCTCCTGAAGATCCTCGAGGGCACGGTGGCGAACGTGCCGCCGCAGGGCGGGCGGAAGCACCCGCACCAGGAGTTCTACCAGATCGACACCACGAACATCCTCTTCATCTGCGGAGGGGCGTTCGTGGGCCTCGACAAGGTGGTGGAGCGCCGCGTCGGCAAGAAGACGCTCGGCTTCCGGACCGACACGAAGGCGAAGGAGCCGAAGAAGGCGCTCGAGAAGCCGACGCTGCTCGGCCAGGTCCAGCCGACCGACCTCATCAAGTACGGCCTCATCCCCGAGTTCGTCGGCCGCCTGCCCGTCGTCGCGACGCTGCACGACCTCGACCGCCCCGCCCTCGTCGAGATCCTCACCCAGCCGAAGAACGCGATCAGCAAGCAGTACCAGCGCCTCTTCGAGTACGAGAACGTGAAGCTGCGCTTCACCGACGACGCGCTCGAGGCGATCGCCGACCTCGCGATCCAGCGGAAGATCGGCGCGCGCGGCCTGCGGATGATCATCGAGGACCTGATGCTCGACCTCATGTACGACCTGCCCTCGCAGAAGAAGGTCAGGGAGTGCGTCGTCACGCGCGAGGTCGTCCTCGATCGCGGGAAGCCCGTCACGCTGATCGAAAAGGCGGGCTAGAGCGCGCCTCGGCGTGCTACCTTTGAGGCGTCGCCCGGCCGGGAGTGCTCCCGCGCCCCGGCGGCGGAGCGAATCCCATGTTCGGTCGTGAGAAGGACTTGATCGAGACCCTTCCGATGGTGCCGATGCGGGACGTCGTCGTGTTCCCGCACACGATGATCCCGTTCGTGATCGGGCGCCAGAGCTCGATCCGCGCCCTCGACCACGCCGTCGCCCGCGGCAAGCGGATCTTCCTCTCGGCGCAGCACGACGCGACCCGCGACAACCCCGCGCCCGAGGAGATCTACACCCTGGGGACGCTGTGCAACATCGTGCAGAGCCTCAAGCTGCCCGACGGCAACGTCAAGGTGCTCGTCGAGGGGCTCGACCGCGCGCGCGTCCTCGAGTTCCGCGAGGAGACGGGGTACCTGCGGGTCGTGGTCAAGGTCGTCCCCAAGGGAGACGAGCCGGCGGCGGGTCTCGAGGGGCTGATGTCGAAGGTCATCGGCCTCTTCGAGCAGTACGTCAAGCTCTCGAACAACCTCCACTACGACGCGATGCTGGCCGCGGTGCGGGTCGAGGACCCGGGCAAGCTCGCCGACACGATCTCGTCTCACCTGGCGGTGGCGGTCGAGGAGAAGCAGAACCTCCTCGAGATCACGACCGCGCAGGAGCGCCTCACCCGCATCGCCGCGATCCTGGAGGCCGAGGTCGACAAGCTGAACGTCGACCGGAGGATCCAGGGCCGCGTGAAGAAGCAGATGGAGCGGGCGCAGAAGGAGTACTACCTCAACGAGAAGATGAAGGCGATCCAGAAGGAGCTGGGTCGCAAGGACGACCGCACGAGCGAGGTCGACGAGCTGCGCCGGAAGATCGAGCAGGCGCGCATGCCGAAGGACGCGGAGGAGAAGGCCCTCGCCGAGCTCAAGCGGCTCGAGGCCATGCCCCCGATGTCGGCCGAGGCGACGGTGTCCCGCAACTACCTCGACTGGCTGATCGCGGTCCCGTGGACGAAGAAGACGCGCGAGCGGAAGGACCTCCACGCCGCCGAGCAGATCCTCAACGAGGACCACTACGGCCTCGAGAAGGTGAAGGAGAGGATCGTCGAGTTCCTCGCGGTGCGCCAGCTCGTGAACAACCCGAAGGGCCCGATCCTGTGCTTCGTGGGCCCCCCCGGCGTCGGCAAGACCTCCCTCGCCCGCTCGATCGCCCGCTGCACGAACCGCAAGTTCGTCCGCCTGTCGCTCGGCGGCGTGCGCGACGAGGCCGAGGTCCGCGGCCACCGCCGCACCTACATCGGCGCCTTCCCCGGCCAGATCATCCAGATGATGAAGAAGGCGGGGAGCCGCAACCCCGTCTTCCTCCTCGACGAGGTCGACAAGATGTCGATGGACTTCCGCGGCGACCCCTCGGCCGCCCTGCTGGAGGTCCTCGACCCGGAGCAGAACCACAGCTTCACCGACCACTACCTCGACGTCGAGTACGACCTCTCGTCGGTGTTCTTCATCGCCACCGCGAACGTCCTCCACACGATCCCCCAGGCCCTGCAGGACCGCCTCGAGGTGATCCGCCTGCCCGGTTACACCGAGCGCGAGAAGATCGAGATCGCGATCCGGCACCTGATCCCGAAGCAGATCAAGTCGCACGGCCTCGAACCCGCGAACGTCGCGTTCGCGGAGTCGGCCCTGCAGGACGTCGTGCGGCGCTACACCCGCGAGGCGGGTGTCCGCAACATGGAGCGCGAGATGTCGACGATCCTGCGCAAGGTCGCGCGGAGGGTCGTCCTCGAGGGCAAGTCCTACTCGGTCGAGATCACCGCCGCGAACCTCTCCGACTACCTCGGCGTGCCGCGCTACCGCACCTCGCAGCAGGAGGAGCGCCACGAGGTCGGCCTCGCCACCGGGCTCGCGTGGACCGAGGTGGGCGGCGAGATCCTCCCGATCGAGGTCACCCTGATGCCGGGCAAGGGCGCCCTGCGCCTCACCGGCAAGCTCGGCGACGTGATGCAGGAGTCGGCCCACGCGGCGATGTCCTACGTCCGCTCGAAGGCCGAGGAGCTCGGCATCCCCCGCGAGTTCAACCGCCGCCTCGACGTGCACATCCACGTGCCCGAGGGCGCCATCCCGAAGGACGGCCCCTCCGCCGGCATCACGATGTGCACCGCCCTCGTCTCCGCCCTCACCCGCATGCCGGTGCGGCGCGACGTGGCGATGACGGGCGAGATCACGCTGCGGGGCAAGGTCCTGCCGATCGGCGGCGTCAAGGAGAAGCTGCTCGCCGCCCACCGCATCGGCGTGACGACGGTGATCCTGCCGCGGGAGAACGAGAAGGACCTCGCGGACGTGCCGAAGAACGTGGTGGACGGGATGCAGGTCCGGCTCGTCGACCACATCGACGAGGTGCTGAAGCTCGCCCTCCTGCCGCCGGAGACGCCGGCCCAGGAGTCCGCGGGCGAGGCGCCGGACGACATCGGGCCGACGGTGCCGGACGGGATGACTCACTGAGAACCGCGGGGATCGGGCGCCGGGCGCAACGTCCGGCGGCCCCGCGACGGCTGACTTCTTGAAGCACGCGACCGCGACGTTCGCGGGGAGCGCCGCCTCCCCGGCCCAGTTCCCGCGCGACGGACTCCCCGAGGTGGCGTTCCTCGGCCGATCCAACGTGGGCAAGAGCAGCCTCCTGAACGCCCTCGCCGGCACGCGCGGGCTCGCCCGCGTGTCCTCGGAGCCCGGCCGCACGCGGGTCGTGAACTTCTTCCGCGTCACCGGGGTCCAGAAGACCGGCGGCGCCGGCCGCGGCGACCTCTACCTCGTCGACCTCCCCGGCTACGGTTACGCCCGGGCGCCCCGCGACGTGCGGGAGGAGTTCGAGCGGATCGCGGTGTCGTACCTCGCCGGGCGGCCGTCCCTGCGCCTGTGCGTCTTCATCGTCGACGCGCGCCACGAGCCGACGGGGCGCGACGAGATGCTGCGCGACTGGCTCGAGCACAACGGCCTTCCCTACGCGATCGCCGCGAACAAGGTCGACGCGCTCGGCCGCGGGGCGGCCGGGCAGGCGGTCCGGCGCATCGCGGGCGGGCTCGGCCGCGGCGCGTCTGCCGTCGTCGGAGTCAGCGCGGAGAAGGGCTTCGGCCTGGACGAGCTTTGGAACGTGATCCGGGCGGCGGCGTTCGCCCGGGACGAGAGGGCCACCATCGATGACGTCGACGCGAACCCCCCGAAAGCGGCGGGAGACCATGGGCGCTGAGGACCGGCCGCCGGCCGAGGTCGAGCCGAAGACCGCACCCGCGGAAGGCGACGGGGCGCCGGCGGAGGGCGGGAGCGTCGATCCCGCCGACGCCGAAGGCGCAGCCCGGCGCCGGCCGCGGAGCCGCAGCCGCGGGCGGCGGCGCGGAGAGAGCGACGCGGCCCGTCCGGCCGGGGACGCCGAGAAGGCGGCCGACGCCGCCGAGCCCGCCGACGCCGACGCCTCCTCCCCCGGCCCATCGTGCGAGCCCGGTCCCGACGGGGCCCCGGCCGCGGACGTCCCGCCCCTGCCGCGGCCCGAGCCGCTCGCCCTCTCCCGCCTCAAGGAGATGACGATCCAGGAGCTCGCGGCGACCGCTCTCGAGTGGGGCCTCGCCGACGCCCAGGGCCTGAAGCGGCACGACCTCATCTTCCGGATGCTGCAGGCCCAGGCCGAGCGCGACGGGCTCCTCTTCGCCGAGGGCGTCCTCGAGACGATGCCCGACGGGTACGGCTTCCTGCGGGCGCCCGAGTCGAGCTACCTGCCCGGCCCCGACGACATCTACGTCTCGCCCTCCCAGATCCGCCGCTTCAACCTGAGAACGGGCGACACCGTCAGCGGACAGGTCCGCAAGCCCCGCGACGGCGAGCGCTACTTCGCGCTCATCAAGGTCGAGGCGGTCAACATGGAGCCGCCCGACGCGGCGCGGGACAAGGTCATCTTCGACAACCTGACCCCCCTCTACCCGCGCGAGCGGATCCGCCTCGAGACCGACCCCGAGAACATGACCGCCCGCGTCCTCGACATGCTGACCCCGCAGGGCAAGGGCCAGCGGGGGCTCATCGTCGCCGCCCCCCGCACAGGCAAGACGATGATCCTCCAGAACATCGCGAACTCCATCGTCCGCAACCATCCCGAGGTCATCCTCATCGTGCTGCTCATCGACGAGCGGCCCGAGGAGGTGACGGACATGCAGCGCTCCGTGAGCAGCGAGGTCGTGGCCTCGACCTTCGACGAGCCCGCGACGCGCCACGTGGCCGTCGCCGAGATGGTGATCGAGAAGGCGAAGCGCCTCGTCGAGCACAAGCGCGACGTGGTGATCCTCCTCGACTCGATCACCCGGCTCGCCCGCGCCTACAACGCGGTCGCCCCCTCCTCGGGGAAGGTCCTCTCCGGCGGCGTCGACGCCAACGCGCTCCAGCGGCCCAAGCGCTTCTTCGGTGCGGCCCGCAACATCGAGGACGGCGGCTCGCTCACGATCATCGCGACGGCCCTCGTCGAGACGGGATCCCGGATGGACGACGTGATCTTCGAGGAGTTCAAGGGCACGGGGAACTCGGAGATCGTGCTCGACCGCAAGATGGCCGACCGGCGCATCTTCCCCGCCGTCGACATCAACAAGTCCGGCACCCGCAAGGAGGAGCTGCTCCTCCCCCGCGACGAGCTGCACCGCGTCTGGATCCTCCGCAAGGTGCTCTCGCCGCTCTCCCCGGTCGAGACCATGGAGCTCATGCTCGACAAGCTCGGACGGACGAAGGGCAACCGGGAGTTCCTCGACGGGATGGCGGTCGGCTAGGCGCGGCCGCCCGATGCGCATCGACTGGCGGAGCCCCCGGCTGCTGGTCGTCCTGCTCTTCGCGGTCAGCCGGCTCCTGGCGCGCGGCGTCTTCGGCCTGCGGTTCGACGCGGCCACGCTCGACTACTGGCAGGTCCTCGACCCGCAGCTGCTGCGGACCGACCTGCTGCGCAGCGTGCTCTTCCAGCACGGGCAGCCTCCGCTCTTCAACCTCTTCCTCGGGGTCGTGCTGAAGGCGGCCGGCGACCACGCCGCGCCCGCCTTCGACGCCGTCTTCCTCGCGCTCGGCCTCGCCCTCCTGCTGGCCGTCCACGCCCTCCTGCGGGAGCTCGGCGTCCCGACGCCCGCGGCCCTCGCGGCCACGGCCGTGCAGGCCTTCTCGACGACCCTCCTCGTCTACGAGAGCTGGCTCTTCAACACCCTCCCGACCGCCGTCCTGCTGACGTGGGCCGCGGTGTGGCTGGCGAGGGCCGCGCGCGGGCACCGTGGCGCCCTCCTCGCGTTCGCCGGGGCCGTCGCCGCCGTGTCGCTCCTCCGCTCGACGTACCACCTCGTGTGGACGGTCTGCGCGCTCGCCCTCCTCCTCTTCGCGGTCCCGCCGGCCCGCCGCCGCGTCGCGGCGCTCGCCGCGCTCCTCTCGCTCGCGCCCGTCGTGGGCCTCTACGCGAAGAACGCGGCCCTCGTCGGGTCCTTCTCGTCGAGCTCCTGGATGGGCATGAACTTCGCCCGCATGACGACCGATCGGCTCGACGCCGCGACCCGGGCACGCTGGAGCGCCACGGGAGAGCTGCCGTCGGTGGCCCAAGTGCCGGCCTTCTCGGCCCTGGCCGAGTATCCCGAGCCGCTGCGCTCACCGCCCGCGGGGACACCGTCTCATCCCGCCCTGACCGCCCCGGTCAAGTCGGACGGCAATGACAACTTCAACCACGCGGCCTACGCCGCCATCGCGCGCGACTACATGCGCGGCGCCCTCCGCGTGATCGCCCGGCGTCCCCGGGTCTACCTCTCGGCGGTCGGGAGGCGTGGCTCACCTGGCTGCGCCCGCCCACGGACTACGAGTTCGTCGAGGCCCAGCGGCAGGCCCTCGGGCGCTGGGACACCCTGCACTCGCGCCTGGTGCTGTGGTCCCGGCCCGGGCCCCGGGGCGACGGCCCGTCCTGGATGGTCGCCGCGGCCGGCCTGCTCGTCCTGATCGCGCTCGCGGCGACGCCGGCCGGGGAGCGGCCACGGCGCTTCCGGCTCCTCGCCTTCCCGCTCCTCGCCATCGCCGTGAACGCCGTCGTCGGCAACCTGGCCGAGGTCGAGGAGAACAACCGCTTCCGCGTGGAGGTGGAGCCGCTCGTCTGGGCGCTCGGCGTCTGGGCCGCCGCGGACCTCGCGCGGCGGGCGCGGCGGCGCCCGATCCCGGCCGGAGCAGCCGGGCGGGGGCTCGGCGGCCCCCGCCCGACCCAGCCGGAGGCGGACCGCTAGATCTTTCCGGCGAAGCTGTAGACGAGGCCGACCGTGAACGTCTGCTGCTTGTCGGTCGCGGTCCCGTCGGACTTCTCGAAGAAGTCGCCGTCCGTCTTGTCGAGACGGTACTCGAGCCGCGCCTTGAGCGCCCCCGCGATCAGGTGGTCGCTCGTGACGGTGAAGCTCTGCGCCTTCGTCCCGATCGTCATGAAGCCGCCGTCGGTGTCGTCGGTGTACTCGTAGCGGCCGACCAGGGCCCACGACGGGCTCGCCTGGAGCTTGGCGTAGGCCGCCACCCCCACCAGCTCACCGGTCCTCGGTGCCGTAGTCGAAGTTCCCCATCACGCTCAGCTTCTCCCCCAGCGCCAGCGTCAGCGTGGTGTCGAAGATGTTGCGCGTGTCGAGGTCCTCCGCCTCCTTGCCCACCAGGTCGTTCACCACCAGCGTCACCTTCGACGAGGGCTTCAGGGTCAGGCTCGCCCCCACCGTCTTCTGCCCGTCGATCTCCGCCGCGTTGTTCCACCCGTTGAGCAGGTACCCCGCCACCGTCACCTTGTCGGACAGCGGCGCCGTCGCCCGCACGCCCAGGTGGTAGAACGGGATCGCGTAGCCGAACAGGATCGAGCGCGTGTAGTTCCAGTTGTCCTGCGACTCGATCACCTCCGCGCCGACCGGCGTCACGAACTTGCCGACGTCCCACTGCACCTTGCCGGTGAGCAGGCTGACGTAGGCCTGCTGCAGGTGCTTGTAGATCTCCTTCCCGTCGCTCTCCGGCTCGAACGCCGCGGTGAGGTCGGCCGCCTTGCCGAAGAAGAGGTCCGTGCGGAAGCCGACGCGGCTCTCGGCGGTCGGCACCTTGGCGAAGTTCACCTCGGCCGCGCTCAGCGAGAAGGTGTTGTGCAGCACGTCGAAGGTGCGCAGCGACGGGTCGACCTTGTTCGAGTTGTACGCGTAGTACGTGTCCACGTAGCCGCCGACGTCGATCTTCGACGGCTCAGGCGTCGGCGTGGGCGTCGCCGGGCGGGCGCGGCCTGCTGGGCGAACGCGGAGCCCGACAGGCACAGCGTGGCGGCGGCGGCGGCGAGCGAGCGTCTGGACAGCCGAAGAACGGATGACATGGTTTCCCTCACAATTCCTTTCCGATTTCGTCGCCGGCGGTGGCGGCGGAGCGCCGCGTCGTCGCGGCGCCCCGCCGGGGCCCGGCCCCATCTTCGCCGCCCGCTCCGTCAGAAACTCACGGACGGCCGTCGGGGACCGGGGAGTCTGTTCGGAGGCGGGGCCTACTTGCCTCCCTCGGGCGTGCCCGTCCACGCGGAGCTCACCGCCGTCGACAGGCTGAACTCCGGGTAGGCCAGGGCGCCCATCTCGGGCATGTCGAGCCCGAGCAGCTCGGTCTCGGCGGAAACGCGGTTGCCGATGACCTTGTCGACGATCTTGAAGAAGACGTAGAACATCGTGAAGACGAAGACGAAGCAGGTCGCGGTGCCGACGAGCTGCGCCACGAGCTGGCTGCCGTCGCCGTAGAAGAGGCCCTTCACGGTGCCGGCGACGCCGTTCCAGCCGTCGCCGTACGTGCCGTCGGCGAAGAGGCCGACGCAGATCACGCCGAACGCGCCGTTCACGCCGTGGACCGAGATGGCGCCGACCGGGTCGTCGATCTTGAGGGTCCCTTCGACGAAGAACACCGCGACGCAGACGAGGACGCCCGAGATCGCGCCGATCAGCATCGAGACGGGGGCGGTGACGAAGGCGCAGGGGGCGGTGATCGCGACGAGCCCGGCGAGGAGCCCGTTGCACATCATCGACGGGTCGGGCTTCCCGAACTTCCACATCATGTAGAGCATCGCGGTGAGAGCCCCGCCGGTGCCGGCCAGCATCGTGTTGGTCGCGACGACGCCGATGCGCAGGTCGGTGCCGGCCAGCGTCGAGCCCGGGTTGAAGCCGAACCAGCCGAAGGCGAGGATCAGGGTGCCGACGAGGGCCATCGGGATGTGGTGGCCGGGCATCGCGACGGGCTTGCCGCTCTTGTCGTACTTGCCGAGCCGCGGCCCGAGGACGATCGCCCCGGCGAGAGCGGCGACCCCGCCGACCATGTGGACAACGGAGGAGCCGGCGAAGTCGACGTGGCCGTGTCCGAGGCCGAAGTTCACGCCGAGGTCGGCCAGCCAGCCGCCGCCCCAGACCCAGTTCGCGAAGAGCGGGTAGACGACCATCGACATGAAGAAGCCGTAGACGAGGAACGAGGACCACTTCCAGCGCTCGGCCATGGCCCCCGTCGGGATCGTCACCGCGGTGTCCATGAAGACCATCTGGAACAGGAAGAGCGTGAACACCCCGACGTCGTAGACGTCGCCGCCGAGGAAGAAGCCCTTGGCCCCGAAGATCTCCCAGGTCTTGCCGAACAGGGTGAACCCGACCTCCTTGTTCAGGACCGAGACCCCGCCCAGGGCCGAGACGGGCGCGATGCCGCCCATCTGGAGCGCGAAGCCGCAGACCCAGTACCCGAACATGCCGATCGGGTAGACCATGTAGTTCATCGAGAACGTGTGGGCGGCGTTCTTCGCGCGCGTGAAGCCCGTCTCGACCATGGCGAACCCGGTCTGCATGAACATGACCAGGAAGCCGGTGATGAGCGTCCAGACGAGGTTGATCGAGATCTTGTTGTGGCCGACGACGACCGCGACCTCCTCGAGGGTCGGCTTGCCGGCTTCCTTGGCCGGGATGTCGGCGAGGCCGCCGGTGTTGGCGCCGGTCGGGTCCGGCGCCGGCGCGGCCGCCACCGGAGCGCCCTGCGCGTGAGCCACGCGGTCGAGCGACCGCAGCGACGAGACGCCGAGGGAGAGCACCACCCCCAGGGCGAGGCCCACGGTGAGACGGCGGATCCAGGCCCTCGGCACGGTCACACCTCCTGCGTTCTTGTTATCGGGCTTCACAGGGCCTCCTCCCCGCGCTCTCCGGTCCGGATGCGCACCACGTTGTCGAGGGACGTGACGAAGATCTTCCCGTCGCCGAACTTCCCGGTCTTCGCCGTCTTGAGGACGGCCTCGATCACCTTCTCGACGAGCTCGTCGGCGATGACGACCTCGATCTTCACCTTCGGCAGGAAGTCGACCTTGTACTCACTGCCGCGGTAGGTCTCCGTGTGGCCCTTCTGCCGCCCGAAGCCCTTCACCTCGCTGACCGTCATGCCGACGATCCCCACGTCCTGCAGGGCGGTCTTCACCGCGTCCAGCAGGTGGGGCCGCACCACGGCTTCCACCTTCTTCATCGCGCCTCCTTGACGGAATGAACGGGCGCCCCTTCTCCGAGCGCCTCGAGTAGTCCCTGCTCGACCCGGGGCAGGTCTCCCGGACCGAGCTTGCGACCCCGGTCGGTGACGTAGAAGACGTCGAGCGCCAGCGCCTTCGCGGTGGCGACCTTCGCGAACGTGATGTTGAGACCGAGCCGGGCGAGGGCGTCCGCGATCGTGAACGCCAGGCCCGGGCGGTCGGGGGCCTTCACCTCGATCACCGTGGCGGTGGCCGAGGCCTCGTGGTCGAAGCGCACGGTCGCGTGGCGCTGCCCCCGGCCCCAGGCCCGGCGCGCCGGCGGCGCCTGCCGCGTCCGCTTCTCGATCGCCGCCGCCACGTCGAGCCGGCCGGCGATCGCCTCGCGGATCCCGTCCTCGACCTTCGCGCGCCGCTCCGGCCGCACCGGGCGGTGCCCCGACACCTCGGAGAGCCGGAACGTGTCGATCGCCACCGCGTCGGAGCGGCTCCACAGGTCGACCGAGAGCACGTCGACGCCGTTCGCGGTCAGGGTCCCCGCGAGCCGCGCGAAGAGCCCCTCGCGGTCGGGCGCGACCACCGTCATCTCGGTGCAGTGGCCGTCCGCGAGGTCGCGCCACTCGAAGGCGACGGCCGACACGCCCCGGGCCGCGGCCAGGCGGAAGTGCCGCTCCATCCGGGCCGCGTCGGTGCTGCGCAGGTAGCGCTCCGGCATGAGGGCGAAGTGCCGCTCGATGTCGGCCTCGGCGAACGCGTGGCGCAGGGAGGCGACCGCCTTCGCCTGCGCCGCGTGCCCGGCCGAGGCGGCCGGGCCGGGGATGCCGGCCAGCCGCTCGCGCGTGCGGTTGTACAGCTCCCACAGGAGCGTGCCCTTCCACTCGTTCCAGATCCCGGGCGCGACCGCGCGGTGGTCGGCGTACGTGAGGAGGAGCAGCATGTTGAGCCGCTCCAGGCTCCCCACGCGGTCGGCGAAGGCGAGGATCGGCGCGGGCTCCGTCAGGTCGCGCTGCTGCGAGACCTGCGACATCTCGAGGTGGGCCTCGACGAGGAACACGACCTCGGCTGCCCGTCCCGCGTCGAGGCCGAGCCGCGCGCAGACCCGCGGGGCGGTGCGGGCCCCCTTCTCGACGTGCCCGCCGCCGCGCCCCTTGCCGACGTCGTGGAGGAGCATGCCGAGGTAGAGAGGCGCCGCGTCCTCGACCTCGTCGAGCACCCGGCCGAACGGACGGACCTCGGGGCTCGCCCCCGCCGCCACCTCGTCGATCGCCTCGATCGCGCGGAGGGTGTGCTCGTCGACGGTGTAGCGGTGGAAGAAGTCGTGCTGCACGAGGAAGCTCACCCGGGCGAACTCGGGCAGGTAGCGGCCGAGGAAGCCGGTCTCGTGCATCGCGCGGAGGGCCGGCCCGACGCGGCCGCGCCAGCGCAGGACGTCCACGAAGAGCCGCGCCGCGGCCGGGTCGACGCGAAACCCGGCATCGACGCCGCCCAGGCGGGCGCGCACCTCGTCGGCGAGCTCGTCCGAGAGCGGCACGCCTTCGGCCTGGGCGGTGGCGAACACCTCGAGGAGCGCCGCCCCGCCGCCGGGAAGCTCGCGCCGCCGCGAGTGGAGCCGCCCGCCCCGCACCTCGAGCCCCCTCGACGCCCGCTTCGAGCGCAGGGCGGTCAGGAGCCCGCGGGCGGGCGGCTCGAGGTCGCGGCGGACGAACCGCTCGGCGAACTCGGCGAGCTCCGTCGCGCGGCGGTAGTAGTCGCGCATGAAGAGCTCGGAGGAGAGGAGCCCCCCCTTCGGCGTGTACCCGAGGCGGCGCGCGATCTCGTCCTGCAGGTCGAGCGAGAGCCGGTCCGTCTTCCGGCCGGTCGAGAAGTGGGCCTCGTTGCGCACGCGGGACAGGAAGTCGTAGGCCCGGCGCGCCGCCTTGTGCTCCCGGTCGCTGATCCAGCCGCCGGCCTCGAGACCGGCGAGGCCGCGGGCGCCGAGCCGGGCGTGGGCGATCCAGAGCACCGTGTGCAGCTCGCGGAGGCCGCCCTTCCCCTCCTTGACGTCGGGCTCCTGCACGCAGACGGCGTTCTCGTGCTTGGCCTGGCGCTCGCGGTGCTCGCGGCGCATCTCGTCGAGGAAGGCGTCGCGCGCGCGGCGGTCGCGCAGGAGCCCGTCCATCGCGACGTGCATCTCCTGGAAGAGCTCGGAGCTGCCGGTCACGAGGCGCGCCTCGGTGAGCGACGTGCGGGAGACGAGGTCCTCGCGCGAGATGCTCGCGCACTCCTTCGCCGAGCGGAAGCTGTGGCCGACCGTGAGGCCCGTGTCCCACAGCAGCATCAGGACCTGCTCGACGAACTGCGTGAGGACGGGGCTCGAGCGGCCCCGGTGGAGGAAGAGGAGGTCGACGTCGGAGAAGGGCGCGAGCTCCCCGCGCCCGTAGCCGCCGAGCGCGACGAGCGCGGTCCGCGACAGCTCGGCCGTCGCGGCCGGCCCCGCCGCCTCCGCCGCGATCTGGGCGGCCCGGATGACGAGCTGGTCGATCTGGTAGCTGCGGGTCGCGGCGACGTCGAGGCCGCCGAGCCCCATGCGGTGCCGCATCCGCAGCCGGTCGGTCTCGAGCTTCAGGAACCGCTTGAAGAGCTCGACCCGGCGGGCGTGCTCGCCCGCGGCGCCGGCGCGCTCGAGGCGCTCCTGCGCGTGGGTCCGGATGGTTTCCCGCTCGTTCAGCATCTCGCCGGCTGTAATCGGCAAGGCTCATGCCGCGAGCGGCGGCACGGGGCACGGCGCCATCAACTCTCTTTGCTTCAAGGCCTTGCACGAGTCCGGACCGAATGGGAAGGCGCTCTGGCCAGACCACAATTGTGTAGGCTCGTCTTCAGGAGCCTCCAATTCTGTCGGCCCTCGCTCGGCCGCGTCGAACCCCACTTCCCCCTCCCCGCCCAAGGCGGGGGGTCTGCTGACAGTTTTGTCGCTTGGCGGCCGGGGACCGCCGGGAATGTCGCCCTCGGGTCGGCGGCCGCGACGCCGGCCGCGGCCCGGGGGTGGCGCGGGCGGGGCGGAAGCGTGTATCCTTGCTCGTTACGGCCGCCCCGGACGCGCGGCCAAGGGAGCGTCATGAAGGCTGGAATCCACCCCGACTACCAGGTCGTCACCGTCCACTGCGCCTGCGGCGCCACGTGGCAGACCCGGTCCACCAAGAAGGAGCTGCGGCTCGAGATCTGCTCGAGCTGTCACCCGTTCTTCACGGGCAAGCAGCGCATCCTCGACTCCGCCGGCCGCGTCGAGCGGTTCACGCGGAAGTACGGGAAGAAGGCCCCGGCGGCCAAGGCGTAACGCCCGCCCCCGGCGCGCGGGCCTTCCGAGATGGACGGGATCACCTTCCAGAAGCTGCGGGACATCGAGGCGCGCTTCGACGAGGTCGAGGCCTCGATGTCCGACTCCGCGGTCGCCCAGGACCCGTCCGCCTACCAGAAGCTCGCCAGGGAGGCGAAGGAGCTCTCCCCCGTCGTCGAGCGCTTCCGCGCGTACAAGGACACCCTCGCGGAGCTGACGAAGGTGCAGGAGATGGCCCGCGCCGAGACGGACGCGGAGCTGCGGGAGATGGCGCACGAGGAAGCGCGCGCCCTCGAGGCGAAGCGCGACGAGCTCGACGCCGGGATCCCGCTCCTCCTCATCCCGAAGGACCCGAACGACGAGAAGAACGTGCTCCTCGAGATCCGTGCCGGCACGGGCGGCGACGAGGCGGCGCTCTTCGCGAACGAGGTCTTCCGGATGTACTCGCGCTTCGCCGAGCGGCAGGGGTGGAAGGTCGACGTCGTGTCGATCAACCGCACCGGGCCCGGCGGCCTCAAGGAAGTGATCGCGATGGTCGAGGGCGACCGCGTCTACTCGAAGCTGCGCTACGAGAGCGGCGTCCACCGCGTGCAGCGCGTGCCCGCGACCGAGGCCTCGGGCCGCATCCACACCTCGGCGATCACGGTGGCCGTCCTGCCCGAGGCCGAGGAGGTCGACGTCAAGATCGACCCCAAGGACATCCGGGTCGACACCTTCTGCTCGTCGGGCCCCGGCGGGCAGAGCGTCAACACGACCTACTCCGCGGTCCGGATCACCCACCTGCCGACGAACACCGTCGTCTCCTGCCAGGACGAGAAGAGCCAGATCAAGAACCGCGAGAAGGCGATGAAGGTCCTCCGCGCGCGGCTCTACGAGGTGGCGCTCGAGGAGCAGCAGAAGGCGATCGCGAGCGACCGCCGCGCCCAGGTCGGCAGCGGAGACCGCTCGGAGAAGATCCGCACCTACAACTTCCAGCAGGGCCGGGTCACCGACCACCGCATCGGCCTCACGATCCACCGCCTGCAGGAGACGCTCGACGGCGACCTCGAGGAGGTCGTGGGCGCTCTCATCGCCAACCACCAGGCGCTGAAGCTCAAGGTCTCGGGCCCCGCCGGCGGCGGCCCTGTGTCCGGCAGCCCCGGCCGCGGCGCCGAGGCCGCGGCCCCGTCCCGATAGCCTCGCCGCGCCCATGACCGCCGCGGCCCTTCTGCGCGAGGCCGCGGCCGCGCTCGAAGCGGCCGGCGTGCCCGCCCCGGAGTGGGACGCGGAGCGGCTCCTCCGCCACGTGACGGGCCAGGACCGCGCCGCCCTCGTCGCGAGCCCGGACGCGCCGGTCGCGGGCGACGCGGCCGCGCTCTTCCGCTCGCTCGTGGCGCGCCGCGCGGCCCGGGTTCCCCTCCAGCACATCGTCGGCACGCAGGCGTTCTGGCGTCACGACTTCCTGGTCACTCCCGACGTGCTCGTGCCGCGGCCGGAGACCGAGGTGCTCGTCGAGGCCGCGCTCGGGCTGCTGCGCGGCCGCGCGCCCCGTGATCGTGGACGTCGGGACCGGCTCCGGCTGCATCGCCCTCTCGCTCGCGGCCGAGGTTCGAGGACGCGGAGGTGCACGCGGTCGACCTCTCGGCGGCGGCCTCGCCGTCGCCCGCGAGAACGCCCGCCGCCTCGGCCTCGCCGGACCGCGTCGCGTTCCACCACGGCGATCTCCTCGCGCCGGTCGCCGCGCTCGCCGGACGCGTCGACCTCGTGGTCAGCAACCCGCCGTACGTCGACGCCGCCGACCGCGACACGCTCGCGCCCGAGGTCCGCGACCACGAGCCGGCGCTCGCCCTCTTCCCTCCCGGAGACGCCCTCCTCTTCTATCGCCGCCTCGCGGCCGAGGCGCCGGCCCTCCTCCGTCCGGGAGGCTGGCTGGCCGTCGAGGTCGGCGCGGGCCAGGCGGCCGCGGTCGCCGCGCTCTTCGAACGCGCGGGGCTCGCCGCCGCCCCCCCGACCGCCGATCTCGCGGGGCATCGAGCGCGTGGTCGTCGGCCGACGAGCGTAGGCGCGCGCGCACGGCCGCGCCGTGCCATAGACTTCGGCCATGGACAGGATCCGCGTCGTCGGCGGCCGCCCGCTCGAGGGGACCGTCCGCATCTCCGGAGCGAAGAACGCCTCCCTGCCGGCGCTGTGCGCGACGCTGCTCACGGACGATCCGGTGCAGCTCACGAACGTGCCCGAGGTGCGGGACATCCGGACGATGGGCCGGGTCCTCGGCGCGCTCGGCGCGTCGTGCGAGTTCCGGGTCGGCGGGACGGTCGAGGCCCGGGCCGCGAGGATCGACGCGGTCGAGGCGCCGTACGACCTCGTGAAGACGATGCGCGCCTCGGTGCTCGTGCTGGGGCCGCTCCTCGCCCGCGAGGGCCGCGCCCGGGTGTCGCTGCCGGGAGGCTGCGCGATCGGCGCGCGGCCGATCAACCTCCACCTCCAGGCCCTCGCGAAGATGGGCGCCGCGATCGAGATCGAGCACGGCTACGTCGAGGCGAGGGCGAAGCGGCTCGTCGGGGCCGAGGTGCAGTTCGAGACCGTCACCGTCACCGGCACCGAGAACGTGATGATGGCGGCCTGCCTCGCCGACGGCGAGACGGTCATCCGCAACGCCGCCTGCGAGCCCGAGATCGAGGACCTCGCGGCGCTCCTGGTGAAGATGGGCGCGGCGGTTGCGGGCGCCGGCACCCCGACCGTCCGCGTCGTGGGCCAGGAGCGCCTCGGCGGCGCGCGCCACTCGGTCATCCCCGACCGCATCGAGACGGGCACGTTCGTGGCGGCCTGCGCGATCGCCGGCGGCGAGATCGAGATCCAGCGCTGCGCGCCCGCGCACCTGCGCGCGGTCGTCGACAAGTTCCGCGAGACCGGGGTGCGGATCGAGGAGGGGCCCGACAACCTCCGCGTCCGCGCGCCGCGCACGATCCGCTCGTGCGACGTGCGGACGCTGCCGCACCCGGGCTTCCCCACCGACATGCAGGCGCAGTACATGGCCCTCATGACCCAGGCCGCGGGCGCCGCCACGATCACCGAGACCATCTTCGAGAACCGCTACATGCACGTGGCCGAGCTGCAGAGGATGGGCGCCGACATCCGCGTCGAGGGCCGCACCGCGGTGGTGCGCGGCCCGACCCCGCTCTCCGGCGCGCAGCTCATGGCGACGGACCTCCGCGCGTCCGCCTGCCTGGTCCTGGCCGCCCTCGCCGCGGCCGGCGAGACGATCGTCGACCGCGTCTACCACCTCGACCGCGGCTACTACCGGATCGACGAGAAGCTGCGCGGCCTCGGGGCCGATGTCGAGCGGCTGACGTGAGCGCCCCCCTCCGCCGGGCGCTCCTCGCCTGGTACGAGCGCAGCCGCCGCGACCTGCCGTGGCGCCGCCGCCGCGACCCGTGGGCGATCTGGGTCTCGGAGGTGATGCTGCAGCAGACGACGGTGAAGACCGCGACCCCGTACTTCGAGCGGTTCCTCGAGCGCTTCCCGACCCTCGTCGCCCTCGCCGCGGCCGAGGAGGAAGCGGTCGTGGCCGCGTGGTCCGGCCTCGGCTACTACCACCGCGCGCGCAACCTCCACCGCGGCGCGCGCCACGTCGCCGAGCGGCACGAGGGCCGCTTCCCCGACACGCTCGAGGCCGCCCTCGCGGTTCCCGGCGTCGGCCTCTACACCGCGAGCGCGATCCTCTCGATCGCCTTCGGCCGGCCGCTGCCGGTCGTCGACGGGAACGTCCGGCGGGTCCTCGCGCGCCTCTTCGCGCTGCGCGGCCCCGAGTACCGCAAGGACGGCCCGTACTACAACCGCGCGGAGGAGCTCCTCGACCGCGAGCGGCCCGGCGACTGGAACCAGGCGGTGATGGAGCTCGGCGCGACGGTCTGCCTGCCGCGCAAGCCCGCGTGCCCCGCCTGTCCCGTGCGGAAGCACTGCCGCGCCCTCACCCAGGGCCTCGTCGACGAGCTGCCCGAGAGCCGGGCGCGGCGCGCGCCGGTGGAGGTCACCGTGGCCGCCGCCCTCGTCGAGCGCGACGGCCGCGTGCTCCTCGTCCGCCGGCCCGAGGGGAAGCTCCTCGGACGGATGTGGGAGGTGCCGCAGACGTCGCTCGAGTCGCGGGGCCTCGCCGACCTCGCGAGCGAGCTCGCGGAGCGGCACGGCCTCCGCGTCGTCCCGGGCCCCCTCGCCGTGCGGGCCCGGCACGCGATCACCTTCCGGCGCATCACCCTCGAGGGCTACCGGGCCCGGCTCGTCGGCCGCCCGCCCGCGGACTCCGATCGCGTGCGGTGGACGACGCCCGAGGAGGTGGCGGCCCTGCCCGTTTCCTCCGCGACGAAGAAGCTCCTCGCGGGGCTGCGCGCCCCGCAGATTCCGCTCGCGTTCTAGGCCCCCTGTCCCCGATGTACACTGTCGCACCCATGGCCTGTCTCTTCTGCGAGATCGCCGCCGGGCGGCGGCCGTCGCGGGCGCTCTTCTCCGACGAGCGGGTGTACGCCTTTCACGACATCCACCCGCAGGCCCCGACCCACGTCCTGGTGATCCCGCGGAAGCACGTGACGAGCCTCGTCGACCTCTCGCCCGAGGACGACGCGCTCGTCGGGGCGGTCACGCGCACCGCGCGCGACCTGGCCCGCGATCAGGGCCTCGCCGACCGCGGGTTCCGCCTCGTGTGGAACTGCGGCGACGACGCCGGCTACAGCGTCTACCACATCCACCTCCACCTCCTCGGGGGCCGCCCGCTCGGCTGGCCGCCGGGGTAGAGTCGAGGGAGAAGGAGTCGAAGGACGTGAGCTCCAGCAATCCCGCCGCCCCTCCCGAGCCGAAGGAGATCGCCGGGCGGTACCAGATCGTCAAGAAGCTGGGCGCCGGCGCGTTCGGGACCGTCTACAAGGCGAAGGACTCGCGGCTCGACCGGATGGTCGCGATCAAGACGATCCGCCTCGAGGGGCTCGCCGCGTCGCAGGCGGGCCTCAAGGAGATGACCGACCGCTTCCAGCGCGAGGCGAAGACGGCGGCGAAGCTGAAGCACCCGGGCATCGTGACGATCCACGACTACGGCGAGGCCGACGGCCTCACCTACATCGCGATGGAGTTCATCGACGGGATCGGCATCGACCACATCCTCGCCGAGACGGGCCGGATGCCGATCGAGCGCGCGGCCGCGCTCGGCGCGCAGATCGCGGAGGCGCTCGACTACGCGCACTCGCACGGCGTCGTGCACCGCGACATCAAGCCGGCCAACATCATGATCGAGCCGGGCGACCGCGTGAAGGTCACCGACTTCGGCATCGCGAAGCCCGGCGACTCCGCCGAGCACCTCACGATGACCGGGAGCCTCCTCGGGACGCCGTCGTACATGAGCCCCGAGCAGGCCCGCGGGCAGAAGCTCGACGGCCGCAGCGACCTCTTCTCGGTCGGCTGCGTCCTCTACGAGATGGTCGCGGGGAAGAAGGCGTTCCGCGGCGAGTCGATCACGGCCCTGCTGTTCAAGATCATCAGCGAGGAGCCGCCCTCGCTCCGCGAGTTCGACCCGAAGGTCCCGGACGAGATGCTGCGCGTCATCTCGAAGGCGCTCCAGAAGTCGCCGGACGCACGCTACCAGTCCGGCAAGGAGATGGCCGAGGACCTCCACGCGCTCACCCGGCCGGGCTTCGTCCCGACCCTGCGCGCCGTCGACGTGGGGACGATCGACGGGCCGGTGCCGGCGACGATCGTCTCGCCGCCGCCCGGCACGGTCGCCCCCGGCACCGTCGCGCCGGGAACGGTCCCGGCCGGCGCGGTCACGCCCCCGGCGGCCCCGACCGTGGCCTCCGCCCCGACGGTGGCGAAGCCGGTGGCGCCGACGGTCGTGACCCCCGCGTCGCCCGTCGCCCCGCCGCCGCTGCCGGCCGCGGCGAGGCCGCGGCCCGGCCCCTCGTCTCGCCCGCGCCCCCGGCCCGCAAGTCCGGCTCGGGCATGGGCCTCGTGATCGGCCTGGGCGTCGTCGGCCTGCTGCTCCTCGCCGGCATCGGCGTGGGCGGCTACCTGCTCTACGCGAAGCGCGGCGCCTCGCGGAGCCCTCGCCCGCTCCGATCGCCGTCGCGACGCCGACGGCGGCGCCGACCTCGGCGACGGCCGAGACGTTGCCGACGCCGGGCCCGGCCGAGGCCACGCCCACGACGACGGCTATCGCGCCGACGCCGGCCGCGGCCACGCCGAGGCCCGTGACGCCGACCGCCGCGCCCCGCACCGCGTCGACGAAGACCGACGCCGGCGCGGTGGCGACGAGCACCCCGCCGGAGCCGGAGCCGCCGATGGCGGGCGGAGGCTCGCTCGACGAGTTCCCGCCCTCGATGGGCCCCGACGGCCGCGAGATCGGCGAGGCGACGGCCAAGGCCTACCGCAACGAGGGCAGCGGCGGCATCGCCGGCCGACGCTTCGCCCAGCGGCCGAAGATCCCGCGCGACGTGGCCCCGGCCGAACGGCCCGCGGTCATGACGCTCGCCTGGATCATGCACGCGCAGAACGCCTTCCACCGCTCGAACGGACGCTACGGCACCTTCCAGGAGCTGCGACAGGCCGGCCTGCTGCGCCTCGACGTGCCCGTCCGCGAGGGCCACTTCGAGCGGCGCGGCTACGCCTTCCAGCTCAAGGGCAGCGCCCAGGACTACCGGGTCGACGCGACGCCCGTCGGCGGCGCGGGCCGGCCGGCCTACGTCGACGACAACGGCTTCGTCCTCTTCGACGAGTAGCGAGCGCCCGACTCCCGCCGCGCGGCGCCGGCGAGGCGCCGCGCGCGGTCAGTACGTCGTGGGCCGGGCGGTCAGGAGGTAGGAAGCGACCGCGTCGAAGATCTGCTGCGCCCGCTGCAGGTCGCTCGCGGTGAAGTCCGGGCCCGCCTCGCGCGGGGTCTCGCCCTTGCGGCTCACCTGGGCCACCCCGATCGCCTTTCCCGAGACCAGGATCGGCACGGTCACCATCTTCTGGATCGGCGCCGGCCGGTCGCGCAGCTTGATGCTCTCGAAGAACGAGACGTGCTTGATGTTCGGGACGTTGTTGTTGGCCTCGCCGGACTTGCGGGCGAGGACGCCGACCGCGATCGAGTCGCGCTTCGTCACCGGGATGGAGCCGAGGTCGGCGAAGCGGCGCGGCGCGATGAAGCGCAGGTGGCGGCTGTCGACCGACAGCAGCATGATCGCGACCTCGTCCTGCTTGCAGGCGAACTCCTGGCTGACCGCCTTGACGATGCGGTCCGCCATGTCGAGCAGGAGCTCCCGCCGGTCGGGAACCTTGTCCTTCTGCGCCGCCATGGCCGACAGGATCTCGTGAAGCTCCTGCATCGCTCCGCTCGGCCCGGATTATAGCGCCACCGCGGCGAGCCAGGCCGCGCGGCGCACCGCCGGGTGGCGGCGCGCCACGGCCGCGAGCCGGCGGCCCGCCGCCGCCCCGATCGCGCGGTCCTCCCCGTCGACGCGCAGCGGCGAAGACGGCGCGCACGACGCGAGGAGGGCCGGCTCGCCGAACGCCGCCTCCCCGCGCACCACGACCAGCGCGACCGCGCGGCGGTCGCCGGAGAGGAGGCGGTCGAGCGCCTCCGTCGCCACGAAGTCCGCGGGCTCGCCGGGAGCGAAGCCGCCGAGCGGCATCCGCGCCACCTCGGCGGAGCCCCCGGTCGCGAGCCGCAGCAGGGCCGCGTCGTCGAACGGCCCCGCCGCCCGCGCGGCGGCCACGGTCGAGAGCAGGTCCCGCGCGCCGGCCGCCGCGCCGTCCGTGCCGAGGCCGACCCGGACGCCGGCCTCCAGCAATGCGCGGACCGGCGGGGTCCTCCCGTACTGCCGCAGGTCGGCCTCCGGGCACCAGGCGAGACAGGCCTTCGCGGCGGCGATCCGCGGCCCGTCGACGGCCTCGAGGGCCGTGCCGCGGGCGATCACCGTGTTCTGCCGCAGGACGTTCGCCGCGGCGAGGGCGTCGAGCTCGCCGCGCAGCGCCGCGTCGCGGCCCTCGGCCGCGCGCACGAGCCACGGGATCCGCCGGTCGGTCGTGCGGTACGCCGCCCGCAGGCGCGGGGTGAGGCCCGGGGAGTGAGCGAACCCGTAGCGCCGCTGCACCCGCACCGGGAAGTCGTCGCGGGACAGCGACCGGTGGTCGGGATGATGGTGGAGGACCGACGCGACGCCGGACAGCAGGTTCCGCAGGCCGCCGAGGAAGAGCCGGTCCGCGAGGGGCACCGCGAGAGCGGGAGCGAGCTCGGCGGACGCCGCCTCCGCCTCGCGCGACCACTCGTACACCGAGGCGTGTCCTCCACGGCCGACGGGCGGCAGGCTCGCCGCGTCGAGCACGTCGTGGGCGTTCACGAACGCGGGGACGAGCAGCCGGCCGTCGAGGTCGACCGTCGACGACGGCGCGACCGAGCCGGCGGCGACCACGCGGCCGGCGTCGACGAGGACGTCGACGGACGGGTGCACCGCCCCGTCGACCACCGGCCGCCCACGGCGCAGCAGCAGCGCGCCCACCGTCTACTCGGCGCGGGTGAGGGGCCGGGACCGGCCCGTCCGCAGCACGGCCGAGGCCTCGACCGCGTGCCGCTCGAAGTCGCCGCCGAAGACGCCGAGGCGCACGCGCAGGAGCGACAGCATCCGCAGCAGGTGCTTGCCCGGCCGCCGGCCGGGGTCGCGCTGCGCCTCGGTGAAGTAGAACGCCGCGGCGGCGAGGCGGTGCTCGGCCTTCGCGTCGCTCCACGGCGCGGCCTCGCGCGCGACCCACGCCTCGATCCCCGCCGACGGCTCATCGGCGGCGGCCTGCGGCGGGATCGCGGGCCGACGGGCGAGCGGCGTGTCGAAGCGGCCGTCGAGGGCCGAGAGCTTCCTCGCGAGGGCGATCGCGTGCGCGAGGTCGGCGTGGCCCGGCCCCGGATCGACGAGCTCGAGGTGGAAGCGGGCCGCGATGTGCGCGTCGCGGAGGAGGAGCGCGGCCTCGAGCACCTGCGCGCCGCCGGTGCCGCGCAGCAGCACCCCGGCGGGCAGGCGGACGTGGAGGCGGCGACAGCCGCGCGGACGAGCCGCTTCAGGAGCCCCTCGCCGCCCTCGACGACGTCGCCCGGCCGCGCCTCGGCCTGCCACGCGAGGCGCGTCGTGCGCGCGGCGAAGGCCTCCGCGATCGACTCGACGCGCGCGCGGTCGGCGAAGAAGTCCTCCTCCTGGAAGACGTGACCTCCGCCAGGCGGTACCGCTCGGCCAGCTCGCCCGTCTCCGCGGCCACGCGGTCGGCGGGAAAGACCACGAACCGCCCCTCGTCCTCCCGCGCCCCCGGCTCCCGCAGTAGTCAAGACGGCGGGCCCCGCGTGCCTCGAAGTGGCGCTCGACGTCGAGGAGCGGGTACGCCGGCGTCGGAAACGACTCCGCCGCCGCCGGCGTCGCCGGCCGCGGCACGTCACCCCGGCGGTCACGACACCCGGCAGGCCGTCGAGCGAGCGCCCGGCGTGCACGGCCTGGACGATCGCGGCGAAGGGCTCCCCTCGCCGCTCCCGCGCACGCAGGCGTCGACGACGCCCGTCGCGAGGCCCGACTGCGGAGCGTAGGTGGCGTGGGGGCCTCCCCAGACGATCGCGAGGCGCGGGTTCGCCGCGCGGGCCGACGCGCTCACGCGCAGCGCGTCGCGCAGCGGCGCCCCCGTGCGAACCGTCACCGCGAGGACCGACGCGTCGCGCGCGAGCTCGACGACGCGCGCCTCCGGGGCCAGCTCGAAGCGGCCGTCGACGATCACCACGTGCTCGTCCGGGAGCCCGGCCGCGATCGCCGCGAGGCCCAGCGGCATCCACCCGCCCGTGTCCCGCGGCTGGTAGAGGACGACCGGGTGGCGCTTGACGCGCGCGCGCCTCACCACGCGGGCACCGGCGTCGCGGGAGGGGCGGGCGTCGTCAAGCGGTCAAGGATACCGGACATCGCCCGTGAGCCGGCGCACCACGCCGGGAGCGAGCCGCCAGGCGGCGGCCACGGTCGCGGCCCAGGTCAGCGCGCCGACCGCGAGGCCGAGGGGAAGGCTCGTCCGCACGCCGGCCACCGCGAGGGCCATCGGCACGCAGGCGGCGAGGCCCCAGGCGAGCGGCGCGAGGGACCGGATCGCGTAGCCGGAGAGACGGCAGACGACGAGGCCGCCGGCGAGGAGCGACCACTCCGCGAGCACGAGCCCGAGAGCGGCGCCCTTCGCGCCGAGCCGCGGCACGAGCGCGAGCGCCAGGGCGAACGCGGCCACGACCCGGCCGGCGGTGAGCCACGGCAGCCAGCCGCCGCGGTTCGCGGCGACGAGGGCGCCCGCCACGAGCGCGTTCAGGAACACCGCCGGGACCGAGAGAGCCAGCACGCGCAGGAGGAACGACGCCGAGGCGACGTCGGCGGCCGCGCCGCCCGCGCCGAGGAGGAGAGCCACGAGCGGGGACGCGACGAGGGCCAGGCCCACCGCCGCCGGCGCGGCCAGCGCCGCGAGCGTCGCGGCCGTGCGCCGCCGCACGGCGTCTCCGCCCCGC
Source organism: Vicinamibacteria bacterium (assembly GCA_046331285.1). Lineage (GTDB taxonomy): Bacteria > Acidobacteriota > Vicinamibacteria > Fen-336 > Fen-336 > DATBSL01. The sequence continues at coordinate 32,784 of JAXLRD010000016.1, forward strand.
AGCGCCTCGCGCGTCAGCGCCGGCATCGCGCCGGCGACGACGGCGGTCGGGACCATCGACAGCGGCCACACGACGAGCATCACCGCCGCGAACAGGCCGTACTCGGCGTCCGGGGCGAACGCGCCGAGGACGAGGATCTCGACGCGCGGGCTCAGCAGGAGGAGGGCGCCGTGCAGGCCGAGGGGCGCCGACTCGCGCAGGACCGCGGCGGGGGCCGCGTCGGCGAACGGACGCGGCTCCGGCCGGCGCCGGAGGAGCGCTGCGCCCTGGACGAGCGCCGGCACCGGCGAGAGGGCGAGGGCGAGGGCGACCCCGCGGAGCCCCGCGCCCGCGCCGAGCGCGGCCAGCGCGAACGCGAGCGCGGCGCCGCGGAGAACGACGAGCAGCTGCGCCTCGTGCCGCCGGGCGCCGCGGCACCGGAGGGCCACGCCGAGGAACTCCGCCCAGCCGGACAGCGCGAGCCACGCGACGAGGGCGGCGAGGGACACGCCGTCGAGCGGAAGGTCGGCGGGGCGGACGTCGACCCGCGAGAGCCGGGCGAGCGCCGACGAGGCGAGCGCCCCGAGGGCGGGAGCGAGCGGCACGAGGAGCGCGGCCACGGCGGCCACGAGGCCCGCGAGCACCAGGCGCGCCCGCACCAGCGCGCGCAGCGAGTGGGTCCCGGCCACGAGCGCGCGCGAGGCGAGGTTCGCGAGGCCCAGCTCGCCGAGCTCCGCGACGAGGAGGGCGAAGACCGACACCTTCGTGTAGCGGCCGAACTCCGTCGCGCCGAGCCCGCGCAACAGGACGAAGGAGACGGCCGCGAACAGGACGCGCGAGGCGACCTCGGCCGCGAGCTTCACCGCGCTCCCGCGCGTCGCGTCGTCGGCTTCGCTGCGCGGAGGCGCTCCGGGGGGGCCGCTCACGCGCGCCATGATACCCTCCGCACCCGTGGCCACCGCTCCGGTGACGGTCGTCGTCGCCCTGCTCCTGGGCGTCCTGATGCACTGGTGGCCCCGCCTGAGCTCCACGTGGCGCTGGCGGCTGTCGATCCTCACGAGCGCGGCCGGCCTCGCCGCGCTCGTGGCCGCGACGCGGGCCGAGGGCTACCGCGAGGCGGCGACGACGTCGGTGCTGATCCTCGGCTCCTACCGCACGGCGACGGCCTCGGCCTCGGCGAGCCTCTACTACTACGTGCTCACGGCCCTCTGCCTCACCCTCGGGTTCGCCGGCCTCGTCTTCGGCGAGACCCTGTCGGCCCTCCTGCGGCGGCGCTGCCTCCTCGGAGCGGTCCTCATCGGGTGGCTCCTCACCGTCGCGCGGTTCCTCCTCGAGAAGAGCGCGGCCCCGGCCGCGCTCTCGCAGGCCGTCGGGGTCACGCTGATCGCCCCCGTGGCCGGCGCCTACCTCGGCGTCTGCGCCCGCGACGCCGGCCTCGACTGGCGCGGGCTCGTGCGCCTCGTCGCCGCCTACGCCGCCCTCGTCCGCGGCTTCGTGGCCCTCGTCGGGCTGGCCGCGACACGGCTCGGCGCGGGGACGCACTACGACGTGTCGAGCCTCACGACCGTCGACCTCGCCATCACCGGCGGCTCCTACGCGTTCGTGCCCGGGAGCTGGCCGCAGATCGCCTGGCTGACGCTCGTGCCCCAGCTCGTGGCGTGGCCGGCCTACACGGTGGTGGTGGGAACGGCCATGGGCTGGCTCGCCCTGCGCTACACGCGGCCGGTCGGGAAGGGCCGGACGGTGACGGCCGACTGGGCCTAGCCCGGGGCCGGGCTCAGCGCGTCCGGCAGCTCGTCGCCCCCACGCCGGAGCCGCAGCGCTGCGAGCCGTCGCTGAAGCTCGTGCAGAAGAGGCCGGCCTTGCAGTCGCCGTCGCTCGAGCACTTGTCGCACTCGTCGCCGCTCGACCCGCAGCTGCCGATGGGAATCGACAGGAGCAGCAGCAGCGCGATCGCGAGTCGGGTTCGGGTCACTCGGAGCTCCTGGCCAGGCACGCCGAGATTGTAGGGAAACGGCCCCGGCGAAGGCAAGGAAACCCTTTGGTTTGACGGTGTTCGGAGCCGCGTGCTACTTTGCACGTTTGATGCTCCTAGCGCCGAGCGTGCCATGACCGACTCCCTCCGCGAGACGTTGAACCTCCCCCGCACGGACTTCCCCATGAAGGCCAACCTGCCCCAGGCCGAGCCGCGCCGGCTCGAGAAGTGGAAGGCGGGCTCTCTCTACGGGCAGATCCGCGAGGCGCGCGCCGGGCAGCCGAGCTTCGTGCTGCACGACGGGCCGCCCTACGCGAACGGCCACATCCACCTGGGGACCGTCCTCAACAAGATCCTCAAGGACGTGATCGTGCGCAGCCGGTCGATGACCGGCAAGGACGCGCCGTACCGCCCGGGCTGGGACTGCCACGGCCTCCCGATCGAGCTGAAGGTCGACAAGGACCTCGGGGCGAAGAAGCGCGAGATGTCGCCGATCGCCTTCCGCGAGGCCTGTCGCCGCTACGCCGAGAAGTTCGTGGGCATCCAGAAGGCGGAGTTCGAGCGCCTCGGCGTCCTCGGCGAGTGGGAGGACCCGTACCTCACGATGTCGCCGTTCTACCAGGCGACGATCGTCCGCCAGCTCGCCGAGTTCGCGGAGAAGGGCCTCGTCTACAAGGCGAAGAAGTCCGTCCACTGGTGCATCTCGTGCCGCACCGCGCTCGCCGAGGCCGAGGTCGAGTACGACGAGCACCACGTCTCGCCGCAGGTCGACGTGCGCTTCCCGCTCGCGCCGGAGGCCCTCGCCTCACTCGCCGCGAAGCACCCGTCGCTCGCCGGGAAGCGCGTCTCCGCCGTCATCTGGACGACGACGCCGTGGACGCTGCCCGCAAACCTCGCCCTCGCGTTCCACCCGGACTTCGACTACGGCTTCTTCCCGGTCGAGGGCACCGACGAGGTGCTGCTCCTCGCGACGGGCCTTCGGGAGGCGTCCGAGGGACGGTGGCGCGCGAAGACGAACCCGGCCGGCGCCCCGGGGGCGCTCGGCGCGCCTCTCGCCGAGGTGAAGGGGCAGGATCTCGAGAAGGTCCGCTTCCGCCACCCGTGGATCGACCGCGACTCGCCGGGCCTCCTCGCCGACTACGTGACGCTCGACACCGGCACCGGCATCGTCCACACCGCGCCCGGCCACGGCTGGGACGACTACCTGACCGGCCTGCGCTACGGCCTCGAGGTCTACTGCCCCGTCGACGAGGGCGGCCGCTTCCTGCCCGAGGTCCAGCACTTCGCCGGCGAGCGGGTGTTCGACGCGAACCCGAAGATCGTCGAGTTCATGCGGGAGCGCGGGTACCTGCTCGCCGCCGGCAAGGACACGCATTCCTACCCCGTCTGCTGGCGCTGCAAGAACCCGATCATCTTCCGCGCGACGTACCAGTGGTTCATCGCCCTCGACGCCGGGACGCCGACGCTGCGCGAGCAGGCGCTCTCGGCCATCGCGAAGACGCGCTGGATGCCCGGCTGGGGCGAGGAGCGCATCCACAACATGATCGCGACCCGGCCCGACTGGTGCATCTCGCGCCAGCGGCTGTGGGGCGTGCCGATCCCGGCGTTCTACTGCAAGGGGTGCGGCGAGATCCTCCTCCGGGCCGACCTCGCGCGGCACGTGGCCGACGTGTTCGAGAAGGACACGGCCGACGCCTGGTACGCGCGGGAGCCGAAGGACCTCCTGCCCGAGGGCTTCGCCTGCCCGAAGTGCGGCGGCGCGGCGTTCGACAAGGAGACGGACATCCTCGACGTCTGGTTCGACTCGGGCTCGTCGCACGCGGCCACCCTCGGCCAGCGGAAGGACCTGCCGTGGCCGGCCGACGTCTACCTCGAGGGCTCCGACCAGCACCGCGGGTGGTTCCACTCGTCGCTGCTGATCGGCGTCGCGACGCGGGGCCGCGCGCCCTACGACGCCGTCATCACCCACGGCTTCACCGTCGACGCCGAGGGCAAGAAGATCTCGAAGAGCCTCGGCAACGACGTCGACACCCAGAAGCTCATCAACACGTACGGGGCCGAGATCCTGCGGATGTGGACCATCATGGTCGACTACCGCGAGGACATGCGGATCTCCGACGACATGATCAAGCGGGTCGCGGAGAGCTACCGCAAGGTCCGCAACACGATCCGCTACCTGCTGTCGAACCTCTACGACTTCGACCCCGCCCGGGACGCGGTCGACGAGGCCGCTCTCGACGAGCTCGACGCCTACGCCCTCGCCCGGCACCGTCAGGTCGCGGCGCGGGTCCTCGGGGCGTACGACTCCTACGAGTTTCACCTCGTCTACCACCAGCTCGTGCAGTACGCGGCGGCCGACCTCTCGTCGTTCTACCTCGACGTGCTGAAGGACCGCCTGTACTGCGACGCGGCGGCCGGCCCCCGCCGCCGCTCGGCCCAGACGGTCCTCCACCGCGTCGCCCGCGACCTCTGCCTCCTGCTCGCGCCCGTGCTGCCGTTCACGACCGACGAGGCGTGGGGTCTCCTGCCGGGCGCCGCCGGCTCCGTCCACCTCGCCCTCTTCCCCGCCGCCGAGGCGGCCGACGAGGCGCGGCTGCAGCGCTGGGAGCCGCTCCTCGCGACCCGGGCCGAGGTCAACAAGGTCCTCGAGGAGGCCCGCGCGGCCAAGCAGCTCGCGGCGAGCCTCGAGGCCGCGGTGACGATCCGCGCCCCGGAGAAGGCCCTCGCCCCGCTGCGGGACTTCGACGCCCGCTCGCGCGTCTTCCCGGGCAACCTCGCGAACCTGTTCATCGTCAGCCGCGTCTCGCTCGAGGAGGCCGACGGCCCGCTCGCCGTCGCGGCCGCCCGCGCGGAAGGGGCGAAGTGCGAGCGGTGCTGGACGTGGTCGGAGAAGGTCGGCACGCTGGCCGCCCACCCGGGCGTCTGCGAGCGCTGCGCCGAGGTCCTCGCCAGGTGAGCCGCCTGCGGGGAAGCCTCGTCCTCATCGCCGTCGTCGTGGTCCTCGACCAGCTCACGAAGTGGCTCGTGGTGCGCTCGATCGGCCTGCACGACTCCGTGCCGCTCGTCGACGGCCTCCTGAGCCTCAGCCACGTCCGCAACCGCGGGGCCGCCTTCGGCATCCTCTCGGACTGGGACCTGCCCTACCAGTCCGCCGTCCTCGCCACCCTCAGCCTCGCGGCCCTCTCCGCGATCGCCGTCTACTTCTGGCGGCTGCCGAAGGCGGCGCGGCTTCCCCGCTTCGCCCTCGGCCTCGTCCTCGGCGGCGCGATCGGCAACCTGATCGACCGCGCGCGCCTCGGCTACGTCGTCGACTTCGTCCACGTCTACTGGCGGCAGCACCAGTGGCCCGACTTCAACGTCGCCGACTCGGCGATCACGATCGGGGTCACCCTGCTGGTGATCGACATCCTGCGCTCGCCCGGCCACGAGCCCGCCGCCGACGCGACCGCGGACCCCGCGGGCCAGACCGCCGGGAGAATCGAGTGACATGCACCCTCGCCTGCTGACGATCCCGGCCTTCGACCTCGCCGGGCGCACCCTCGGGCCGTTCACCCTCCACACCTACGGCGTCCTCCTCGCGGTCGCGTTCCTCGCGGGCCTCTGGGTCGCGTCCCGCCAGGCGAGGCGATCGGGCCTCGAGGCCTCGAAGATCACGGACATGGCGGTGTGGGTCCTGATCGCCGGCCTCGTGGGGGCGAAGGCGCTCCTCGTCGGCGTCGAGTGGAGCTACTTCTCCCGCAACCCGAAGGACGTCTTCTCGATCTTCCAGAGCGGCGGCGTCTTCTACGGCGGCCTGATCGGCGGCATCCTCGTCGCCGCCCTCCTCGTGCGCCGCTACCGCCTGCCGGGCTGGGCCACCGCGGACGTCCTCGCCCCGGGGGTCGCGATCGGCCAGGCGATCGGCCGCCTCGGCTGCTTCTCCGCCGGCTGCTGCTGGGGCCGCGCGACGAGCGTGCCGTGGGCGGTGACGTTCACCGACGTCTACGCCGCGCGCCAGGTCGGGACGCCGATCGACACGGCGCTCCACCCGAGCCAGCTCTACGAGTCCTTCGTCGTCTTCCTCGTGTTCCTCTTCCTCCTGTGGCTCGCGCCGCGGAAGCGCTTCCACGGGGCCGTCACCCTCGCCTACGTCGCGCTCTACTCGGTCGCCCGGTTCGTCCTCGAGTTCTGGCGCGGGGACGCGGAGCGGGGCACCTGGTTCGGCCACACGATCTCGACCTCCCAGCTCATCGCGATCGCCCTCCTGCTCGGCGCCGCCGTCGCGCTGCCGTACGTCCGCCGCTCCCAGTCGCTCGCGAAGGGCGAGGCCGCGGCGTAGGCGGAGAGCCGGCCGCGGGGCCTCGGTGGCGAGCGACGAGACGGCGGGCGGGACGCGGGGAGAGCGGCACGAGATCACCGCCGCGGACGACGACGCCGGCCGACGCCTCGACGCCTGGCTCGCCGCCCGGCTGTCGGGGCTCTCGCGGGCGCGGCTGCAGGCCCTGATCGAGACCGGCCGCGTCACCGTCGACGGCGCGCCCGCCCGCGCGTCCCTGCGGGTGCGGGCCGGTCAGCGGGCCGTGGTCGTCGTCCCCGCCGCGGCGCCGGCCGCTCCGCGAGCGCAGGACATCCCCGTTCCGGTCGTCCACGAGGACGCTCACCTCCTCGTCGTCGACAAGCCGGCCGGCCTCGTCGTCCACCCCGGCGCCGGCACCGCGGACGGCACGCTCGTCAACGCTCTCCTCGGCCGGGTGAAGGACCTCTCGGGCGTCGGCGGAGTCCTGCGGCCGGGGATCGTCCACCGCCTGGACAAGGGCACCTCCGGCCTCCTCGTCGTCGCGAAGGACGACGCCACGCACCGCGCGCTCGTCGAGCAGTTCGCCTCCCGCACCGTCGAGAAGGAGTACCTCGCGCTCGTCCTCGGCGCGCCGTCCCGGCCACGCGGCGAGATCGACGCGCCGGTCGGCCGCGACCCGGTCCACCGGCAGCGGATGTCGGTGCGGGCGCCCCGGGGGCGCGCGGCACGCACCACCTGGACGGTCGAGGAGCGGCTCGACGGCGCGACGCTCCTCCGCGTCCGGATCCACACCGGCCGCACCCACCAGATCCGCGTGCACCTCGCGTCGATCGGCCATCCCGTCGCCGGGGACGCGCTCTACGGCGGGACGCGCACGCCGCCTTCGCGGCGCGCCGAGTCGCGGCAGGCGCTCGCCGCCCTCGAGCGCCCGGCCCTCCACTCCGCGCGGCTGTCGTTCACGCATCCGGCGACCGGCCGGCCGGTGAGCTTCGCCGCCCCGCTGCCGCGCGACGTCACGGACGTCCTCGACCGCCTGCGCGCGGCGGCCGCCGCGCCCCGGCGCTGAGCTAGGCCGCCGGCCGGCGCAGCTCCATCAGGAGCGCGACGAGGGTCTTGCCCTCGCGGATCTCGCCGCGCCGGATCATCGCCTCGATCTCCTCCCGCGTGAACTGCCGCGACTCGATCCGCTCGTCGGCCTCCGGCCGCGCCGGCACGGCGTCGAGAGAGGTGGCGCGGAAGAGGTGCATGACCTCGCTGCAGAAGCCGGGCGTCGTCCAGAACGTCGCGAGCGGCTCGAGAGACCGCGGGGAGAGGCCCACCTCCTCCTCGAGCTCGCGACGCGCGCCCTCCTCCGGCGTCTCGCCGGGATCGCGACGGCCGGCCGGGAGCTCCCAGACGAAGGCGTCGACCGCGTAGCGGTACTGCCGCACCAGGGTGACGCGGCCGTCCTCGTGGACCGGCAGCGCCGCCACCGACCCCCGCTGGCGCACGACCTCGCGCCGGCCGCGGACTCCGCCCGGCTCCTCCACCTCGTCGCGGTCGAGGTCGACCACGTGGCCGGTGTAGAGCCGCTCGTGACGCACGACCCGCGCGCCGCCCGCCGTTCTCTCGTCGCTCATGGCGCGATCCTACCAGCCGGAGACGCGAAAGCCCGGCCGCGCGGGGCGGCCGGGCTCCATCGGACGCGCGACGAGTCGCGGTCAGGCGATCAGTCGTAGTACTCCAGGCCGAGGTGCGTGATGAGCTCCTCGCCGCGCAGGTGGCGCAGCGTGTTCTTGAGCTTCATCAGCTGGATGAAGATGTCGTGCTCGGGGTACAGGCCCGGCGCCGCCTGCGGGCTCTTGAAGTAGAACGACAGCCACTCCTGGATGCCGCTCATGCCGGCCCGCTTCGCGAGGTCGGAGAAGAGGGCGAGGTCGAGGACGATCGGGGCGGCGAGGATCGAGTCGCGGCAGAGGAAGTCGACCTTGATCTGCATCGGGTAGCCCATCCACCCGAAGATGTCGATGTTGTCCCAGCCTTCCTTGTTGTCGCCGCGCGGCGGGTAGTAGTTGATCCGGACCACGTGGTGGATCTTCCCGTAGAGGTCGGGGTAGAGCTTCGGCTGGAGGATGTGCTCGAGCACGCCGAGCTTGCTGACCTCCTTCGTCTTGAAGGACTCGGGGTCGTCGAGCACCTCGCCGTCGCGGTTGCCGAGGATGTTCGTCGAGTACCAGCCGTTCATGCCGAGCAGGCGCGCCTTGAAGCCGGGCGCGAGCAGCGTCTTCATGAACGTCTGGCCGGTCTTGAAGTCCTTGCCCCCGATCGGCGTGCCGGTCTTCTTCGCGAGGTCGACCATCGCCGGGAAGTCGCCGGAGAGGTTCGGCGCGCCGTTGCAGTACGGGATGCCGGCCTTGATCGCGCAGTACGCGTAGATCATCGACGGCAGGATGTCGGGGTGGCTCTCGTCGAGGCCCTTCTCGAACTTCTCGATCGTCGAGTGGACCTCGCCCGCCTCGCGGTAGACCTCGGTCGATCCGCACCACACCATCACCAGCCGGTCGAGGCCGTTCGCCTTCTTGAAGCCCTCGATGTCGGCGGTCACCTGCTCGGCGAGGTCGCGCTTCGACTTGCCCTTCTTGACGTTCGGCCCGTTGAGCTTCTTGACGTACTGGGGGTCGAACACGGCCGGCCACGGCTTCAGCGCGTCGAGGAAGCCCTTCATCGGCTCGAGGTGCGTCGCGTCGAGGACGCCCGCCTTCTTCGCGGCCTCGTAGGCGCTGTCGGGGTAGACGTCCCAGCCGCCGAAGACCACGTCCTCGAGCCCGGCGAGCGGGACGAAGTCCTTGATGAGGGGCGAGCGGCCCTCGGTGCGCTTGCCGAGCCGCACCGTGCCCATCTGCGTGAGGCTGCCGATGGGCTTCGCGAGCCCGGTGCGCGCGGCCTCGACGCCCGCGACGAAGGTCGTCGCCACCGCGCCCATGCCGGGGAGCAGAACGCCGAGCTTGCCCTTCGCCGGCGCGATCTCGCGCCCCTTGCCTGCCGTCGTCATGATGAATGCCTCCCTGAGCGGCGAAAATTGCTACTGCCGAAGGGTCATCCTAGCACAGCCGGGCCGCCGCGACGGCCGCCGCGTCAGGCCTGGGAGGCGTCCGCGAGGCGTCCGCTGCGCGCGAGGAACGCGAGCGCGGCCGTCGTGATCTCGGGATCGTGGCGCGGCCCGACGAACCGGCCCTCGGCGACGCGGTAGTGCAGGATCCCCGACCGCGACTGCCGGTCGTCCGTCTCGAACGAGTAGAACATCAGGATCCGGTCGGCCCGGGGGTGCCCGCTGTCGTCGAAGAAGCCGAAGTTGATCTGTCTCATCACCACTGGGGCTCTCGCCGGGCGGGTCGCGTCGATCACGTCGCCGTCGCCGCGCCTCTGTCGCGAAGTGAAGCGAGACGCAATCTATGGTCCGACCGCCGCGGTGTCAAGACACCGCGCGACCGCGAACGACGCGGTCGCGCGCGCGTCACCGCGATTTCGCCGAAGCCAGTCGCGCCCGCGCGCGCGCCTCAGAAAATGCTTGAGGTCCGCGCGTCGCTCGTCGCGCGCGGGTCAGGGTTCCCGGTCAGAAATCGGTCTGAGTCGAGCGACGGTCGCGCCCCACGCGCCGCGCTCCGCCGGCGCGTCCGAGAACCAGACGACGCCCTCGAGAGACGCCAGCACCCGCCGCACCGCCGCGCGCTGCACGCCCGTGCCCTTGCCGTGCGCGAGCCTCACGTCGAGGATGCCGCGCTCGCGGCACGCCCGCACGTACTCGGCGACGAGCGAGGGGATCTCGCCCGGCGCGAAGGGGTGGAGGTCGAGCTCGCCCGTGACGGGCAGCGGCACCGCCTCGTCGTCGTCGCCCGAAGGCGTCACCGGCGCGGGCCGCGGGCGGCCGCCGCCTCGTAGAAGGCCGGCAGGTACTCCGAGTCGCCGAGCTCGAGGCGGCGGTACGCCTTCCCGATCGCGTCCCACGTCGAGCCGTCCGGCAGCGCCACGACCATCGGCCACGGAGACACCTCGCGCAGCGCAGAGCGGGCCGTCGGCACCCACGCACCGCCGAGGCGCCGCACGAGGACCTCGCCGAGGTAGCAGCCGAACACGAAGAGCAGCTCCGCCGCGTCCTCGCCGTCCTGCCCGTCCTCGCGGAGAGAGTCGATCTGGCCGTCGAGCTCCTCGAGGCTGCCCGGCGAGAAGTCGAGCTCCGTCTCCCACTGCTCCCGCGCGGCGCGGACCGCGATGGCCGCGTGGTCGCGCGCGTTCTCCGGATTCGCCGGGTACTGCAGGCGGATCTTCATCGTCCCCTTCCCGCGCTCGCGAGGCGGTCCTCGAGGCTGACGGCGATCGTCGGCCGTGGCGAGCCGTCGCCGCGCCGCGCCGAGGCGCGCAGCTCCCGGACCCGCTCGCCGTGCTCCCGCCACCACGCCCTCGCGTCGCGCTCCGTCCACGGCGAGGACAGGGCGCAGGCCTCGAGCCGCTCGACGAGCTCCGCCGCGGCCTGCGGCCGCCGCTCCGGCGCCTTCTCGAGGCACGAGAGGACGACCGCCTCGAGGTCGGACGGCAGCGGGCGGCCGAGCCGCGAGGAGGGCGGCTCCGGCCGCGAGTGCAGGTGGTGCGAGCAGACCTCGACGACGGTGGCGCCCTCGAAGACGTGCCGGCCCGTGAGGAGGAAGTAGCCGAGGGCGCCGACCGCGTAGAGGTCGCTGCGCCCGTCGACCGCGTCGGGCCGCGTGATCGCCTCGGGCGAGAGGTACAAGGGCGTCCCGCGCACGACGTCGACGGCGCTCGCCGTCCCCTCGCCGACGCCGGCGAGCTCGCGCACCAGGCCGAAGTCCACGACCTTCGCGACGTCCGGCGCCCCCCCGCGCTGGCACAGGATCACGTTCCCCGGCTTCACGTCGCGGTGGATGAGAGACGCGGCGTGCGCCTCGCCGAGCGCGCCCGCGACCTGCGACAGGAGGTGGACGACGCGGCCCGGCGCCTGCGGTCCGAAGCGCTCGACCAGCGCCTCGAGGTCGAGGCCCTCGAGGTACTCCATCGCGTAGTAGAAGATCCCGTCCGGCGTGCGGCCGAAGTCGTAGATCGCGACCGTGTTCGGGTGGCTGAGGAGCGCCGTCGCCTGCACCTCGCGCTCGAAGCGCTGCAGGTCGCGGACGCCGGCCCGCTCGGGCGGCAGCAGCTTCACCGCCGTCGGGCGGCGGAGCATCGCGTGGCGCGCGCGGTAGACGACGCCCATGCCTCCCTCGCCGAGCTTCTCCTCGAGGGTGTACTGGCCGAGCTGCAGCGCCTCGCGGACGCGGCGGCGGAGGCCGAAGATGACGCCGGAGGTGAGGGTCGAGAGCGAGACCGCGCACAGCGACCAGAGCAGGCCGGGGACGACGAACGGCACGCGGACCCGCTCCTCGAACAGGACCACCGGGAACTCGAGCCCGCGCGTCCAGACGAGGAGCGGCAGCACCGACGCCGCGCCCACGAGGAGCGACCTGCGGGGCGTGCTCGGGACGATCACGCTGCGGGCCATGAGCACCGTGAGGACGATCAGGAGCGCGGCGAACGCCGCCGTCGCGCCGGTGCCGGGGCTCGCGAGAGGCAGCGCGCCGAGGCCGCACGTCGCGACCGGGAGAAAGACGTCCGTTCCCCGCAGGACGCGGCTCGATCGGCGTCCCCGGCGCAGGCCCAGCCAGACGGCGAGGTACAGCAGCTGCGACGAGAGCTCGGCGAGGACGGCGAAGACCTTGCCGGGCGAGACCGCTCCGAAGACGAGGTGGGGCGCCACCGCCGCGAGTGCCGCCCGCCCGAAGACGAAGAACCCGGTCTGGACGAGGAAGCCGACCGCGCAGAAGAACGACAGCCTCTCCTGGAGGAAGCTGCGGCCCTCCTCCGTCTCCAGGTCCAGCGTCCCGGACGCGACCGCGAGCGCGCCCGCGACGCCGCGCGTCGGCGGCGACATCCGCGTAGTATAGGCGAGCGCGCCGCCCTTCCCGCCGGCGCGCCTCTCGCATGACACTCGATCCCGCGGAGAGAAGAGCGGTCCAGGCCGCGACCGCCGGCGTCTTCCTGCTCATCGCCGAGCAGGTGGCGTCGCGCGCCGTGCGCGACACGCTCTTCCTCACCGCGTTCCAGGTCCGCTCGCTGCCGTTCGTGATGATGGCCGCCGCGCTCGTCGCGCTCGCGAGCGCCCGCTCGATGTCGACGGCGCTCTCCCGTCACGCCCCCGCCCGCGTGGTGCCGGCGATGGCCTTCGCTTCCGCCGTCCTGCTCACGACGCTGTGGGCCGCGGGCGGCGCCTTCCCCCGGGCCGCGGCCTTCCTTCTCTACCTCCACGTGGCGGCCTTCGGCGGCGCCCTCGTCTCCGGCTTCTGGTCGCTCGTCAACGAGCGGTTCGACCCGTACACGGCGCGCCGGGTGGTGGGCGGCATCGGCACCGGGGCGACGGCCGGCGGTGTCGTCGGCGGCGTCGTGACCTGGCTGGCGGCGACGGCGGCGCTGCCGGTGTCCGCGATGCTCCTCGTCCTCGCCGCGCTCCACGTGGGGGGCGGGCTCGTCCTCGCACGGGCGTTCGCCGACCGGCAGGGCCGGGCCCCCGCCTCCCCTCCGACGCGGACGGCGCAGGCGCTGCGCGCGCCGTTCCTGCGGCAGATCGTGATCTTCGCGCTCGTCGGCGCGGTCGTCGAGGCGGTCGTCGACTTCCTCTTCAAGGCGGAGGCGCAGGCTCGCTTCGGGGGCGGCAGCGCGCTCCTCGGCGTGATGGCCCTCTTCCACACGGGGATGAGCCTCGCGAGCTTCGTCCTCCAGGCCTCGTCCGCCCGCCCGGCCCTCGCCCACCTCGGCATCGCCGGCACCGCGGCGATCCGTCCGCTGCTGACGGCGGCGAGCTCGGCCGCGGCCCTCTTCGCCCCGGGCTTCCCGCTCGCCCTCGCCGCCCGCAGCTCGCACGAGGCGCTCACGAACTCCCTGTACCGCTCGGCCTACGAGCTGCTCTTCACCCCGCTGCCCGAGGGCGAGAAGCGGCGGGCCAAGGCCCTCATCGACGTCGGCGTCGACAAGTTCGGCTCGCTCGTCGGCAGCGCCCTCGTCGCGGCCGCGACCGCGGCCCTGCCCGCCGGCTCGCACCGCGCCCTCTTCGGGGCCGCCGCCTTCCTCTCGTTCGTCGCGCTCGCCCTCGCGCGCCCGCTCCACCGGGGCTACGTGAGGACGCTGGAGCGGAGCCTCATCGACGGCCGCGTGCGGCTCGACGAGCGCGACGTCGTCGACCCCGCGACCCGCTTCACGCTCGCCCACACCGGCCACATGGACCGCGAGACGCTCCTGCGGCAGATCGACGCGCTGCGGGCCGCCGAGGGTGACTCCCCGTCGAGCGCCTCCGTCGAGCTGCCGCCCGGCGCGCTCGGCGCGCTGGCGGACCCCGGACCCGCGGACGGCCCGCGGCCCGGCGCCGAGCCGGGCCCCGAGGCCGCCGCCCGCTCCGGCCACGGCGACCGCGCGGAGGACACGGTCGTCGCCGCGGTTCGCGCCCTCCGCGGGGGCCGCGCGTCGGACGCGCGCGCCGCCCTGCGCCTCTTCCACGAGCCGCCGCCGGCGGTGGTGGCGGCGGCCCTCCCGCTCCTCGCCCGCGACGAGCTCTTCCCCGACGTGCTGCGCGCGCGCGCCACGCCGCGCCGCGGACGACCGGCCAGCTCGTCGACGCGCTCCTGGACCGGGCGGGCGACCCGCCGTGCGCCGGCGGTGGCGCGGGTTCTGCTGCCCGTGGCCCCGCGCGGTCGACGGCCTGCGGGCCGCGCTCGACGACCCGTCGTTCGACATCCGGACCGCGGCCGCGTCGGCCCTCGCCGCTCTCCACGAGACGAGCGCCGTCGTCGCCCTCGGGCGCGACGAGGTTCTCGAACGCGTCCGCCGGGAGCTCGACTCGGGACAGCCGGTGGACCGCCAGCTCCCGCAGCTGTTCGCCCTGCTCTCGCTCACCCTCGAGAGCCAGCCCCTCCGCCTCGCCTGGGCCGCGATGAAGACCGACGATCGGGCGCTGCGCGGGACGGCGCTCGAGTACCTGAGCAACGTGCTGCCCGACGACGTCTTCACGCGGCTCCGGTCGTGCTTCGGCGCGAGCGTCGCGTGGGCTCCGCGGGCCGCGCCGCGGCCGGCCGCGGCCGTGGCCGAGGAGCTCCGCGCCTCGTCCGTCGTCCTGCGGCTCGAGAAGCCGCCCTGGCGGTCCCGCCGCCCGAGCTGAGGGCTACTCGCCCGGCTCGTACGCCAAGTTCGGAGCGAGCCAGCGTTCCACCGCCCGCAGGTCCATGCCCTTGCGGCGGTGGTAGTCGAGCACCTGGTCCCGGCCGATCTTCCCGAGCGCGAAGTAGCGCGCCTGGGGGTGCGCGAAGTAGAAGCCGCACACGGACGCGGCCGGGGACATCGCGAAGGTCTCGGTGAGCCGGATGCCCACCGCGTCCTCGCCCCCGAGGAGGTCGAACAGCAGGCGCTTCTCGGTGTGGTCCGGGCAGGCCGGATAGCCCGGGGCCGGCCGGATGCCGCGGTACTTCTCCCGGATCAGCTCCTCGACCGAGAGCTGCTCGTCCCGCCCGTAGCCCCAGTCGGCGCGCGCGCGGCGGTGGAGCCACTCGGCGGCCGCCTCGGCGAGGCGGTCGGCGAGCGACTTCACCATGATGGCCGCGTAGTCGTCGTGGGCCTTCTCGTGCGCCGCGACGATCTCCTCCGCGCCGAGCCCGGTGGTCACCGCGAACGCCCCGATCCAGTCGACCCGGCCCTCGGACTTCGGCGCGACGAAGTCGGCGAGGGCCGCGTCGGGCTCGCCCTCGCCCCGGTCGGACTGCTGCCGCAGCGTGTGCAGGGTGCCGAGGCGGCCGTGGCGGTCCTCGTCGACGTAGACCTCGACGTCGTCGCCCGTCGCGTTCGCCGGGAAGAAGCCGTAGGCGCCGCGGCCGCGGAGCGCGTCCTCGTCGAGGAGCCGGCCGAGCATCCGCTGCGCGTCGTCGAAGAGCTCCCGCGCCTTCGCCCCCCACTCGGGGTTCTCGAAGATCCGCGGGTAGGTGCCCCGCAGCTGCCACGCCGCGAAGAACGGCGACCAGTCGACGAGCTCGGCGATCTCGCGGAGCGGAAGCCGGTCGACGAGCCTCGCGCCGACGAAGGACGGCCGCGGCGGCTCGTAGCCGGACCAGTCGATCCTGGTCCTCCGCCGACGCGCCTCCTCGATCGGCAGCAGCTTCGTCTCCTGCCGCCGGGCCTCGTGCTCGCGGCGCAGGCGCTCCTGCTCGACGCGGTTCGTCGCGTCGAACGCGGTCCGGCCGTCGCCCTTCAGCTGGCTCACGACGCCCACCGCCCGCGAGGCGTCCAGCACGTGGACGACCGGCCCCTTGTAGGCGGGAGCGATCCGCACCGCGGTGTGGGCCCGGCTCGTCGTGGCGCCGCCGATGAGGAGCGGCAGCGTGAAGCCCTGCCGGTCCATCTCGCGCGCGACGTGGACCATCTCCTCGAGCGACGGCGTGATGAGGCCGGAGAGCCCGACGACGTCGGCCCCGTGCTCGCGCGCGGCGGCGAGGATCCGGTCCGCCGGCACCATCACCCCGAGGTCCACGACCTCGTAGTTGTTGCAGCCGAGGACGACGCCGACGATGTTCTTGCCGATGTCGTGGACGTCGCCCTTCACCGTCGCCATCACGACCTTCGCCTCGGACCGCGCCCCGCTCGCCTGCTTCTCCGCCTCGAGGAAGGGCGTGAGGTAGGCCACCGCCTTCTTCATCACCCGCGCGCTCTTCACGACCTGGGGCAGGAACATCTTGCCGGCGCCGAACAGGTCGCCGACGACGTTCATGCCGTCCATGAGCGGCCCCTCGATGACCCGCAGCGGCCGGCCGTACTTCTGCCGCGCCTCCTCGGCGTCCTGCTCGACGTGGGCGTCGATGCCGCGCACGAGGGCGTGCTTGAGCCGCTCCTCGACCGGCCCCCGCCGCCACTCGTCCTCGACCGCCTGCTCCTTCTCCCCCGCCTTCACCGTGGAGGCGAAGGCGATCAGCCGCTCCGTCGCGTCGGGCCGGCGGTTCAGGAGGACGTCCTCGACGCGCTCGAGGAGGTCCTTCGGCACCTCCTCGTACACCGCGAGCTGGCCGGCGTTGACGATGCCCATGTCGAGGCCGGCCTGGATCGCGTGGTACAGGAACGCCGCGTGCATCGCCTCGCGGACGGGGTTGTTGCCCCGGAACGAGAAGGACACGTTCGAGATGCCACCGCTCACCTTGGCGTAGGGCAGCTCGGCCTTGAGGCGGCGCACCGACTCGATGAACGCGACGCCGTAATCCGCGTGCTCCTCGATCCCGGTGCCGACGGTCAGCACGTTCGGGTCGAGGACGAGGTCTTCCGGCGGGAAGCCGGCCTTCTCCGTGAGGATCCGGTAGGCGCGGCTGAGGATCTCCACCCGCCGCTCGGCGGACGTCGCCTGGCCCTGCTCGTCGAAGGCCATCACGACCGCGCCGGCCCCGTAGCGCCGCACGAGCCGCGCGCGCTCGACGAAGGCCGCCTCGCCCTCCTTGAGCGAGAGCGAGTTGACGATGCCCTTGCCCTGGAGGCACTTCAGGCCCGCCTCGAGGACGCTCCAGTCCGACGAGTCGAGCATGATCGGCACGCGCGCGATGTCGGGCTCCGCCGCGAGCAGGTTCAGGAACGTCGTCATGGCCTGCCTCGAGTCGAGGAGGCCCTCGTCCATGTTGACGTCGAGGATCTGCGCACCGCCGTCGACCTGCTGCCGCGCGACCTCGAGCGCCTCGGCGAACTGGCCGGCCCGCACGAGCTTCGCGAACTTCGGCGATCCGGTGACGTTCGTCCGCTCGCCCACGTTCACGAAGTTCGAGTCCTCGCGGATGACGAACGGCTCGAGGCCCGAGAAGCGCGACAGGCGCGGGACCTCGGGGCGCTTCCGGGGAGCGACGCCCTCGACGGCGGCGGCGATCGCCCGGATGTGCGCCGGGGTCGTGCCGCAGCAGCCGCCGACGACGTTCAGGAAGCCGGCCCCCGCCCACTCGCCGAGCGCCTCGGCCATCGACGCCGGCGTCTCGTCGAACCCGCCGAAGGCGTTGGTAAGCCCCGCGTTCGGGTACGCGTGCACGAACGTCGGCGCGAGCGCCGAGAGCTCCTCGACGTGCGGCCGCATCTCCTTCAGGCCGAGGGCGCAGTTGAGGCCCACGGACAGGAGGGGCGCGTGGGAGACGGAGATCCAGAAGGCGGCCGCCGTCTGGCCGGAGAGGTTCCGGCCGGAGAGGTCCGTGATCGTGACCGACGCGATCACCGGGCGCTTCGTCCCGCGCACGTCGAACGCGCGCTCGATCGCGAAGAGCGCCGCCTTCGCGTTCAGCGTGTCGAAGGCCGTCTCGACGAGGAGGATGTCCGCCCCTCCGTCGAGGAGGCCGAGCGCCTGCTCGTGGTACGCGGCCTCGAGGTCGTCGAAGGTCACGGCCCTCGCCCCCGGGTCGTTGACGTCGCGCGAGAGCGAGGCCGTCCTGTTCGTCGGGCCGAGCGCCCCGGCCACCCAGCACACCCGCCCCGGCTCCTCGGCCATCACCCC
Source organism: Vicinamibacteria bacterium (assembly GCA_046331285.1). Taxonomy (GTDB): domain Bacteria; phylum Acidobacteriota; class Vicinamibacteria; order Fen-336; family Fen-336; genus DATBSL01. The sequence goes on from JAXLRD010000016.1 coordinate 50,586, forward strand.
GTCGACCGCGGCCCGCGCCGCCTTCGCGGCCGCGACGTTCAGCTCGTAGGCCAGCGCCTCGGTGCCGTAGTCCGCCTGCGAGATCGCGTTCGCGTTGAACGTGTTCGTCTCGACGATGTCGGCCCCGGCCGCCAGGTACTCGCGGTGGGCGGCCACGACCACGTCCGGCCGGCTCAGGTTCAGCAGCTCGTGGTTGCCCTTGACGTCGCGCGGCCAGTCGCGGAGCCGCTCGCCGCGGTAGTCGGCCTCGCCGAGGCCGTGCGCCTGCAGGAGGGTGCCCATCGCCCCGTCGATGACGAGGATCCGTCGCTCCAGCGCCTGCAGGAGCGCGTCGTACCGCGGCCCGAGATCGTTCTTCAAGATCCGGACAGTTTATCAGGGGACGGCAGTACACTTCGCCCGGCACGGAGGGGCGAAGTGAAGGCCAGCAATCGGATCGGCTTCGGGCTCGCGGCGGCGGTGGCGGTGGCGGGCGGGGCGACGGCGGCGTCCGCTCAGCCCGTCGTCCTCGAGCGCGACGGGAGCACGATCGTGCTCGAGGCCTACGCGCCGAACGTCGTCCGCGTGACGCTCAGCCTCGAGCGCAGGGACGCGCTGACCCCGCCGGGCTTCGGCTTCGTGGCGCAGCCGGAGGCCGCGGGTTGGACGCGCTCGGCCACGGCCGACGTCGACGTCTACCGCTCGCCCCGCCTCGTCGTCACGGTGGCCGTGAACAAGCCCGGCACGCCGCTCGACACGCAGAAGGACATCGCGCGCTTCTTCAACGGATCCGCGCCGCCGGCCGACGTCACCTTCGCGACGCCCGAGGGGAAGACGCTCCTTCACATGACGGGCTGGCAGATGTCGGTGCCGAACCACAAGGACGGCAACGCGTCGATCCTCGCGGACCGCAGGCCGGCCGACGCGCCGTTCTTCCAGGTCGGCGCGACGTTCGACGCGCCCGACGACGAGCACTACTACGGCTTCGGCCAGCACCAGGAGGGCCGCCTCGACCACCGGGGCGACGCGATCAACTGCTGGCACGACTACCTCGCGGCCGGCGGCCCGAGCGTCTGCGTGCCGTTCATGGTCACGAACTACGGCTACGGCCTCGTGTGGGACAACCCGTCGAAGACGCGCATCGAGCCGGGCATGGCGAGCGCACCCGCTGGATCTCCGAGGTCGGGAACCGCGTCTCCTTCTTCGTGATCGCCGGCAGGACGACGGACGAGATCTACGGGGGCTATCGAAGGCTCACCGGCGAGACGCCGCTCCTGCCGAAGGCCGCGTACGGCTACATCCAGTGCAAGCAGCGCTACACGAGCCAGGACGAGGTGCTGAAGGTGGCGAAGGGGTACCGCGACCGCGGGCTTCCCGCCGACGTGATGGTCGTCGACTGGTTCTACTACACGCGCATGGGCCAGATGGACTTCATCCCGGAGCGTTGGCCCGACCCCGCCGCGATGAACCGGCAGCTCCACGACATGGGCTTCGAGACGATGATCAGCGTCTGGCCGCGCTTCACGAGGGACTCGCGCTACTACGACCTCCTGCTGAAGAACGGCTGGTTCACGCACCTCGCCGACGGCACCCCGATCGACGGCCTGCCCTACGACCGTGCGGGATCCGACGTCGACACCTCGAACCCCGCCGCCGCGAAGTGGTTCTGGGAGACGATCCGCGACAACGTCCTCTCGAAGGGCTTCGACTCTCTCTGGGCCGACCAGACCGAGCCCGACCTTCCCCCGAACGGCGCCTACTTCCACGTCGGCCCCGGCACGCGGTTCTTCAACATCTACCCGCTCGTCCACACCCAGGCGCTCTACGACGGCTTCCGCCGCGACTTCCCGGGAAGGCGTGCCCTCACCCTCTCCCGCGACGCGTACCTCGGCTCGCAGCGGAACGGGACGATCATGTGGTCCTCCGACATCCTGCCGACGTGGGACACGCTGAAGCGGCAGGTGCCGACCGGCCTCGGCTTCGCGGCGGCCGGGATGGCGTACTGGACGAACGACATCGGCGGCTGGGAGTACCTGCCGGCGAAGCACATGCCCGCCCGCCCGCCGCTCCTCGACCCGGGCGACGCCCGCGCGAACGTCGGCGGGTACGACGACTACCCCGAGCTCTACGCGCGCTGGTTCCAGTACGCGGCCTTCCTGCCGGTCTTCCGCGCCCACGGCAGCCGCATCGAGAACGAGGTGTGGTCGTACGGAAAGCAGGCCGAGGCGGTGCTCGTGAAGTACCTGAAGCTGCGGTACGAGCTCCTGCCGTACGTCTACTCGCTGGCTCACGCCACCCGCGAGACGGGCGCTCCCTACATGCGTGCGCTCTTCATGGACTTCCCGAACGACCCGAAGGTCGCCGACGTCCGCGACGAGTACATGTTCGGCCCGGCGTTCCTCGTCGCGCCGGTCACCGAGCAGGGCGTCACGCGCCGCAGCGTCTATCTGCCCGCCGGAACCGACTGGTTCGACTACTGGACGAGCGAGCGACATCCGGGCGGTCGGACGGTCGAGGTCGCGGCCGCGATCGACACGCTCCCGCTCTTCGTCCGCGCGGGCTCGATCGTCCCGTACGGCACGCCGGTCCTCCACACCAAGCAGAAGCAGGAGATCGCGGCGATTCGCGTCTGGCCCGGTGCCGACGCGTCGTTCGCGCTCTACGACGACGACGGCCGCACCTACGCCTACGAGAAGGACGGCGGCCGCGTCACGCGCCTCTCCTGGGACGACCGCGCCGGGAAGCTGACGTCGGAAGGGCCGGCCGCGTGGGCCGGCCCCGTCGACCGGCTCCTGAAGGTCGTGGGGCGCTGAGGCCCCGAAGGACCGCGGCGAAGCAGAGCCGAGGAGGCCTACACCTCGGCGACGGTGTAGCCGAGAGCGCGCGCGGAGGCGACGAGGCGGTCGTCGTAGCTCGCCAGGCGCAGGCGGGGGTCACGCGCGAGCACGAAGGCGAACGACGCGAGGTGGAGAGCGTCGAGGGTACGGACCGGTGCCGGGAACGGCTCGAGGGCGCGGGCCAGCACGTTCGGCAGCAGCTCCACGATCGCCACGCGCTCGACGATCCGGCGGGCCCCCTCGCCGTGCGACGCCGCCAGCCCGCGCGCGTTCAGCCGCACCCAGAGCTCGTATTCGAGAAGGCGGCTCGCGACGAGCGGCTCGGCCCACAGCGCGTCGGCCGGCCGCCGATCCTCGGCCAGCAGGTGCGCGAGGGCGACGGACGTGTCGAGATAGATCAACGCTCGCCCCGGTCCTTCTCGATCTCCCGCGCCAGCGTCTTCCAGCTCGCGACCGGCTGCCGCGGCGGGGGCCCCTCGGCCACCACGAGGGGCGCCCGGATCCAGCCCTCGCGCACGGCCTCGGCGAGGAGCGCGTCCACCAGCGGCTCGGCGCGGCCGGCGCGCGGCGGGCCCAGTTCGGCGACGACGCGGTCGCGGTCGGTGACGAGCACGGTCTCGCCGGCCGCGGCGAGGCGAACGTACTCGCTCAGCCTGTTCTTGAGAACCTTCACGCCGACAGCGCGCATGACCCATAGTAGCTACTCGTAGCCACTTCAGTCAATGCGAGAGGGCCCCTCCCCCCGCGAGGCGGGCCGCCTCGGCCAGCTCCGGTTGCCGCGTCCCGCCCCGCGCGACCTCCAGCAACTCGGCGGCCACGGCGCGCGCCGCGGCGCGGTCGCCCGCGGCTTCGGCCGCGCGGGCCGCGCCGAGCAGCGAGTTGAAGCGGCGCGGGTAGAGCTCGAGCGAGCGGCGGTAGGCGGCGAGCGCCTCGCCGGCCCGCCCTCGCGCGGCGAGGAGGTCGCCGAACTGCTCGAAGCCCGGCAGCGTCGGCCCGGGCGTGACCGCGGCTTTCGGCGTGTCCGCCTCCAGCAGGGCGGCCTCTCGCATCAGGGCGAGCGCGGAGTCGCCCCGCCCCTCGGCCTCGGCCTGCCAGGCCGACAGCTCGAGCTTCAGCACGCGGATGTTCCGGGTGAAGAGCGACTCGCCCGCCGCCGCGGACGCGGCTTCGAGGGCCAGAAGCCTCTCGACCGCCGCCGCCGCGTCGGGCCGACGCCCGGTCCGCGCGAGCCCCAGGCCACGCGCGAAGACGGCCGTGGCCTCGGCCCAGGGGAACCGGTCCCAGTCGAGCGCGGCCGGCTGCCGCGGCACGATCGCCGCCGCCCGCCCCCAGTCGCGCCGCTCGAGCGCGCAGCGCGCCTGCGTCGACGCCAGGTGGAACGCGGTCTTGAAGCTCGGCTCGAGCCGCTCCGTCCCGCGGAGCCTCTCCGCCTGCGCGAGCGCGTCGTCGTCGCGTCCCTGCTGCAGGTAGGCGTAGACGAGGTACTCGATCGCGTGCGGGAACTCGTCCCACACGAGCTCCCCGTGCTCGCCGGCCGGCGTCTCGAGCGCGGCCTCGGCCGCCTTCAGGTTCCCGCGGACGACGCCGTCCCAGTCGCCGAGGCGCGTGTAGATGTGGGTCGGCATGTGCAGCGCGTGCGGGTTGCGCGGGGCGATCTGCTCGTAGCGGCGCGTGACGTCGAGCTGCTCGCGCTCGCGGCCGGGCGCGTCGTTGGCGTGGACGAGGTAGTGCATGACGCCGGGGTGGTCGGGGTTCTTCCGGTAGACGCGGAGGAGGATCTCCGCCGCGCGGTCCTGGTGCTCCCGCGAGATCGTGTCCGCGGGCGCCGTCGCGAGGTGAGCGAGGGCGTAGAACGTGGCGGCCTCCGGGTCGTCCGGGAAGGCGTCGTACACCTTCCTGGCCGCGGCCTCCCAGCGCCGCACGCGCAGCCAGTAGTCGCTCGCGGCGGGGTCGAGGAAGAAGGCCGTCGCCGTCGCGACGAACAGGCGCTCCCGCTCGGTCGCCGGCTTCAGCGCCTCCGCCTTCCCGGCCTCTTCCCACCCGCGCCGCAGGTCGGCCGGCTTCGGCCGCGTCGGCCACAGCGGCTGGAAGAGCGTCATGGCGACGCCCCAGTGCGCCATCGCGCACCGGGGATCGAGCGCGGCGACGCGCTCGAACGCGAGCCGGGCCTGCGGATACGTCATGTGGTGCAGCAGCGCCACCGCGCGCGTGAACTCGGCCTGCGCTCCCGCCGAGCAGCTCACCGGGAAGTCGACCTTCCCGAGCGCGTGGCCGGCGTGCGCGTCCGCCGGCGGCGGCTCCTCTCCCTGAGCCACGCCGGCGGCCGGCGCGCCGAGCACGAACGGCGGCGGGAATGCGAGCGCCACCAAGCCCGCGGCCACGAAGAGACGCATGGTTCCCCCTTCCGCGGCTCCCCGTGCGTCCCCCCGCGCCGCGTCCTTCTACATTACGCCCCTCCGGAGCGCGTCCTCACTCGAGCGCGTAGAGGGCCCCGTCCGCCGAGCCGAAGAGCACGAGCCCGTCCGCGACGATCGGCGTCGAGAAGACGGACCCGACCGCGGTCTGGCGGAAGAAGCCGGCGACGGCGTCCGGCCCCCAGCCCGAGGCGTACAGCACCGGTCCGTCGAAGGTGCGGTCGGCCGCGAGGAGGCGCCCGGCGGGCCCGCGCGACATCGGCACCTCGTGCGACCAGAGGAGGGCCCCGCTCGACGCGTCGCGCGCGTCGAGCTGCCCGTTCAGCACGCCGACGAGCACGACGTCCCCGGCGAGGGTCGGCGACGAGAACATGAAGGCGCCGGCCTCCTGGCTGGCGACCGGCTTCCCGGTGGCCGCGTCGAGCACGTGGAACTTCCGCGAGTCCGACGTGGCGAACACGACGCGGCCGTTCGCCACCGCCGGGCTGCCGACGACCCAGCTCCCCTCGTTGTCGTAGCGCCAGCGCTCCTGGCCGGTGGCCGCGTCGAGCGCGTAGAGCTTCGAGTCGCGGCAGCCGACGTACACGACGCCCCCGACGACCGCGGCCGACGACTGGAAGCCGACCTGGTTGTGCAGCACGTCGTCGCGGCCGGCCTGGAACCGCCAGCGCAGGGCGCCGCTCGCGGCGTCGAGGGCGTAGAAGTCGCCGTCCCAGCTCCCGACGTAGACCGTCGCGTCCGCCACCGCCGGCGAGGCGTGGACGACGTCGCCCGTCTGGGCGTGCCAGCGCTCCGCGCCCGTCGCCGCGTCGACCGCGTACACGCGCCCGTCGCCGCTGCCGAAGTAGACGACGCCGTCCACGACGGCCGGGCTCGACAGGAACACGTCGTACGGGTCGAAGAACGTCTGGCCCGCCGGCTGCATCCCGTGCAGGCCCTTCGCCTCGAACGCGCGCTCGCCCTGGGTGCGGAACGCCCACCGCCTCTCCCCGGTGAGCGCATCGAGGGCGTAGAGCCGCCCGTCGTAGCTCACGACGTAGACGACGCCGCCCGCCACGGCCGGCGTGGAGCGCACCGGCCCGCCGGTCTCGGTCGACCATCGCAGGAGGCCGGTCGCCGTCGCCACCGCGTAGACGCGGCCGTCGTCGCTGCCGAAGTAGACGACGCCGTCGGCCCACGACGGCGAGGACACGATGCGGTCGCCCGTCGGGAAGCGCCACTTCACCCTCGGCGCCGACCGGGGCGCCCGGGCCCCGACGCCTTCGTGAGACGGCCCGCCGCGGAACATCCACTGCGCCTCGGAGACGGGCGCGCAGAGCAGGGCGAGAGCGACGATCGCGGGCGCCCTCACGACGACGCCCCCTTCTCGGCGGCCCGGCGCAGCACGACCGGCAGCTCGAGGGGCCCCTGGACGACGGCGCCGACGAGCTCCTTCCCGTCCGCCGAGAGGCGGCCCTCGAAGCGGATGCCGGCCGCGCTCGAGACCACGAAGACGTTGTCCCCCTCCTGGCGCACGAGGTCGACCGGAAGGTCGTTGTGCCGCCGGCCGTCGATCACGAACGACGCGGTCGCCGCGGCGCCCGCGTTGCGCAGCCGCAGCGTGACCTTCCTCGGGTAGCCGAAGAGCTCGTAGCCGCCCTGCCACTCGCCCTCGGCCGCCGCGGCCACGGCCGTGCTGGCGGGCGGCACGAAGACCTGGGCCTCGCCGGTGCGGACGAGCGACAGCGCCGTCGCGCGGCCCGCGTGGGTGAGCGTCCCGGCCATCCGGCCGTCGGCCTCGATCCGGGCCTCGACGACCGCGCCGAGCCCGCGGTCGCCCCGCGGGCTGCCGAGGGTGAACGCGACGCGCGGGGGCGCCACCGCGACGTCCGACAGCGCCGCGCCGAAGACCCGCAGGCCGGAGAGGACGATCGACCCTTTCCACCCGCCGTCGTCGGCCGCCGGCGCGAGGTCGACCGCGACGGGCACCTCCCGGTCCGCGATCGTCACGGTGCCCTGCCACCGACCGGCGACCCCCGCGGCCGGGACCGCGGCCGCCAGGACCAGCGCCGCCACGGCGCTCATCGATTCACCCCATTGGACGTGATCACGCGCCCCTCCTCTTCGGGATTGTTGGACGGAAACCAGAAGGAGGTACGCCGGAGCCGGCGAAAAGTCGCGTGAGAACGGACGGGGGACGGGATGAGCGCGGCGTGAGAGCCGGCGGAGCAGGCCCGGCGGCGCCGCCCCGCCGGGCCCGGAGCCGCCCGGCTCAGCTCCCGGCGGATTCCCCGCCGGGCTCCGAGACCGGGCCGGCGGGCGCCGCCGGCTCGGGCGGCGGGAGCGAGTCGTAGTCGAAGCTCAGGGCGTCGCCCGAGACCCCGACGTGGACCGTGCCGCCGTGCTCGAGCCGGCCGAACAGGATCTCGTCGGTCAGCGGGTTGCGGACCTCGGTCTGCACGAGGCGGTTGAGCGGCCGCGCGCCGTAGACGGTGCTGAAGCCCTTCTTCGCGAGGTAGGCGCGGGCGTCGGGCCGCAGGTCGATCGCCACCTTCCGCTCCCGCAGCTGCGCCTCGAGCTCGAGGACGAACTTGTCGACGATCGTCTCCATGACCTCGGGCGAGAGCGCCCGGAAGCTCACGATCGCGTCGAGCCGGTTGCGGAACTCCGGCGTGAAGAAGCGCTCGATCGCCTGCTTCCCGCGCGACTTCGCGTCCTGGTCCTGGTCGGACGAGAAGCCGATCGTGGCCTGGCTCATCTCCCGCGAGCCGGCGTTCGACGTCATGATGAGGATCGTCTGGCGGAAGTCGGCCTTGCGGCCGCTGTTGTCGGTCAGGGTCGCGTGGTCCATGACCTGCAGGAGGATGTTCATCAGGTCGGGGTGCGCCTTCTCGATCTCGTCGAGGAGCACGACCGAGTACGGGTGCTGGCGCACGGCGTCGACCAGCAGGCCGCCCTGCTCGAAGCCGACGTAGCCCGGCGGCGCGCCGATGAGCCGCGAGACGGAGTGCTTCTCGCCGTACTCGCTCATGTCGTAGCGGAGGAACTCGTTGCCGAGGTGCTTCGCGAGCTGCTTCGCGAGCTCCGTCTTGCCGACGCCGGTCGGCCCGGTGAAGAGGAAGGCGCCGGCCGGCCGCTCGGGCGGGCCGAGCCCGGCCCGGGCCCGCTTGATGGCCGAGGCCACCTGGTCGACGGCCTCGTCCTGGCCGAAGACGACGCGCTTCAGGGCCTCGCCGAGCGTCCGCAGGCGCTCGCGGTCGGAGGTCGTGGCCTGGGTCTCGGGGATGCGGGCCATGCGCGAGACGACCCGCTCGACCTCGGGGGCGTCGACGATCCGGCGGCCGTCCTCCGGCGGGTTGAGGCGCAGCGCCGCCCCCGCCTCGTCGATCACGTCGATCGCGCTGTCGGGCAGGCGCAGGTCGCGCAGGTGCCGCCGCGCGAGGCGCGCCGCGACCTCGAGCGCGCCGTCCGTGTAGCTCACCTGGTGGTGCTGCTGGTACCGCTCGCGCAGCCCCTGCAGGATGCGGACGGTGTCGCCCTCGTTCGGCTCGTCGACGTCGATCCGCTGCACGCGCCGGGCGAGCGCGCGGTCGCGCTCGATGTGCTTGAACTCCTCGAACGTCGTCGACCCCGCGAGGCGGATCTCGCCCTCGGTGAGTATCGGCTTGATGAGGTTCGCGAGGTCCATGGTCCCGCCGGTCGTGGCGCCGGCGCCGACCATGGTGTGCATCTCGTCGATGAAGAGCACGGGCAGCGGCCGCTTCTTCAGGGCCAGGATGACCGCCTTGAACCGCTCCTCGAAGTCGCCGCGGTAGCGCGTGCCGGCGAGGAGGGCGCCCGTGTCGAGCGAGAAGATCTCGGCGCCCCGGAGCGCCTCGGGGCTGTCGTCCTGGATGAGCTTCTGCGCGAGGCCCTCGACGATCGCCGTCTTGCCCACCCCGGGCTCGCCGACGAAGACGGGGTTGTTCTTGCGGCGGCGGCAGAGCACCTCGAGCGCGCGGTTCATCTCCCGCGCGCGGCCGATCACCGGGTCGAGCTTGCCGTCCCTCGCCCGCTGGGTGAGGTTCGTCGCGTAGGCCGCGAGCGGGTCCTTCGACGAGCGCTGGCCCTGCTCGTCTCCCTCGCCGGCCGGGGCGCCCTCGGCGCCCTCGGCGCCCTCCTCGCCCTCGCCGCCGCGCTCGCGGGGCGGGCCCTTCCGCACTCCGTGGGAGATGTAGTTCAGCAGGTCGAGCCGCGTGACGCCCTGCGCGGCGAGGAGCTCGACCGCCTGGGAGCGGGCCTCCCGCATGAGGGCCGCCAGCATGTCGCCGACGCCGGCCTCGTCCTTCCCCGCGCTCTGCACGTGGACGACGGCGGTCTGCAGCACGCGGCGGAACGCGAGCGTCTGCTGCGGCGGCCGGCGCGAGCCGGGCGGCAGCTTCTGCATCGTCTGCTCGAGGAACTCCGCGAGCTCGTGGCGCAGCCGGGGCACGTCGGCCCCCGCCGCCTCCAGGATCTCCTCGCCCTCGGGATCGTGGGCGGCGGCGAACAGCAGGTGCTCGACCGTGAGGTCGGCGTGGCGGCGGACCATCGCCTCCCTCGCCGCGACGTTCAGCACCCGCTCCAGCGACGCGTTGAACACGGGTCAGGCCTCCTCGATGCCCGCGCGCAGGGGAAAGCCCTCCGCGTGGGCCAAGTCGTGAACGGTCGCGACCTTCGTCTCCGCGACCTCGTACGTGAACGCGCCGCAGACGCCCCGGCCCCGCGTGTGCACCTCCATCATGATCCGGTAGGCCTCGGCCGGCCCCTTGTCGAAGACGCTCTCGAGGACGTGGATGACGAACTCCATCGTCGTGTAGTCGTCGTTCAGCAGGACGACGTGGTAGAGCCGGGGCCGCTTCGTGACGGCCTTCGCCTTCTCCACCACCTCCGTTCCGCCCTGCCGGCCCGGTCGCGCCATCGCTCGTTCATTCTAGCGAAGCGCCGCGCGGGCCGGGGCGAGACCCGCGCCGGGGTCAGGGCCAGCCGACGGCGAGCGTGACGATCGTGCGGCCGCCGTCGCAGACGCCCACCTCGACGGCGACCGGGCCGAGCGGGCTCGGGTACATCGCCCCGGCCGCGACGCCCCACCGCAGGCCGCGCAGGGTGACCTCCTCGCGGGTGTCGAACACGTTGCCCGCGCCGGCGCGCGCCAGCAGCCGCAGCTTGCCGGCCAGCCGGTAACGCCAGCCCACGGCTCCCGCTACCGCCTGCGCCCCCTTCAGCTCCTCGTGGTGGTAGCCCGGCACGACCGCGGGCCCGCCGACCCGGTACCAGTCGTACGGCGCGAGATCCCGCCCCGACAGGCCGAGGAAGCCGTCGACGTGCACCCACGAGCGCCGGCCGACCGGCACGGCGTATCGTGCGTCGGCCCCCGCCGTCCAGTACTCGCGGTCGCCGCCGAGGCCCGCCGGGCTCCACTCCGCGTGCGCCGCGACCCGCGCGCCCGCCTCGGGCCAGTCGAGGTCGTCGAGGGTGTCGTAGACGGCGTTCGCGAAGACCGCGCTCACCGTGTCGCTCCCCGGCGGCACGTCGATGCCGGGCTGCGCCTTCACGTCGACGCGGCCGAAGCGGTACCCCGCCTCGAGCTGGAGGAACCGCCGCGCCGAGCCGCGCAGGGCGACCTCGACGCCGAGCCGCTCGAAGCGCGCCCGGTTCACCTCGCTCCCGTCCTCGGCGAAGTACCGCGGCTTGTCGCGCGAGCCGTAGCCGCGGACGCCGTACCCGAGCCCGTTCACGAGCAGCTTCTCGCCGCGCAGGACGACCTCGGCCCGCGTCTCGGCGTCGCTGCCCGTGAGGAGCGCCTCGATCTCCTCGCCGAAGCCGAAGAGGTTGTTGTCGCGGAGGCGCACGCTGCCGCGGGCCCGCTCCCACTCCGTGAAGCCGAAGCCGGCCTCGGCGCGGAAGGTCGCGGCGTCGGTCGCGTCGAGGGCCACCCGCACGCCGTCGCCGGCCGGCTCGAACGCCATCCACGTGCGGTCGACGACGTGCGTCGCGTCGACCTTGTCGAACGCGCGCAGCCCCTTGTCCATCGAGAAGGGCACGCCCACCGGGATGTTGAACGTGCTGCGGACGAGCTTCTCGCTCGCCCGCTCGTTCCCGCGGACGACCACCTCGCGGATCGGGGCGCCCTCGAGCGGCCGCGAGCTCCCGCCGCGCGGCCGGGCGGCGAGGTCGCTCACGCCGGCCGCCTCCAGGGCCCGGCGGATCTGCGGGATCGCGGCCTTCGTGGCCTCGTAGCCTTTCGCGATCAGCTCGTCGAAGCCGGAGTAGTCGGTCGAGGAGTGCCGGCCGAGGTCGGGCCTCACGGTCACGTCGGCCTTCGCCTCGGAGTCGCGGTACCGTCGCCGCGTGAGGAGGTCGTTGACCTGCGTCGCGACGCCGAGGGCCGAGGTGTAGTCGTCCGGCTCCATGGGCGGGCTGGAGATGTCGACCGCCACGACCACCCTCGGCCCGAACGCGCGCGCGACGTCCACGGGGAGGTTGTTCACCACCAGGCCGTCGACGAGGCTGCGGCCCTCCCACGGCACCGGCGGGAAGACGAGCGGGATCGACATGCTGGCCCGCACGGCCCGCGCGAGGTCGCCTCGCGCGAGCGTCACCGCCTCGCCGGTCGCGAGGTCCGTGGCCACGGCGCGGAACGGGATCGGCAGCCGGTCGAAGTCGCCGCCGGCCATGAAGCCGGCCGGCGACAGGTGCTCGATGAGGAAGCGGTTCACGCGGTGCTCCGCGATCAGGCCGCCCGGCAGCTTCACCCCGCCCTTGACGTCGAAGTTCACCCCGGCGAGCGAGCGGAACCGGTCGACGCGCCGCGAGATCGGCAGGATCCGCCGGTCGGGCCGCCCGCTGAAGAGCGACTCCCAGTCCATCGAGCGCACGACGGCCTCGAGGTGCCGCGCGTCCTGGCCGCTCGCGAAGACGGCGCCCACGATCGCGCCCATGCTGTTCGCGGCGATCGCGTCGACCGGGAGGCCGGCCTCCTCCATGGCGCGGAGCGCGCCGACGTGGGCCACGCCGCGGGCGCCGCCGCCGCTCAGGGCGAGCGCGATCCGTGGAGCGGGCCTCGCCGCGGCCTCGGGGGCCGTCGCCGCCGCGGCGGGTCCGGCCGCGGGATCCTGGGCGCGCGCCGTGGAAGCAGCGCAGACGAGGGTGAGCGCGAGAAGCTTCGATCGGGGAGTCGTCATCGCTTCCTTTCCGGGGCGCCGCAGTGTACCGCCATCACCACGCGCGCCCTGCCCCGCCGGTCGCCGACGCGCCCGGCCCTCGCGGCGGCGGCCCGTGCGCGGCGTCACTCTTCCGGCGCCTCCTGTCGCCCGGGGTGGCCGGGCGCACGCGCCTTACGGGTCCGCCTGTGAGGCTCGTCCGCCGTGCGCCCGCGCACGACCCGCGCGAGGACCCCGCGCGTCGTTCCCCGCATGACCTACGCGGTGCTGGTGAAGATCGACTCCACCGGCCGGCGCGCGGTGATCGCCGGTCCCGACACGAACCTCGGCGGCGGCGGCGGCGCCCGCTGGCAGTACGTCGCGGAGACGGACGACCTGACCGAGGCCGAGCGGATCCACGCGATGCTGATGGCGCGGCTGGAGGGTGACGGTGACTGAGAGGGAGCGCGGGACCGAGGCGGGACGACGGCGGGCGCGGGAGAAAGTGAACCCGGCTCGGGCGGAAGCTCCCTCCAACCTCCGCTCGAGCCGGGTGCCGCCCTCTGTCGCGGCCACGAACCATTGAAGCAATCCGGATGCCGACTCCGGCCACGGCACAACTGAAGGACTTGCGAGCGAAGCCCCGACCGCCTGTCAGCGCGTCGGTCGATCCGTCGTCCGGAGAGCGGACAGGCGCCGGACAAGCCGCTGCACTCCCCCGTCGTCGGACCACGGGCCCCGTCTTCGAGCGAACGTTCGGCTAGGCCGTCGCGGGCGGAGGCGGCAGGTCGCGCCAGGGAGCCGCGGCCACGAAGAGCTCCAGCAGGTCCCGGTCCAGCTTCCCGGCCCGCGCTTCCTCGGACACGATGTCGAGCGCCATCGTCGGCGAGACCGACCTCCGCCAGGGATGGTCCCGGGCCACCAGCGCGTCGAAGATGTCCGCGATCGCGACGATCCGGGATTCCACGGGCACGTCGGGGCCACGAAGGCCCCGCGGGTATCCCGACCCGTCGAGCTTCTCGTGGTGCGCGCGCACGATGTCGGGCACGCGCTCGAACTCCCCCTCCCACGGCACCGTCCGCAGGAGCTCGTACGAGTGCTCGACGTGGGCCTCGATCTGCAGGCGCTCCGGGCGGCTGAGCGGCGAGGCGCGCTCGAGGAGGCTGCGACGGACACCGATGGTGCCGACGTCGGCCAGCGCGGCGGCGCAGCGGATCACCTCGAGCCCGTTCGGGCCGCACCGCCACTCGCCATAGGGTCCGCTCGTCGCCGCGCTCGCGCTCGCGGCGAGCGCGACGGCGAGCTCGGCCCGCCTCCGCGAGTGGGAGGCCAGGGCCGGGTCGTACATCTCCAGCGCGAGCAGCGCAGTCCCCATCAGGGCCTGGGGCAGGCCGGGCGCATCGGGGGTGGGCATGGCGCGAGTGTACCGCGTCGTCCGGGGAGAGGGGTTGGCGGAAGCGGGTGGGAGTCGAACCCACCGCTGCGGGGATCAGCCCGCAGCCGGACGGCTTTGAAGGCCGCGCGGGTCACCGGACCCGAATCGCTTCCGCGCCGATGATGCCACGGCGGCGCCCGGGCCGTGAAGCGCGCGGACGGGCGGCGGCCGGGCCGGAGGTCGACTCGCTCCATATCTATTCACAATCTTTTCAGAACCAACTCGCGCTGGTGCCGTACTGCCCTTTCAGAGATCGGCGACTCCGGGGCCGGGCGTGAGGCCGGCCCGAGGCGACGCGCGGACGCGCCCCCGCGCCGCCGCCGGGGACCGATCGCGGGCGCACGGAATCCATCGAAGGAGAACGAGACGATGACCAAGCGCATTCTCGCCCTCGCCGCGGCCGTGGCCGTCGCCGCCGCCGCTCCCGCCCGCGCCGACCACCACGGCGCGGCCAAGGACATCGTGGACACCGCGGTCGCCGCCGGCAGCTTCAAGACCCTCGCCACCGCGCTCCAGGCCGCCGGCCTCGTCGACACGCTGAAGGGGCCCGGCCCGTTCACGGTCTTCGCGCCGACCGACGAGGCGTTCGCGAAGCTGCCCAAGGCCGATCTCGACGCGCTGCTCAAGGACAAGGCGAAGCTCACGAAGATCCTGACCTACCACGTGGTCGCCGGCCGGGTGACGGCGGCCGAGGTCGCCAAGCTGTCGGAGGCGAAGACCGTCGAGGGCGGCGTCGTGAAGTTCGACACCTCGGCCGGGGTGAAGGTGAACGGCGCGAAGGTGGTGAAGGCCGACGTGGCGGCGTCGAACGGAGTCATCCACGTCATCGACTCCGTGATCCTGCCGCAGTAGTCCGGACGACTTGGCGGCGCGCCCCCGGGCGAGAGGCCCCGGGGGCGCGTCGTCCCGGGAGAGAGAAGGAAGAGAAGGGGGCGAACGATGTCGACGGCGACGATCTCTCAGCTGACGGGGCGCGAGGACGCCGAGGCGGCGGTGGAGCGGCTGCTGGAGGCGCTCGGCGAGGACGTGGAGCGCGAGGGGCTCGCGCGGACGCCCGCGCGGGTGGCGAAGGCGCTCTCGTACCTGACCTCGGGCATGGCGAAGACCGCGGCCGACGTGCTGAACGGCGCGATCTTCCGCGAGAGCTACGCGGGCATGGTCCTCGTCCAGGACATCGAGTTCTACTCGCTCTGCGAGCACCACATGCTGCCCTTCACCGGGAAGGCGCACATCGCCTACCTGCCCGCGGGCAAGGTGATCGGGCTGTCGAAGCTGCCGCGCCTGCTCGACGTGTACGCCCGGCGGCTCCAGGTGCAGGAGCGGCTCACCGAGCAGGTCGCCCACGCGGTGAGCCAGGCGATCGAGCCCCGCGGGGTCGCGGTGATGCTCGAGGCCGAGCACTTCTGCATGATGATGCGCGGCGTCGAGAAGCAGCACTCGCGCACGACGACGGCCTGCTGGATGGGCGCCTTCGAGCGCGACGCGGGGCTGAAGCAGGAGTTCCTCGCCTCGGTGCGCGGTGTGCGGGTGGAGCCGCGCGAGGCGGCCCTGCGCGAGACGCGCGTCTCCGCGGCTTCGGCGCCGGTCGTTCCCTTCCCCGCGGCCGAGCCGCGCCGGGCCCGGACGCGGCGTCGCGCGGGAGACGAATGAGCCGGCGCGGATGAGTCATTTGTAGAGGTTTTGGCGAGATCGCGCTAGAATCGCCGCCGATGAGCCCGAGAGCGCGTGGAGGCCAGACGGACGAGGGCGCGGTGCTGTCGATCGGCGCCCTGTCGCGGGCGACGGGCATCGCCGTCGAGACGCTGCGGACGTGGGAGAGCCGCTACGGCTTCCCCGTCCCGCAGCGCAAGCCCTCGGGACACCGCGTCTACCCCGTGGCCGCGGTGCCCCGGCTGCGGCGGATCGCCCAGGCGCTCTCGCTGGGCCACCGGGCCGGCCAGGTGGTCGGCGCGTCGGAGGAAGCCCTGCACGCCCTGCTGGAGTCGAGCGCGGCGCTCCCGGCGGCCTCCCCCGCCGCGACTCCCGCGCCGGCGTCGGCCGAGGACGTCCCCGGCCTGCTGCGCCTCGTGAAGGCCTTCGACGCGGAGCGTCTCACCCGCCTCTTCCTCTCGGACTGGGCTCGCATGGGGCCGGTCGAGTTCCTCGAGTCCCGCATCGCGCCGCTCGTCCGCGCGGTGGGCGAGGGCTGGGAGAAGGGCGAGCTCGAGATCCGGCACGAGCACTTCCTCTCCGAGCGCGTCGGCGACCTCCTCCGCTCCCTGCGCCTGCCGATCGAGGAGCGCGCCGTCGGCCCCCTCGTCGTGCACGCCACGCTGCCGGGAGAGACGCACGGACTCGGGCTGCAGATGTCGGCGCTCGTCCTCGCCGCGGCCGGCTGCCGGGGCCTCTTCCTCGGCACCGACGTGCCGGTCCCGCAGATCGCCTCGCTCGCCCGCGACATCGGCGCGCGCGCCGTCGCGGTGAGCGTCTCGCTCGCCACGCGGGGTCCCGCTTCCGCCGGGGCCCTCCGCCGGCTGCGCGAAGCCCTCCCGCGACGCATCCTTCTCGTGGCCGGCGGCGAAGGGGCGCCTCCGGGCCGGCCCGGGATGGACGTGTTCGCCGACCTGCGCGGCCTCGACGCGTGGGGCCGCCGGGTGGCGGCCGGGCTCCCGGCCCCGACCCACGGCGAGGCCTGAGGGTCCGCCCGGCCGCGGGCATGACGGCCGTCATTCCGGAACGCGGGCCGCTTGGTAGACTGCCGGGCGTCCGAAGCGCCCAGGAGGCCCGATGACCCCGACCGCGAACCCGGCTCCCGCCGAGACGATCGACATCCGACTGCTCGGGGCGTGCGCCGACCGGAAGGCCCGCGTGCTGGCCGCGTTCGACTCGCTGGCGCCGGGCGCCTGCGTCGAGGTCGTGAACGATCACATGCCGAACGGCCTGCGGGCGCACTTCGAGCAGCACCGCCCCGGGGCCTACGACTGGCGCGTGGTCGAGGCCGGGCCGGTCGTCTTCCGGGTGGAGATCGGCCGGGTCGCCTGACGCACCGGACCGCCCCTCGGCCTCGTCGGTCCGGGTGGCCCGCGAGCCGGAGCCGGCGGAACGGCTATCATTCCCGCCGTGGCGTCGGTCGAGGACCTCCTCCGCAGCAGCACGCTCTACCGGCACGTGTCGGCCGAGGACCAGCAGCGGCTGGCCCGCGCGTCCCTCGCGAAGGCCTTCGACCGCGGCGAGGCCGTCTTCTCGGAGGGCGACGCGCCCGACTTCCTCTGCACGATCGTCACCGGGCGGGTGAAGGTGGTGAAGACCCTGCCGTCGGGCAAGGAGATCATCCTCGAGATCTTCGGGCCCGGCGACCCGGTCGGCGCGGTCGTCGCCTTCGAGGGCCGCCCCTACCCCGCCTCCGCGATCGCGATCGAGCCCTCCTCGTGCCTCCTCGTGAGGCGGGCCGAGATCTTCTCGCTGATCGAGCACAGCCCCGCGTTCTCCCGCGCTCTCCTCAGCGGGCTGGCGATGCGCATCGTCGAGCTCACGCGGCGCATCCCGGAGGTCGCGGGCGGCCGCGTCGAGACGCGCTTCGCCCACCTCTTCCTCAAGCTGGCCGACCGCCTCGGCCGGGAGACGGACGGGGGCCGGTTCGTGCCCCTCGCCCTCACCCGCCAGGAGCTCGCGGACCTCGCCGGCACGACGCCCGAGACCTGCATCCGCGTCATGAGCCGGTGGGGCAAGGACGGCGTCGTGACGACCGAGCGCGACGGGTTCCTCGTCCGCGACCGGGCCGCGCTCGAGCGGCTCGCCGAGGCCTGACGTCGTGGACCGCGCCACCGCCGTCACGCTGCTGCGGCGGACGGCCTTCCTGCGCTCGCTGTCCGAGAGGGAGCTCGCCGCGCTGTGGGAGTCGTGCCACGTCCGCGCCCTCGAGCCCGGCGAGGCCGTCTGCCACGAGGGCGAGGAGGGCCACGCCATGTACGTGGTCCTCGCCGGCCAGCTCGTCGTCTCGAAGAGCGGCAAGCAGGTCGCCGTGGGCAAGCCCGGCGACTGCCTCGGCGAGATGGCCCTCATCGAGTCGCGCGAGCGGGCGGCGACCCTGCGCGCGCTCGACGAGGCCACGGTGCTCGAGATCCCCGAGGTCGCCTTCCGCCAGCACGTCGCGCGGAGCCCCGAGTCGCTGATGGCGCTCCTGCGCGTCTTCTCCGAGCGCGCGCGGCAGGACCTCGACGCCCTCGCCTCCGACAACGCCAAGCTCCAGTCGTACGCGGCCGAGGCCGAGCGGCAGAACGCCGAGCTCGTGGCCGTCCGCCACGAGCTCGAGGAGAAGAACCGCCTCCTCGAGCGGCTCTCCTCTCTCGACACCCTCACCCAGGTCGCGAACCGGCGCCGCTTCGACACGGTCCTGCGCCAGGAGTGGCGCCGGGCCCAGCGCGACGGCTCGGTACTGTCCCTCGTCTTCTGCGACGTCGACGACTTCAAGGCCTACAACGACGCCCTGGGACACCAGGCGGGCGACGAGTGCCTCGCGCGGGTGGCCGAGGCCATGGCCGGCTGCCTCAACCGGCCGGCCGACGTCGTCGCGCGCTACGGCGGCGACGAGTTCGTGGCCCTCCTCGTCGACACCGACGCGGCCGGCGCGCGCCTCGTGGCCGGCCGCATGCGGGAGGCCGTCGCCGCCCTCCGCATCGACCACCCGGACTCGCGCACGGCCGACCACGTGACGCTGAGCCTCGGGATCGGGACCCTCGTCCCCCGGCCGGCGCAGGCGCCCGAGGAGCTGGTGCGGCTCGCCGACCGCGCGCTCTACGAGGCCAAGGAAGGGGGGCGCGACCGCGTCGCCGCGCTCGAGGCCGACCCGGCCGCCGCCGCGCCGGAGCGGAGCTGAGGCTCAGCTCCAGCGGAAGAGCTTCAGGCCGACCAGGAAGCTGAGGATCCCCCACGCCGCGAGCACGGCGATCCGCGCGCCCTGCGACGCGAGCGTGGCCCCCTCGAGCGTCACCGCGCGCAGCGCGTCGATGAGCGCGGTGAGCGGCAGGAGCTGCAGGGCCTGCTGCGCCGCGGGCGGGAAGCGCTCGATCGAGAAGAAGACCCCGGAGCCCACCCACATCGGGAGGGTGAGCAGGTTCATGAGGCCGTTGACGGTCTCGATCTTCGCCGCCCGGCAGGCGATGAGGAGGCCGAGCCCGGCGAAGGCGAGCGAGCCGGCGATCGACAGCGCGGCGATCGCCGCGAGCGACCCGCGGACCGGCACCCCCAGGGCCAGGCGGCCGAAGCCGAGGAGGACGGCGACCTCGACGAGGGTGAAGGCGACCCGGTTCGTCATCTGCGCGAGCAGGAAGTCGGCCGGGCGCATCGGCGTCGCGAGGAGGCGCCGCAGCAGCTTCTTGATGCGCATGTCGACGAGCATGTAGCCGACGCCCCACAGGCCGGCGTTCATGAGGTTCATCCCGACGAGGCCGGGGACGAGGAAGTCGACGTAGCGGCCGCCGGGCTCGGCCACGGCGCGCTCGCTCGTCGGCACCGGGTCGACGCGGCCGGCCGCGCGCTGCAGGGCGTCGTCGACGCGGGCCCGCGCGACTCCCGCCTCGGGGCGCGTGGGATCGAGCCGCAGCTCGACGGGCCCGCCCGCCGCGGCCGGCGGCGCGACGACCACGTCGGCGCGGCCCATCCGCAGGTCGCGCGCGGCCTCCGCCTCGCCCGCGGTGCGCACGGCGACGAGCCGCGCCCCGCCGAGCGCCCGCGCGACCTCGGCCGCGCCCGGCCGGTCGAGGACCACGGCCCGCGACGGCTCGGGCGGGCGGTTGCGGAAGGCGACCGCGAGGATCCCGGAGAGCAGCAGCGGGAAGACGAAGCCCCAGAAGAGGACCTCCGGCTCGCGGTAGGTCTCGCGCAGGCGCGCCACGCACAGGGCGACGAACGCCCGCAGCCGGGGGCTCTCACGCATCGCGAAGGTGCCTCCCGGTGAGCGAGACGAACACGTCCTCGAGGCTCGCGTGGCGCGTCGTGAGGCTCGCGAGCGTCCGGCCCTCCGCGGCGAGCCGCGCGAGCAGCGGCGGGATCGCGACGTGCGGCTCGGCCACCGTGAGCACGAGGTGCCCGGCCTCGGCGTGGACCGCGCGCACCGACGGCAGGCCGGCGAGCGACTCCGGGGCGAGGGCGGCGCCGCCCGTCTCCTCGACCGCGATGTCGACCACGTGGTCGCCGCCGAGGGAGAGGATGAGCTCGCGCGGCGTGCCGCGCGCGATCACCTTCCCGTGGTCGACCACCGCGATCCGGTCGCACAGCTTCTCCGCCTCGTCCATGTAGTGCGTGGTGAGGACCACGGTGCGGCCGCGCCGCTTGAAGGCGTTCACGATGTCCCACACCTGCCGGCGGGACTGGGGGTCGAGGCCGGTCGTCGGCTCGTCGAGGAACAGCAGCTCCGGATCCCCGACGAGGGCGCAGGCGACCGCGAGGCGCTGCTTCTGGCCGCCGGACAGCGTGCCGACCCGCGCCTTCGCCTTCTCCTGCAGGCCGACCTCCTCGATCACCTCGCGCGGCTCCCGGCCGCCGCGGTAGAGCGCGCGGAAGAGATCCACCGTCTCGCCGACCTGCAGCTTCTCGGGGAGGACCGTCTGCTGGAGGCAGACGCCCAGCCGCTCCCGGATCTCGTGGTCGTCGTGGCCCCAGCGGCGGCCGAGGACCTCGACGTCGCCCGAGGTCGCGTCGAGAAGGCCCTCGAGGACCTCGACCGTCGTCGTCTTCCCCGCGCCGTTCGGGCCGAGGAGACCGAAGCACTCCCCGCCCTCGATCTCGAGCGAGAGGCCGCGCACGGCCTCGACGGGACCGTAGTGCTTCACGAGGTCGCGCACGTCGACCGCGCGCGGGGCGGCGCCGGCGGCCATCAGATGAGGATCTCGATGCGTGCCCTGGCGCGGAGGGTGGCGAGGAGCTCGTCGGTCGTCGCCTGCCGCCAGCCCTCGCGGACGAGGGCGGCGGCCCGGTCCCGGACGGCCTCGTACGGGGGCGGTCCCTGCGGGCCGGCCGCTCCGAACGCGGAGGGGTTCGCCTCGTAGACGGCCCGCGCCTCCTCGTCGCGCACCGCGACCTTCAGGAGCTCGGTGTCGACGAGGGCGGTGGCGGTCATCTGCTGGCGCAGCTCGGTCCGGAAGCGGTCGGGGGTGAGGCCCTGGTCGCTCAGGTGCTCCCGCCACTTCTCCTCGTCCGGGTACTCGCGGCGGAGCTGGTCGTAGGCCCAGTCGAGCTTGCGCGGGTCCGCCACGATGCCGCGGGCGATCGCCTCCTGGACGAGAAGCTCGCGGTCGACGTAACGCAGCAGCGCGCGCCGCAGGGCGAGGGGCTTGCGCTTCTCGATCTCCTCGGCCGTCCGGCCGTCGAGCTCCTTCTTGGCCAGCGGCACGACCTGCTCGACGCGGACGGGCTGCCCGTTCACGAAGGCCACGACCTCCGGCACCGGCGTCGGCAGCGGGCGGGAGAGGCTGGCCTCGTCCGTCGGGTACGGAGTGGGAGCGGCGCCCGCGCGGCCGCCCGCGCCCCGGCACGCCGCGAGGAGAGAAGCGACGGCCGCGAGCGTGAGGCGTGTCGCGTGGCGGGACATGGCGAGCGGACAGGCTAGGGGCGGCCGCCCGCGCAAGTCAAATCGCCGCGGGCGAGAGGCGGGCGGCCGCCGCCCCCTGCTAGCATGCGGCGGCCATGTTCTCCTCGCGCACCCGCTGGGACCTCACGCCCAACCGCCTCGCCGCGCTCGTCGCGGCGAAGCGCGCGTCGGGCGCCCGGCTCCTCGACCTCACGGAGTCGAACCCCACCCGCGCCGGCCTCGCCGGCCCTCCCGGGCTCCTCGCCGCCCTCGCCCACGACGACGCCCGGGCGTACGACCCGCTGCCGTTCGGGCGCTCCGCGGCCCGCGAGGCCGTGGCGGCCGACTTCGCGCGGCGCGGCTGCGACGTGCCGCCCGAGCGGATCTGCCTGACGGCCAGCACCAGCGAGGCCTACGGCTTCCTGTTCAAGCTCCTCGCCGACCCGGGCGACGACGTCCTCGTCCCGCGGCCTGGGTACCCGCTGTTCGACTTCCTCGCCGCGCTCGAGTCGGTCGCGGTCCGCTCGTACGAGCTGCGCCACGACGGGACGTGGCACCTCGACGTCGCCGCGCTCGAGGCCGAGCTGACGCCGCGCACGCGAGCGGTCGTGGTCGTGAACCCCCACAACCCGACGGGCGCCTTCCTGCACGCCGACGAGCTCGCCGCCCTCCAGGAGCTCTGCGCCCGCCGCTCGCTCGCCCTCGTCTCCGACGAGGTGTTCGCCGACTTCGCGTTCGGCCCGGGCCGGGACCGCGTGGGCAGCGTCGCGGCGGACGGGCCGTGCCTGGCGTTCGCGATGGGCGGGCTGTCGAAGAGCTGCGCCCTGCCGCAGCTCAAGCTCGCGTGGACCGCGGTCTCGGGCCCGCCGGCCCTGCGCGACGAGGCCCTCGCGCGCCTCGAGGTGGTGGCCGACACCTACCTGTCGGTGTCGACCCCGGTGCAGGTCGCCGCCCCGTCGCTCCTCGCCCGCCGCGCGGAGCTTCAGCGGCCGATCGCCGCGCGGCTGCAGGCGAACCTCGGCCGCGTGCGCGCGGCGGTGGCCGGCACCGCGGCGTCCCTCCTCGAGCCCGAGGGCGGCTGGTACGCGGTCCTCCGCGTGCCCGCGACGCTCAGCGAGGAGGAGCGCGTCGTGCGCCTCCTCGAGACGGCGGACGTGCTCGTCCACCCCGGCTACTTCTTCGACTTCCCCGGCGAGGCGTACCTCGTCGTCAGCCTGCTGACGCGGGAGGAGGAGCTGGCCGAGGGCCTCGCGCGCGTCGTCGACGACCTCGCGCGCGGCTAGCCGGCCCGTAGCGGCCGCCGTGCTATAACCGGCGCAAGAGGTTCCCATGCCCGATCCCGCGAGCGGCGAAGCCACGTCCGTCGTCGTCACCGGCGGCACCGGCGGCCTCGGCCGCGCCGTCGTGCTCCTCCTCCTCGCGCGCGGCGCGCGGGTGGCCGTGCCCTACCGTCGGGCCGACGAGTGGAAGGCGCTCGCCGCCGAGGCGCGCAGCGACCGCCTCTTCGGCCGGGAGGCCGACCTCGCCGACCCCGCGGCCGCGCGCGCGTTCGTCGACGCGGCCGCCGCGGCCCTCGGCGGGCTCGACGGCCTCGCCCTCGTCGCCGGCGGGTGGGCGGGCGGCGCGCGCTTCGAGGACGCGCCGGCCGACGAGCTCGCCCGGATGCTCCGCATCAACCTCGACACGGCCGCGAACGTGATCCGGGCCGCGCTTCCCCATCTCCTCGCCGGCGGCGGCAGCGTCGTGGCGGTCGGCTCGCGCGGCGCGCAGGCGGGCGGCGCCGGGATGGCGGGCTACGCGGTCGCGAAGGAGGCGCTCCACGCGCTCGTCCGCGTGCTCGCGGCCGAGAACCAGGATCGCGGTGTCCGCTTCAACGCCGTCCTCCCGGGGACGATCGACACCGGCGCCAACCGCGCCGCGATGCCGGGGGCCGACCGCCAGCGGTGGACCCCGCCCGAGGCCGTCGCCCGCGCGATCGCCCACCTCCTCTCTCCGGGGTCGGCGCCGGTCACCGGGGCGCTCGTCCCCGTCGACGGCCCGGCCTGAGGCCGGCCGCCCTCAGCGCCCGCCGGTCAGCTGGCCGAGAGTCCAGAAGAAGAAGGCCACGGCCGAGAGCGCGAGGAACGCGAGGAGCAGCGTGCGCTTCAGCGAGGGCGGCGACGCCTCCTTCCGCGGCGCGCCCGGGCGGCGCTCCGCGCCGAAGAGCGCCCGCTGCTGGCACCGCGCGCAGGCGGCGAGGTGCCGCGCGGAGGACTCGGGGGCGGCGCCGGGCGGCGCGCTCATCACCGCGGCGAGCTCGGCATCGTTCAGGCAGCGCCCGGCGGGCAGCGTCATCGCCCGGCCATCGTAGCAGGGCGCTTGGCCGCGCGGCGCGCTTGTGGTGAGATGGCGCCATGCCGCTCCTCACGACCGCCACCCGCGTCTGGAAGCACCTGCCGCCCGCGGACCGCCTGACCGCCGCCGCCTCGTTCCTGTCGGAGGTCCCGCCCGAGCTCGCCGGCGTCGCGCTCGGCGCGCTCGCGAAGGCCCGCAACATGCGGCCGCAGGCCGCGCGCCGCCTCCCGATCGACGCGCAGGCGCGGATCCTGGCAACCGTCCTCGAGCCGGGCGAGCCGCTCGCCCAGGGGCTCCTCGTCGCGCTGCACCTCGCCGACCGGCGGCCGCTCCTCGCCGCCTTCCTCGACGCCCTGAAGCTGCCGCACGAGGACGGGGTCATCAAGGAGGACGCGGAGGGCGGGCCGATCACGGCCGCGGAGGCGCGCACGGCGCTGCAGGCCCTCGCGGCCTTCCCGCGCGAGCAGGTCCTCACCTACCTGAACACGCTGTGGCTGCAGGATCCCGAGCGGTGGGCCGCCCTCGAGGCCGCGGCCGAGGAAGTCCCGGCCTAGACCTCGGCCGCCTCGAGCTGCTGCACCTCGGGCAGGCCCTCGCCCGACGGCAGGAAGAGCCAGAAGCGCTCGGCGTGGTACACGCCGCCGAGCTTCTTCGCCGCCTGCGTCGACCGCTGCAGGAAGACCTCGGCCGCGCGGCCGCGCCCCTTCGCGTCCTTCGGCAGGAGGGCCTCGACGACCGCGCTCGCCCGCCGCAGCGCCTCCTCGTCGCCGACGTGGACACTCGGCTGCAGGCGGGGGCCGAAGGCCTTCAGCGGGTTCCACGGCCCGGCCTGCGCGAGCCGCCGCCGCGCCGCGGCGAGCCGCGAGAGGCGGGCCGACAGGGACACGGCCGCGCCGCGAAGCCGCAGCGGCTCGTTCGCCGCCCACAGGTGGCGCAGCGACCCCGCCTCCTCGGCCGCGTGCTGCGCGGCCGGGGGCAGACGTGCGCCGAGGAGCGCGAGCCGCGTGCGCACGGCGCCCGGCACGAACGCCTCCGGCCGCTCCTCGAAGAGGAAGAGGTTCCGCCCGCGCTCCGTCGCGAAGGCGCGCACCGCCGACTCGTAGGCGACGAGGCTGTCGGAGGACCCCGAGAGCGCGAGCGGCGCGAACAGGTTCACGGCCTGCGTGCGCGGCGCGGCGAGGCTGAGGAAGCGGGTCGCCTGGACGGCGACGGCGTCGTCCTCCGGCGAGCGCTCGAGGGGCAGCCCCGGCTCGGCGGCCCTCCGGCGCTCGGCGGCCGGCCGGAGGCCCGCCGCCACGTATCGCGCGCCGAGGGACTCCGCGCAGCGGGCCGGCTCGCCGCCCCCGCCGACCGGCTCGAAGAGCGCGAGCACCACGGCGGTGCGGCCCTTCTCCGCCTCGCGCTCGATGCGCGCCGGGCAGGCGAGGAGGACGTCCTCCCCGCGCGGGGCGACGAAGAGAGAGTCGCAGCGGCCCAGCCGACCCGGGTCGAGAGTGTCCATGTCGGGCGGGGCGCTCAGCGGAGGCGGACGATGCGGGTGACGGCCGGCAGGCAGCGGCTGTCGTCGCAGGCCTGGTACGCGATCTCGACCGCGGGCGCGCCCCCGCCGCGGTGCTCGATCTCGCCCTCGATCGCGACCTTTCCGGCGTAGACCGGGACGGCTCCCGCCCCGCCGTCCCACGCCTCGCCCACGGGATAGCGCACGCCGCGCACGCGGCCGAGGACGCCCGAGACCTTGAGCGGCTCGAGGCCGGCGCCGGCCGGGTTCGCGTTGACGTGCCACCCGCGGCGCACGGCGAGCTCGAGGCGGAACGGCTTCCACTCCTCGTCGTCGCTCGTGCCGAGCCGCGCCTCGACCTCGAGGGCCTCGTACGCCTCCTCCTCGAGCGACGGCCCGGGCGCGGGCGCAGCCGCGGCGGCATCGGCCTCGGGCGCGGGCTTCGCGGAGGCGCGGGCGGGCCGCTCGCGGCGGGCCACGCCGCCGCCGGGCGCGACGAGCGCCCTTCGCTGCCCCTCGCGGAAGCGCTCGAGGGCGCGCACGAGGGTGACGTGGGCGAACGGCACCTGGCCCATGCCGTCGGCGAACGCGAGAAGCGTCCCCTCGGCCCGCGCGGCGAAGTCCGGGTCGCCCGTGAGGCGGGCGAGCTCGATGAGGTTGAGGGCCGAGACGCCGTTGCCCGACGCCACCGCGCCGTCGAAGGCCGGCTTCGAGCGGAAGAGGAGGCGCTCGTCCTCGCCGGCGGCGAAGAACCCACCCCCTTCCGGATCGCCCAGCCGCGCCTCCTGCTCGTCGGCCAGGCGGGCGGCCTCGTCCAGCCACTCGGCCTCGCCGGTCGCGCCGTGCAGCTGCAGCAGGCCCTCGACGAGGAATGCGTAGTCGTCGAGGAACGCGGGCACGGAGGCGCGGCCCTCGCGCCAGGAGTGGAGAAGCGTCTCGCCCGCGGCGAGGTGGCCGAGGACGAACCGGGCCGCGCGGCGCGCGGCGTCGAGATAGCGCGGCTCGGCGAGCCGGGCCCCCGCGCGGGCCATCGCGCCGATCATGAGGCCGTTCCAGTCGGCCAGGACCTTGTCGTCGGTGAGCGGGCGCTCGCGGCGGCCGCGGGCCTCGAGCAGCGCGCGGCGGCCGCGGTCGAGGCGCCTGTCGAGCTCGTCGAGGGGGATGCCGCCGGTGCGGGCGATCTCCTCGAGCGGCACCGGCAGGTGCAGCACGTAGCGCTCGTCCTCGAACGGCGGCGGGCCCTCGACGCCGTAGACGTTCATGAAGAGCTCGCCGTCCGGCCCGGCGAGGGCCGCGTCGAGCTCGTCGACCGTCCACGTGTAGTAGGCACCCTCGTGGCCGTCCGTCTCGGCGTCGATCGCCGAGTAGAAGCCGCCCTCGGGCCCGGTCATCTCGTGGAGGACGAAGTCGAGCGTCGCCCGCGCCACCCGCTCGAAGGCGCCGTCGCCCGGCGCGAGCGCCTGCGCCTCGGCGTAGAGCCAGGCGAGGGCCGCGTTGTCGTACAGCATCTTCTCGAAGTGCGGCACGAGCCAGTACTCGTCGGTCGAGTACCGGTGGAAGCCGCCGGCGAGCTGGTCCATGAGCCCGCCGCGGGCCATGCGGTCGAGGGTCGTGACCAGCATGTCGCGCGCGGCGGGATCGGTCGCGGCGCGCTCGAGGAGGAAGAAGAGGTTCGCGGGCGAGGGGAACTTCGGGGCCCGCCCGAAGCCGCCCCAGTCGGGGTCGAAGCGCTCGGCGAGCGAGGACTGCAGGTCCGCCGCGAGGTCGCGCTCGGGGAGCGCGTCGCCGCGGCCGCGCGAGGCGAGGAGGGCCTGCCCCATCGCTTGCGCCACCGCGTCGGCCTGCTGCAGCAGCTCGGTGCGCCGCAGCAGCCAGCTCTGGCGGACGCTCTGGAGGACGCGCGCGAACCCCGGCCGTCCCTGCACGTCGCGGGGCGGGAAGTAGGTGCCGCCGAAGAAGGGCTTCAGGTCGGGGGTGAGGAAGAGCGAGTTCGGCCAGCCGCCCGAGCGGGTCATGAGCTGGGTGGCCGTCATGTAGATCTCGTCGACGTCGGGGCGCTCCTCGCGGTCCACCTTCACGCAGACGAACGCGTCGTTCATCTCGCGGGCGATGGCGGGATCGGAGAAGCTCTCCCGCTCCATCACGTGGCACCAGTAGCAGGTGGAGTAGCCGATCGACAGGAAGATCGGCCGGTCCTCGGCGCGGGCCCGCGCGAAGGCCTCCTCCCCCCACGGGTACCAGTCGACGGGGTTCTCGGCGTGGAGGAGCAGATAGGGGCTCGACTCACGCGCCAGGCGATTGGCCAAGGACTTGCCTCCCAGGTGATGACGGACGCCCAGTATATCGCCGCCGCCGTCCGGCCCCGGGCCGCGGGGCGTCGGCGTCGTGCCGGCCCGTGCGCCGAGGCTACAATCGCCCGCGAGAGGTGCCGATGCCCGCGCTCGTCCCGGCCGTCCTGTCGCTGCTGGCCGTCGCGTCCGCCCCGCCCACCGTCTCCCCCGCCGACGCCGCGAAGTACGTCGGCCAGGAGGTCGTGGTGCTGGGCACGGTCGACCAGATGGCCACGACCGTGAACCTGACGACCCACATCAACTTCGGCGGCCGCTACCCCGACCACGTCTTCACCGCCACCATCCTCCGCGCGAACCAGCCGCTGTTCACCGGCGTGCGGGAGTACGAGGGGAAGCTCGTCGAGGTGCAGGGCGTCGTGCGCCTCTATCGGAACAAGCCCGAGATCATGCTGACGGACCCGAAGCAGATCCGGCTGGCGCCGGCCGGCGCCCCGGCGGCGGCGACGCCGGCCGCCCTCACCGTCGAGGTCTCCGACCCGCGCTTCGACGCGAAGGGCGCCGACTTCGGCGAGTGGATCGTCCAGTTCAAGAAGTCGGTGCTGGAGCGCTGGCGGCGGCCCGACGCCGCCGCGAGCACGGCCGGGGGAAGCACGGAGCTCGACTTCGTCGTCGAGCGGAACGGCTCGCTGTCGGCCTTCCGGCAGCTGAGGTCCTCCGGGACGCGCGCGCTCGACCGCGCGGCCGAGGACGCGCTGACGGGCAGCCGCTTCCTGCCCCTGCCGGAGGCGTATCCCGGCTCGAACGTCATCATGAAGGTGACGGTCGTCTGCGGGGCCGGCGCCGCCGCAACCGCGAAGTAGGGCGCCGGGCGGCTAGCGCCAGTAGCCCGTCCGCGCGAGGACGTCGGCCTTCACGCGCGGGAGCCGCACGGCGAGCTCGTGGAACCCCGGCGCCGATGCGTCCGTCGGCGTGAAGCTCAGCACGTAGCGCGAGCGGATGTCGGCGAGGACGTCGAGGAACCGACGGTTCAGCTCGCGGTCGGAGAGGGCCTCGAAGTACCGGCCGCCCGTGGCCTTCACCACGTCCTGCAGAAAGCTCTGTCGCGCGTCGCTCTTCTGCCGGACGCCGACGCCGTAGACGACGCACGGGGTCCGCGCCGCGGCGGCCACGACGTCGGCCGCCGGCAGCACGCTGACGTTGTCGACCCCGTCGCTGAAGACGACGACCGCCAGCCGGTTGCCGCCGGGCGGCCGCAGGCGGAGCGCGGCGTAGACCGCGTCCTGGAGCGCCGTGCTCCCGCGCGGCTCGGCTGCCCCGAGCGCGTCGAAGATCCGCGCGCGGTCCGTCGTGAAGTCGGAGAGGAGGAGCACCTCGTCGCGGAAGCCGACGAGCGCCGCGCTCTCGCCCTCGCGCAGCCCGTCGAGGAACGCGGCCGCGCCCCCGCGCACGGCCGCGTGCTTCGCGCCCCGCACGCTCATGCTGAGGTCGACGACGAGGACCGCGTCGACGCGCGCGCGCTCCTCGACGACGAGCTGCAGCTCCTGCCGCCGGCCGGCGTCGACGAGCTCGAAGTCCGCGGCGGTGAGCCCGCGCACCGGCTCGCCGTTGCGCGTGACGCTCACCTCGACCCGCACCGCGCCCACCTCGGAGGCGAACACGGGGGCCTTCTGGGCGGCGGCGGGCGCGAGGAGAACCGCGAGGACGAGCGCCGTCATGGTCTCTCGAGAGCCTCGCGTCGGAGATCGTCGAAGAGCTCCCCGGCGAGACCGGGCAGCCCGAAGAGATACGTGCGCCAGGGATCGCCGCGGCCGTCCTTCCAGAGCGGCCGGGCGAGAGCCTCCTCGACGATCGGCCGCGCGGCGGCGGCACCCGACTGCCGCTCCGTGAGGCTCGCGAGGGCGAGGGCCGCCGACTGGCCGGCCGGCCACTCCTCCAGCGCCCGGCGGTAGCAGCCCACCGCTTCGTCCGGCTTCCCTTCGCGCTCGGCCACGCGCCCCAGGAAGAGCCGCGCGAGGTAGCGCTGGCGCTCGTCGCCCGACTTCTCGACCTCCACGAGGCCCTTCCGGGCCTGGGGCAGCCAGCCGCTGTCGAGCGAGACACGCGCGAGCCGCAGCAGCGCCTCCGTCCGGCGGACCGCCGGTCTCCCGCCCAGCTCCCGCTCGGCGTCGTACTGTCGGATCGCGGTGGCGAGGCTCCGCGCCGCCCGCTCGCGCTGGTGCTCCTCCTGCGACGTCCGGCCGCTCATCCGCTCGGCCGCGACGAGGCCTTCGTCCACGGCACCGGCGACGAGGAGCACGTCGGGGTCGAGCCCGCCGACCGCGACCACGAGCCAGTAGGCCGTGGCCGCGCTGCCCGCGTCGAGCGCACCCGCGGCGAGGGCGAGGTTCAGCGCGTCGGCGGGAATCCAGGTGCCCACCGGCGAGCCTGCGCGGCCAGGACGCAGCCCGTCCATCGGAGCCGCCGCCGGCGTCTTGCGGGACCGCGATCGCCCGCGCGACTCGCTCGCGACGAGCACCAGCCACCGGCGGAGCTCCATGGCCGTCGTCAGGTGGCGCTCCGCCTCTTCGGTGCTCCCGGCCCGCAGCGCGAGGAGCCCGGTTTCCGCGTGCATCAGGACGGCCGCGTCGACCGTCCGCGCGGAGATGGAGCCGGCCTCCGAGTCGTCGGCCCGGATCCTCTTGCGCTGCCCCCTGAGGTCGACCACGGCCATCTTCAGGGCCGGCGCCGGCCACGACCGGATGTCGCGCACCGCCGCCTCGCGGTCCTCGTCGGCGTACGCGTCGGCGATCCGCAGGTAGCCGGCGAGGTCGTAGGTGGCCTCGACGGGAGCCGCGTGGGCAACGACGAGAAGCAGCAGCGCCAGGAGCAAGGGACCCTCGCTCGACGACGGCATTCTAGATCGAACCCGCAAACAGATCGGGCCGGCTCGCCTGCAGGCGGCCGGCCCGTGGATGCGTCTGATGAGTTCTGGTAGCGGGGGGAGGATTTGAACCTCCGACCTTTGGGTTATGAGCCCAACGAGCTACCTGGCTGCTCTACCCCGCGTCAATCGACAAGAGGAGTCTAGCAGCCGGCTTCCTTTCCTGTCAACGGTCCCGGCGGGAGCCGGCCGTAGAATGGGCGGCTTGCTCACCTGGAAGCCGGGCGACCGTCTGACCCACCGGTTCAACCCGGGCCTCGGCCCCGGTGTCGTCGTCGCCGTCGAGGGGCGCGCGCTCGTCGTCGAGTTCCCGAGGAACGGCACGCGCCTGCGGCTCGCGGCGAACGCGCCGGCGCTCGCCCCGCTCGACCTCGGCCCCGGCCGCCGCGTGCGGCTGGCCTCGACCGGCGAGGAGGCGCGGATCGCGGCGCCCGAAGGCGAGGGCCGCGTGCGGCTCACGGACGGACGCGTCGTCGACGCCTCGGACCTGTGGCCGCTCGACGAGCGCGACCTCGTGGAGCGGCTCGCCACCGGCGACGTCGACCCGGTCGAGGACTTCGCGAACCGCTTCGACGCGCTCCACCTCCTCGAGCGGCGCGAGGCGCAGGGCCTCGGCTCCTTCCTCGGCGGGAGGATCCGCCTCTTCCCCCACCAGCTCCACGCCGCTTCGCGCGCCTGCGCGAGCGACCCGGTGCGGTGGCTCCTCGCCGACGAGGTCGGCCTCGGCAAGACGGTCGAGGCCTGCCTCGTCCTCAGCCGCCTCCTGCGCACGAGCCGCGCGGAGAGCTGCCTCGTCGTCGCGCCCGACACGCTCACGGTGCAGTGGCTCGGCGAGCTGTGGAGGAAGTACCACCAAGTGTTCGTGCTCCTCGACGACGAGCGGCTCGACGACGTGGCCCGCGACCACGGGAAGGACTTCAACCCCTTCGACGCGCACCGGCGCGCCGTCGTGTCGATGGAGACGCTCGTCGCGCGACCGAAGCTCACGAAGCAGGCAGTCGAGGCCGGCGTCGACCTCCTGATCGTCGACGAGGCCCACCGCCTGCGCCGGCCGGCGGGCCACCCCGGCAACCCCGCGTGGCGCGCGGTCGAGCCGATCGCCGCCCTCGGCCGGCACGTCCTGCTGCTCACGGCCATCCCGCTCGACGACGACGTGCACGGCTTCTTCCGCCTGCTGCAGCTCCTGCGCCCCGCCGACTTCCCCGACGACGTGAGCTTCGAGGCGCGCCTCGCCTCGGGCGAGCCGCTGCCGCCGTGCACGAGCTCGACGCGGCGCGTCGACATCGGCGGCCTGCCGCCGCGCGTCGGCGTCCCGGTCGAGGGGACGGAAGCGGAGTGGCGCGAGAGGCTCGCGCTCGTCGACGCGGTCCGCGCGGGCGGGGCGGCGCACGCCGTCGGCCGCCGCCAGAAGGCCGATCGCCTCCGCCGTGCGCTCGCCTCCGGTGCGGCGCTCGCCGCGCTCCTCGGACCGCGCGACGAGCTCGCGCGAGTTGCCGCGGCCGCCGATGCCCGCGACCCGCGCCTCGCCTGGCTCGCCGCGAACGCCCCCCGCTGGCGCGACGCGCGCGAGAAGACGCTCGTGTTCGTCGCCCACCGCGAGACGCTCGAGTGGCTGCGGGAGGAGCTGAGCCGGCGGGCCCAGCTCGCGACCGGCGTCTTCCACGAGGGGCTCTCCCCCGCGCGGCGCGACATCGAGGTCGCGCAGTTCCGCCTGCCCGAGGGCCCGAGCCTGCTGGTGTCGACCGAGTGCGGCGGCGAGGGCCGGAACTTCGAGTTCTGCCGCCGGCTCGTGCTGTTCGACCTGCCCTGGAGCCCGCTCGTCGTCGAGCAGCGGATCGGCCGGCTCGACCGCATCGGCCGGAAGGACGACGTCGAGGTCGTCCACTTCGTCCCGCCCGCGGGCATCGGCCGCGACGTCGCGCGGCTCTTCGAGGCGCTCGGCCTCTATCGCGAGCCGGTGGCCGGCCTCGAGCCGCAGCTCGCGCGCGTCGAGGCGGCCGTCGAGAAGGCGGCGCTCTCGCCGGCGGGCACGCTCGACGAGCCGACGCTCGGCGCGCTCGTGGAGGGGGCTCGCGCGGCGCAGGACCGCGTCCGCGAGGCGGCGCACCGCGAGCTGCACCGCGACCCCTACCGGGCCGCGCAGGCGCCGGAGATCCTCGCGCGGGTGCCGCCCGACCTCGAGCCGCTCCACGAGGACGTGATCACGACCGCGTGCGAGGGGCTCCGCTTCCACGTCGAGGAGCACGCGGCGGGGCGGACGTACTCGATCGAGCTCGGCGGAGACTCGCTCGTGGACAGCCTGCCCGGCGTGCCCGGCGGCTCGAGCTTCCTCGGCACCTTCGACCGCGCCCTCGCGGTCGAGGACGAGCGGCTGGACTTCTTCGCGTCGGGCCACCCGCTCGTCGAGGGCGTCCTCGCCCACCTCGAGGACGCGCCGGGCGGCCGCGTGGCCGTGCTGCGCGTCGCGCTCGGCGAGGAGCGGGGCCTCGGCCTCCTGGCCCTCTACAAGGACGGGCCCGCGTTCGAGGCGGTGGCGGTGGACGGCGAAGGCCGGCTGCGGTCCGACTGGGCGAAGTCTCTCCGCGAGCGGCCGCTGCGGACGCGCCGGGTACCGCCGGAAACCGCGCGCCAGCCCGACTGGGACGCGGCCGTGCGCCGGATGGCCGAGGCGCTCGACCCGACCCGACGGCCGGTGGCCCTCGCGGCGCTGATCGTGGAACCGGCAGGGACGGCTGGGGTCAGATCTTGAATCTTGAATTCAAGATTCAAGATCTGACCCCAGCTGTTCGCTACTTCCCCGCGATCGCCAGGAGCTCGACCTCGAACTTGAGGGTCGCGTTGCCGGGAATCGTCGGCGGCCGGCCGCTCGCGCCGTAGGCGAGAGACGGCGGGATGATGAGCCGGCGCTTGCCGCCGACCTTCATGCCCGGGATGCCCTGGTCCCAGCCCGCGATCACGGCCCCGGCCCCAAGCCGGAAGACGTAGGGCGTCCCGCGATCGTACGAGCTGTCGAACTTCGTCCCGTCCGCGAGCCAGCCGGTGTAGTGCACCGTGAGCGTGTCGCCGGCCACGGCCTCGGCGCCGGTGCCGACGACGAGGTCGGTCTTCTCGACGACACCGGAGTCGGGCACGGCCGTCGGGGAGTCGTTGCTGCCGCCGCAGGCCGCGAGGCCGAGGGCGAGTAGGACGGGGAAAGCCAGACGCTTCACGCGGATCGCCTCCAAAGCTCCCCATTCTACGGGAGAATCGCCCGTGCGCCGCGGCCGCTGGCTCGTCCCCCTCGCCTTTCTCGCCTTCGTGAGCCTCGGCCTCCCGGACGGCATCCTCGGCGTCGCCTGGCCGTCGCTGCGCCGCAGCTTCGACCGGCCCGTCGCCGCCCTCGGCGCGATCCTCCTCGCGACGACGGCCGGCTACCTCGTCTCGAGCTTCAGTGCCGGCGCTCTCCTCGCGCGCGCCGGCGTCGGCCGGCTGCTCGTCGGGAGCGGCCTGCTCGTCGCGGCGAGCGCCACGATCTGGGCCGCGACGCCGCTCTGGCCGCCCGTCCTGGCCGGGGCCGTCCTCGCCGGCCTCGGCGCGGGCGCCATCGACGCGGCGGTCAACGCCTTCGCCGCGTCCCACTTCACCGCGCGGGTGGTGACCTGGCTCCACGCCTGCTGGGGTCTCGGCGCGATGACGGGCCCGCTCCTCATGACGGCGGCCCTCGCCGCCGGCCTCGGCTGGCGCTGGGGCTACGCCGCCCTCGCCACGGCCCTCGTCGCGCTGTCGCTCTGCTTCCGCCTGACGCTCGGGCTGTGGGACACGCCGGGACCGGCCGGCGCCGCCGACGCGGGCGCGCCCGAGCCGGCCGCCGCCACGGAGCCCCCGGCCTCGTCGTTGCGCGAGGCGCTGGCGAGCCCGGCGGTCCGGCGGAACGTGGCCGTGTTCTTCGTCTACACCGGCATCGAGGCGAGTGCCGGCCAGTGGGCCTACACGCTGCTGACCGAGGCCCGCGGCCTCGCGCCGGCCGCCGCCGGCGTCGCGGCCTCCTGCTACTGGGGCAGCATCTTCGTCGGCCGCCTCGCGTTCGGCGCGCTCGCGCACCACGTCGCGCCGCGGACCCTCCTGCGCGCCGCGGTCGCGGCGGCGCCGCTCGCCGCCGCGGGCGTCGCCTTCTCCCGCTCGGCGCCCCTCGGCTTCGCCGGCCTCTTCGCCCTCGGCCTCGTGCTGGCGCCGATCTTCCCGCTGCTCATCTCCGAGACGCCGGGCCGCGTCGGCCGACGGCACGCGGCGCACGCGATCGGCTTCCAGATCTCGGCGGCGACCCTCGGCTCCGGGGTCCTGCCGGCCCTCGCCGGCCTCGTCATGAGCCGCCTCGGCCTGGAGGCGCTCGGCCCGTCGCTCCTCGGCCTCTCGCTCCTGCTGCTGTCGCTGCACGGACCGGCCTGGCCGCTCAGCGGTCGAGGAGCGCCTCCAGCTGGGCGAGATGGCTGAGCGTGTGGCCGGCCAGCGCCCGCAGCGTCGTCTCGACGGCCTCCTCTCCGCGGCTCGGGTGGAAGCCGACGCGGCCGAGCTGCTCGGGCGTGAGCCGCCGCCACAGCGCGAGGTTCCACTGCCGCACCGCGAGGAACGCCTCGAGGGCGCCGGCCGCGTCGGTCGGACCGTAGAGGCCCATCCAGGCCACCTCGTCGAACTCCTGCATCCGGTGTTCCCTCTCGGCCAGCACCTGCCGGGAACGGAAGCCGATCGCGATCTCGGAGTCGACCATGTGGACGAGAACCTGGGCGCCCGTCCACTTGCCCGGCCCCCACGGCCGGGCCAGGCCGGCCGGCCCGAGCTCGCGGGCGACGGCCTCGACGCGCGAGGCGCTCTCGGCGAGCGCGTCCATCGTGCCCTGGTCGCCCACGCGGGCGAGGAGCCGCGCGCGGTAGGATCCGTCGGCCAGCGTCGTCATCGTTCGCCTCCCTAGAAGTCGACCACCCGCAGCCGCACGGCCTTCCCGGCCTTCCACGCCGCGCGGCGGCTCTCGAGGCGCAGCACCCCGCGGGGGCAGACGTGGGCGCACATCCCGCAGCCGACGCACGAGGCCCGCGTGAAGGACTGGTTCGCCATCGCGTACTGCCGCACGTCGATGCCCATCTCGCAGTACGTCGTGCAGTTCCCGCAGGCGATGCACATGTCCTTCTTCACCGCGATGCGGAAGCGGCCGAGCTTCTGCGCGAGCCCGAGGAGGGCGGCCATCGGGCAGCCGTAGCGGCACCACACGCGCGTGCCCATGAGCGGGTAGAGCCCGACGCCGAGGACGCCCGCGAACATCGCGCCGATCGCGAAGCCGTACCACTCCTGCACCCGGAACGCGAAGGCCGCGAAGGACGGGTGCTGCCGGCCGACCGCCCAGTTGACCCACACGACCGCGGTCGTCGCCACCGCGAGGAAGAGGACGGTGTGGATCGACACCTTCTCGACCGACCACGCGCGGGCCGACTTCTGCGACAGGTGGCGGAACGGCTCCCCCGCCGTGTTCGCGAGGCCGCCGCAGCCGCAGACCCACGAGCAGTAGAAGCGCTTGCCGAAGAAGAAGGCCAGCAGCGGGAACGCCACGAGGGAGCCAGCGAAGCTCCAGAAGACGATCAGGAACGGCTGCTGCAGGATGACCGACGGGTAGAGGTACTCGATCTTCAGCGGCCAGAAGTACGAGAAGTAGTAGTCCTTCCGGCCGAACACCTGCAGCACGAGCGGCAGCAGGTAGGCGAGGACGACCTGGACGAGGACGACGCTCGCGGTGCGGACCCGCTGGTACGGGCTCGAGCCGTGGCGTCGCAGGAAGAAGACGCCGCCGGCCGCGACGGCCAGGCTGTAGACCGTGCCGTAGAGCGTCCACTTGCTGCGCAGCGCCGTCGGGAGGCCGACCGCGCCGCCGAGCGTCTCGGCGATCGTCTGGAGGAGGTCGAACCGCAGGCCGATCGCGGGGATCGGGCCGAAGTACAGGAGGATGTAGGCCGCGAAGAGGAGCCCGGCGAGGACCCAGGCGAGCCATCCGCGCCGGCTGACGCCGTGCTGGTAGGTGTGGACGAGACCGGCCTGCATCAGCGCTCTCCCGCCGCGTTCGCCGGAACGAGCGCCCGGAACCGCCGAGAGAGCTCCTCGTCGAACTGCGCCTCGTGGAGCCGCGCGAGCACCCACTCGAGCGGCCGGCGCTCCTCGATCCACTCCAGGAAGAGCTCGTGGTTCCAGCGGCTGCCCAGCATGTTGAAGCCGACGACCCGGCCGTCCCTCACGACGATCCTCTGGCTCTCCGTCCGTCCCGGCACGTGCTGGAACCAGGTCGCGAGGCCCGGCTCGGCCGGCGCCGGCCGGCCGTCCTTGCCGAGGCCCGCCGGCACGAGGCCGGCGGTCGTGTACTCGACGTCGAAGAACTTCGCGGAGTTGTAGAGCGGCCCGCGGCGGTAGGCGACGGCGTCGCCGAGCATCGACCGCGCGGCGATCCGGCCCTGGTCGCGGGCGGTGTACCACAGCTGCTCGGGCCGGCGGGTCGCGTCGAACCAGGTGACGTTCGCGCAGTCCCCGGCCGCCCACACGTCGGGCGCGCTCGTGCGGAGCGCCTCGTCCGTCTCGATTCCGCCGTTCGCCGCGAGCCGGACGGCGCCGCCGTCCAGGAAGCCCGTGTTCGGCACGACCCCGATGGTGGCGGCGACGAGGTCGGCGCCGATCGTCTCGCCGCCCGCGAGCCGCACGCCGCTCACGCGGCCGTCCCCGCCGCGCTCGATGCGCTCGACCGCCGCGCCGAGCCGCACGTCGACCCCGTGCCCGCGCAGGTGCCCGGCCACGATCGCCGCCTCGTTCCGGTCGAGCGCGAGCGGGAAGTACCACTCCTCGCGCACGACGAAGGTCGTCGGCAGGCCGCGGTCGTGGAGGATCTCGGCCACCTCGACGCCGATGAGCCCGCCCCCGACGACGGCGGCGCGCATCCCCTTCCGCGCGTCGCGGTCGAGCGCCTCCAGGTCGCGCAGGGTGACGAAGTAGTGCACGCCGGGCCCGTCGCCGCCCGGCCACGGCGCCGGCCGTCCCTTCGAGCCGACGGCCAGGAGCAGCCGGTCGTAGCCGAGGCGCCGGCCGTCGAGGAAGACGAGGGCGCGGCCGCCGGCGTCGAGGGAGCCGACCCGGCCGCGGACCCGCTCGAAGCGCAGGCGCTCGTAGAGCCCGCGGTCGTGGGGCTCGGTGTCCGCGAGCCGCATCTGGCCGGCGAAGACGTACATGAGCGCCGGGCGCGAGAAGAGGTGGTCGTGCTCGTCCGAGACGAGCGTGATCCGCGCCGCGTCGTCGCGGGCGCGCAGGGCGAGCGCCGCCTCCATCCCCGCGATGCCGTTGCCGACGATGACGTAGTGCAAGGCTCTCCCCCCGGGCCCCCGTTGCGCGGTTCGCTCGTGGCTGACGATGGGCCGATGATAGCCCGCCGCTCGGCCGAGACTAGAATGCCCGCGACCGGAGGAACGACATGTCATCTCGCGCCGCACTCCTGCTCGCGCTCGGCCTCGTGGCCGCGCCCGCCCCGACCCCGCCCGCCGCCGCGGCCGAGCCCGCGGCCGTCGCGATCGACGCCGCGAAGACGGGCACGCCGATCTCGCCGTTCGTCTACGGGCAGTTCGTCGAGCACCTCGGCCGCTCGATCTACGGCGGCCTCTGGGCCGAGATGCTGGAGGACCGCAAGTTCTACTACCCGGTCACCGGCGAGGCGCCGGCCTGGGAGATGTTCACGCCCGGGAAGAGCTCGTACGAGGGCGCCGGCCATCCCTACGAGCTGCTCCTGCGCTCGCCCTGGATGATCCTCGGCGACAAGGGCGCCGTGACGATGGCGACGGAGGGAGCCCTCGCCGGCGAGCACAGCCCGGCCGTGCGCCTCGACCCGAAGCAGCCCCGCGGCCTGACGCAGGAGCGCCTCGCGCTGCGCGAGGGCCACGAGTACGTCGGCCGGGTGGTGCTGGCCGGCGGCGCCTTCCCGGTGAGCGTCTCCCTCGCCTGGGGCGGCGGCGCGACGATGCGCCAGACGATCACGGTCACTCCCGCCGAGGGCGGCTGGTCGACGCACCCGCTGCGGTTCCGCGCCGGCGGCTCGACGGACAACGGCCGCCTGGAGATCGCGGCGGTCGGCGACGGCACGCTGCGCGTCGGCGCCGTCTCGCTGATGCCGGCCGACAACGTGCTCGGCTGGCGCCGCGACACGATGGCCCGCCTGAAGGAGCTCGACTCCCCCGTCTACCGCTGGCCCGGCGGCAACTTCGTCTCGGGCTACGACTGGAAGGACGGCATCGGCGACCCCGACCGACGGCCGCCCCGCAAGAACCCCGCGTGGAAGGGGGTCGAGGCGAACGACGTGGGCCTCCACGAGTTCATGGACCTGATGGCGATGATCGGCTCGGAGCCGTACGTCGCGGTGAACACCGGCCTCGGCGAGGCGCGCTCGGCGGCCGACCTCGTCGAGTACGCGAACGGCGCGCCGGGGACGGCGATGGGCCAGCTCCGCGCGAAGAACGGCCGGACGAAGCCGTTCGCGATCCGCCTCTGGGCCGTGGGCAACGAGATGTACGGCGACTGGCAGCTCGGCCACATGCCGCTCTCGAAGTACGTCGAGAAGCACAAGGCCGTCGTCGACGCGATGCGGGCGAAGGACGCGAGGATCCAGCCGGTCGCGGTGGGCTCCCTCGGCGAGTGGAGCAAGACGATGCTGGCGCAGGCGTCCTCGCACATGAGCTACATCAGCGAGCACCTGTACTGGCAGGACAAGGCCGACGTGCCGGCGCACGTCGCCCAGTCGGTCGACGCGATCCGCAAGGTCGCCGAGGAGCACCGCGCGTACCGGCGGGACGTGCCGGGGCTCGCGGCGAAGGGCATCGGCGTGGCCCTCGACGAGTGGAACTACTGGTACGGGCCGAACGAGTACGGCGAGCTCGGCACGCGCTA
This sequence comes from Vicinamibacteria bacterium, assembly GCA_046331285.1. Taxonomy (GTDB): domain Bacteria; phylum Acidobacteriota; class Vicinamibacteria; order Fen-336; family Fen-336; genus DATBSL01. The sequence goes on from JAXLRD010000016.1 coordinate 89,913, forward strand.
CTTCCTGAAGGACGGCCTCGGGATCGCGGCCGGCCTCCACGAGCTGTTCCGCGACAGCGACGTCTTCTACATGGCCAACTACGCCCAGACGGTCAACGTCATCGGGGCCATCAAGACGACGGCCACCGACGCCGAGCTCGAGCCGACCGGCCTCGCCCTCGCCCTCTACCGGAAGCACTACGGCACGCTGCCGGTCGCGGTCTCCGGCGCTCCGGCGCCGCTCGACGTCGTGGCGGCCTGGACGCCCGGCCGGACGGCCCTCACCGTCGCGATCGTGAACCCGGAGGCGACGGCCCGGACGCTCCGCCTCCAGGTCGCCGGGGCCCGACTGACCGGCCGGGGCCGGTCCTACGTGATGACCGGCGACTCGCCTCGCGCCCACAACGCCCCGGGCGCGCCCCGGGGCGTGGACGTGACCGACGCCGCCGCCGGGAAGCCCGACGAGCCTTTGACCGTCGCTCCCCTGAGCGCGACCCTCCTCGTCTACGAGAACGACGAGGCGCCGTTCGAGCCGCCCCGGGCCGTCAAGGGAACCAAGCCGTCAAAGTCTTATTGATCAGTACCTTGAAGCCGTTCGCGGGTGGGGCCGCGCAAAAGCTTGTGCGCGGCCTCACCCGCCGTGAACCTTTCCGCGCCGAACGCCGTCCAACTGAGCGAGACGGGGCCAACCGGTCTCGGAAAGGAGACGACATGGGCACCAGCTTCGCAGCCGTGAACGCGTGCTGTCCGCTGTGCGGGTCGCCCGTGCTGTCCATCGGTCGCACCGGACGGGTCCTCGACGAGGACGTCCACCCGATCCAGCTCGGCCGGGAGCTCGGCCGCGGCTACACCCTGTGCGACGAGTGCGGTGTCCTCGCCGACCTTCCCGCGGATCTCACGCTGAACTAGCGCGAAAACACGGCGCTTCTCTCTTGACGCCCGCGACGGTCCGTCGCAAGATGCGCGCGAACGTCGGGCCGTCACACGAAACCCACGGAGCCGCGTTCGACAAGAAGGTCGAGCCGGCGCCGCATCGCGAGACCGCTGGAGGAAGCGCATGCAGGACGAGACCCAGGGCACGCCGGCGCCCGAGCCCGCCGCCACGCCCACCATGGCCGATGCCGTCGCCGAGACGAAGGAAGCCCTCGCCACGGTGTCCGCCGTCGTGTCGAAGGCCGTGAAGACCGGCGTCAAGAAGGCCAAGGCCGCCGTCAAGAAGGTCGCGAAGAAGGCCAAGAAGGCGGCCAAGAAGGTCGCGAAGAAGCCGGCCAAGAAGGCGGCGAAGAAGGTCGTCAAGAAGGCGGCGAAGAAGGCCGCGAAGAAGCCGGCCAAGAAGGTCGCCAAGAAGAAGGCCGCGAAGAAGGCGAAGCGCCGCTAGTCCGCCGAACGGCCGTGTGACGGTCCCGAGGGGGCGCCGCGAGGCGCCCCTTTCGACTTTCTACTCGCTCCCCCACGTGAGGACCGCCGTCTTGAGCCCGGCGCCTCCCGCCGCGAGGCGCCGCAGCTCCTCCGGCAGCCCGTCGAGCGGGATCTCCCCGGTGATGAACGCGAGCGGGTCCACCGCGCCGTCCCGGATCAGGGAGAACGCCTTGCGGATGCTCTGCGGGGTGTGGTGGAAGGTCGACTTGATCGTCAGCTCCTGGTAGTGGAGCCGCTGCGCGTCGAGCGACAGGCTCGTGTCCGCCGGGCAGCCGGCGAAGAGGTTCACGAGCCCCCCCTTCCGCACGCCGCGCAGCGCGGCGTCTGCGGTTTCGCCGAGGCCCACCGCCTCGATGACGACGTCCGGACCGAGGCCGTCCGGCCCCAGGCGCTGCAGCCGGGCGCCGAGATCCTCGTCGGGCCGGGCCGAGATCGTCTCCGAAGCGCCGAGCTCCCGCGCCCGCGCGAGACGGCCCTCGTTGCGGCCCACCGCGACGACGTGGGCTCCCCGCAGCGCGGCCAGGCGCACGAGCATCAGGCCGATCGGCCCCGCGCCGAGGATGGCCACGGTCTGCCCCTCGCGGACCCCGCTCTCGTCGATGCCACGAACGACGCAGGCCAGGGGCTCGACCATCGCGGCCCGGCGAAAGCCGACGCCGTCCTCGAGCGTCAGCACGTTGTGGCGCACGATGCGGGCCGGGATGCGCGCGAACTCGGCGTACGCGCCGTTCCAGAACAGCAGGTCGTCGCAGAGGCTCTCGCTGCCGGCGCGGCAGTAGCGGCACGCGCCGCAGGGCGCGGAGTTCGCGACGACGACCGGCGTCCCCGGCGCGAGGCCGCTGACGCCGGCGCCGACCGTCTCCACGACGCCGGCGACCTCGTGCCCGAAGACGGCCGGGGGCCGGATCATCCGCGCGTGGTACCCGCGGCGGAAGACCTTCACGTCGGTCCCGCAGGTGAGAGCGACGCGAGTGCGGAGGAGGATCTCGCCGTCCTCGATCGCCGGGACCGGGACCTCCTCGACGCGGACGTCCTCGCGGCCGTACAGCACGGCGGCCCGCATCCGGGCGGTCACCGCGGCGCGCCTTCCCCCGTCATCTGCAGCACGATCTTGAGCGTCTGCGGGCCCGGCCGCATCGCCAGCGCGAACGCCTCGGCCGCCCGCTCGATCGGAAGCCGGTGCGACACGATCTCGCGCACGCGCAGCTGGCGCGTGAACACGAGCTGGGCCGCCTGCTCCTGCAGGTCGATCGACGAGCTGTAGGCCGTGAGGAGGTCCTTCTCCGAGGTCGTGAGGACGCCGAGGTCGACCTCCGCCGTCTCCCCGGGCGACGTCGCGGCGAACGAGACGAGCCGACCGGCCGGCCGCGTGGCCGCGACCGCCTGGGTGAAAGCCGCCTCGCCGCCCGCCGCGATGAGCGCGCAGTCGGCGCCCCGGCCCTCGGTGAGAGCCCGGACCTCCCCCGCGACGTCGGCCGCGGAATCCAGGACGAAGGACGCCCCGAGCTCGACCGACCGCGCGCGGCGCTCGACGAGCGGGTCGGTCGCGACGACCGTGGCGCCGATCCACCGCGCGAGCTGCATGAGCAGGAGCCCGATCGGCCCCTGGCCGACGACGAGCACCATCTCGCCCGGGATGATGGCCGCCTTCTCCACGGCCTTCAGGCACGTGTTCACCGGCTCGACGAACGACGCCTCGTCCGACCGCACGTGGTCCGGGACGGCCACGACCCCGCGCTCCACGATCCAGTCGAAGACGCGCACGTACTCGGCGTAGCCGCCGCCGGACGGCTCGAAGCCGGCGGTCGTCCCGTTCTTCTTGTAGTGGGCGCACTGCGCGTAGGCCGAGCGGTTGCAGTAGAAGCACGCCCCGCACGGCACGTGGTGGTGCACGACGACGCGCTGGCCCTCGCGCCAGCGGGTCGTCCCCCGCCCGAGGGCCGCGACCGTGCCCGCGATCTCGTGGCCGAAGATCCGCGGCCCGGGCAGCAGGCCCTTCTGGATCTTCTTCAGGTCGGTGGGACAGATCCCGCACGCGTCGACGCGCACGAGCATCTCGCCGGGCCCCGGCTCCGGCGCGGGGACGTCCTCGACGCGGATGTCGTCGCGTCCGTGGTAGACGACTGCCTTCATCTGCACAGGAGGGACAGTATAACGGCGTCTCCCGTCGCCTCTCCGCGGCCCGCCGGGAGTAACATCCGGCCCGCATCAACGGGAGCGTGCCCCATGAATCGAGCCTCCGCCGCCGTCCTCCTCTCTCTCCTGCTGCCCGCCGCCGCCTCCGCCCAGGCCCCGCCGGCCCCGGCCACGAGTGCCACGCCCCGGTACCGGAGCTTCGAGCTCGCGATCTACTGCCGCGTCGACGACGTGCGGCGGATGGCCGAGGGCGACTGGCTCCAGCGCCACTTCGACGTCCTCGCGAGGGACCTCAAGATCGGCAAGGTCTACCTCGAGACCCACCGCAGCCGCGTCACGAACGACCGCGAGACGATGCTGAAGGTGAAGCGCTTCTTCGAGGAGCGCGGCATCCGCACCGCGGGCGGGATCACCCTCGTCGCCGACGAGGGCCGGGAGTTCAAGCAGTTCAGCTACACCGACCCCGCCGACCGCAAGCACGTCGAGGGGGTCGTGCGCTACACGGCCTCGCTCTTCGACGAGCTCATCCTCGACGACTTCTTCTTCACGACGACGAAGACGGAGTCGGACCTCGCGGCCAAGGGGACGAAGAGCTGGAGCGAGTTCCGCCTCGGCCTCATGCGCGAGGCCGCGCAGTCGCTCGTGATCGGGCCGGCGAAGGCCGTGAACCCGAAGATCAAGGTCGTCATCAAGTACCCGAACTGGTACGAGCACTTTCCTTACGCCGGGTTCGACCTCGAGAACGAGCCGCGGATGTTCGACGGCATCTACACCGGCACCGAGACGCGCGACGCGACCTACACGCAGCAGCACCTGCAGGAGTACCAGAGCTACTCGATCGTGCGCTACTTCGAGAACGTGAAGCCGGGCGGCAACGGCGGCGGCTGGGTCGACCCGTTCGCGTCGTTCACCCTCGACCGCTACTCCGAGCAGCTCGAGCTGACCCTCCTCGCGAAGGCCCGCGAGATCACGCTCTTCTGCTTCTCCGCCCTCTTCGACCCGATCCGCCAGCCGGACGGGACGATGACGCCGAAGAGCCGCGTGGCGCCGGTGGCGGCCGACACGTTCGAGCGCGCCGACGCGCTCCTGCCGCAGCTCGGCAACCCCGTCGGCGTCTCCGCCTACAAGCCCTACCACTCGTCGGGCGAGGACTTCCTGCACTCCTACCTCGGCATGGCCGGGATCCCGATGGAGATCACGCCCGAGTGGAAGGAGGACGCCCCCGTCATCTTCCTGAACGCCTCGGCGGCGAAGGACCCCGCGATCGTCTCGCGGATCGACAAGCGCCTGCGCGCGGGCAAGCCGGTCGTGATCACGACGGGCCTGGTGAAGGCGCTCCAGGGCAAGGGCCTCGAGCAGATCGCCGACATCGAGGTCTCGGACCGCAAGGTCGTCACCCGGCGCTTCCAGGCCGGCTTCATGGGGATCTCGGAGGGCCAGAAGGACGTCGTCCTGCCGCAGCTGCGCTACCCGACGAACGACTCGTGGGAAGAGGTGAGCGCCCTCGATGGCCCGAACGGCTATCCGCTGTTCCACCACGCCGACTACGGGAAGGGCCGGCTGTACGTGCTCACCGTCCCCGACAACCCGGCCGACCTCTACGAGCTGCCCGCGCCGGTGCTCGACCACCTCCGGGCCGCGATCACCAGGGCCTGCCGGTGCGGCTCACGGGCCCGAGCCGGGTCGCGCTCTTCGCCTACGACAACGGCGCCTTCGTCGTGCACTCGTTCCTGCCGCACGCCGCGCTCGTGCAGGTCGAGGTCGACGGAGCACCCGGCAGCACTCTCGTCGACCTCGGCGGCGGCCCGGTGTTCCCCGGCCAGGCGCGCGGCGGCGCGGCGTCTCCCGGACAGGCGCGCGGCGGCACGACCGTCTACCCGGTCTTCCTGCAGCCCCACGCCTCGCGCGCGTTCGCGATCCGCCCGCCGGCCGGGGCGGCCGGCCCGTCGGCCCGCGCCTTTGCGACGAACAAGCGCCTCGGCCGCGGTGTCAACATCATCGGCTACGACCCGCTGTGGAAGGACCGCGCGAAGGCCCGCTTCAAGGACGAGTACTTCCGGAAGATCCGCGAGGCCGGCTTCGACCACGTGCGCGTGAACCTGAGCCCGTTCCGCGCGATGGGCAGCGGCCCGGGCCACCCGATCGACGCCGCGTGGCTCGCGACGCTCGACTGGGCGGTGAAGGGCGCCCTCGCGAGCAAGCTCGCCGTCATCCTCGACCTGCACGAGTTCCACGCCATGGCCGACGACCCGGTCGGGCGGAAGGAGCTCTTCCTCGACTTCTGGCGGCAGGTCGCGCCGCGCTACGAGGACGCGCCGGACGACGTCGTCTTCGAGCCGCTCAACGAGCCGTTCGGCAAGCTCACGCCGGAGATGTGGAACGAGTACCTGAAGGACGCGCTCGCCGTCATCCGCGCCACGAACCCGACGCGGTCCGTCGTCCTCGGCCCCGGCCAGTGGAACGGCATCGGCGCCCTGCCCTCGCTCGTCCTGCCGGAGAGCGACCGCAACCTGATCGTCACGGTCCACTACTACCAGCCGATGGAGTTCACCCACCAGGGCGCGCCGTGGAACGAGGGCACGAAGAACCTCTCCGGCATCGCGTGGACCGGCACCGACCAGGAGCGGCGGCGGACGGAGCTCGACTTCGGCCGCGTCGCGGAGTGGGCCGCGGCCCACGACCGGCCGATCTACCTCGGCGAGTTCGGCGCGTACGACAAGGCGGACATGGATTCGCGCGCCCGCTACACGGCCCACGTCGCCCGCACCGCCGAGCGCCTGGGCTGGAGCTGGGGCTACTGGCAATTCGACAGCGACTTCGTCGTGTACGACGTCCCGAACGACCGCTGGGTCGAGCCGCTGCTGAAGGCGCTCGTGCCGTAGCGCTCGGGCCGACATCGTCTCAGGCCGATGCAGCGCGGCCCCCGGCGAGCCCTTCGACGCCTGGTCGGGCTCGAGCGAGGCGTCAGTCTGCCGGGTTGCAGGGCCGGTTCGTGCCCCGGGGACCCGTCTCCCACGTGTGGGGCGGCGACAGCACCTCCAGCTCGAGCAGCGAGGTGACGAACGTCTTCCGTCCGTTCTCGTCGAAGGCGACCACCGTGCGGTCGGGGGTCGACACGCTGGTCACTCCGGCGCCGAAGGTCGCGTGGTGGACGCGCTGGCCCTCGCCGAACGACCGCGCGACGGCCTCCGGGACGACCTCCGCGACCGGCGGCCGGGCCGGCCTCGCCTTCGCTCTCGGCGCGTACTGGGGCGGCCGGCGCTCCGGCTCTTCCGGCGCCGCCGGAGGCTTGGGCGGCTGCGTCCGGCGTTTCGGTGCGGGCGCGTGGTCGTCGCGGTAGCGGAGGAGATCCGCCTCCCCGACCGGGATCGTGTCGGGGTAGGGCACGTCCACGGCGGCGACCGTCCGCAGCAGCTTCTGGTAGCAGACCTCGGCGCCGTCCTGTCTCCGCACGCGGCCGGCGCTGAAGGCCGCGTTGGCGATGCACATCCGGATCTCGCGGGACCCCGCGGGCCCGTAGACGCGAAAGCGGTACTCCCGGTGCCCGTCGACGTCCCGGAAGTCGCGATACTCGACCCGCGGCTCGCGCCGCAGCGCCAGGGCGGCCGGGGGACTCTGAGGGAGGTTCGGTTCTTCGGACATCTGGGCCTCGCGAGCACGTAGCACGTGGAGGGACCAGGATGGCCCGCGCGGCTGAGTGGTGGAGCGCTGCCAGTCTAGCACTCCGCCGGGGCGACCATCCTTCCGGGCCGGAGCTCGCCCGGCCCGCCGGGCGGTCGTTCAGCGCCTAGCGGAACAGGTTCCGCAGCACGAAGGCGACGTTCTCCTTGCGCTCGCGGAGGCGGCGGTAGAAGTACGGGATCCAGTGCGTGCCGAAGGGCACGTAGATGCGGACGTTGTAGCCGGCGCCGACGAGCTCGGTCCAGCGGCCCCGGCGCAGGCCGTAGAGCATCTGGAACTCGAAGCGCGAGGCCGCGATCTTCTCCGCGCGCGTGTAGTCGATCGCTCCGGCGACGAGCGACTCGTCGTGCGTGGCGATCGCCGGGTAGCTCCCCTTGTCGAGGAGCAGCTCCGCGCACGTCGCGTACGCCTTGCGGATCTCGGCCATGTCCTGGAGGGCGACGCCGGCCGGCTCGCGGTAGGCCCCCTTGCACAGGCGGATGCGGTCGCCGCGGCGCACCGCCTCCTTCACGTCGTCGATCGTGCGGTGCAGCATCGCCTGGAGGACGAGGCCGACGTTGTCGTGGCTCTTCCGCAGCAGCTGGAAGACCTCGATCGTGTCCTGGGTTAGCGCCGAGCCCTCCATGTCGAGGCGCACGAAGCCGCCGACCGACCTCGCGGTGTCGAGGATGCGCGAGACGTTCTCGAGGCAGAGGTCGCGCGAGATGCGCTGCCCCATCGAGGACATCTTGATCGAGATGTTCCGCTCGATGCCGGCCGGGATGAGCTTCAGCAGCTCGCTCGACGCCTCGGTCGCGCGCGCGGCGGCCGGCGCGTCGGTGACGTCCTCGCCGAGCTTGTCGAACGTCGCCTTGATGCCCTTCGCGAAGAGCCGCTCGCCCGCGCGGATCGCGTCCTGCGGACGCTCGCCCGCGACGAAGCGGCTCGCGAAGATCGTGAGGGGGTTCATTTCCTTCTCCGGCTCCTCCGGGGAGCCTCGTAGGTGGCGGTGACGACCGAGGAGATGCCGCCGCGCACGTTGAAGTCGCCGGTGACTTCCATGCGGCGCGGGGCGACGGCCGCCACCAGGTCGTCCAGGATGACGTTGATGACCGCCTCGTAGAAGATCCCCTGGCTCCGATACGCCTGGAGGTAGAGCTTCAGGCTCTTGAGCTCCACGCAGAGCCGGTCGGGAACGTACGTGACCGTGATCGTGCCGAAGTCCGGCTGGCCCGTCTTCGGGCACACCGAGGTGAACTCGGGGCAGGTGTGCCGGATCGTGTAGTCGCGGCCGGGATGGCGGTTGGGGAAGGTCTCGATGTCGGCCATGCCGTGTCCCATTCTAGACCCGCGGCTCACCGGCCCGCGGGGAAAGCCGCCTGGGCGGCGGCGAGGTCCCGGGCGATCGCGTCGCGCAGCGACGCGGGCCTCACGACGCGCACGTGCGGCAGGAAGCCCTTGATCCAGGCCTGCAGCTCGAACCCCGGCGCGACCTCCATCGTCAGCCGCACGCCGCCGTCCGGCTCGTCGGCGAGCAGCTGGCTCTCGTGCCAGCTGCGCTCGCGGACGTAGCCGGCCGTCTCCGGCGAGAAGACGAGCTCGACCGTCTCCGGCTCCCCGCCGAAGATCCCGAACGCCGAGCGCGCGTACTCCGAGGGGCTGAAGTCCGCCGGCATCTCGAAGCCCTGGTCGAGGACCTCGATCTTCTGGATGCGCTCGACCGCGAACGTGCGGACCTCGCCGTACTCGTGGGCCCGCGCGTAGAGGTAGAGCCCGCCGCGGTAGTAGACGAGCCGGTAGGGGTCGACCTGGTAGGCCTTCGTGCGCTTGCTGTTGAACGAGTAGTACGCGATCGTCGCCTGCCGCTGGTGGAGCGTCGCGTCGATGAGCCCCGCGATCACGTCCTGCTTCTTCGAGTAGTCCTTCCACGGGTCCGGCCGCGCCATGAACAGGTCCTGGATGCGCGAGAGGAACGGCAGGCTCTTCTCCGGCAGCGCCTCGCGGATCTTCTGGAACGCCGCCTCGAGGTCCTGGGCGAACGGCGCTCCCCGCAGGAACGCGAGCATGTTGCGGCTGAAGTAGAGGGCGGCGAGCTCCGAGAGGGAGAAGCTCTGGGTGAGCCTCTGCTTGTAGCCCTCGACGAGGCGCCAGACCTTCTTCCCGTCCTGTCGGTCGTCGTAGAGGGGGAAGCCCGCCTCCTGGAGCGCCTCGATGTCGCGGCGGATCGTGCGCTCGGTGACACCGTGGTCCTCGGCCAGCTTCGCCGAGCTCGTGAAGCGGCCGGCCTCGATCGTCTTCAGGATCTTCCACTGCCGGATGACCTCGGCGTTCCTCATTCGCTCTCCTCGCGCGGGCCCTCGTCCGGCGATTCTAGCCTCTCGGGTTGCGCCGCGGCGCGGCGATGCTATGCTCCGTCGTCCCACCCGGAGGATCCGATGCCGGATCGCGCTCCCAGGCTCGGCGACGTCATCGACGACTACTGCCCGACCTGCCGGCTGCTCTTGAACCACGACGTGACGAGCCTGTTCGGCGACGAGGTGGCGAAGGTCACCTGCCGGACCTGCCACAACACGCACGACTACCGCCACGCCCAGGTCCCGGCCAAGCGCACCGGCCGCAAGAAGGACGACAAGAAGTCGCTGATGGAACAGGTGCTCGCCTCGATGCCGAAGCCGCCCGAGCCGCCGTCCGCTCCGCCCCCGGCCCCCGCCGCCGGGCGCAAGCGGGACCTGTGGGCCGAGGTCGAGCGCATCCGCTCGCAGAAGAAGGATCGCAGTTGAGGGCCGTCGACCTCATCCAGAGGAAGCGCGACGGGGGCGAGCTCACGGCGCCGGAGATCGATTTCCTGATCCGCGGCTACGCCGCGGGCGAGATCCCCGACTACCAGGCGGCGGCGTTCGCGATGGCCGTCTTCTTCCGCGGCGCGACGAGCGCCGAGACGGTGGCCCTCACCCGATCGATGATGCTCACGGGCGAGGTGCTCGACCTGTCGGACCTGCCGGGGCCGAAGGCCGACAAGCACTCGACCGGCGGGGTCGGCGACAAGACGAGCCTCGTGCTCGCGCCGCTCGCGGCGGCCTGCGGCGTCTACGTGCCGATGATCTCCGGCCGCGGCCTCGGCCACACCGGCGGCACCCTCGACAAGCTCGAGTCGATCCCGGGCTTCAGCGTCCGGCTGAGCCTCGCCGACCTGCGGCGCGTGCTCCGCGAGTGCGGCCTCGGCCTCATCGGCCAGACCCCGGAGATCGCCCCCGCCGACCGCAAGCTCTACGCCCTGCGCGACGTCACGGCCACCGTCGAGAGCCAGCCCCTCATCTGCGCCTCGATCATGAGCAAGAAGATGGCCGAGGGCATCGACGCCCTCGTCCTCGACGTGAAGTGCGGGGACGGCGCGTTCCTCCGCGGGCGCGAGGAGGCCCGGGCCCTCGCCCAGGCGATGATCGCGATCGGCCGCGGCATGGGCAAGCGGATCGCCGCCCTCCTCACCGACATGGAGCAGCCGCTCGGGCGCACGGTCGGCAATGCCCTCGAGATCGCCGAGTGCATCGAGACGTTGAAGGGCCGCGGGCCGAGCGACCTCGAGTCCCTGTCGGTCGAGCTCGCGGCCTGGATGGTGCACCTCGCCGGAGTGGCCCCGACCATGGACGTCGCGCGCGCGCGGGTCCGCGAGGCCCTCGGCTCGGGTGCCGGCCTCGAGCGGTTCCGCCGCGTGATCGAGCTGCAGGGCGGCGATCCCCGCGTGTGCGACGACCTCGCGCTCCTGCCGCAGGCCCGCGAGACCGTCGTCGTCCGCGCCGAGCGCGACGGGCGAGTCACCCGCCTCGCCGCCCGCGCCATCGGCCACTCCGCGATGCTCCTCGGGGCCGGGCGCGAGAGGGTCGACAGCGCGATCGATCCCGGCGTCGGCTTCGTCTTCCACAAGAAGGTGGGCGACCCGGTCGCCGTCGGCGAGCCGATCGTCACCGTTCACCTCGGCCCCGCCTCGCGCCGCGCCGAGGCGATCGCCCGGCTCCAGGAGGCGATCGTCGTCGGCCCCGAGGCGCCCGCCCGCACCCCGCTCGTCCTCGACATCCTCGCCTGAACCCTTTGACGAAAGGCCCCCGCCCATGGAACGCCTGATGTCCCTCGCCGGTCTCCTCGTCTTCCTGGGGATCGCGTGGGCGCTCTCGACCGACCGCAAGGCCATCAAGCTCCGCACGATCCTGTGGGGGCTCGGGCTGCAGTTCGCCCTCGCCGTGTTCGTCCTCCGGACGCCGTTCGGCCAGGAGGGCTTCGCGTGGGTCGGCAGCCAGATCACGCGCCTGCTGAACCTGTCCTTCGTCGGCTCCGAGTTCGTCTTCGGCGCGCTCGGGAAGCAGGGCGGCGGGACGGCCGCGGTCGAGGCGGGGGGCGCGTCCGGCATCGCCCACCTCGGCTTCTTCTTCGCCTTCCAGATCCTGCCCACGATCATCTTCGTGGCCGCGACCTTCGCGATCCTCTACCACCTGGGGATCATGCAGGTCGTCGTGAAGGCGGTGGCGAAGGTGATGACGAAGCTCATGGGCGCGAGCGGGGCCGAGAGCCTCAACGTGGCCGCGTCCATCTTCATGGGCCAGACCGAGGCGCCCCTCACCATCCGGCCGTTCCTCAACAAGATGACGCAGTCGGAGCTGATGTGCGTGATGACGGCGGGCATGGCCCACGTGAGCGGCAGCATCATGGCCGCCTACATCGCGTTCGGCGTCGAGGCGAAGCACCTCCTCGCCGCCGTGATCATGACCGCGCCCGGGACGATCCTCCTCGCGAAGATGCTCGTCCCCGAGACCGGGAAGCCGGAGACGGCCGGCACGGTGAAGCTCGACTCCGAGAAGGTCGACGCGAACATCATCGGCGCGGCGGCCCGCGGCACGACGGAGGGCCTCCACCTCGCGCTCAACGTCGCGGCGATGCTCATCTCCTTCCTCTCGCTCGTGGCGCTGGTGAACCTGATCCTCGGCAAGCTCGGCGGCCTCGTCGGCCACCCCCTGAGCCTCGAGACGATCCTCGGCTGGGCCTTCATGCCCCTCGCCCTGGTGATGGGCGTGCCGTGGAAGGACGCGCTCCAGGTCGGCGACCTCCTCGGGACCCGCATGGTGCTGAACGAGCTCATCGCCTACTCCCGGCTCGGGACGATGAAGGCGGCGCTCGACCCGCGGACCTTCACGATCGCGACCTACGCCCTCTGCGGCTTCGCGAACTTCAGCTCGATCGGCATCCAGATCGGCGGCATCGGCGCCCTCGCGCCCGAGCGCCGCTCCGACCTCGCCCGGCTCGGCTTCCGCGCGCTCCTCGCCGGCACGTTCGCCAACTTCATGACGGCCTGCATCGCGGGAGCGCTGCTGTGAGCGGCCTCGTCGCCCGCCTCGACGAGGCGGCGGCCGCGGTCCGCGCGCGGACGAGCCTGCGGCCGACGGTCGGCGTCGTCCTCGGCTCCGGCCTCGGAGCCTTCGCCGACACGCTCACGGACGCGGTGAGCGTGCCCTTCTCCGAGATCCCCCACTTCCCCGCCTCGACCGTGGCCGGCCACGGCGGCGCCCTCGTGGTCGGCCGCTCGGGCGGGGTGACGGTCGCGGTCATGAAGGGCCGCGTCCACTTCTACGAGGGCTACCCGCTCGCCGACGTCGTCTTCCCGGTGCGCGTCCTCGGCCGGCTCGGCGTGAGGACGCTCGTGGTGACGAACGCGGCGGGAGCGATCAACCCCGTCTTCGCGCCGGGCGAGCTGATGGTGATCGAAGACCACGTGAACCTCCTCGGCAACCCGCTCCTCGGGTCGAACGAGGAGGCGCTCGGCCCCCGCTTCCCCGACATGAGCGAGGCGTACGACCGGAAGCTGCGCGACGCGGCCGAGGCGGCGTGCGGGGCGGCGGGGGTGAAGTGCCACCGCGGGGTCTACGTCGCGATGACCGGCCCGTCCTACGAGACGCCGGCCGAGATCCGCATGGCCCGCGTCCTCGGCGCGGACGCGGTCGGCATGTCGACCGTGCCCGAGGTGATCGCCGCGCGCCACATGGGAGTGCGGGTGGTCGGCCTCTCCTGCCTCACGAACATGGCGGCCGGCATCCTCGACCGCAAGCTCGACCACAAGGAGGTCCTCGAGACCGGCGAGCGCGTGAAGGCGGCGCTCCTCGACGTGCTCGGACGCCTCGTCGCCTCCGCCGCGAGGGAGTCATGAAGAACCGCTCCGCCCGCCGCCCGCCGAAGGCCGCGCGCCGCCGGCCGGCCCACCGCGCCCCCACCCGCTCGATGCTCGAGGCCATGGCCGCGCTCGCCCGCGAGGCCCGCGAGCGGGCCCAGGCCCACTACTCGGGCTTCCAGGTCGGGGCCGCGCTCAAGACGCGCACCGGCGAGATCGTCACGGGCTGCAACATCGAGAACGCCTCCTACGGCCTCACGATGTGCGCGGAACGGGTCGCGGTCTTCAAGGCCGTCTCCGAGGGCCTCGCCGACTTCGACGCGATCGCGGTCGTCGCCGACTCGAAGCGCCTCACCCCGCCCTGCGGCCCCTGCCGCCAGATCCTCTGGGAGTACTGCGGCGACGTCCTCGTCCACATGAGCGACCTCCGCGGCCGCACGAAGAGCCTCCGGCTGAGCCAGCTCCTGCCGATGCCGTTCGACGGGGGGAACTTGTAGAGGCTCCGACCGGATCTCGACCCGGCCGGGCGAGGTCGAGATCCGGTCGCAACGCGACGTTCTAGGAATCCGTGTCCGTTTCCGTGTCCGCTTCCCTCTGTCCGTTATCGGCCAAGCAGAAAGGGCCGCTTCCGTTCCGTTTCCGTAGTCCGCCGCAGCACCCCGTGCGGAGCCACGCGCACACGACCCGACCGCGACCATGGCCCGCTGCGTTCCACGTCCGAACACGTCACGTGTGCCTTCGGGGAGCGAGCAGGGCGCCGGGAGCCAGCGCGGTCAGCCGAGGCCATCGCCTGCTGCCAATGTCGGCGTTCTTTGAGCAAGGGGACTTCGTCCCCTTGGACCCCTACCGGGGCGACGGCCACGCGGCGCCCCGGACCCGCGGGACATCATGATCTGTCGGCGCTACTCGCCGAAGATCATGATGTCCTTCAGGTTCCGGTACTTCTCGTTGTAGTCGAGGCCGTAGCCGATCACGAACTCGTCCTCGATCGTGAAGCCGACGTAGTCGACGTGGACCTGGACGAGGCGGCGCGCGGGCTTCGACAGCAGCGTCGCGACCTTCAGCGAGCGCGGCCCGCGCGCGCGGAGCAGGTTCGTCAGGTAGTTGAGGGTGAGGCCCGTGTCGACGATGTCCTCGACGACGATGAGGTCGCGGCCCTCGAGCCCCTGGTCGAGGTCCTTGATGAGCTTGACCTCGCCCGACGACTTCGTCGCCTTGCCGTACGACGAGACCGCGATGTAGTCGAGCGTGAGCGGAAGCTCGATCGCCTGCGCGAGGTCGGTCACGAAGGGACAGGCGCCCTTGAGGACACCGACGAGGTGGGGTTCCCGGCCGGCGTACTCGGCCGAGATCTGCTTTCCCATCTCCAGGATGCGGTCCTGGATCTGGTCGAAGGAAAGTAACACCTTCATCACGGCGGCTCCTCCCGAAGACGGCGATCATATCCCGTCGCGCCGGCCCGTGGCCACGCGTGAATCGCGGTCACTCGCGTGAATCGTTGTTGACGCGGAACGGCGGCGCGAAATAGCATCCGCGTCTGTCCGTCGCCGCCGGTTCTGGTCCAGTCATCCCCCTAATGGTGCCGATTCGAGTCCCGACTGAGCGTTCTGTCTCCGGGAGAGGCCCGTCCTCGAGCCTTCACCGCCGCGGCCCGCTCGCCCCGGTTCCGCCTGGGCGGCCGGGGCGCCGCGCGGGGACCGGACCGGATCCGACGAAACCTGTTTGAGGAGAGAGCAGAGATGAAGTTGAGCGTTCGCACGACCCTCGCCCTTCTGGCGCTGGTCGCGCTGTGCTGGCCGCCCGGCACCGCGCGCGCGCAGGGCGTCACCACGGGCTCGATGACGGGCGTCGTCCTCGACGCCCAGAAGCAGGCCGTGCCCGGCGCCAGCGTCGTCGCGGTGCACGAGCCTTCGGGCACCCGCTACGAGGCCACGAGCCGCGCGGACGGCCGCTTCTCGCTGCCCGGCCTGCGCGTCGGCGGCCCCTACACGGTCACCGCCAAGCTGGCCGGCTTCCGCGACTCGAGCATCAAGGACATCGAGGTCAGCCTCGGCGTCGCGAACGACCTGACCGTCACGCTCAACCAGGCCGCGATGGCCGAGGAGCTGACCGTCACGGCCGAGTCGTCCGAGGTCTTCTCCTCGGCCCGCACCGGCGCGGCCACCGCCATCAGCCGCGAGACGATCCAGAACCTCCCGACGATCAGCGACCGCCTGAACGACTTCGCCCGCCTCAGCCCGCAGTACTCGGGCGGCGGCTCGTTCGTCGGCCAGGACAGCCGCCTCAACAACATCACGGTCGACGGCTCGTACTTCAACAACTCCTTCGGCCTCGCCTCCGACGGCCAGCCGGGCAGCCGCACCGGCGTCGCCCCGATCTCCTCGGCCGCGGTCGAGGAGATCCAGGTGAACGTCGCGCCCTACGACGTGCGCCAGGGCCACTTCGTCGGCGCCGGGGTGAACATGGTCACCCGCAGCGGGACGAACCAGTTCCACGGCTCCGGCTACTACTGGTGGCGCGACCAGGGCCTCGTCGGCACCGAGGCGAAGGGCCTCACGTACAACCCGGGCACGTTCGACTACAAGCGCTACGGCGGCTGGCTCGGCGGCCCGGTCATCAAGGACAAGCTCTTCTTCTTCGCGAGCTACGAGAACGACAAGTTCACGACGCCCGGCACCACGTTCCGCGCCAACACCGGCTCGGAGACGGTCGGCGGCAACGTGACCCGCGTCCTCGCCTCGGACCTCGACACCCTCTCGAGCTTCCTGAAGTCGAAGTTCGGCTACGACACCGGCGGCTACCAGGACTACCCGTTCGAGACGCCGGCGAAGCGGTACCTCGGCAAGATCGACTACAACCTGAACAGCCGGAACAAGATCAGCCTGCGCTACCTGCAGCTCGACTCACAGACGCCGGTGCTGCTCTCGAACTCGAGCTCGCTCGGCCGCGGCACCCGCCGCACCAACACGACCGGCCTCAACTTCGAGAGCTCGAACTACTCGATCCTCGAGAACCTGAAGTCGGGCGTCGGCGAGTGGAACTCGATCATCAGCTCGAACATGGCGAACTCGCTGATCGTCGGCTACTCGACCTCCGACGAAAGCCGCCCGCAGACGGGCACGCTCTTCCCCTTCGTCGACATCCTGAAGGACAGCACGGTCTACACGTCGTTCGGCTTCGAGCCGTTCACCCCGAACAACGAGCTGCGCTACCACTCGTTCCAGGTGCAGGACTCCTTCACCTGGACGAAGGGCGCCCACAGCTTCACCTTCGGCGCGACGGCCGAGCGCTACCACTCGGACAACGTGTTCTTCCCCGGCAAGCAGAGCGTCTACGTCTACAACTCGCTCGCCGACTTCTACACGGACGCGAACGACTACCTCGCGAACCCGAACCGCACGACGTCGCCGGTGACGCTCGCGACCTTCCAGGTCCGCTACAACAACATCCCCGGCGCCGAGAAGCCGCTGCAGCCGCTCGACGTCTGGTACGGCGGCATCTACGCCCAGGACGAGTGGCAGGCGAGCCGCAACCTGCGCCTGACGTTCGGCATCCGCGCCGACCGGTCGTCCTTCGGCGACACCGGCTACGACAACTCGAACGCCGACTCGCTGACTTTCCGCCAGGCCGACGGCAGCCCGATCCAGTACAACACCGGCAAGCTTCCCGACGCGAAGGTGCTGTTCTCGCCCCGCATGGGCTTCAACTGGAACGTCTCGGGCAACGGCAACACCCAGGTGCGCGGCGGCACGGGCCTCTTCACGGGCCCGCCGCTCTACGTCTGGATCTCGAACCAGGTCGGCAACACGGGCGTCCTCACGGGCTTCGAACAGCTGACGAACACGAAGGCCCGGCCGTGGAACCCGAACCCCGACGCCTACAAGCCGGCCACCGTCACCGGCGCGCCGCCGGCGAGCTACCAGCTCGCCCTCACCGACCCGGGCTTCAAGTTCCCGCAGGTGTGGCGCAACAACGTGGCCGTCGACCAGCGCCTGCCGTGGGACCTCGTCGCGACCGGCGAGTTCATCTACAGCAAGGACGTCAACGGGATCTCGTACATCAACGCGAACCTGCCGGGCGCCCAGACGACGCTCGCCGGGGCCGACACCCGCCCGCGCTGGACCGGCAACCGGATCAACTCGAACGTCACCGACAACGTGGTCCTCGGCAACGACAACAAGGGCTACTCGTGGCACGCGTCGGCGGCCCTCCAGAAGCGCTTCCGCCAGGGCTTCCTGAAGGCGGCCTACAGCTACGGCGAGTCGAAGAACATGATCGACCCCGGGTCGATCGCCTCCGGCTCGTGGACGGGCAACCAGATCTCGCGCGACCCGAACAACCCGGCCGTCGGCTACTCGAGCTCGTTCCCGGGCCACCGCATCTTCCTGACCGGCTCGTACCGGTTCGAGTACCTGAAGTTCGGGGCGACGACGCTCTCGTTCTTCTGGCAGGGCTACACGAACGGCGTCGCGAGCTACACCTACGCGGGCGACCTCAACGGCGACGGCGCCACGGCGAACGACCTGATCTACATCCCGCGCGACACCTCCGAGATGAACTTCCAGCAGTTCGCCGCGGGCGGCGTGACCTACACGGCGGCGGCGCAGGCCGCGGCGTGGGACGCCTTCATCAACCAGGACGCCTACCTCAGCCAGCACCGCGGCCAGTACGCGGCGCGCAACGCGGTCCGGCTCCCGATGGTGTACCGCCTCGACTTCAGCGTGGCCCAGGACCTCTTCCGCAACGTCGGGGGGGCCAAGCACTCGCTGCAGTTCCGCGCGGACTTCCTGAACTTCAGCAACCTGCTGAACCACGACTGGGGCGTCGGCCAGCGCCTGATCAACGCCCAGCCGCTCACGAACCCCGGCGTCGACTCGGCCGGCAAGGCGACGTACCGCCTCCGCGTCGTGAACGGCGCTCTGATGAGCAAGTCGCTGGAGTCGACGACGTTCCTGTCGGACGTCTACCAGATCCAGTTCAGCCTGAAGTACAGCTTCAACTAAACCTCCAGCCCCTCGGGGCTGTCTGAAAGGCCGGGCGGCATCGTGCCGCCCGGCCTTTTTCTTTGCCCCGGCGGCGCGGCGATGACGCCCCGGGCCGCCGGAAAACAGCTCCTCCGGAGCAATGAATGCAAATTCCCGGATCTTTTCGACGGCAGGCAACGTTAGAAGGAGTGATGCCCGCGGTCCCCGGGGGCCCGGTCGGGGTCCGGCTCGATCGCGCGGTATAGAATTCGGCGCCTCGCCCGCGCGTCGCGCCGGAAGGCAGCCTGGAGGTCACGAAGGACATGAGAGCTAGGATTCGGGCCACGTTCGCGCTCGCCGTCGCCGTCGCGATGGCGGCGCTGCCGGCCGCCCCCGTCGCCGCGCAGAACGCCCCGGCGGCCTCCCAGGCCCCGGCCCCCCCCGCCCCGATGGTGACCGGCGCCGCCGACCGCGAGCTGCGCCTGTCGCTCGAGGAGGCGGTGCAGAAGGCCCTCGAGAGCAACCAGGACATCGCGGTCGCCAAGTTCGACCCGCAGCTGAGCGAGCAGAGCGTGTTCTCGGCCCGGGGCTACTACGACCCGCAGGTGTACTCGACCCTGTACCACCAGTCGACGGACGCCAAGGGCACGAACGCGTTCAGCGGCGGCACGACCGTCAACACGAAGACCGACGTCTGGAACTTCGGCACGTTCCTGCCGGTGGCCACGGGCGGGAGCGTCCAGCTCGACTTCAGCAACAGCAAGCGCGACACGAACAACGCCTTCAGCACCTACAACCCGGTCTTCAGCTCCGGCCTCACCCTCACCGTGAAGCAGCCGCTGCTGCGCAACTTCAAGATCGACCAGCCGCGCTACGCCCTCCGCCTCGCGAAGAAGAACCGCGAGATCAGCGACGTGCAGTTCCGCCAGACGATCATCGGCACGGTCGCCCAGGTCAAGGACTACTACTACCAGCTGATCTACTACATCGACGCCCTCGGCGCGGCCCAGAAGAGCCTCCAGCTCGCGCAGCGCCTGCTCGAGGAGAACGAGATCCGCGTGAAGGTCGGCACGATGGCGCCGCTCGACGTCGTGCAGGCCCAGTCCGAGGTCGCGAGCCGCGAGGAAGCCGTCATCCTCGCGGAGAACGCGCTCTACAACGCCGAGGACAACCTGAAGCGGCAGATCTTCCCCGAGAACGACCCGGTGATGTGGCACACGCGCGTCATCCCCACCGACCGGCCGACGGCCGAGCCGACCCCGGTCGACGTCGACGCCGCGATCAAGAACGCCCTCGAGAACCGGACCGACGTCGTGGCCGCGCGCAAGGGCCTCGAGCGCAACGACCTCGCTCTGCAGTACTACCGGAACCAGATCCTCCCCGACGTGAACCTCTTCGGCAACTACGGCGGCTCGGGCGCGGGCGGCACCCAGCTCGTCCGCGAGTCGCTCGGCGGGCCCGTCGTCAGCACGATCCCCGGCGGCTACGGCGACGCGGTCAGCGAGGTCTTCGGCCGCGACTACCCGACCTGGCAGGTCGGCGTGAACCTCGCCTACGCCATCCCGAACCGAAGCGCCAAGGCGGCGCGAGCGTCGGCGCGCATCAGCAAGGAGCAGGCCCTCGCGAGCTTCCGCCGGCTCGAGATGGCCGTGGCGGCCGAGGTGCGCACGGCGGCCCGCGGCGTGGAGTCGGGCTTCAAGCGCGTGCAGTCGACGAAGGCCGCCCGCGTCCTCGCGGCCCAGCGCCTCGACGCCGAGGAGAAGAAGTTCGCGGCCGGCATGTCGACGAACTACTTCGTGACCCAGGCCCAGCGCGACCTCGCGACGGCCGAGGTGGCGGAGCTCCAGGCGATCGCCGACTACCGCCGCAGTGTCATCAACTTCCAGCGCGTGCAGGAGGCCGGCCTCAGCGGCTCCGGCGCGGTGGCCGCCCTCAGCAGCGGCGGCAGCGCCCAGGGCAGCGCGGCGGTGCGGTCGAGCGCCGCGGCCTCGTCGACGCAGTAGGGCTCGCCCGCGGCCGAAAGCGCCGCGCTCCGCGTCCCGAGGGGGAGGCTCCGGCCTCCCCCTTTTTCTTCGCCGCACGGGCCGGGGCGGTCCGACGACGCCGCGGCGGGCGGGGTTTTTTGCGGCGGCACCCGCCTCGCATCCAACGACGGCCCCGGGTCTCCGGTCTAACATGGTCGAATATGACTGCACCGCGACGTCGACTCCTGTGGCTCCTGCTCGTTCCGGTCGTGGCCGCCGCCCTCTACTTCGCCCTCCGGGGACGCGGCGAGGCCACGCAGTACACGTTCGGCGCCGTCGACCGCGGGGACGTGGTCGAGGTGGTCGGCGCCACGGGGACGCTCGAGGCAGTCACCACGGTGCAGATCGGCTCCCAGGTCTCCGGCACGATCCAGAGCCTCTACGCCGACTTCAACTCGCAGGTGAAGAAGGGCGAGGTCATCGCCCGGCTCGACCCCGCGATCTTCCAGGCCCGCCTCGGCCAGGCGGAGGCGAACCTGGTCGCGGCCCGGGCCAATCTCGACCGGGCGAAGGCGACCGTCGAGGACACCCGGCTGAAGTTCGAGCGGGCGAAGGAGCTGGCCGGGCAGAAGCTCGTGCCGCAGAGCGACCTCGACACCGCGAAGTCGAACTTCGACGGCGCGGTCGCGGCGGTGAAGGCGGCCGAGGCGGCGGTGAGCCAGAGCGTCGCGTCGGTCAACCAGGCGAAGCTCGACCTCAGCCACACGGTGATCGACGTCCCGATCGACGGCGTCGTCATCTCCCGCAACGTCGACGTCGGCCAGACGGTGGCGGCGTCGTTCACCGCCCCGGTGCTCTTCACCGTGGCGAACGACCTCTCGCGGATGCGCGTCAACGCCTCGATCGACGAGGCCGACGTGGGCCGCGTGCGCGAGGGCCAGGACGTCCTCTTCCACGTCGACGCCTACCCCGAGCGCGACTTCTGGGGCCGCGTCGAGCAGGTGCGGCTCAACCCGACGACGGTCTCGAACGTCGTCACCTACAACACGATCGTCGCCGTCGACAACTCGAACCTCCTGCTGCGGCCGGGCATGACCGCGACCGTGTCCGTCCAGGTGCGCAAGGCGGAGAACGCGCTGCGCGTGCCGGCGTCCGCCCTGCGCTTCCGGCCCGAGGGTTTCGAGGTCCCGCGCGCCGGTCGTCGGGGTCCGGGCGGGCCGGGCGGCGGCGGAGGGACGGCCGCAGGGGGCGCCTCGGGCGCGCGGCCGGCGCAGGCCGCGGGCAACGCGACCCCGCCGTCGCCGGCGCCGCCCAGGCCGCTCCCGCGCCCGGCGAGGCGCGGCCCCAGCGGACCGGCGCCGCGGCTCCGGGCGGCCGGCCCGGCGGACCGGGCGCGTGGCGGCGGGAGGCGGGCGGCGGGCGCCCGGGCGCGAGCGCGGCCGGCGGCCCGGCGCCCGCGCCGGGCGGCGGGCCGGCGGGCGGCTGGGGCGGCGGCCAGGGCCGCCGCGGACGGCCCTCCACCCTGTTCGTGCCGGGGCCGGACGGCAAGCCCAAGGCCGTGCCCGTCGTCGTGGGGATCTCCGACGGCCAGTGGGTCGAGGTCCGCGAGGGGCTCGAGGAGGGCGCCACGGTGATCACCGGGACCGAGATCCCGGGCGCGCCGCGCGGGCCGCGGCCGAGCGGCTCGCCGTCGTCGAACCCGTTCAGCCCGCAGTTCCAGCGGCGGCAGCGGTAGGCCGGCCCGTCGCATGGCCGACCCGCTCATCCGAATCGTCGACCTCAAGAAGTCCTACGCCCTCGGCGACGTGACCGTGCACGCGCTGCGCGGCGTCTCGATCGACCTCGCCGAGGGCGAGTTCCTCGCGATCGTCGGGGCGTCGGGATCCGGGAAGTCGACCCTCATGAACATCCTCGGCCTCCTCGACCGGCCGACCTCCGGGGCCTACTTCCTGGCCGGCGAGGACGTGTCGGGCTTCGACCGCGACCGGCGCGCCGACCTGCGCTGCCGCAAGATCGGCTTCGTCTTCCAGAACTTCAGCCTGCTCCCCCGCACCACCGCCCTCGAGAACGTCGAGTTGCCGCTCCTCTACGGGGGCCACGGCCGCTCGGCGAAGCAGAGGCACGCGCGATCGCTCGAGCTGCTGACGGCGGTCGGCCTCGGCGAGCGGGCCCACCACACGCCGAACCAGCTGTCGGGCGGCCAGCAGCAGCGGGTCGCCATCGCGCGGGCCCTCGTGAACGAGCCGGAGCTCATCCTCGCCGACGAGCCGACCGGCAACCTCGACAGCCGCACGAGCGTCGAGATCATGGAGATCCTGCAGAGGCTGAACCGCGAGCGGCGCATCACGATCGTCCTCATCACGCACGAGCACGACATCGCGGAGTACGCCACGCGGGTGGTGACGGTGCGCGACGGCCGGGTGGTCACCGACCGGCCGGTCGAGCGCCGGCGCGACGCGGCCCGTGAGCTCGCAGCGCTCCCCGCGCTCGAGGCCGAGGCCTAGGAGGAGAACGTGGGCTTCCGCGAGACGTTCCGCCTGGCGCTCCGGGCGATCCGCCGCAACAAGGTGCGCTCGGCCCTGACGATGCTGGGCGTCATCATCGGGGTGGCCTCGGTGATCGCGATGATCGCGCTCGGCTCGGGCGCCCGCGCGGTCATCGACGAGCAGATCCAGAGCCAGGGCACGACCCTCATCTACCTCTCCTCCGGCAGCTGGGGCGGCCCCGGCCGCGCCGCGCAGGGCTCGGGGACGGTGCAGAGCCTCAAGATCGAGGACGCCGACGCGATCGCCCGCGAGGTCCCGACGATCGGCCCGTGGACCCCGGGCGTCCGCGGGAGAGCGCAGGTGATCGCCGGCAACGCGAACTGGAACACCCAGGTCGAGGGCGGCAACGAGGAGTACCTCCGCGTGCGCAACTGGGAGCTCGCCGAGGGCGAGAACTTCACCGCCCGCGACGTCCTCGTCGCGGAGAAGGTGTGCCTGCTCGGGGCGACCGTGGCCAAGACCCTCTTCCCCGACGGCGACCCGGTCGGCCAGGTGATCCGCATCCGCAACATCCCCTTCCGCGTCGTCGGCGTCCTCGCCGCGAAGGGGCAGGGCCAGTGGGGGCAGGACCAGGACGACTTCGTGGTCGGCCCGTGGACCACGATCCAGAAGAAGCTGCTCGGCATCGACTACATCCACCAGGTGTCGTTCACGGCGCGGACGAGCGACCTCGTCGAGCCGACGGCGGTGGCGATCACCCGCCTCATGCGGGCCCGGCACCGCATCTCGAACCCCGAGATGGACGACTTCACGGTCCGCACCGTCGAGGAGATGGCGGCGACCCGCGTGCAGATGGCGAACACGATGACGGGGCTCCTGATGAGCGTCGCCTCCGTGAGCCTCCTCGTCGGCGGCATCGGGATCATGAACATCATGCTCGTCTCGGTGACGGAGCGGACCCGCGAGATCGGCGTCCGCCTCGCGGTCGGCGCGAAGGCGCGGGACATCCTCCGCCAGTTCCTGGCCGAGGCGGTCGCGCTCTCGCTCGTCGGCGGCCTCGCGGGGATCGCCCTCGGCGTCTCGGTGTCCGAGGCGATCACCAAGAGCCTCGGCTGGCCGGTGCTCGTGACGGCGAGCTCGATCGCGGTCGCGTTCGCCTTCTCGGCCGCGGTCGGCGTCTTCTTCGGCTGGTACCCGGCCCGCAAGGCGGCCAACCTGGACCCGATCGAGGCGCTCCGCTACGAGTAGCGCGCCGGCGCTAGAATCGCGGCCATGAGCCTCGTCCTCCTGGCCGCCGCCCTCGCCGCGCTTCTCCCTGCCGCTTCGCCCGAGACGGCGGCCCCGGCCGCGCGCGAGGCGGTCGTGGTCGCCTCGATCGAGAACATGTACTCCGGGCCGAGCGACGGGACGGACGTCGTCAGCCAGGCGCTGCTCGGACAGACGGTCGGCGTCCTCGAGGCCTGGGGCGACTTCCTTCGCGTCCGCACGCCCGACGCGTACGAGGGCTGGCTCCCCGCGCGGTCCGTCCTCCCCTACGCCTCCGCGGCCGCCCCCCGCTACGCGCGGCAGGGACGGGTCGTGGAGGTCACGAGCCTCGTCGCGAACGTCTACCGCGAGGCCGACGTCACGACGGCCCGCCCGAGCCGGGTCGCGCCGCTCGCCACCCGGCTCGAGGTGAAGGCGGACGGACCGAGCGAGCGGTGGCTCGCCCTCCGGCTGCCCGACGGGGCGACCGGGTGGATCCAGCGGGGCGACGTGAAGCCCGTCGACCCCGCGGCGGCGCCGAAGCGGGGAACCCCCGAGGAGATCGTCGCCACCGCGCGTCGCTTCCTCGGGGTGCCGTACCTGTGGGGCGGGATGAGCGCGCACGGGCTCGACTGCAGCGGCTTCGTGGGCCAGGTGTACCGCGCCGCCGGGGTCGTGCTGCCCCGCGACGCCGACCTCCAGTTCGAGGACCCGACGGCCGCGCCCGTCGAGCGCGACGCCCTGCAGCCGGGCGACCTCGTGTTCTTCGGCCGCGACGCGAAGCACGTCTCCCACGTCGGCCTCTCGCTCGGCGGCGCGCGCTTCCTCAACGCGACCACCTGGCAGGTCCCGGTGGTCCGCGAGGACACCCTGGACGACCCCCACTGGTCCTCGATCTACCAGGGAGCGCGGCGGCCGCGCTGATGCTGAGCGCCCTCCTCCTCGCCGCGGCGCTGGCGGCGGGCCCGCGCGAGATCGTCGTGGGAACGCTGGCCGATCCCGACGCGCTCGAGCCACACCGGGCGACGGACGTCCTCGCGGCCGAGATCGTCGCCAACGTGTGCGACACGCTCGTGCGGATCCGCCCGGGCTCGCTGCAGGCGGAGGGAGCGCTCGCGATCACCTGGGCGACTCTCGACCAGCGGATCTGGACCTTCACGCTGCGCGAGGGTGTCGCGTTCCACGACGGCGCGCCGCTCGACGCCGACGCGGTGGTGCGGAACTTCGAGCACCTGCGGCGGGAGCGGGCCTTCCCGGGACGGGCCGAGCGCATCGGCCCCCTCGTCGTGCAGGTGACGCTCGACCGGGCGAACGCGAGCCTCCTCCCGACACTCTCCCAGCCGTTCTACTCGCTCCAGAGCCCGCGCCGCCTGGACGACCCGTACTCGCCGCCGGTCGGGACGGGGCCCTTCCGTCTCGAGCGAGCGCGGGCCGGCGAGGTGGTCCTCGCCGCGAACGCCCTGTACTGGGGCGGTGCGCCGCGGATCGACCGCGTCGTCTACCGCCGCTTTCCCGGCTCGGACGCGCTCGCCCGCGCGCTCGCCGACGGGGCCGCCGACGTGACGGCCGCCGTCGACCCGCGCCACGTGTCCGCCCTGCGCGCGGTGCGCGGGCTGACGCTCGACTCGCGCACCGGCCTCAACCTCGTCTACCTCGCGGTCAACGACGAGCGCGCCCCGCTCGACGACCCGCGAGTGCGGCAGGCCCTGTCGCGCGCGGTCGACCGCTCGGCCCTCGTGCGCGTGATGGCGGGCCACGCCGAGCCGGCCGTCGGCGTCCTGCCGCCCGGCCTCGTCGGCCACGACTCGCAGGCCCGCGACCTCCTGCTCGACCGCGAGGCCGCGCGGCGGATCCTCACCGCCGCCCGTCCGGGCCGCGAGCTCGTCCTCGCGGTGTCCCGCGCGCCCCGTCCCTACCTGGCCGAGCCCCTGCGAGTGGCCGCCCGCCTGCAGGAGGACCTCGCCGAGGCGGGCCTGCCCGTACGGACCCGCGAGGTCGAGACCTGGGCCGAGCAGGTCACGCTCACCACGGCCGGTGACTTCGACCTCGCCCTGCTGGGCTGGCAGGCCGACACGCTCGACCCGAACGACTTCCTCACGGCGCTCCTCGACTCGTCCTCGATCGGCACCACGAACCGCAGCCGCTACCGCAGCGCCGAGATGGACGCCCTGCTGAAGCGGGCGCGGCTCGACCCGACGCCACGGGCCCGGCTCGCCCTCTACCGCCACGGCCAGGACCTCTTCCAGCGGGACATGCCGTTCGTGCCGCTCGTCCATTCGTCCGTCTTCACCGCCCACCGCCGCGAGGTGCTCGGCCTCGCGGTCGGCCCCACGGGCATCCTGAGGTACGACAAGGCATGGAAGCAGCCCTGAGAGCCGTGGCCCGAGCCGTGCTCGCCGTCGCCGTCGCCGTCGCCGCCGGGCCGGCCGCGGGCCGCGCGGCGGAGGCGGCCCCGCCCGCGGAGCGGCCGGCGAAGGAGGCCGAGCTCCTCGCGAAGCTCCGCCACCGGATCGAGGCCGTCGACGCGCGGCTCGACGGTGTCCTCGGCGCCTCGGTGGTGGACCTCGCGACGGGCGCCACGATCGAGCTCCGCGCGGACGAGGCCTTTCCGACCGCGTCGTCCATCAAGCTGGCGGTGCTCTACGACCTCTACCGCCAGGCCGGGGAGGGGAAGATCGACCTCCTCGAGGTGACGCGTCCGCCCGTGCCGCGCGTCCGGGGGGGCGGCGTCCTCGAGGTGCTGGGCGACCGGGTGAGCCTCACCTGGCGGGACGTCGCGGTGCTCATGATCGGCTGGTCCGACAACGAGGCGACGAACCTCCTCGTCCGCCGCCTCGGCCAGGACGCGGTGAACGCGCGACTCGACGCCCTCGGCCTTCCCCGCACCCGCCTGCGGCGGCTGATGATGGACCTCGAGGCCGCCCGCCAGGGCCGAGAGAACGTGTCGACGCCCCGGGAGCTCGCCCGGCTCGCCGCGGTGGTCGCGCGCGGCGAGGGCCTCGCGCCCGCGAGCGCCGCGGACCTGCTCGCGGTCGCGACCGTTCCCGACTCCGGCTCGCCCTTCCGCCGCGGGCTGCCCGAGGGCGTGCGGGCGATCAGCAAGCCCGGATCCCTCGAGGGCGTGCGCTGCGAGGCCGCGTGGGTGGACGTGCCGGGTCGGCCCTACGCGGCGGCGGTGATGACGGCGTACGTGAGGCGCGAGGCCGACGCCGAGGCGGCGATCACCGAGATCTCGGCCGCGATCTTCGAGACGTTCGACCGGCTGGCGCGGTCGAGCGACCTCGGGCGGGTGATCAGCGAGAGGGACTCGGCGAAGTAGGCGGACCGGCCTTCTCTGCTTGATACGGACAACGACAAGAAGGAAGAACAACGGACAACGGAAAGAGGGAAGGAACGGACGACGGACAACGGATATTCCGCGCGGATTCGCGCTCGTCGGCGAATCCGCGCGGGGCTAGACCTCCGTCTCCACCATGTCCTCGAACGTCTCGCGGCGCCTGACCAGGCGGGGGCGGCCGTTCTCGATCAGGACCTCGGCCGCGCGGGGGCGCATGTTGTAGCGCGAGGACATCGAGAAGCCGTAGGCGCCCGTGTCGCGCACCGCGAGGAGGTCTCCGACCTGCGGCCGCTCGAGCTCGCGCCGGCGGGCGAGGAAGTCGCTCGTCTCGCACACGGGTCCGACGACGTCGACGAGCTCGACCGGGCCGCCGCGCTCGACGACGGGCTCGATCCGATGGTGCGCGTCGTAGAGGGCCGGGCGCATGAGGTCGTTCATGCCGGCGTCGACGATCACGAACCGCCGCGCGCCGCCGTCCTTGAGGTACAGCACGCGGGTCAGGAGGACACCCGCCGCCGCCACCAGCGACCGGCCGGGCTCGAGGACCAGGGTGAGGGGCAGGCGCTCGACCGCGGGCAGCACCGCCGCGGCGAGAGCGCTCGGGTCGGGGACCCCGCGGCCGTCGTAGCTCACGCCGAGACCGCCCCCGAGGTCGATCGTCTCGAGCGCGAAGCCCTCGTCGAGGAGCCGGCGGCTGAGGTCGGCCAGGGCGCGGGCCGCCGCCGCCAGGGGCTCGATCTCCGTGATCTGCGAGCCGATGTGGCACTGCAGGCCGACGACCGCGACGCCGGGGAGCTCGCGCGCCCGGCGCAGGATCTCGGGCGCGCGGGCGATGTCGACGCCGAACTTGGCCTCGCGCAGGCCGGTCGAGATGTAGGGGTGCGAGCGGGCGTCGATGTCCGGGTTGACCCGGAGGGACACCCGCGCCGTTCGGCCCCGCGCGGCGGCCGCGGCCGAGAGGCGGCGGATCTCCTCCTCGCTCTCGGCGTTCCACTCGCCGATCCCCTGCTCGAGCCCGAGGGCGATCTCCTCGTCCGTCTTCCCGACGCCGGCGAACACGACGTGCCGCGCCGGGAACCCGGCCCGCAGCGCGGCCAGGAGCTCGCCCCCGGAGACGATGTCGGCGCCGGCCCCGAGCCCGGCCAGCACGCGCAGGACGGCCCCGTTCCCGTTGGCCTTCACCGCGTAGCAGACGCGGTGGCGCACCGACGCGAAGGCCTTCCGGTAGGCGTCGAAGGCCGCCTCGATGGTGGCGCGCGAGTAGACGTAGACGGGCGTGCCGTGCTCCCGGGCGACGTCCTCGAGCGGGACGCCGTCCAGGTGGAGCGCGCCGGCGCGCCGTTCGACCCCGATCACGCCCGGTCCCCCGGAGCGCCGGCGTCGCGCGCTTCCTGCTCGCGCAGCAGGCGCGCCACGACACCGGACAGGCCCACCACCCCGACGAGGTTCGGGAAGATCTGCAGGCCGTTCATGAGGTCGCCCCACGCCCACACCGCGTCGACCTTGCTCGTCGCTCCGAGCACGACGAGCCCGCAGTAGACCCATCGGTAGGGCGTCACGACGCGGGGGCCGAAGAGGTACTCGAGGCACTGCTCGCCGTAGAACGACCAGCCGATGAGCGTCGTGTAGCCGAACAGGAACGCGCAGAACGCGACGACCCAGCCGCCCGCCGTGGGCACGGTCTGGTTGAAGGCGGCGGCCACCGCGGCCGTGCTCGTGAGCCCCGACTTCCACACGCCGGTGACGAGGATCGCGAGCGCGCTGATCGTCGAGGTCACGAAGGTGATGATGAAGACCTCCATGACCGCGGCGTAGCCCTGCTTCACGGGCTGGGACGAGCGGGCGGTGCCGTAGACGAAGGCGGCCGTCCCGTAGCCGGCCTCGTTCGCGTACATCCCGCGGGCCATCCCGTAGCGCATCGCCACGACGACGCCCATCCCGGCCACGCTCCCGGCCGCCGCCCGCGTCGAGAACGCCTCGCGGAAGACGAGGGCGATCGTCTCCGGCAGCGCGGACGCGTGGGTCAGGATGACGAGGAGGCCGCCGGCGAGGTAGAGGATCACCTTCAGCGGCGAGAGGCGCTCGGCGGCGCGGCCGATCGACTTCACCCCCCCCACGATGACGAGCCACGTCAGCACCGCGACGACGACGCCGCTCGCGAGGGTCGGCACTCCCATCTCGCTCTGGAGCACCACCGCGATCGAGTTCGGCTGGGTGAAGGGCGTCGTCGTGAGGGCGGCGACGCCGGCGAGGAGCGCGTACACCCACCCGAGCCGGCGAAGGCCGAGGCCGTCCTTCAGGTAGTGCATGGGGCCGGCGGCGAGCCGCGCCTCGCCCACCTTGCGGTAGCTCACGCCGAGGACCGCCTCCGCGAACTTGATCGCCATCGCGACGAGGCCGTACGCCCAGATCCAGAAGAGCGCCCCCGGCCCGCCGGAGACGACCGCGGTCGCGACCCCGGCGATGTTGCCGGTGCCGATCGTGGCGGCGAGAGCGGTCATGAACGCCTGGAAGGGCGTCAGGGCCCCCTGGCCGTCGGCGTCGGTGCGCGGCCGGAGCGAGCGCGCGGCCTCCCGCGCGTGCCGGGCCTGCACCACGCGGAAGCGGGCCGTCAGGTAGATCCCGATCGCGAAGAGCAGCCCGATCGTCCACGGGCTGTAGACGGCGTCGGCCGCGGTCGCGACGAGCCGCGCCAGGGTCGTGAGGAGCGCGCTCATCGGGCCACCTCGGGCTTCGGGTTCGAGAGAAGGTGCATTGGGGATGGGGCCGCCGGGCGGCGGCGGCAATGATAGACGAAAAAGGACGCCCGCCCGGGCGTGTTAGTCTGCCGCCAGCCCGAGGAGACGCGAATGAGGAGAAGGGACTGGATGAAGACGGCGGGAGTCGGAGCCGGAGCTTTCGCCTTCGAGGGCGCCCCGCGGCCGGCGAGCCCCGCGCCGGCGGGGGCCGGGCCCGCGTCCCTCGAGACCGAGATCGTCCGCCTCAGGCTGCGGCACACCTGGACGACGACGATGTCCTCGAGCGAGTACCGCGACACCCTGCACCTGCGCTACGCGCGCGACGGCGTGACCGGGGTCGGCGAGGGCGCGCCGATCGTCCGCTACCACGAGAGCGCGGCCGAGGCTCAGAAGGCGGTCGAGGCGGCCCGCGCCGTCCTCCTCGCCGCCGACCCGTGGCGCCTCGAGACCGCCCTCGACGAGGCCTTCGCGCGGCTCGAAGGCCAGTTCGCGGCGCGCGCGGCGCTCGACGCGGCCCTCCACGACTGGATCGGCCAGCGCCTCGGGATCCCGGTCTACCGCCTGCTCGGCCTCGACCCGGCGAAGGCCCCGATCACCACCTTCTCGATCGGCATCGACACGCCCGAGGTGACGCGGCAGAAGACGAAGGAGGCCGCGGAGTTCCCGGTCCTGAAGGTCAAGGTCGGCCTCGACACCGACGAGCCGACGATCGAGGCCGTGCGCAGCGTGACCGACAAGCCGCTGCGGGTCGACGCGAACGAGGGATGGAAGGACAAGGAGACCGCGCTGCGCAAGATCGAGTGGCTCGCCTCGAAGGGCGTCGAGCTCATCGAGCAGCCCCTGCCGGCCGCGATGCTCGAGGAGACGGCGTGGGTGAAGGCCCGCTCGCCGATCCCGGTGTTCGCCGACGAGGCGTGCCTGCGCGCGGCCTCGATCCCCGGTCTCGCCGGCGCCTACCACGGGGTCAACGTCAAGCTCGACAAGGCCGGCGGCATCCGCGAGGCGGTGCGCATGATCCACACCGCCCGCGCGTGCGGGCTGAAGGTCATGATCGGCTGCATGATCTCGAGCTCGGCGAGCACGACGGCGGCGGCCCACGTGTCGCCCCTCGTCGACTACGCCGACCTCGACGGGAACCTCCTCGTCGCGAACGACCCGTGGGAGGGCGTCTCGGTGAAGGAGGGCCGGCTCGTCCTTCCCGACCGGCCGGGCCTCGGGCTGCGCCGGCGGGGCTGAGAGGGGGCGGCGAGCCCGGGGCGCTCAGGCCATCCGGGCGAGGTAGCGCTCGGCCACCTCGCGCGGGTCGAGGCGGACGACCTTGGCGTACTCCTGGAGGAAGCCGCGCAGGTAGACCGGCGGGGGCAGGAGCTCGAAGCGCTCCTGCTCGATGTACTCGAGGAACCTCACCCCGACCTTCGACACCGCCGCCACGTGGCGCAGGGAGATGCCGAGCGACTCGCGGCGGCGACGCAGCTCGGCCCCGCTCACCTCGGCGAGGGAGAGAGCCCGGCCGACGGCGCGGGCGGAGCGGGGAACGTCGGCTCGGTCCCCGGCGGCGCGTGGCCGTGCCGCTCGTCGTAGGCCCGGCGGCGCTCCGGATCCGCCAGCACCTCGTACGCCTCGCGCACGCGGGCCCGCTGCGCCTCGGCCTCCTGCGGCTCCAGGAGCGAGTACGTGGCGAGCGAGCCCTCCCCGTAGAGCTCCCGGCTGAAGCGGTAGGCGCGCTCGACCTGCTCGGGCGTCGCCCCCGGCTCGAGGCCGAGGGCGGCGTAGAGGTCGTCGCCCACGGTCAGTACCCGGCCCCCAGCGTCTCGCCCTTCACGAGGCCGCGGGTCAGCTGCCGGATCTCCTCGGCCGCCCTCGACGTCGGGGCGTCGGCCATGAAGAGGCGGCGCCGCCGCACGGCCTGCCACACCGCGTCGTCGTGGTGGACGAAGCCGGCGTAGCTCGCGCGGAGGCCGAGGTGCCGGGCGCAGGCCGCGACGAGCTGGTGGCCGATCGCGACGTCGGAGGCATCGCGCACGTCGTTGACCACGAAGCGCGGCTGGAACGCCGCGACCTCGCGGCGGAGGAGGACGGCGGCCTCGGGATCGAAGGCCTCGACGCGGGCCACGAGGTCGACGGGCGTCCGCATCCCCTCCTCGTTCCGCGGGTCGAGGGCCCGGTCGACGAGCCCGCGCACCGCCTCGTCGGGCGCCACCGCGTGCATCCGCCGGTAGAGCGCGCTCTTGATGAAGCGGTAGCCGTTCTCGATCGACGTCGGCTCGGGGACGACCGCGAGGAGGGCGACCTCGGACATCAGGAAGAAGTCGAGGATGTTGTAGGTGGTCCCCGCGCCGAGGTCGATGAGCACCACGTCGACGTCCAGCGCGCGCAGGTGGTTCATCACCCGGACCTTCTGCGCGTGCTTGATGTTCGCCGCCGAGAGCAGGTCGGCCGCGCCGCTGATGAGGGACAGCCCGGGCGGGCCCACGTCGACCATGACGTCCTCGATCGACGGCACCCGCCGCTGGATGAAGTCGGCGAGCGTCCGGCCGGCGGCCGGCAGGCCGAGGCAGGTGTGGAGGTTCGCCCCGCCGAGATCGGCGTCGACGAGCGCCACGCGCTTGCCCATCCGTGCGAGCTGCCAGCCGATCGAGGCCGCGAGCAGGGACTTGCCGATGCCGCCCTTCCCGCCGCCCACCGACCAGACCTGCTGCCGTCGGACGGGCGACGGGACCGCCTCGGAGACGCTCAGTGCCATGGCGCCAGCTCCACGCCGGCCAGCACGGCCTGCAGGAGGCTCCGCGCCGGCTTCGACTTCTTCCACAAGTCCGCCGGCGCGTATCCGATCACACACACCGACTCGCCGCCGCCGACGAGCGTCACATTGCGCTGGCGCCACCGGGGGGAGCCGGCCACCGGCTGGTCGTAGGTGGTCATGAAGGCGGAGTCCAGGGCCCGACGCTCACCCATCTGCCCCGAGACGAAGTCGTACTCGTAGTCGACCTGGGGTGAGGTCTCCATCG
The DNA here is from genome assembly GCA_046331285.1 of Vicinamibacteria bacterium. Classification (GTDB taxonomy): domain Bacteria; phylum Acidobacteriota; class Vicinamibacteria; order Fen-336; family Fen-336; genus DATBSL01. The sequence goes on from JAXLRD010000016.1 coordinate 123,000, forward strand.
CCCCGGCGAGACGCACCAGCATGCACTCGACGTGCAGGCTGTCGAGGCCCAACTCCCCTTCTCTCCGCAGGATACGGACGATGAGGCCGTCTCCGCGGGCCTCCGTGACCTCGGGCTGGCCCTCTCGGTTCTCCACGGTCCAGCCGGCCGGCGTGTGCAGCCTCACCGTCCGGCTCGCGTTGACGTGGACGGCGGTGAGAGGTGGAACGGGGGTCTTGTCGGCGGCGCCGGCGAGCGCGGGAGCGAAAAGTAGCCAGTACGAAACGCTCCGGACCACCCGCATCAGCCCCCTCCCGGGTGGTTACCCTAGCTCACCTCAAGTGTTACTTCAAGTAGCCAGTCGCCCCGGCAGGGCCATCCTCATCGACGCGGACCCGGCGGGGTCGACGCCCCGCCGCACGGCGATCATCTCTGCGAGGATGCTGACCGCGATCTCCTCGGGGCTCACCGCGCCGATCGAGAGGCCGATGGGCGCGTGGACCCGGGCGAGGTCCTCGGCCGGGACCCCTTCCTCCTTGAGGGCGGCGAAGATGTGCACGACTTTCGGCTTCGAGCCCAGGAGCCCGACGAAGCGCAGCCCCCGGCCGACGACGGCCCGCAGGGCCTCGCCGTCGCCCTTGTGGCCGCGGGTCACGATGACCGCGTAGGCGTTCGGTCCGAGCGACAGCTTCTCCGCCGCGGCCGCCACGTCGTCCACGACGATCCGGTCGGCGTCGGGGAAGCGCTCGGCGTTCGCGAACTTGATCCGGTCGTCGGCCACCTCGACACGGAAGCCGCACGCCTTCGCCATCCGCGCGAGCGGCTGCGCGACGTGCCCCGCGCCGAAGAGGCAGAGGCACGGCGTGCCCTCGACCGGTTCGATGAACACCTGCATCCTCCCCCCGCACACGAGCCCGTCGTCGCCGGCCTGGTCGGGCGTGAGGTCGTAGGCGACGAGCTTCGAGCGGCGGGCGGTGATCGCCTCCCGCGCGCGCCACGTCATCTCCGCCTCGAGGCAGCCGCCGCCGATCGTGCCGACGATCGACCCGTCGCCGCGCACGAGCATGCGCGCCCCCGCCTTCTGGGGCGTCGAGCCCGACGTCGAGACGACGGTCACCATCGCCGCGGGCGTGCCCGCCGCCTCCGCCGCGAGCGCCGCCTCCAGGACCTCGCGCACCCCTCGGCCTCTCAGGCGACCGGCGCGGTCAGCCGCTCGAGGGCCGCCGAGAGCTGCGCCGCGTCGAGGGGCCGGGGCAGGCACTCGCGGAAGAGAGAGGCGGAGGTGCCGAGCTCCCCGGGGTCGCCGATCACGAGGAGCGGCACGCCGGCGGTCGCGGGCAGGACGCGCAGCCGGTCGCCGACCTCCTCCGCGCGCAGCCTCGGCAGGATCCGGTCGAGCACCACCGCGGCGGGCCGCAGGCGGACGGCCGCCTCGACCGCCTCGACGCCGTCCGTGACCTCGTGGACGGCGAAGCCCAGCTCCTCCGCGGCCCGGCGCACCTCGCGCCTCGTGCCGGCGTCGGTCGCCGCCACGAGGACGAGCGGAGGCCGGGCCTGGGCGACGGCGCCGAAGAGCGGGAGGGTGAAGCTGAAGGTCGAGCCCTGGCCGGGAACGCTCGCGACCTCGACGCTCCCGCCGTGGGCGCGGACGAAGCGCTCGCAGATCGAGAGGCCGAGCCCGAAGCCCTCGATCCCGGCCGTGCGGTGGTCGTGGATGCGCGAGAAGGGCCGGAAGAGCCGGGCGAGCGCCTCGGCCTCGATGCCGATCCCGTGGTCGCTCACGCTGACGACGGCCGTCTCGCGGCGGCGCTCGAGGCGCAGGCGCACCTCGCCCCCGTCCGGCGAGTACTTCACCGCGTTCGACAGCAGGTTCTCGACGACCTCGGCGATGCGGTCGCCGTCGGCCCAGCACGGCACCGGCTCGTCGGGAACGTCGACGACCAGCGCGTGATCCGCGCCGGGGACGAAGGCCGCCGCCGCCTCGCGCAGGCGCGCCGCGAGGTCGACGATGCGGAAGTCGAACGCGAACTGGCCCGTCTCGAGCCTCGTCGTCTCGAGCGTCCGGTCCATGAGCGCGGCCATGCGCTCGGCCGCGCTCACGATGGCCTTCGCCCGCGACTTGCGCTGGTCCGCCGTCGTCCCCTCGGGATCGCCCAGCAGCTCGGCCCACCCGAGGATGGCCGCGAGCGGGGCGCGGAAGTCGTGGGCCACGACGTTCACGAGCTCGCTCTTCATGCGGTCGAGCTCCACGAGCCGCGCGTTCGTCGCCTCGAGCGCCTCGTAGAGCTCGGCCGTCCGCAGCAGGATCCCGATCCCCTCGGCCAGCGTCTCGAGCGTGATGCGCTGCCCGCGGTCGAACCCGCCCGGGCGGTCGTCCTCGACGAGGAGGACCGCGGCGACCTCGCCGCCGGAGAGCACCGGCACGGCGAGCGCGCTGCGGCTGCCCGGCGCGTGCGGGACGGCCCCGGGATCCGCGTCGCTCGCCTGAACCGTCCGCCGCTCGCGCAGGGCCTGGCCGGCGAGCCCCTCGCCCACCGGCCCCCCGACGAGGCCCT
>JAXLRD010000017.1:0-122055 GCA_046331285.1 Vicinamibacteria bacterium
CCCCGCGGTGTTCGTGGGTACGGGATCCGGCCTGCTGCGGACGCTCGACAACGGCAAGACCTGGGCCGGGCGCGGCCTCGAGGGCGTCGCCCTGCGCCGCGTGGAGTGGCCGGGGCCGGCCATGGTCGTCGCCTGCGACAAGGGCCTGCTCGTCACGATGGACGAGGGCGCGACGTGGGCGGGGCCGGGCGAGGGCCTGCCGGAGGGGCCGGTCGTGGCGATGGCCCTGTCGTCGTACTTCGCCGTCGACCCCGTAGCCTTCGCCGCTCCGGCGTCCGGCGGCGTCTACCGCTCGAGCGACGGCGGCCGGAAGTGGGCCCCGAGCGGCCTCGCGGACCAGAAGGTCGGCGACCTCGTCTGGCTCGGGCCGTTCCTCTACGCGGCGGCGGAGGGCGGCTTCTTCCGGAGCCAGGACGCGGGGGCCACGTGGTCGCGCCTGTCGGACAGCCCCGGCGTGCCCGGGCGGCTCATGTTCCCCCTCGCCCCGGCGGCGGGGACCGAGGCGTTCCTCGCCACCGACCGCGGCCTCTTCCACACCACCGACGCCGGCGAGCACTGGCGGGCGCGCGGCTTCGACGGGCAGCCCGTGCTCGACGTCGCGACCTTCCCCCCGCCCGACCCGGTCCGGAGCAAGAAGCCACGGCGATGAGGTTCACGAAGGCGCACGGTCTCGGCAACGACTTCATCCTGGTCGCGGAGAAGGACGCGCCCGCGGACCGCGCGGAGTGGACCCGGCGGCTCTGCGACCGCCACCGGGGCATCGGCGGCGACGGCGTCGTGCTGCACCGTCCCGCTCCCGACGGCATCTGGTTCCTGCTCGTGAACGCGGACGGGCTGCCGGGCGAGATCTCCGGGAACGGCCTGCGGTGCCTCGCCGCCCTCGCCGTGCGGGAGGGCTGGGCCGGGGCGCGGCACGTCGTGCAAACGGTCGTCGGGCCGAAGGCGGTCGGCGTGTCGCCCGCCGGGGGCGGGCGGTATCACATCGAGACCGACCTCGGCGCGCCTCGCCTCGCGAGCATCGACGTGCCGGTCGCGCTCGATCCGCCCTCCGCGCGCGTGATCGACCACCCCCTCCAGGCCGCGGGACGGTCCGTCCTCGTCACCGCGACGTCGATGGGGAATCCGCATTGCGCCGTCTTCTGCGACGAGGTCGCCGACGACGCGCTCCTCTCGTCGCTGGGGCCCGCGCTGGAGCGGCATCCCTTCTTCCCGCAGCGGACGAACGTGGAGTTCGTCACCGTCGTCGGCCGCGACGAGATCCGCGTCCGCTTCTGGGAGCGCGGCGTCGGATACACCCAGGCCTCGGGGACGGGCTCGGCGAGCGCGGTCGTGGCTTCGATCGTCACCGGCCGCACGGACCGGCGCGTCCGCGCCGTCTGCGACGGCGGCATCCTGGAGGTCGACTGGCCGGAAGGCGGGAGCCTCCGCCAGACGGGCGAGGCGGAGCTCGTCTTCGACGGCGACTGGACGGCTAGTTGAGGGCGGTCGGCACGGCCAGGTGGAACGGCGCGATCTCCGCGTCGAAGCGCTGGCCGTCCGCGGTCGCCATCTGGTACTCGCCGTGCATCGAGCCGATCGGCGTCGGCAGCGGGCAGTAGCTCGTGTACTCGAACGACTCGCCGGGGGAGAGCACGGGCTGCTCGCCGACCACTCCCGGTCCGCGCACGTGCTCGACGCGGCCCTCGCCGTCGGTGATCACCCAGTGGCGGCTCAGGAGCTGCACGGCGTCCTCGCCGGCGTTCTCGATGCGCACCCGGTAGGAGAACAGGTACTGGCCCTGCCGCGGCGCGCTGCGGTCGGCCAGGTAGGAGGCCCGTACCTGCACCCGGACGCCGCGCGTGGTCGCGTCGCTCACGGCGCCGCGATCAGGCGTCCGCGGGGCCGGCCGGCGGCGCGGGCGCCCCGCGCCGGTCGACCGGCGTCGCCGCGATGAGGAGGGCCGCGCCGAGCAACAGGGTGTTCCGCGTCATGAGGAACCAGCCGACCCCCCGGGCCCACGGCGGAGGCCACGAGGCGTCCGTCGCCTCCTTCGCGAGCGAGGTGCAGCCGCAGTTCAGGACGTCGATCCCGCGGGCGAGCACGGACGTGGCCGCCCCGAGGAACACCGCGAGCAGCAGCGCGATCACGAGCGCCGCCTCCCGCCGCCACGCGCCGAGGACGAGCAGCGTGCCGGCGAGGAGCTCGACCCACGGCAGGGTGACGGCGACGAGGTTCGAGGGGACCGGTCCCGCGACCTGCCACTGGTAGACGATCCGGGCGAACGCGGCCGGGCTCGCGATCTTGTCGAGGCTCGCGTAGACGAAGTAGGCGCCGAGCAGCAGCCGGAGGACGAGCAGGACGCGGGGCGAGCGGAGGAAGGTCACTTGCGGGGCTCGCTGTCCATCGGCAGCCCGGCATCCTGCCACGCCGGCAGGCCCTCGTCGAGGATGCCGGCGTCGAAGCCCTTCTCGCGAAGGCGCCGGGAGACGACGTGGCTCGCCTCGCAGCCGTAGCCGCTGCAGTAGACGACGATGGCGCTCGCCCGTCGCAGCGCCGCCTCCACCTCGGCGTAGCCGCGGTCGAAGTCGTCCTCCGGCAGGGCCCGCGCGGTCGGGATGCGGTTCATCCGCCAGAAGTCCCGGGGCCGCGCGTCGAGGAAGAGAGCGCCCCGGTCGAGGAGCTTCTTGGCGTCGGGGGCCTTGACGATCACGTCGCCCGCCTGGGCGAAGACGCTCCGCGTGAGAGCGAACCCGCGGCCGCTCCCCGCGTTCCAGGCGAGCCCCGCGCAGGCGCCCGCAGCCAGTATCAGGAGGAATCGCCTCCAGTCCGGTCGCATATGTCCCGTCAAATTAGCACGCCTCCTCCGAATGCATCAAGGAACTCGCCGCCTCGCTGTGCTACCTTACCGGGGTTTGCGAAGCCGCTGGAGGCCCGCCGACACTGACCCGATGGCCTTTCTCACCACCGAAGCGCTCGTCCTCCGGGGATACGAGCTGGGCGAGACGAGCAAGATCGTGGTCCTCCTGACGCGGGACCGCGGCAAGCTCCGCGCGGTCGCCCGCGGCGCCCGCGGCGCGAAGCCGCGATACCAGTCGGCCCTCGAGCCGCTGTCCGAGGTGAAGGTGACGCTCTACGGGCGCCAGGGGACCGAGCTCTACCGCCTCGGCCAGGCCGACCTCCTCCACTCCGCGTTCCGCGCTGCCACCCGCAGCCTCGAGTCCGCGATGACGCTCTCCTCGGCCTGCGAGCTGCTCGACGCGTTCTGCCCGGAGGGAGAGGCGGAGGACAAGGTCTACCGCCTGGCCCTCGCGGTCGTCCGCGGGGCGGAGGCGGGAGCGACGCCCGAGCTGCTGCTGCGATACCTCGAGGCCTGGCTGCTGAAGCTCCACGGACTGCACCCGCCGCTCGACCAGTGCGCCGGCTGCGGCGCGCCGCTCGGCGGGCCGAGGCTCTCGTATCACCGTCCCGCGCACGGCTTCGTGTGCGGCGCCTGCTCGCCGGCGAGCGGGCCGGTCCTCGGCGAGGCGGCGCGCGCGCTGCTCGTCGACATCTTCCGGCGCCCGCCGGAGTCGTTCACGCAGGCGGCGGGGCCAGAGGCTCGCGCGCTCGAGCAGCTCCACCGCGAGCTGATCGGCGCCCATCTGGAGCGCGACCTGCGCGCGCCGCGCGTCGTTCGAGAAGCGACGCGGGAGGCCGCGAATTGACCCTGCAGGAGATCGTCTTCGCCCTCCAGCGGTTCTGGTCGGAGCGAGGCTGCCTCGTCCACCAGCCCTGGGACGCCGAGGTCGGCGCGGGCACGATGCACCCCGAGACGTTCTTCCGCGTCCTCGGGCCGCGGCCCTGGAAGGTCGGCTACGTCCAGCCCTCGCGGCGCCCCGCCGACGGGCGCTACGGCGAGAACCCGAACCGCCTCTACAAGCACGAGCAGTTCCAGGTCATCCTCAAGCCGCCCCCGGCCGACATCCAGGACCTCTACCTCCAGAGCCTGCAGGCGATCGGCATCGATCCCGGGGTCCACGACGTGCGCTTCGAGGAGGACAACTGGGAGTCGCCGACCCTCGGCGCGTGGGGCATCGGCTGGCAGGTGCTCCTCGACGGGCAGGAGATCTCCCAGTTCACGTACTTCCAGCAGGCGGGCGGCATCGACCTCGCGCCGATCTCCGGCGAGATCACCTACGGGCTCGAGCGCATCGCGATGTACCTGCAGGACGTCGAGGACGTCTACCGCCTGCGCTGGTCGGCCGACACCCTCTACCGCGACGTGCGGCACGAGGAGGAGTTCCAGCTGTCTCGCTACTCGTTCGAGCTCGCCGACGTGGAGCTGCACCGCCGGCTCTTCGACTCGGCCCTGGCCGAGGGGTGGCGGCTGCTCGAGCACGAGGGCGGCCGCGCGTACCTTCCGGCCTACGACTGGTGCCTCAAGAGCTCCCACGCCTTCAACGTGCTCGACGCGCGGGGGGCCATCTCGGTCACCGAGCGCGCCGGCATGATCCTCAAGATCCGCCGCCTCGCGTGCGCGGTCGCGAAGGCCTACGTCGACGGCGGAGCGCCGGCCGGGGCGGGCGCGACGGAGGTGGCCCGTGGCTGAGCTCCTCCTGGAGATCGGCTTCGAGGAGATGCCGGCGTCGTGGCTCCCCGGCCTCGCCGACCAGCTCGCGGCGCGCTTCACGGAGGCGGCGTCGCGCGAGCGGATCGAGCCCGCCGGCGCCGACGTCCTCTACACGCCGCGCCGTCTCGTGCTGCGGACGGACGTCCCGGCCCGGCAGCCTGACCGCGAGGAGCCGGTCTGGGGGCCGGCGATCAAGGTCGCGAAGGACGCCGCGGGGAAGTGGACGGGCGCGGCGCTCGGATTCGCGAAGAAGAACGCGGTCCCGGTCGAGGAGCTCGGAGAGGGCGCCAAGGACCCGGCCAAGCCCGCCGAGCTGTACCTCCGCTTCGTCAAGAAGACGACCGGGCGGCCGACGGCCGAGGTCGTGCCGGACCTCCTCGCGGCGGTCCTGCGCGGCCTGGCGTTCCCGAAGCGGATGAGCTGGGACGCCTGGCTCGAGGACGGCCGCGGGGCGTTCCCGTTCGGCCGGCCGATCCGCTGGCTCGTCCTCCTGCTCGACGGGCAGGTGATCCCCTTCCAGGTCCACGCGCTCGAGGCGGGCGTCAGGGGCCGGGTCGTCGTCGAGAGCGGCAACGCGACCCGCGGGCACCGCTTCCTGCCGAAGGGCCGGGGCGGCGAGCCCGTGGTCGTCGCCTCGTTCGCCGACCTCAAGGCGAAGCTCCGCGAGAGGTTCGTGCTCGTCGACCCCGCGGACCGCGTGGCCCGCATCGACGAGGGCCTGAAGGCGGCAGCCCGCGGCGCCTCCTTCGACGACCACGGCCTGCGCGACGAGTGGCGCGACCTCGTCGAGTACCCGACCGTACTCGTCGGCTCGGTCCCGGCCGAGTTCCGCGAGCTGCCGGCCGAGGTTCTCGAGACGGTCCTCGTGCACCACCAGAAGTACATCTCGCTGCGCGAGGACGGCCGGATCGCCCGCTTCGCCGCCGTCGTGAACGGCGACGGCAGCTCGTCGGCCGAGATCGTCCGCGGCATGGAGCGTGTCGTCGTCGCGCGGCTCCGCGACGCGTCGTTCTTCCTCGCGGAGGACCGCAAGCGCCGGCTCGCCGAGCGCGTCGACGATCTCGCCGGCGTGACCTTCCACCGCGGCCTCGGCACGTACCGCGACAAGGCCGTGCGCATGGCGGCGCTCGTCGACGCGATGGCCGGTTCGGGCCTCCTCGACGCCGCCCAGGCCGGGCGGGCGCGCGAGGCCGCGACGCTGGCGAAGGCCGACCTCGTGACGCTCATGGTCCGGGAGTTCCCCGAGCTGCAGGGCGTGATGGGCGGCCTCTACCTCGAGGCCGAAGGCGCGGCCGCCGAGGTCGCCTCCGCCGTGCGGTGGCACTACCAGCCGGTGGCCGTCGAGAAGGACGCCGAGCCGGCCGCGGCGTTCGCGGGCCGCGACGGCGCCTCGCGCGTCTTCGCCGCGGTGGCCCTCGCCGACAAGCTCGACACGCTGGCCGGCTACTTCGGCCTCGGCGAGAGCCCGACCGGCAGCCGCGACCCGTTCGGCCTGCGCCGCGCCGGCCAGGGCGCGGTGCGCGCCGTCCTCGACTTCTGGCGGCCGGCCGCGGGGGAGAAGGCCCCGGACCTCGACGCGCTCCTGCGCGCCGCCGTCTCCGGCCACGGCGAGCTCGCGCAGGCGAAGGAGGCGACGGCCGAGGCCGCCGCGGCCTTCCTCGCCGACCGCCTGGCCTACGTGCTCGCCGCGCGCGGCGTGCGCCCGGACGAGGTCGCCGCCGTCGTCGGCGCGCCCTTCGTCGGCCCCGCGCCGCGCGCCGGGGCGCTGCGGTCTCTCACCGACCCGATCGACGCGCTGCGCCGGGCCGAGGCCCTCCACGCCGCCCGCCGCAACGCGGGCCCGGACTTCGAGGCCCTCGGCGAGGCGTTCAAGCGCGCGAAGAACATCCTCGCGCAGCAGGCGCCCGCCGCCGCGGTCGATCCCGCCCTGTTCGAGGCGCCCGCCGAGGGCGCCCTCCACGACGCGGTCCGCGCCCTCGAGACGGCCGAGGGCTCGTACGAGGAGCGCCTCCGCGGCCTCGCGTCCCTGCGCGCCCCCGTCGCGCGCTTCTTCGACGACGTGCTCGTCATGGCCGAGGACCCGCGCGTGCGCGGCAACCGGCTCGCTCTCCTCAATCAGGCCCTCTCACTCTTCCATCGCATCGCCGACATCTCGAAGCTCGGAGGTAACTCGTGACCCAATACGTCTTCTTCTTCGGCGGCGGCAAGGCCGACGGCAACAAGGACATGAAGGACACCCTCGGCGGCAAGGGCGCAGGCCTCGCCGAGATGACGAACGCCGGCGTTCCCGTCCCGCCGGGCTTCACGATCTCGACGGTCGCGTGCAACGCGTACTACGAGAGCGGCGGCAAGCTCCCGGCCGAGGTCGACGCGCAGATGATCGCGGCGCTCGAGAAGCTCGAGGCCCTCCAGGGCAAGAAGCTGGGCGACGCCGCGGACCCGCTCCTCGTCTCCGTCCGCTCGGGCTCGAAGTTCTCGATGCCCGGCATGATGGACACGATCCTGAACCTCGGCATGAACGACGCGGCCGTGGGCGGCGTCGAGGCCAAGACGGGCAACCCCCGCTTCGCCCGCGACAGCTACCGCCGCTTCATCCAGATGTACGGGAACGTCGTGCTCGGCATCGACAAGGACAAGTTCGAGCACGAGCTCAGCGCGACGAAGAAGAAGGTCGGCGCGAAGACCGACGTCGAGCTCGACGCGAAGGCCCTCGACGAGGTGATCGCCCGCTACAAGCAGGTCGTGCAGAAGGAGACCGGCAAGCCCTTCCCGCAGGACCCGCGCGAGCAGCTCGTCGGCGCCCGCGACGCGGTCTTCAAGTCGTGGATGAACCCGCGCGCCATCACGTACCGCAAGCTGAACGACATCCCGCACAACCTCGGCACCGCCGTCAACGTGCAGACGATGGTGTTCGGCAACATGGGCGACACGTCGGCCACGGGCGTCGGCTTCACCCGCAACCCCTCGACGGGCGCCAGGGAGTTCTACGGCGAGTTCCTGCAGAACGCGCAGGGCGAGGACGTCGTCGCCGGCATCCGCACCCCGCACCCGATCAAGGACCTCGAGGCGATCATGCCCGAGGCCTACAAGCAGCTCCGCGAGATCACGACCCGCCTCGAGAAGCACTACAAGGACGTCCAGGACTTCGAGTTCACGATCCAGGAGAACGTCCTCTACATGCTCCAGACCCGCAACGGCAAGCGGACGGGTCTGGCCGCGATCAACATCGCGGTCGACATGGCCGAGGAAGGCCTGATCACGAAGCAGGAGGCTCTCCTCAAGGTCGAGCCGCAGGCGCTCGACCAGCTCCTCCACCCGATCTTCGACGCCAAGCTGCGCAAGTCCGTCGAGGTCGCGGCCAAGGGCCTGCCGGCCTCGCCGGGCGCGGCCACGGGCGCGGCGGTGTTCACCGCCGACGACGCGGTGGCGTGGGCCCAGAAGGGCAAGAAGGTCCTCCTCGTCCGCATGGAGACGGTGCCGGACGACATCCACGGCATGTCCGTGGCGACGGGCGTCCTCACCGCCACCGGCGGCATGACGTCGCACGCGGCCGTCGTCGGCCGCCAGATGGGCAAGCCCTCGGTCGTCGGCTGCGGCGCCCTGCACATCGACGCCAAGGCGAAGACGATCAAGGTCGCGGGCAAGGTCGTGAAGGAAGGCGACCCGATCTCGATCGACGGCTCGACCGGCGAGGTCATGCTCGCCGCGGTGCCGACGATGCCGTCCGAGGTCATCCAGGTCGTCTCCGGCGGGCTCAAGCCCGAGAAGTCGGCGATCTACCAGAAGTTCGCGAAGCTGCTGGAGTGGGCCGACGAGGTCCGCCGCCTCGGCATCCGCGCGAACGCCGACATCCCGCGCGACGCGAAGGTGGCGTTCGCCTTCGGCGCCCGCGGCATCGGCCTGTGCCGCACCGAGCACATGTTCTTCGCCGACGACCGCCTGCCGCACGTCGTGAAGATGATCCTCTCCGCCTCGCGCGGCCAGCGCGGCCTCGACGTCCTCGCGCGCCTGAACGCCCGCCTCGCGGACGCCCGCGGGTCGCAGGGCAAGGAGATCAAGGCCGAGATCGCCAAGACGAAGGCCGAGTACGGCAAGTACATCGCCGACTACACGGGCGCCCTCAAGAAGCTGCTGCCGGTGCAGCGCGGCGACTTCGCCGGGCTCTTCAAGGAGATGAAGGGCAACCCGGTCACCGTGCGCCTCCTCGACCCGCCGCTCCACGAGTTCCTCCCGAAGCGCGAGGAGCTGATGGTCGAGGTCGCCACGCTCAAGGCGACGAACGCCAAGAAGAACGCCCGCAAGATCGCCGAGAAGGAGAAGCTGCTCCGGGCGGTCGAGGAGCTCCACGAGTTCAACCCGATGCTCGGCCACCGCGGCTGCCGCCTCGGCATCACGTACCCCGAGATCTCGCGCATGCAGGCGCGCGCGATCTTCGAGGCGGCGCTCCAGGTGTCGAAGAAGGGCATCCCGGTGAAGCCCGAGGTGATGATCCCGCTCGTCGGAACGGTCGAGGAGCTGAAGCGCCAGAAGGCGATCGTGCTCGAGGAGGCCAGGCGCGTCCTCGGCGAGACGGGCTCGGGCGTAGAGTACCTCGTCGGCACGATGATCGAGGTCCCGCGTGGCGCGATCACCGCCGACGAGATCGCGAAGGAGGCCGAGTTCTTCTCGTTCGGAACCAACGACCTCACGCAGATGGGCTTCGGCCTCTCCCGTGACGACGCCGGCAAGTTCCTGCTCTACTACCAGGAGCACGGGATCGTCGAGAAGGACCCGTTCGTCACGATCGACGCCGGCGGCGTCGGCAAGCTCGTCGACATGGGGGTCAAGCTCGGCCGCGGCGTCAAGCCGAAGCTGAAGGTCGGCGTGTGCGGCGAGCACGGCGGCGACCCGCAGTCGATCCACTTCTTCCACAAGGTGGGCCTCGACTACGTCTCCTGCTCCCCGTACCGGGTCCCGATCGCCCGCCTCGCCGCGGCCCAGGCCGCCCTGGAGACGCGGGGGGCGCACGACTAGGCCCGAGCGACTCCGCCTCAGTTGTTGCTGAGAGGCGGAATCGCTCGCTGCCCGTCTAGAGAGCCCGTTCGTCTTAGGACCGGGCCAGGGTGCGAAGGCACCGCCCGTTCTGTTGTCCGCTGTCCGCTGGTGCCCGTTCTGTTGTCCGTTCCCGCCGTCCGTCTTGTCCGTTTCCTCGTCACGCCGTTTCCGCTCCCCTTTTTCCGTACCCCAGGCAGACAGAGCCATCTCGTTCCCCGACGCCCGGAGTCGGGAGCCGGCCGAGGAGGCTAGAGAAGCTTCGTCAGGCGCTCGAGCGCGTCGACGATCGCCGGCAGCTCGGCGAGCGACCGGATCCTCGGGAAGTCGCGCCCGCCGAGCTCCTCGTCGGGCACGTGCTCGTGCTCCCAGCACAGGGGGTAGTGCACGTGGACGGCCCGGCCGCCGAGCTCGAGGACGGGCAGCACGTCGGAGCGGAGGGAGTTGCCGACCATCAGGAACGCGGCCGGGGGCACGCCGTAGCGGCCGAGCACCTCGGCGTAGTCGGCGGGCCCCTTCGCGCTCAGGATCTCGATGCCCCGGAAGTGCCGGGCGAGGCCCGAGCGCGCGATCTTCGACTCCTGGTGGAAGAGGTCGCCCTTCGTGACGAGCAGCAGCGGATAGCGGCGGGCGAGGGCCTCGACCGTGGCCGCGGCGTGGTCGAGGAGCTCCACCGGCGCGCGCAGCATCTCGCGGCCGAGGTCGAGGACCATGCCGATGTCGTCGGCCGGGATGCGCCCGTCGGTCAGCTCGATCGCGGTCTCGACCATCGACAGGGTGAACGCCTTCACCCCGTAGCCGAGCTCGCGCAGGTTCCGCATCTGGGTCTGGTGCAGCCGGGCCTGGATCTCGGCGGGCGGGCAGTAGCCGTCGAGCAGGCGCGCGAAGCGGTCCTGGGTGAGCTGGAAGAGCGTCTCGTTGTGCCAGAGGGTGTCGTCGGCGTCGAAGCCGATCCACTCGATCATCGGGGCGGCTCCGTGGCGGCGGGCGTCCGGCGGGCGCTCAGGCGGGGAGCTCCCAGCCCTTGCGGTACTCGTCGCGGAGGTAGCGGTCGGCCGCGGGCGCGTTGGTCGCCCGGAAGCCGGCGGCGTCCCAGCGGATGCGCTTCCGGGCCCGCAGCGCGACGTTCCCGAGAAGGACCATCTCCGTGAACCGGGCGGCGTAGGCGAAGTTCGCGGACGCGGGCGGTCCGCCCTTGCAGGCCCGCAGCCAGTCGGCGTGGTGTCCCTCGACTCTGGGGATCGTCTTCGGCGGCCGGACGTAGCCGCGGTGCAGCTCGAGCGGCAGCAGGCGGGGCATCCCGGACCAGCCGGCACAGGTGAGCAGACCCTTCTCGCCGACGAGGAGGAGGCCGTTGTCGCCTTCGCCGAGGCGCTGCTTCGGGTCGTCGGGGTCGATGCCGGCCGGAGTGGGCGGCCGCAGCCCGCCGTCGTACCAGTGCACCGCGACGGCGCCGCGGGCCGCGGTCGGCGCGAAACGCCACGTGACGCACAGCGCGGTCGGACAGGTCTCCGCGTCGGTGAACGTCGACGACGCCTCCACCGTCTCGGGCGTGTCGAGGCCGAGCGCGCCGTAGGCCGGATCGAGGTTGTGCAGCGCCATGTCCGGCAGCGCGCCCCCGCCGAACGCCCAGAAGCGGCGCCAGGTGCACGGCGCGTAGGCGGGGTGGAACGGCCGCGGCTCGCGCGTGCCGATCCAGAGGTCCCAGTTGAGCCCGGGCGGCGTCGGCGGCGCGCCTTCGACCCTCGGCGCGTTCCCGGCTCCGTTGCCCGTCCAGGCGTGCACCTCGCGCACGGCGCCGATGGCCCCGTCGGCGATCCACTCGACGCTCTGCCGATAGCCCTCGCCGGAGTGGCCCTGGTTGCCCATCTGCGTCGCGACGCCGGTCTCGGCCGCGACTCGGCCCACCGCGCGGGCCTCCCACACGCTGTGGGTGAGCGGCTTCTCGCAGTAGACGTGCTTGCCCGCCTTCATCGCGAGGATCGAGGCGTAGGCGTGGAGGTGGTCGGGGGTGGCGATCAGGACCGCGTCGATCGCCTTCTCCCGCTCCAGCATGATGCGGAAGTCCTCGTACTCGGCGCAGCGGAAGCCCGGGGTCCGCTCGGCGTAGGCCGCCTCGATCTCGGCGCGCACCGGTCCGCGGCCGGCGCGGCCGCCGAAGTAGAAGCGCGTCAGGTCCCAGTCCTCGGCCGGGTCGGCGATCGCGACGACGCGGCAGTCCTTCTCGGCGAGCAGCGCACGGACGTTCGTGCGGCCCTGACCTCCGACCCCGATCACGGCGACGTTCACCGTGTCGCTCGGAGCGACGAAACCGGGGCCGCCGAGGACGTGGCGGGGGAGGATCGTGGCGGCGGTCGCGGCGGCGGCCGCCGCGGCGAAGCGGCGACGGCCGGGGATCTCCTGCTGGGGCATGGCTCTCCGCGTCGGGCGCCGCGGGGTGGCGCGCGACGCCGCAAGCGTAACCCGTTTCACGGCGCCGGCGTCGGGCGCCGCGTTGGTTTAGACTCGACGTTCCCGGAGAGACCTTGGCCCTCGTCCACCGACTGCCCGACGACCTCGTCAACAAGATCCAGGCCGGGGAGGTCGTCGAGCGCCCGGCGAGCGTCGTCAAGGAGCTCGTCGAGAACGCCCTCGACGCCGGCGCCCGCGGCGTGCAGGTCGAGATCGAGGAGGGCGGCCTGGCCCTCGTCCGCGTCCGGGACGACGGGTGCGGCATGACGCGGGACGACGCGTCCCTCGCCCTCGAGCGCCACGCCACGTCGAAGCTCAGCGCCTTCGAGGACCTCCAGTCGATCGCGACGCACGGCTTCCGGGGGGAAGCCCTCCCGTCGATCGCCGCGGTCTCGGAGCTGGTGCTGCGCACGCGGGTCGACGGCGAGACGGCCGGCACCGAGGTCGCGGTGAGCCACGGCCGGGCGCTGCACGTGAAGGACGCGGGCCACCCGCGGGGAACGACGGTGGAGGTCCGCGACCTCTTCGGGGCCGTGCCGGCCCGCCGCAAGTTCCTCCGCTCACCGGCGACCGAGGCGTCCTACGTCGCCGAGGCCGTGACCCTCCTCGCGCTCGCCCGCCCCCGCACCGGCTTCGTCCTGCGCTCGTCGGGCCGCACGATCGTCGAGGCGCCGCCCGTCGACGGGCTGGCCGCGCGCCTATTCCAGCTCTTCGGCGCGAAGGCGCTGGCCGATCTCCTGCCGGTCGAGGGCGGGACCGAGTGGGTGGCCGTGCGCGGGTTCGTCTCGCGCCCGGACCGCCCGCGTCCGGCCCGGCCGGACCTGCGGCTCTTCGTCAACCTCCGCCCGGTCCGCGACCGCGCGCTCTCCCGCGCCGTGCTCGAGGCCTTCCGCTCGTCGGGCGCCGGCGACAGGGGTTTCCTGGCGTTCGTCTTCGTCGAGGTGCCCGCGCACGTGGTCGACGTGAACGTGCACCCGGCGAAGACCGAGGTGAAGTTCGCGGACGGACGGACGGTGTTCGCCGCCGTGGAACGCGCCGTGCGCCAGGCGCTCTCGGAGGGGGTGCGCGAGGCGCCGCGGGTCGAGATCGCGGACCGGCCGCGCGACGTGCCGGCCGGCGCCCAGGCGGCCCTCGACCGCTACTTCGAGAGTGGGGCGTCGACCGTCTCCGAGAGGCGTCCAGCCTCCTGGGGCGCCGGTTCGTCCGCGCCGGCGCTCGCCGAGCCTCGCCGCGAAGAGCCCGAAGCCCCCGTGGGCCCGGCGGCGGGCGGCCCCCGCGTCCTCGGGCAGCACCGCCTCACCTACATCGTCGCCTCGGACGGCGACGAGCTCGTGCTCGTCGACCAGCACACCGCGCACGAGCGCGTGCGCTTCGAGGCCCTGCTCGAGCGCGCCGGCCGCCACCTCGTCGAGTCGCAGGGCCTGCTGGAGCCGCTCGTCCTCGAGGTCGCCCCGGAGCTGCGGCCGGTCCTCGACGGCTGCCGCGAGCACCTCGGCGAGCTGGGCTACGACGTCGAGCCGTTCGGCGGCGGGTCGGTGCGCCTGCGGGCGGTGCCCGCGGTCCTCGGCGCGCGCGACCCCGGGCCGTCGCTCGAGCGCCTGCTGCGCGACCTGCGCGAGCGGGAGACGTCGCAGTGGGCCGTCGCGAGCGCACGGGACCGGCTGGCCGCCACGATCGCCTGCCACTCGGCGGTGCGGGCGGGGCAGCCGCTGCACCTCGACGCGATGTCGGCGATCGTGCGGGACCTCGCGGCCACCGCCCACCCGACCCTGTGCCCGCACGGCCGGCCCACGGTCGTGCGCGTCCCGAAGGACGAGCTCAGCCGCTGGTTCGGGCGGACGGGGTGGCGCCGGCAGTGAGCGCGGCCGCCCCGCAGTGGGCGGGAGCGTAGGCCCGGAAGGCCGCCATCACGCGGCGGGTGAGCGGCCCGGGCCGGCCGTCGCCCACGACCGCCTCGTCCACGCGCTGGACCGGCACGACCTCGCGCGTCGTGCTCGTCAGGAACGCCTCGTCGGCGCCCACGAGGTCGTCGAGGTGCAGCGGCTCCTCGCGGCAGGGGATCCCCAGGCCGGCGACCAGCTCGAGCACGACCTCGCGGGTGATGCCGGCGAGGATCCCGGCCGAGAGGGGCGGCGTGCGCAGGGTCCCGCCCTTCGCGGCGAAGACGTTGGTGCTCGCGCCCTCGGCGAGGAAGCCGTCGTGGTTCAGGAGCACGGGCTCCTCGGCTCCGCGCGACTGGGCCTCGCGCACGGCGAGGACGTTGTTCAGCAGGTTGCTCGACTTGATGGCCGGGTCGAGGGCGCGCGGGTGGTTGCGCCGCACCCCGACGGCCGCCACGCGGATGCCTTCCGCGTAGTGCCTCTCCGGATACGGAGGGAGCGTCTTCTGGATCATGACGACCGTCGGTCCCTGCACTCGCTCGAAGTTGTAGGAGCAGTCCCCGACGCCCCGCGTCACCACGATTCGGATGTACGATTCCCCTTCGGGCGCGCGGGCGAGGAGCGCATCGACGTCCGCGAGGAGCTTCGCGTCGTCGGCCGGCACGTCGAAGCCGAGGCGCGCGGCCGAGCGGCGGAGCCGCCGGAAGTGGCGGCCCGGCTCGAACGCTCGGCCGCCGTAGGTTCGCAGCACCTCGTAGACGCTGTCCCCATACGTGAAGCCGTTGTCGAGGACGCTGACCCGCGCCTCCTCGGCCGGCGTGACGATCCCGTTGACGGAGGCGAAGGAGCTCATATGGCCGAGGCGAGGCTAGCACCCGGTGTCGAGGAGCGTCAACGATCCGGGGGGCGGCGTTGACGCCGCTGCACGCGCTCGTCCTCGGCATCCTGCAGGGGCTCGGCGAGTTCCTGCCGATCAGCAGCTCGGGGCACCTGATCGCGGTGCCGTGGCTCCTCGGCTGGCCGGACAGTGGCCTCGCGTTCGACGTCGCGCTCCACCTCGGCACCCTCGTGGCGGTGGCTGCGGCCTTCTGGAAGGACTGGCTGCGGCTCCTCACCGCGGGCGCGCGGAGCGTGCTGGCGGGCCGTCCGTTCGCCGACCCGGACAGCCGCCTCCTCCTCTACCTCGCGCTCGCCACGGTCCCGGGCGCGGTCGCCGGCAAGCTCCTCGAGGAATGGGCGGAGACGACGTTCCGGTCTCCCGTCCTCGTCGCGACGATGATGGCGGGAATGGGCGTCCTGCTCTGGTTCGCCGACCGCCGCGCGAACCGCGTGCCGGGCGACGAGCACTTCTCGCTGCGGGACGCTCTGATCGTCGGCACGAGCCAGGCCCTCGCGATCGTGCCGGGCACGTCGCGCTCGGGCGTCACGATCACGGCGGGCCTGCTGCTCGGCCACCGGCGCGACGCGGCGGCGCGCTTCAGCTTCCTGCTCGCGCTGCCGATCACCGCGGGCGCCGCCCTCGTGAAGGTGCCGCACCTGTTCCGCTCGGGAGCGGACACGGGGCCGGTGCTCATCGGGATGGTGGCGGCGGCCGTCTCGGGCTTCTTCGCGATCCAGCTCCTCCTCGCGGTCGTGCGGACCCGCACCTACCTGCCGTTCGTCGTATACCGCTTCGCGTTCGCCGCCCTCGTCTTCGCCGCGGTTCTTTGGCGGAGCGCCGCGCTGCGGTAGATTGGTCGTCGTGATCCCGGTCCTGACGGCCGACGAGATGCGACGGGCCGACCGCCGGACGATCGACGAGATCGGCCTGCCCGGCCCGGTGCTCATGGAGAACGCCGGGGCCGCCGTCGCGCGGCTGGTGGGCGAGCGGTTCGGCGCGGCCCGGCGGGTCGTGGTGCTGTGCGGGCGCGGCAACAACGGCGGCGACGGCTTCGTCGTCGCGCGCCGGCTGGGGCGCCGCGCGCGGGCCGTCCTCCTCGGCCCCCGCGAGGGCGCCTCCGGCGAGGCTCTCGTGCACCTGCGGGCCTGCGAGCGCTCCGGCGTGCCCGTGCGCGAGGCCGCCGACGGAGCGGCCTGGGCGGCGGCCCGGGACCTCGTCGCGGACGCCGACCTCGTGGTGGACGCCGTGCTCGGTACGGGCCTGCGGTCGGCGCCGTCGGGCCTCGCGGCCGCCGGGATCGAGTGGATGCGCGCGCGTCACTCCGCCGGTGTCGCCGTCGTGGCGGTCGACCTGCCGTCGGGCGTGCCGTCGGACGGTGGAGCCTTCGACTGGCCGGCGGTCGCGGCGGACGTCACGGTCGCGTTCGCGGCCCTGAAGCGCGGGCACGTGCTGCCGCCGGCCGCCGCGCTCGCGGGCGAGGTCGTGGTCGCGGACATCGGCATCCCCGGCGAGGCGATCGAGGGATCGGGGCCGTCGCTCTTCCTGCTCGAGGATAAGGACGCAGCCCCGGCGTTCCCGCGGCGGCCCGCGGGAGCGCACAAGGGCGACTTCGGCCACGTGCTGGTCGTCGCGGGCTCGATCGGGAAGACGGGCGCCGCCGTGCTCGCGGCCGGCGGAGCCCTGCGCGGGGGGTCGGGCTCGTCACGGTGGCGACGCCCGGCGCCCTGCCTGCCGATCGTCGCCTCGGCGCGGGCCGAGGCGATGACCGTCCCGCTCCCCGCGACGCCCGCCGGCGGCCTCGCCGCGGAGGCTCTCGCCGAGCTCGTGTCCCTCGCCGGCGAGCGCGACGCGGTCGTCCTCGGTCCCGGGCTCGGCCAGGAGGCCGAGACGCGGATCCTCGTGCGGGCGTTCGTCGGCGCCTGCCCGGTGCCGCTGCTCGTCGACGCCGACGCTCTCAACGCGCTCGCCCCGGCGCAGGGGGATCGCGCCGGGCTCGAGGCCCTGCGCCGTCCCGCGCCGACCGTCCTCACGCCCCACCCGGGCGAGATGGCGCGGCTCGTCGGCCGCCCCCCCCGCGACGTCCAGGCCGCGCGCCCGGAGACGGCGCTGGCCCTGGCGCGGGAGACGGGGGCCGTCGTCGTCCTGAAGGGCGAGGGCACGGTGATCGCCGACCCGGTCGGGCACGCGGCGGTCTGCGGGGCGGGAAACCCGGGGATGGCGACCGGCGGCACCGGCGACGTCCTCGCAGGCCTCGTCGGCGCGCTGCTCGGCCGCCACGGCGCGCTCCTCGCCGCGACGGCCGGCGTGCTGGTCCACGCGAAGGCCGGGGACCTCGCCGCGCGGTCGAAGGGCGAGGACGGGCTGACCGCCGGCGACCTCCTGGAGGCTCTGCCCGAGGCGGTGCGGGCCGTGCGCGCGGCGGGAGGTGTGCCATCCGCGCGGTAGAGAGCCGGAGCGAGGCGGAGACCGAGACGGTGGCCGAGTCGCTCGCCTCGACGTTCCGGGGCGGCGAGGTCGTCCTCCTCTTTGGAGAGCTCGGCGCGGGAAAGACGGCCTTCGTGCGCGGCCTGGCCCGCGGCCTCGGGGCCGATCCGGAGGAGGTGTCGAGCCCGACCTTCGTCCTGCTGACGGCCTATCCCGGGCGCCTCACCCTGCACCACGCGGACCTCTACCGGCTGCGCGGCGACGGCGACGAGGCCGAGCTCGGCCTCGAGGAGCTGCCCGGGCCGGCGGGCGTCCTCGCCGTGGAGTGGGCGGAGCGGCTCAGCCGCGTGCCCTGGGCGCGGCCGCTGCGCGTGCAGCTCGACCACGCGGGAGAGGATCGCCGCGCCATCCGGATCGAGGAGGCCTCTTCGTGAGACGCCGGTCGCTGCTGATGATCGTCGTCGCGGCGGCGGCGCTCGGCGCCTGCCCCGGCCCGTCCCGCCGGGCGAAGCCCGCCGCGAGCGTCGCGCCGCGTGCCGCCGCCCCCGGCAACGGGACGAGCGTCCTCCTGATCACGATCGACACGCTGCGCGCCGACCACCTCGGGGCCTACGGCTACCGCCGGCCGACGAGCCCGCGGCTCGACGCGTTCGCCCGGCGGGCGATGGTGTTCGACCAGGCCTACACCTACTGGCCGAAGACGCGGGGCAGCTTCGTCGCGATCCACACCGGCCGCCTGGCCTCGCAGACGGGCTACGGCAAGTCGCACCCGCTCCTTCTCGAGTTCAATCCCACGCTCGCGGGCGTCCTCGCGGAGGCCGGCTACGAGACGACGGCGGTCGTCGACAACCCGAACGTGGCCGGCTCGCTCGGCTACGCGAAGGGCTTCGCCCGCTACCGGGAGACGTGGGAGGAGAAGGGCCTCGACAGCGAGGTCGCTCGCGCGCGGGCCATCACCGAGGACGGCCTCGCGACGCTCGCCAGGGCCGCCCGATCCCCGAAGCCCTTCTTCCTCTGGCTCCACTACGTGAACCCGCACGCCCCCTACGAGCCGCCCGCGCCCTACGACAGGCTCTTCCTCGACGCGCAGGCGAAGACGGGCCGGATCCTGCCCGCCGTCGAGGGCTTTCACGGCGGCGTGTCGCGGTCGTGGAAGGAGTGGGCGAAGCCGGGCCGGAGCCTCGGCTGGTACGTCGCACAGTACGACGGCGAGATCGCCTTCGCCGACGCCGAGGTCGGGCGCGTGCTCGACGCGCTCGCCGCGTCTCCCGCGGCGGGCCGCACGCTGGTGATCGTGACCTCGGACCACGGCGAGAGCCTCGGCGAGCACGACTACTACTTCGACCACGGCGAGAACCTCTTCGACCCGTGCCAGAGGATCCCGCTGATCGTCGCCGGGCCGGGCGTCGCGGCGGGCCGCACGGACGTGCTCGCCTCGACCCTCGACCTCGTGCCCACCGTGCTCGACGCGGTGAAGGTGTCGTACCCGCCCGACCTCTCCGGCCAGAGCCTGCTGCCGGCCGCGCGCGGCGAGAGGCGAGAGGGGCGCGCGCGTCTGCTGGGCCAGAACGACCGGAACCTGATGGGCGCGTGGGACAAGCGCTTCAAGGTGGTGGCGACGCCGGCGGACGCCGGAACGGCCTGGGCCCTCTACGACCGGCAGAGAGACCCGGGCGAGACGCGCGACGCCGCGAAGGCGCAGCCGGAGCGGATGCGCGAGGAGCGGCGCGAGCTCGAGATCCTCCGCGAGAGGGTGGACGCGCAGGCGACGCGCACGCGGAGGCTCGTCGAAGGAACGAAGCAGGTGGAGAAGCTCACTCCCGACGCGTGCGAGCGGCTGAAAGCCCTCGGGTACGTGCTGGAGGGCTGCTCGTGAGCGAGGCGCGCCCGTGGCGGTGACCGCGCCGCAGGACCTCGGGCGGACGATGCTGGTCGACGAGATCCAGCGCGCCCGCCGGGACGGCTGGTCGGGCGTCCTCGCCCTCCGGCAGGTCGAGGTCAGCAAGGGCCTCTACTTCGTCGACGGGGAGATCGCCTTCGCCGCCTCGACGCTCGAGGAGGATCGGCTCGGCGCGATGCTCTACCGGGCGGGGAAGATCAGCGAGGCCCAGTTCCGCGAGGCGATGCGGGCCGCGGAGGAGACCGGCCAGCCCCTCGGTCGCGCCCTCGTCGACGCGGGCGTCCTCACCCGGGACGAGCTCCAGGACGCCGTCCGGGCGCAGGTCGAGCGCGTCGTCGTCTCGGTCCTGCGGTGGACCTCGGGCGAGATCCGACGCGGCGCCATGGACCGGCCGATCCCTCCCGAGCTCTCGGTGAGCCTCGACACGCCGCGGGTCCTTCTTCTCGGCATGCGCCAGTACCCGGACGTCGCGCGGCTCGAGCGGGAGATCGGACCGCCCGAGCGCGTGCTGCGCCGCGCGAGCCGCGCGCCGTTCGACTACGACGCCCTGCCGCCCACGCCCGCCGAGCGGCTGGTGCTCGCGTTCTGCCTGCGGCCGACGGCGGTCGGCGAGCTCCTCGCCCAGCCGCACCCGCGGGCCGACCTCGTGCGGGCGGCGGCGGCCCTTCTCGCCGGCGGACTCCTCCAGGAGGTCCCGGCCGCGGCCGAGCCGCCGGCCCCGGCGGACGTCGTCGCCTCCGCCCGGTCCCTGCTCGAGAAGGGCGACCGCCGCCGCGCAAGACCTGCGGGGCGGCGTCGCGACGAAGCCCGAGGCCCCGGGCGCGCGGCGCCTCCTCGCGATGCTCCTCGCCCACGAAGGCGGCTTCGCCCCCGACGTCGAGGGCCACTTCCTGATCGCGCTCGACGGGCAGAAGGACGACGTGGAGCTGCGCTACGCGCTCGCGTCGTACTACCGGCGCTCCGGCCTCAATGGGCGGGCGCTGATGCACCTGCGGCTCGTGCTGTCGGCCGATCCGTCGCACGCGGCGGCCTGGCGCGACCTGGGCGAGCTGGAAGCGGGCGCCCCGAACCGCTGAGCGACGGCCCCGGCGGCGGGGCGCCCCCGGACGCGGGCCTACTTCAGGCCCTGGCAGCGGGCGCAGACGTCGAGGAGGCGGCCGTCGCCCATGTCCTTCAGGCGGTCGCGGCGCGCGGCCGACCGCCAGACGTCCTCGATCGAGCTCGCGAAGACGTTGGCCGTCTTCGTGAGCCCCTCGTAGTCCGTGCAGCAGCTCACGACGTCTCCGTTCCACTGGATGACGAACTGGTCGTGCGGCGACGGGCAGTAGGTGTCGACCGGCCCCTCGGCCCGGCGGCCGCCGATGACGTTGCCCCAGGTGTGGCAGCGCTTCCAGACGAGGTGGACGCCGTCGAGGAGCGTGTAGCGGCTGCCGTTCTCGTCGCGGTCGAGGAGGTGGGCGGCCCGGATGGCCTCGAGGTCGTGCCCGCGAGGGGCGAGGGAGTGGCGGACCTCGACCTCGCGGGCGAAGGCGATCCAGTCGGCGACGAACTCCATCGCCTGCTCGTCCTCGCTGACGATGCGGTAGCCGTCGGCGTACTTCGTGTTCATGATGTCGATCTCGAGGTTCGTCCGCGCCCCGAGAGCGGCCTTCCGCTCGACGGCGAGGCGCACCTTGTCGCGGTACTCGTCGAAGACGAGCCGGGGCGCCTTGCGGGTCCTGAACGTCGCGGGGTCCGGCGTCTGGTACGACAGGATGAGGTTCGTCAGGCCGGCGCGGTAGAGCGCGTCCACCCGCTCTTCCGTGATGAGGCCGCAGTTCGTGTTGAGCTCGATCGGGACCCCGCGCTCCTCCGCCCGGGCCACGATCTCGGGCAGGTCGGGGTGGAGCATCGGCTCGCCCATCTGGTGGAGCTTCACGGGGAAGAGGGGGCCCATGAAGGAGCGCTTCTCCGCGATCTCGTCGAGGAGGCGGAACACGCGCTCCTTCTTCATGAAGCCGCGCCGGCGCTCCATGATCTCGTCGGGGCACCACGTGCACTTGAAGTTGCACGCGTTCGTGATCTCGATGAAGAGATAGTCGATCGGGTAGAAGCGGCCCGGCATCTTCCGCAGGTCGGGCAGGGGAGCGACGGCGGGGAAGAGGGCGAGGTCGGCCGGCGGGACGAGGTGGACGCGGACCCCCGCGACGAGGAGCTCCCGGCGGAACTCGAGGCGGAACGAGGCCCCGAGGTTCTGGACGCGCGACGCGTCGAAGTCCGGCAGGGCGAACAGCGCGCGTCGGAACCGGCCGAGGCCCGCCGCCTCGGGGCGCCAGCGCTGCTCGGCCATCTTGTAGAGGCCGTCCCAGGGCTCGGCGCGGTCGGTGGAGGCGTACTGGACGCGGAACTCGCCGTACTGCGGCCCGAAGTACTCGACCTCGACCCAGACCGGCCCGCTCGCCCGGCTCCGCGCGCCGGCCGGCAGGACGAAGTACAGGTAGTAGGAGGACTCCACCGGCCGCAGGCACGGACGTCCCTGCACCGCCACCGTCTCCCAGACGCCGTCGTAGTCCGACGGGACGGCGAGGGCGCCGGCCGGTCCGGCCGGCGTGACCGTCGTCTCCAGGACGTCCGGCCCGTGCAGGAGACGGCCGAGGCCCTGGCCGAGCCAGGCGAGGGCCGCGTTCAACGGACCGCCTTCCGCGGCGCGGCCGTCGCCGCGGCCGGCGCCGACGGCGTCGCCGCCGGGGCCGCGGCGTCCACCGTAGGCAGGACGGCCGCCTCGGGCTCGCCCGACATCCGCAGCGTCGAGGCGATGTAGTCCGCCCAGCGCGACACGCGCGGGAAGACGTCCTCGCGCGCCTCGAAGGAGAGCGAGCAGCCGCGCCCGCCGGCCGCGAAGTAGAAGCGCTTGATGAACGTCACCGCGACCGGCGTCTCGGTCCGCATGATGTCGACGTACCCGCCGCGGAAGCCCTGGTGGCTCGTGACCTGGAAGTTGTCGCCGAGCTTCGCCCGGGTCGCCTGGTAGTACTCGGGCAGCCCGCCGCCCGCCGGCAGCGGCTCGAGCGTCACCGAGAGCGAGGCGTGGACGGGCTGGTCGCCGCGGTCGACCGCGAGGGGCGGGCTCGCGTACTGGACGAGCCGAGTGCCGCCGCCCGAGAACTCGCGCGTCTGCGTCCAGGAGGCGGGGATCCCGAGCGTCGTCGCGACGTCGCGCCAGCGGCGGACGGGGTAGTCGCGGGGACGCTCGACCGTCAGGCTCGACCACATCTCGTCGAGGGTCGCCTGGCTCTTCTCGACCGCGACGGCGTCGCCCTGGGCGTAGAGGCCGACGACGCGCCCGTTGGCGGCGAGGAGGAGAAGGCGGTAGCGGGTCGCGCCGTCGGCCGACGCGAAGACCCACGACCGGCCCTTCACTCCCTGGCGCTCCTCGTCCCGGGTCGAGACGAGAGAGTGCCCGGCGAGGTAGCTCTGGGCGTAGGTCTCGACGGGGACCGCCATGGCCCCGGCGAGGAGCGTGACGGACACCGGCGAGCGGTTCTGCGGCCCCGCCGGCGGAGCGAGGAAGTACCGGTACCACACGCCTTCCTGCTCGGCCTGGTCGCCCCGCCACGACGCGGGGTGGCGGAGGGACACGCCGTGGTCGCCGCTGAAGTAGGTGACGAAGGTCTCGCCGCCGCGCCCCCGGCACGCGCCGAGGACGGCCGCGGCCAGGGCCGCCGCGACGACGGCCGCGGCGAGGGCCCTACTCGAGCCGGTAGTTCGGAGCTTCCTTCGTGATGATGACGTCGTGGACATGGCTCTCCTTGAGACCGGCCGGCGAGATCTTGACGAACCGAGCGCGGGTCTGGAACTCGCGGATGCTGGCCGCGCCGCAGTAGCCCATGCCCGCCCGCAGGCCGCCCACGAGCTGCTGCACCATGGCCGCGATCGGCCCCTTGTAGGGGACCATGCCTTCGATCCCCTCGGGGACGAGCTTGTCGGACGCGGCCTCGAACTCCTGGAAGTAACGGTCCTTCGAGCCGGCCTTCATCGCCCCGATCGAGCCCATGCCGCGGTACGACTTGAAGGAGCGGCCCTGGCGCAGGATGAGCTCGCCCGGGCTCTCGTCCGTGCCGGCGAAGAGCGAGCCGATCATCACGCACTGGGCTCCGGCCGCGATCGCCTTGCTGATGTCGCCCGAGAACTTGATGCCGCCGTCCGCGATGATCGGCGTGTCCGTGTCGGCGGCGGCCCGCGCGGCCTCGGAGATGGCGGTGATCTGCGGCATGCCGGCGCCGGAGACGACGCGGGTCGTGCAGATCGAGCCCGGCCCCATGCCGACCTTCACGGCGTGGACGCCGGCCGCGATCAGGTCGGCCGTTCCCGCGTAGGTGCCCACGTTGCCGGCGATGAGCTGCAGGTCCGGATGGGCGGCCCGCACCTTCTCGACCACGTCGCGGACACCCTTGCTGTGGCCGTGCGCGGTGTCGACGACGAGCACGTCCACCTTCGCCTCGACGAGAGCGGCGACCCGCTCGAGGGTGTCGCCGGCCACGCCGACCGCGGCCCCGACCCGCAGCCGGCCGAGGGCGTCCTTGCAGGCGTTCGGGTACTTGATCTGCTTCTGGATGTCCTTGACGGTGATGAGGCCCTTCAGGTTGAAGTCGCGGTCGACGACGAGGAGCTTCTCCACCTTGTGCCTGTGGAGCATCTCCTTCGCCTCGTCGAGCGTCGTGCCGACGGGGACCGTGATGAGCTCGTCCTTCGTCATCAGGTCCGAGACGGGCAGCGCGGTGCGGGTCTCGAAGCGCAGGTCGCGGTTCGTGAGGATGCCGACGAGCTTCGTGCCGACGGTCACGGGGACGCCGCTGATGCGGTACTTCGCCATGAGGGCGAGCGCCTCGGCGACCGGGGCGTCGGGGGCGACGGTGACCGGGTCGACGATCATGCCGGACTCCGACCGCTTCACCTTGTCGACCTCGGCCGCCTGGGCCGCGATCGACATGTTCTTGTGGATGAAGCCGATCCCGCCCTCCTGGGCGAGGGCGATCGCCAGGTGGGCCTCGGTGACCGTGTCCATCGCGGCGGAGACGACGGGGATCTTGAGCGTGATCTCCTTCGTCAGCCGGGTGGAGACGTCGACCTGCGAGGGCAGCACGTCGGAGCGCTGCGGCACGAGCAGGACGTCGTCGAAGGTCAGGGCCTCGGTGAGTCGATCCTCGATCATCCAGTTACCTCGATCGAACCGGTGACGCGGCGAGCCCTAGCTGCCGTGGCACTTCTTGTACTTCTTCCCGGAGCCGCAGGGGCAGGGGTCGTTGCGGCCGACCTTCGGCCCCTCGCGCTTGACCGTCTGGACCTCGTCGGTGCCGCCCTGCGCCTCGCGCGGCGTCGCGGCCTTGGCGAAGGCCGACGGGGCCGCCGAAGGGTCGTTCATCGTGAGGTTGCGGGGGGCGCGGCGCACGCCGGCGAAGGCCAGCTCCGGCTCCTGGCGCGGCGGGGCGGGCGCGGCGGCGCGGGGCGAGCCGGCCGGCGCGGCCTCTCCGCCGGCGAGGAGCCAGTCGTCCGACGGCTCGGGCCGGCGCGGCTCCGGCGCCACCACCGGCTGGTAGAGGAACGTCCAGCGCAGGATCTCCTCGTCGATGCGGTCCATGAGGGCCTGGAACATCGAGAAGGACTCCTTCTTGTACTCGACGAGCGGGTCGCGCTGGCCGTAGCCGCGCAGCCCGATGCCCTCCTTGAGGTGGTCGAGCGAGTACAGGTGGTCCTTCCACTGCGCGTCGACGATCTGCAGCATGATCATGCGCTGGTGGAAGAGGGCGCGGTCGGCGCCGATCGCCGCCTCCCGCTCCGCGTAGCGCTCCCTCGCCCGCCCGGCCAGCGTCTCGACCATCTCGCCGCGGCCGAGGCCCCTGAGCTCGGCGATCGACGGCTCGATGCCGAAGGTCTCCTTGAGCGCGCCCTGGAGCGCCTCGTGGTCCCAGTCGGCGGGGCTGTCCTTCGCCGAGCAGTAGCTGTCGGCGTACCACTCGACGATCTCGTCGACGAGGGAGAGGACGTGCTCGCGGGTGTTCTTCCCCTCGAGGATCATGCGGCGCATGTCGTAGACCGCCGTGCGCTGCTTGTTCATCACGTCGTCGTACTCGAGCAGGTGCTTTCTGATCGCGAAGTTCTGCGCCTCGACCTGCTTCTGCGCGCGCTCGATCGATTTCGTGACCATCCCGTGCTCGATCGGGACGCCCTCCTCCATCCCCAGGCGGAGCATGAGCCCGCTGATGCGCTCCGACCCGAAGATGCGCATCAGGTCGTCCTCGAGCGAGAGGTAGAAGCGCGACGAGCCGGGGTCGCCCTGGCGGCCGGCGCGGCCGCGCAGCTGGTTGTCGATGCGGCGGGCCTCGTGTCGCTCGGTGCCGAGGATGTGCAGGCCGCCGAGGGCGACCACCCGCTCGCGCTCGTTCTGGTCGAGGAGCGCTTCGACGTCGCGCAGCTCGGGTGTCTCGGCGAGGCGGTCGAGCGTCGCCTTCAGCGGATGGACGGAGAGGAAGTCGACCGGCTCCTCGATCTGGGGGTAGAACGCCTTCGCGATCTTCTCCTTCGTCGGGCGGGGCAGGTCGCGGGCGGTGTCGAGATAGGCGGCGAGGGCGCTCCCGGCCGGGGCGAGGGCCCGCACGGCCGTGACCGACGGGTGATCGCCGGCGAAGGAGGCCATGAGGCCGAGGAAGCGCTTGGCCAGCTCGCGCTTCTGCTCGGCCGTCGCCTTGCGGGACTGCAGTTCCCGCCGGAACTCCTGCGCGCGCTCGGCCGCGACCTGCTCCAGGGCGGCCTTCTCGTCCTCCGGCGTCGCGTGCTCGGCGTCGAGCTTCCGCTCCGCGAGCTTGTCCGCCAGGACGGCCTTCACCCGGTGGTCGGGCACGCCGCCCAGGATGATGTCGGTGCCGCGGCCGGCCATGTTCGTCGCGATCATCACCGCGCCGAAGCGCCCGGCCTGGGCGACCATCTCGGCCTCGCGCTCGTGGTACTTCGCGTTGAGGACCACGTGCTTGATGCCGGCCTTCTTGAGCAGGACCGAGAGCTGCTCCGACTTCTCGATGGAGATCGTGCCGACGAGGACGGGGCGGCCGGACTCGTGGAGATCCGTGATCTCCTTGATGACCGCGTCGTTCTTCTCCCGCTCGGTCCGGTACACGACGTCCGGGTTCTCGACGCGGATGAGGGGCCGGTTCGTCGGGATGACGAGGACCTCGAGCTTGTAGATCTTGTCGAACTCGGGGGCCTCGGTCTCGGCCGTGCCGGTCATGCCCGAGAGCTTCGAGTACATGCGGAAGTAGTTCTGGAAGGTGATCGTGGCGAGGGTCTGGTTCTCGCGCTCGATCTTCACCTTCTCCTTGGCCTCGACCGCCTGGTGGAGGCCGTCCGACCAGCGCCGGCCGGGCATGAGGCGGCCGGTGAACTCGTCGACGATCGTGACCTGTCCGTCCTTCACCACGTAGTCGACGTCGCGGTGGAAGAGGGTGTGGGCGCGCAGGCCCTGGTTCACGTGGTGGAGCACGTCCATGTTGGACGGGTCCCACAGGTTCTTCACCCCGAGCAGGCGCTCGCAGTGGGCCATGCCCATCTCGGTCAGGGTGACCGTCTTGTTCTTCTCGTCGACGATGTAGTCGCCCGTCTTCTCGAGCTCGGCCCGCTCCTCGGCCTTCTTGTCGCCGGTGATGCGCGCGCCGGGCTTGAGCTTCGGGATGATCGTGTCGATCCGGTAGTACTTGTCGGTCGACTCCTCGGCGGGGCCGCTGATGATGAGCGGGGTCCGCGCCTCGTCGATGAGGATCGAGTCGACCTCGTCGACGACCGCGAAGTTGTGGCCCCGCTGCACGTACATGCCGAGGTCGAACTTCATGTTGTCGCGGAGGTAGTCGAAGCCGAACTCGTTGTTCGTGCCGTAGGTGATGTCGGCGCCGTAGGCGAGCTGCCGCTCGCGGTCGTCCATGCTGTGCTGGATGACGCCGACGGACAGGCCGAGGAACTTGTACAGCCGACCCATCCACTCCGAGTCGCGCTTGGCGAGGTAGTCGTTGACGGTGACGACGTGGACGCCCTTGCCGGAGAGCGCGTTCAGGTAGGCGGCGAGGGTCGCGACGAGGGTCTTGCCCTCGCCCGTCTTCATCTCCGCGATCATCCCGCGGTGGAGGGTGAGGCCGCCGATGAGCTGGACGTCGAAGTGCCGCATGCGCAGCACCCGCCAGCCGGCCTCGCGCACGACGGCGAAGGCTTCCGGCACCAGGTCGTCCAGGGACTGGCCCCCGGCCAGCCGCTCCCGGAACTCGGCCGTCTTGGCGGCCAGCGCGTGGTCGTCGAGGGCCTTCATCTGGGGCTCGAGGGCCCCGACGGCGGCGACGATCGGGCGGATGGCCTTGAGCTCCCGGTCGTTCTTCGTCCCGACGATCCGCGTGAGGATGGAATTGATCATGTGTGCGGACGAACCCCCAGGATATCCAGCAAGAATACCACTTTAGGCTGGACCTACGGGCTTGGGAGAAGCAGGAAGCCGCTCAGCTCAGCCAGGGGAGAACGGACGCCGCGGGCGACGCGGGGCGGGGCGGGAGAGGGGCCACCGAGGAGCCGGCGCGGGG
Organism: Vicinamibacteria bacterium; assembly: GCA_046331285.1. Lineage (GTDB taxonomy): Bacteria > Acidobacteriota > Vicinamibacteria > Fen-336 > Fen-336 > DATBSL01. Next base: position 27,746 of record JAXLRD010000017.1, read on the forward strand.
GCCTCCTGGGGGAGCCACGTGAGCAACGGCAGACAGAGCGACGGGAGCGGGCAACACGGAGAGGACGACAGGCCGCGAGCGAAAGAGGGGGAGTCGGCCGCCTCGTGGGAACCCCGTTCCGATCGGAGCGGCGCTCTCCGGGCCGCTCCGACCGGAGCCTAGGAGAAGCTTCGGTACTCGTCCAGGATGAACTGGATCGGGTTCTGGAGCTGGTCGTCGAGCCACACCTCGTAGTGGAGGTGAGGGGCCGTCGAGCGTCCCGTGTTGCCGACGAAGGCGATCACGTCGCCCCGGCGCACCCGCTGGCCCGGCTTCACGTTGAAGCCCGCGAGGTGGCCGTACCGCGTCACGATCCCGTAGCCGTGGTCGACGACGAGGGCGTTCCCGTAGCCGTTCTTCTGGCCGCAGAAGACAACGACGCCGTCGGCCGGTGCGACGACCCGGGTGCCGGCCGGCGTCGAGATGTCGAGGCCGGGGTGAAAGTCCGGCTGCCCGGTGAACGGGTCGAGCCGGTTTCCGAAGCTCGCGGAGAGGTACCCGCGCACCGGCCAGATCGACGGGGTGGACGCGAGCTGCTGGCGCTGGTCGCGGAAGAACGCCTCGAGGTGCGTGGACTTCGCGGTCAGGTTCCCGACCTTCTCGTCCATGCTCCGGAGCGTCGTGGCGATGTCGACCGAGGGCGCGGTCGTCTCGACCCGGGTGAGCCCGCCCACGCCGCCGACGCTCGCGTCGGGCAGGCTCTGCTCCACGCCGGCCATGACCCCGAGCTTGGTGACGACGCCCTGGAGGGCGAGGATCTTCGCCTGGAGCTGCCCCGCGTTCTCCTCGTAGGCCTTGGCCTTCGTGGCGAGCGCCAGGTTCTCCGCCCGCAGGCGCTTGACCTCGGCCACCTCGACCGCGATCCAGGTGTAGTGGGCGAGGATGCCCGCCAGGAGGAGGGCAAGGGCGCCCACCGCGGCCATCACCCAGCGGGTGAGGCGGACGGAGACCTGGAACTTGCGGAAGCGCGCCTTGGCGTGCGGTACGACGATCAGCGTGTAGAACTCGTTCGCCATCCACCGCTCCGATATCGTCGACTGGGGGAAGGTGCGAGCCGCGCTTCCCCGCGGACCTAGCGGCCCTCTCCGCAAAGAGGACTCACCCACCGGGTTCGAGAAACCGGCGGAGGCTAACACGGCCGTCACGGCGCCGTCAACATCCTTCTCCAACGGCTTGGAGCGGCAGCGGCGTAGCCGTATCATCCATGCAACGTCTGAACTGCAGGGCCTCCGCGACGTCCTCGGGCCGAAGGTCTTCCCTGTCAGAGAGATCAGCGATCGTCCGCGCGACACGAAGCAGCCGATCCAGGCCCCGGGCCGTGAGTCCAGCCTTCTCCATCGCGTGTCGGAGGAGCCGCTCGGAAGGCGCTCCGGGCCGCGCCACGCGGCGAACGGCGGGTGGGGGCAGGCGGGCGTTCAGGGGCGAGCCGGTGTCGGCCGCCCGTGCCTCCTGTCGCCCTCTCGCCGCGGCCACGCGAGCGGCGACGGCCCGCGTCGGCTCGCCCGGGGAGCCGCAGACCTCGTCGTAGCCGACCGCGCAGACCGGCACGTGGAGGTCGATGCGGTCGAGGAGCGGGCCCGAGAGACGGCCGAGGTAGCCGCGGACGTGATGGGCGGGGCAGCGGCAGCCGGCCGGGGTTCCGCGCCGGCCGCAGGGGCACGGGTTCATCGCCGCGACGAGCTGGAACCGGGCCGGCATGCGGAGGGTGCCGCGGTTCCGGCTGACGGTCACGAAGCCCTCCTCGAGCGGCTGGCGCAGGGCCTCGAGCGGCGCCCGGCCGAACTCCGGCAGCTCGTCGAGGAAGAGGATCCCGTTGTGGGCGAGGCTGACCTCGCCGGGCCGCGGCCGGGAGCCGCCACCGACCAGGCCGACGTCGCTCGTGGTGTGGTGGGGGCTGCGGAAGGGCCGCTGCCCGAGCAGCGGGTCGGCCGGCAGGCCCGCGGCCGAGTGGATGGCCGCCGTCTCCACCGCTTCCTCGAGCGTCGGCGGGGGCAGCAGGCCGGGCAGCCGGCGCGCGAGCATCGTCTTGCCGGAGCCCGGCGGGCCGACGAGGAGGACGTTGTGGCCGCCGGCCGCGGCGATCTCGAGCGCTCGCCGCGCGAGAAGCTGCCCGCGGACCTCGGCGAGGTCCGGCGGCGCCGGCGAGGCGGTCGCGGCGGTCGCGAGCGGCGGGCGGGGCGGCAGGGCCTCGGCTCCCGCGAGGGCCAGCGCCTCGGGCAGGGAGCGCACGGGATAGACCGCCAGGTCGGGCACCAGCGCCGCTTCGGCCGCGTTGCCCGCCGGCACGACCACGGCGGCGAGTCCGGCCCGACGTGCGAGGAGCAGCATCGGCAGGACGCCCTCGACCGCGCGCAGCCCTCCGTCGAGCGCCAGCTCGCCGACGAGCATCAGGCCGGCGAGCCGGAGCGGGGCGATCGCTCCGTCCGCGGCCAGCAGGCCGACGGCCACCGCCAGGTCGTACGACGAGCCGAACTTCCGCAGGCCGGCCGGGGCGAGGTTGACCGTGATGCGCCGGTCCCACTTGAACTCGATGCCGCAGTTGCGGAGAGCGGACCGCACGCGCGACTCGCTCTCCTTCACCGCGGAGTCCGGCAGGCCGACCATGGCGAAGCGCGGAAAGCCGAACGCGGCGTCGGCCTCGACCCGGACGAGGTGCGCGTCGATCCCGAGGACGGCGGCCGTCAGCGACGTGGCGAGCATGAATCCCCCTCCCGGCGGGGGAGAGCCGCCCTCGAGGCGAGAGGGTAGCCCGGCGCGCGGCCGGGGCGGGTCCGGATCAGTCCTGGGGAGTGCCCGAGTAGATCGTCAGGAAGTCCCCGGCGACGATCGTGGTTCCGCGGAGGCGGTTCCACGTCTTCAGGTCGCCGACCGTCGTGCCGTACTGGGCCGCGATCGAGGCCAGCGTGTCGCCGGGGCGGATCCGGTAGCGCACCCGGCGCGCGTCGGAGGGGTCGGGGACCTCCGACGGCTCCGCCGCCCGCCGCACGGTGGCCACGCGGGCGCGCACGGGGATCGGGATGATGATCTCGGTGCCGGGGCGGAGGCGTCGGCCGGCCGGCAGGTAGTTCGCCTCCGCGATGTCCTTGGCCGCGACGCCGTTCGCGCGGGCGATCCCCGCGAGGGTCTGGCCGCGCCGCACCACGTGCGTGCGGAAGCTGACGCGCTTCTCCGCGGGCAGCTCGGCGAGGCACCGGGAGACCGCGTCGGCGCGCCCGGTCGGGACCCGGAGCTCGAACGTGCGGTCGGCGGGCGTCGCCATCCGCCGAAGCGTCGGGTTGAGCGTCCGCAGCGTCTCGACGGGCTCGCTCGCGCACTCGGCCACGACCCGCAGGTCGTAGGCTCCCTCGACGGCCACGCGCTCGAACTCCCGCGCCGGCTCCGGGCTGACCGTGAATCCGTAGCGCTCGGGCGCCTTCGCGATGACGATCGCCGCGTGGATGAGGGGCACGTAGTTCTTCGTCTCCCGGCGGAAGGCGCGGGTCTGCCGCAGCTGCCAGAAGTCGCTCGTCTTGTAGCGCTTCATCGCGCGGGCGACCTTCGCCTCGCCGGCGTTGTAGCCGGCCAGCGCGAGGTTCCAGTCGCCGAACATCCCGTACAGCTCCTTGAGGTAGCGGGCGGCGGCGTGCGCCGACTTCTCGGGGTCGCTGCGCTCGTCGATCCACCAGTCCTGCTGGAGCCCGTAGCGGCGGCCGGTGGCGGCGATGAACTGCCACTGGCCCTTCGCCCGCGCGCGCGAGTACGCCGTCGACTTGAAGGCGCTCTCCACGAGCGCGACGTACGCGAGGTCCTGCGGGATGCCCTCCTCGCCGAAGACCTTCCGGATGTGGGGCAGGTAGGGCTGCCCGCGCGAGAGCGCGGTCGCGAACCACTCCCGCAGGCGGCCCTGGTAGAGGTCGAGGCAGGAGAGGACCGCCTCGTTCAGCTCCACCGGGAGGTCGGGCTTCTCCTCGGCCACGGCCGCGATCGCCTGGGTCCGCGTCGCGTCGCTCGTCGGGGCCTCGCCGACCGGGAGGGCGCCGACCGCGTCGATCGACGCGGGCTCGCTCGCCACCTCGGTGTACCCGTCGCCGGCGGCCAGCATCTCGATCTCGCGGACCTGGACCGTCTCGAGGGTCCGCCGGTAGGCCTCGGCCACCCGGGGCTCGGAGAGGGCGCCGCCCGGATAGGACAGCAGCAGGTCGACCGCTCGGTCGAAGTCGGCCCGAGCCTTGTCCAGGTGGCCGGCGTCGGCGGCGGCGAGCCCGGAGCGCAGGGCGGAATCCGACTCGGCCAGGACGGGCGGGACGGGGTCGGGCCGGGCGGCGGCGGGCTCAGGGGCGGCCGGCGGGGTCACGACGGCGACCCGGGCCGGTGCGCTCGCGCACGAGACCCCGAACGCCACGGAGGTGAGGCCCAGCCACAGTACCGATCGCCCTGCTCTCAATCCCACCCCCGGCGGCTTGAGCGGCGGGGACAGTCTAGCACGCCGCGAGGCGGGGCCCGGCTCGGCCCGGCGCCGCCCCCGGCGGTCTCGCGCCCCGTTTGCGCCCGGCGCGCTCCATCCGCTACACTTCGCGGGTTTGGCTGGTCGAGTCTCTTCCTGACCGGGAAGACCCGAGTCCGTTCGAGGAGAACCACATGAAACTGCGCCGCACCTGGGGGCTGGCCGCTCTGGCCGCCCTGACCGGAGTCCTTTCGCTGCCCGCCTGCAACCGCCACAAGGCGGCCGAGGTGAACCCGATCACCCCGTCGATCAAGGTGAATCGGACGAAGGCCCCCCTCGGGAGCGCCCTCGAGGTCACCTACACGTGGACGCTCGACGCGAACGCCCGCAAGCTCGACAAGGACTACCGGGCCCTCGTGCACTTCCTCGACAACCACGAGGTGATGCTGTTCGAGGACGACCACGACCCCGTGCCGCCCACGTCGCAGTGGGAGCCGGGGAAGACCTACACCTACACGCGGACGCGGTTCATCCCGGTCTACCCGTACGTCGGCGACGCCGAGGTCCGGATGGGCCTCTACCCGCACCCGGGCCGCGGCGAGCGCCCGGCCCTCAAGGGCGAGGACAAGGGCTTCCGCGAGTACAAGGTGGCGACGATCGAGCTGCTGCCCCAGACGGAGAACATCTTCCCCGTCTACAAGGAGGGCTGGCACAACCCCGAGACGCAGCCGGAGAACCCGTCGGTCGAGCGCTTCTGGACGAAGAAGGAGGCGCTCATGTCCTTCAAGAACCCGAACTACAACAAGGACAAGAAGACCGACGTCGTCGTCTACCTCCAGGCCGACACCTGCGTGAAGTGCTTCCCCCAGACGCCCGAGCTCACCGTGACGGTGGGGAACAACGTGGGCCTGCGCTTCCCGATCGAGACGCCCGAGGTCTTCCTGAAGAAGATCCACGTCAAGGCGGAGGACCTCGGCAACGACGAGTGGGTGGACGTGCGCCTGTCGATGAACCAGTCGTTCGTGCCGAAGAACCTCAACCCACCGCTCAACAACGACGACCGCGAGCTCGGCCTCCTCGTCTACCACCTGTACGTCACCGACGTGGCGTCGGCGGGGACGCCCGAGGGCCTCACCGAGGCGGTGGCGCTCGCGCCGGCCGAGCCGGCGAAGGCGATGGCGGGGGCGAAGCCCGCCGCGCCGGCCGCGAAGGCGGCGAAGAAGCCGTAACGCGAAGGGGCGCGCCCGCCGCCGGGCCGCGCCGCCGGGCCGGAGAAGGGAGGCGGCGCGCGCCGTCTCCCTTCTCCTTTTTCGGCCGGCCGCGAGGGGGACCGACATGGAAGACTGGACGTCGAGCGACGGCACGGTGGACGTCGCCGCCATCATGTCGCGGATCCGGGAGAAGATCCGCGGCCGCCGCGACCTCGGCCTCTACTCGGACGACGAGGTCGAGGAGCTGACCGCCCTCAAGCTGCAGGCCTTCGCCGACGACGCCGGGATCGACCCCGAGCTGCTCGCGCGGCTCATGGCCGACAACCACAACTGGAACATCTCGACGGACTACCGGATCGAGACGCACCGCCAGGGCTTCGGTGCGCGGCTCGTCGTCCAGCTGAAGAAGCTCGTGCGGCCGTGGGTGCGCCTCTACACCGACCACCCGCTCAGCCGCCAGGCGCAGATCAACCTCTACCTCCATTACCTCGGGCACAACCTCGTTCGCGAGGTCGTGCGCCTGCAGGTCGAGACGGCGGCGCTGCGCAACCGGGTGGCCGAGCTCGAGCGGGAGAAGGCGGAGGGCGGGCGCGGGTGAGGGTCGCCTTCGTCGTCCAGCGCTACGGGACCGAGGTCACGGGAGGGGCGGAGCTGCACTGCCGCTGGGTGGCCGAGCACCTCGCGGAGCGCCACCGGGTGGAGGTGCTGACGACCACCGCGACCGACTACCTCAGCTGGGACGACGTCCTGCCGGCCGGCGTGACCGAAGCGAACGGCGTCACCGTGCGGCGCTTCCCGGTGGCGCGCCGGCGCCGGATCGAGACCTTCGACCCGGTCGCCAACAAGGTCTGCTTCTTCGAGCACACCGACGAGGAGGAGGCGCAGTGGGTCGTCGAGCACGGGCCCGTCTGCCCGGCCCTCGTCGACCACCTCCGGGCCCACGAGGCGGAGTACGACGCGATCGTCTTCTTCTCCTACCGCTACTGGACGAGCTGGGCCGGGCTCCAGGTCGCGCCGCGCAAGAGCCTCCTCGTGCCGACCGCGGAGCACGACCGCGTCCTCTACCTGCGCCTCTTCCGCGAGTTCTTCCGGCTCCCGGCGGCGATCGTGTTCAACACCCCCGAGGAGAAGGAGCTCATCGAGCGGGTGACGGGCAACGAGGGCCTCCCGGGCGAGATCGTCGGCACGGGGATCGACCGTCCGGCCGCGGTGCCCGTCGACGAGGTCGCGCCCCGCCTCGACCTCCTCGGGGACTACTTCGTCTACGTCGGCCGCATCGAGCCCGAGAAGGGCTGCGCGGTGATGATCGACCACTTCCTGCGCTGGCAGCGGGAGACGCGGTCCACCGCGACCCTGGCTCTCTTCGGCCGCAGCACCATGACGTTCTCGGAGAACGCGCACGTGCGCCTGATGGGCGTCGTGCCGGACGGCGAGAAGCTCGCGGCCATCGCCCGCGCGCGGGCCCTCGTGATGCCCTCGCGGCACGAGAGCCTCTCGATGGTCGTCCTCGAGTCCTGGATGATGAAGCGCCCCGTCCTCGTCAACGGCGACTGCGAGGTGCTGCGCGGGCAGGTCCTGCGCGCGAACGGCGGGCTCTACTACCGGCGGTACGAGGAGTTCGCCGCCGCGATGGACGTGCTCGTGGGCCAGCCGGCGCTCGCGGACCGCCTCGGCGCGCAGGGCGAGGCGTACTTCCAGGCGAACTACGCCTGGGACCGGATCCTCGAGAAGTACGAGCGGCTGCTCGCGATCGCGGCCGCGGGCGGCCGCTCCCGGTGAGGCTCGCCTTCGTCATCCAGCGCTACGGCCTGGAGGTGAACGGCGGCGCCGAGATGCACTGCCGGCTCCTCGCCGAGCGGCTCGCGAAGCGGCACGAGGTGGAGGTCTTCGCCACCCGCGCCCTCGACTACCTCGAGTGGAGGAACCACTACCCGGAGGGGACCGAGGTCGTGAACGGCCTCCCCGTCCACCGCCACACGGTGAAGCGCCCGCGCAACGCCCGGACCTTCGCCTCGCTGTCGAACCTGTGCTTCCACGAGTCGCACACGCGCGAGGAGGAGGAGGCCTGGGTCCGCGAGAACGGGCCCTTCTCCCCGGCCCTCGTGAAGGCGGTGGCGCGGGCCCGCGACCGCTTCGACCGGGTCCTCTTCTACTGCTTCCGGTACTACCACAGCTACCACGGCGTCCCCGCCGTGCGCGACCGGGCGATCCTCGTGCCCACCGCGGAGGAAGACCCGGCCGTCCACCTCGGGGTCATGAAGGGCCTCTTCTCCGCCCCGCGCGGCATCGTCTACCTGACGCCCGAGGAGCAGGCCCTCGTGGAGGACGCGAGCGGCAACCGCGCGGTGCCGAGCACCGTCATCGGCAGCGGCCTCGACCTGCCCGCCCCCGACCCGTCGATCGACTTCCGCGCGAAGCACGGGCTCACCCGGCCGTTCGTCCTCTACGTGGGACGGATCGACAAGAACAAGGGCTGCGTCACGCTCTTCGCGTACTTCCGGAAGTTCCGCGAGGAGACCGGGGCGGACGTGGACCTCGTGCTCGCCGGCCGATCGGTCGTGCCGATCCCCGACGACCCGCACGTCCGGCACGTGGGGTTCATTACCGAGGAGGAGAAGGTCGCGGCCCTCGGCCAGTGTGCGCTCCTCGTCATGCCCTCGCCCTTCGAGAGCCTTTCCGTGATCACGCTCGAGGCCTGGAAGCTCGGCGTGGCGGTGCTCGCGAACGCGCGGTGCAAGGTCCTGATGGGGCAGTGCCTGCGGTCGAACGGCGGGCTCTTCTACCACGGCTACTCGGAGTTCGCGGAGGGGCTGAAGCTGCTCCTCGAGGACCGCGGCCTCGCCCGGCGCCTCGGCGAGCAGGGCCGCGCGTACGTCGACCGCGAGTACGCGTGGGACACGATCGACGCGAAGATGGACGCGCTCTTCGAGCGGACCCGGTAGGACGTCAGTCTTCGCCCTTCAGCTCGAGGTCCAGGCGGATCCGCAGCCGCTCCAGCCGTCGGGTGCGGACGAGCGTGATGCGCACGGCGTCGCGCAGGATCTCCTCGCGGCCGTCGCGGTCGAAGCCGAGGTGCAGGCGCAGGTCGGTGAGGCCCTTCAGCAGGTGCCCGGGAACGGCGAGCGCCGCGCGGCGGTCGAGCTCCTGCTCGCCGTCGCGGCCGGGGGCGAGGATCTCCTGGAAGAGGCGCTCGACGTCGCGGTCCCGCACGGCCGTCGGCGCGCGGCGGGTGTCGGCGCCGACGTGGCGCAGCTTCTCGAGCTCGCGCCCGATGTCGAGCGAGCCGCGCAGGCGCACGGGGCGGATCTGCACCTTGTCGGTGTCCTCCTCGGCGAACTCGACCTGCAGCGGCTCGAGCGTCGCCGGATCCGGCTCCGCGGCGGCGGCGGGCGCGGCCGTCGCCGCCGCCGGCGGGCCCTCGGCCGGGGCGGGCGGCGGGGGAGCGGCCTCGGGTGTCGCCGCTCCCGAGGATGCGGGCTCGGCGGCGAGCGCGGCCGCTCGCCGCAGGCGGGCGAGGCCGGGAACGCCCGCGTGCCGCTCGTCGGCGAGGCGCGCCCGCACGACGTCGAGGGCGAGCCGCGAGATCTCCTTCAGCGACTCGAAGACGCCCACGCCGTGGATGGCCGCCGCCTCGAACGCCGGCACGCGGCCCGGGTTCAGCACCGACTGCAGCCGCTCGACCGGGAGGATGTTCCGCAGGTCGCGCTTGTTGTACTGGAGGACCGTGGGCAGCTCGCGCGGGTCGAGGCCGAGCTCCTCGAGGTTCTGCCGCAGGTTCGTGAGCGACTCCTCGTTGGGCTCGAGGGCCGGCGCCTGGCTGTCCGCCACGAAGACGACGCCGTCGACTCCCTTCAGCACGAGCCGGCGTGTCGCGTTGTAGAAGACCTGCCCCGGCACCGTGTAGAGCTGCAGGCGCACCTTCATGCCGCCGACGATGCCCACGTCGAGCGGCAGCAGGTCGAAGAAGAGCGTGCGGTCGGCCTCGGTCTCGAGGCTCACCATCTCGCCGCGCGACGCCGGCGCCGTCTTGCGGTGGATCCACTGGAGGTTCGTCGTCTTCCCGCAGAGGCCCGGGCCGTAGTAGACGATCTTGGCCGTCATCTGCATCGTGGTGTAGTTGAGGAAGACCATGGCGCAGGAACGGAAAGTGTAGCACCCGGGCACAGTCTGTAGCCGACCCGTCGGCGCGCGACGGGCGCTCGACGACGCCGTGGGCTCTCGCGGTCCGGCGTCGTCGACGCGCGCGTCGGAGCAGGGTGCTCCGAGCGGCGGCTAGAGGCTCAGGCCCACCGCGAAGAAGTAGCGGTGATCGAGGTCGACGGGCGCGACGTCCGGGAGGTTCACCCACTGGTACTCGCCGCGGAGGACGAGGCCCATCGGGAACTTCAGCTTCGCGCCGACGAACACGAGGTGCGTCGTGCCGCGATCGTCGTTCGTGGGCAGGCCCTCGTTGTAGACGCCGGCTCCGAGGCCCGCGTAGGGGACCACCCGGCCGAACTGCGGCCCGACGTAAGCCTTGCCGGAGAGGGTGAGGAGGTTGGTGCTCGCGTAGTTGCTCGTCTGGTAGATGCCCTCGACCTCGCCGTGGACCACGTTGAAGAGCGTGATCGTCAGCATGCCGCCGTAGCAGCCGGCCCAGCCGGAGGGGTCCTTCCCGGTCGACGTGAGGTTCGGGCCGCCGCTTCTTCCGACGAGGGCCGCGATCTCGGCCGCGCGGGCCGCGGTCGACGGGACGAGGGCGAGGGCGAGCAGGATCGAGGCGGCGCGCGCGAGTCTCATCCGACGATCCTACTCCACGGGGACCCGGCGGCCGCGGCCGGCGCGCGCGCGCGGCGCCGCCGGCTCGTCCATGCGCGCGAGCTGCCACTGGCAGAGGAGGATGGCCCCCTCGAGGACCTGGCGCGTGGCGCGTCGCAGCTGCGCGCGGTCGACGCCCGCCTCCTCGAGCACTTCCGAGATCATGCAGCACGGCTTGAGCGACGGCCCCTTCCCGGTCCTCTCGCGGCTCACGACGCCTCCTTCCGCCCGAAAGCCACCCGCAGCCGCTGCTCGACGAAGGCGGCCTGCTCGACGGGCCGGCCGGCGAGGGTCCGCGGCAGCACCAGGTGGCGCCTCTGGTTGTCGACCTGCACGACGAGCTCGTCGCCCTTCGCGAAGACGTGGATGCGGTCCTTGTCCGCGAAGGGCAGGCGGATGTACATCGCGTACGCCCCGTTCTCCTTCCTCACCTCCACGGGCTTGTCGCGGTGGAGGACGCTCGCCGGGTCCGTCCGGCCGAAGACCCGCTGGCCGAACTCGTCGAGCATCGCGGTGCCGACCATCTCGCGGTCGAACAGGGGCGCCTCGAAGAACGGGAGCGGGTCGAAGGCCGCGCGGGCCGTGGCGAGGTGGGAGGCCTGGATGGAGAACCAGCGGTCGAAGTACGCCGAGCGCGCCTCCTCCGGCAGGACCCGGTTGGCGATCACCGCGTCGACGGGGAAGCCGAAGAGGCTCAGGTAGGTGTAGAGCCGCTGCGACTCGTTGATCACCATGCGCTCGGGGTTCAGCACGATCCTTATCGAGCTCCGCTTCGGGTCCTGGAGGAGCGGCCCCATGCCCTCCATCTGGTCGTAGACCCGCTTCACCGCGCCGAAGACGTCGTCCGACGGGATCGGCATGTCGGTGATGCGCTGGGCCACCGGCCGGACCGTGCGGACGACCGTCCGCTGGATCGGGAAGACCCGCGAGAAGTAGAAGCTCAGCACCTCGGGCACCGCGAGCATCCGCACGGTGTCCCCGGTCGGCGCGCAGTCGATGACGACGACGTCGTACTTCCGGCCGTCGGCCCACGCCTTCACGCGGACGAGGCTGAAGAGCTCCTCCATGCCCGGCAGGATCGCGATCTCCTCCGCCACCGTCTCGTCGATGCCGCGGAAGGTCATGAACCGCGTGAGGTACTCGTGGATCGTGCCCCAGTGGCTCTCGAGCTCCCGGTTGACGTCGATCTCGATCGCGTCGAGGCCGGGCAGGACCGGCGTCGGCTCGGGGCCGATCCCGCGGTCGAGAGCGTCCCCGAGGCTGTGCGCGGAGTCGGTCGACACCACGAGCGTGCGGTGGCCGAGCCCGGCCGCGCGGATGGCGGTGGCCGCCGAGAGGCTCGTCTTCCCGACGCCTCCCTTGCCGGAGTAGAGGATGACGCGGGCGCTCACGACGCGACCGCCCTCGAGCGCCGCGCGAGCGGGCGCGCCGCGAAGAGGAGATCCGCCACCTCGGCGAGGCCGCGGAGGTCGTGCACGTCCTGCTCGAGCTCGGGCACGACGAGCGCCTTGCGGCGCGCGTCCACCTCGAGCCGGGCGATCGCGCGGCGCTCGACCGCGGCGAGCACCTGCTGCTCGCGCAGCGTGGCGGCGAGCTTTCCCGCGAGGTCGGGGGCCACGCGGGCGGCGGGGCGCCGGGCGCGACCGTCCTCGCGGGCGGGGTCGGTGTGCACGCGGTTCACGACGAAGGCCACGAAGGGCATCGACTTCTCCGCGAGGCGACGGTGGAAGTAGAGGGCCTCCTCGAGGGCGAGGGGCGACGGGCCGCAGACGAGGACGAACCCGGCGGACCCGTCGCGCAGCAGCTCGTGCACGCGCCTTGCCCGCTCCTTGAAGCCGTCGTACATGCCCTCGAAGGCGAGGAAGAACTCCGAGAGGTCCTGCAGGAACTGCAGGCCGAGGAAGCGGTCGGCCACCTTCAGCGCGGCGGCGCCGGTGCGGCTCGCGACGCGCACGGTCAGGCGGCCGGCCGCGAAGTAGGGCTTGAGGAAGAAGCGCAGCGTGCTCGTGTCGAGGAAGTCGAGGAGCCGGTCGGGGGCCTCGAGGAAGTCGAGGGCGTGGCGCGTGGGCGGGGTGTCGAGCACGACGAGGTCGAACCGCTCGTCCGCGGCGAGGTCGAGGAGCTTCTCCATCGCCATGTACTCGTGGCTCCCCGCGAGGGCGGCCGAGACGTGGCGGTAGAAGCGGTTGCCGAGGATCCGCTCGCGGGCCGTCGCGTCGCGGGTGTGGCGCGTGACGAGCTCGTCGAAGGTGCTCTTGACGTCGAGCACCATCGCGTGGAGCGAGCCGCCGGACGCGGGCGGGGCCGGGAGGCGGCGCAGGTCGATCGCCCGCGGCCTCCCGGACAGCTGCGTCAGGTTGAGGCTCGTGGCCAGGCGGCGCGACGGATCGATCGTGCACACGAGCACGCGGCGGCCGTCCCGGGCCGCCCGGAGGGCGAGGGCGGCCGCGGTCGTCGTCTTGCCGACTCCGCCCGAGCCGCAGGCCACCACGATGCGGCGCCCGGCGAGAGCCCTGGCGAGCGCGCCTTTCGGGTCGCGCTCCCGCATCAGGCCGCCTCCAGGCGGCCCGCGAGCAGGCGCACGTCCTCGAGGCCCAGGCTCTCGCGGAAGAGGTAGGGGAGCGACACGAGAGGCACGTCGAGGGCGCGCCGCAGACGCGTCTCGTAGAAGCGGGTGAGGCGGCGGCGGCGGATCTGGCGGCGCGCGGCCCGCAGGGCGGCGGGCAGGGCCAGGCCCTCGACCTCGCCGCCGGCGCCGCGGGCGGCGAGGTCGAGCACCGCCGCCTCGTCCGCGGCGGAGAAGCGGCGCTCGTGGCAGGCGTTCAGCACGACCGCCGCGGGCGACACCCCGAGCTCCTCGCGCGCCATCTCGCGGAACTGGAGCGCCTCGACGACGGCCATCTCCTCCGGGATCGCGACGACGACGAGCGCGGTCCGGTCCCGGTCCCGCAGGAGGGAGAGGACGCGGCGGGCGTTGTGGCCGACCGGCCCGACGGGCACGGCGCTCGAGGCGGCGAGCGGCACCTTCAGGAAGGCGAGGCCGTGGCCCGTGGCCGGTGCGTCGAGGACCACGAGGTCCCACAGCGGCCGGCCCGACAGCCGCACGCGCGCTTCCTCGAGGACCATCACCTTGCCGAGGGTCATGAGCTCCTTCAGGCCGGGCGCCGCCGCGAAGAAGCGGTGGTAGACGGGACTCTCCAGGATCCGTCGGGCGAGCAGGTCGAGGCGAACGACGTGGCGCACGTAGTCGTCCATGGCGTCGCGCGGGTGAAGGTTCAGCGTGAAGAGGCCCGGCAGCGCCTCGACCTCGCGTCCCGAGGACGGGCGTCCGCCGAGGAGCCGCGCGGCCTCGACCGGCGCGGCGACCTCGACGAGGAGGACGCGCTTGCCGCGGTCGCGGGCGGCCACCGCGATGGCCGCCCCGACGAGGCTCTTGCCGACGCCGCCCTTGCCCGTGAGGACGACGAGGCGGCGGGCCAGGAGATCGTCGAGCAGCATCGGCGATCAGCCTAGCACGCCCGCCGGGCCGCTCCGGCCGGTGCGGTAGAATGCACGCTCCCATGGCGCTCGCCGAGAAGATCGTCATCGTGATGCCGGCCTACAACGCCTCGCGGACGCTGGAAGACACCGTCCGCGCGATCCCGACCGGCTTCTACGACGAGATCGTCGTGGTCGACGACCACAGCCGGGACGACACGGTCGAGCGGGCGCGGGCGCTGAACCTCAAGGCCATCCGCCACCCGCACAACGTCGGGTACGGCGGCAACCAGAAGACCTGCTACATGGAGGCCCTGCGCGACGGGGCCACGATCGTCGTCATGCTCCACCCCGACGGCCAGTACGACCCGGCGATCATCCCCGAGATGATCCGCCCGATCCGCGAGGGCCGCGCCGAGATGGTGCTCGGCTCCCGCATGCTCGTGCCGGGAGCGGCCAAGGCGGGCGGCATGCCCCTGTGGAAGCGGATCGCGAACCGGTTCCTCACGACGCTCGAGAACCTGGCGATGGGCCGCAGGTTCACCGAGTGCCACACCGGCTACCGCGCCTACAGCCGCCGCTTCCTCGAGACCGTTCCGTTCCTGCGCAACGCGAACGGCTTCGTGTTCGACACCGAGGTCATCTTCCAGGCCGTGCACTTCGGCCTGCCCGTCGTCGAGGTGCCGGTCGCCAGCCGCTACTTCGAGGACATGTCCTCGGTCGGCTTCCGCCAGGGCGTCGTCTACGGCCTCGGAACGCTCGCGACGGCGGCGCGGTTCCTGCTGCACCGCGCCGGCGTCGTCTCCTCCGAGAAGTTCCGCGCCTAGAGGCGGCGCTACTTCAGGACCTCGCCCGCGCGGGCGACGACGCCCTGCTTGATGTCGTCCTGCAGCGGGGCGGGGCCCACGTAGAGGCCGAAGAACTGGTCGGCGAACTTCTTGTCCTTGATGGGCGGCTTCGCCTGGCCGGCCATCACCGCCTCGAGCGTCCCGCCGGGGAGGTAGCGGATCTCGCAGGTCTGGCCCTCCTCGACCTTCGGGAAGTAGGAGATGAACTGCTCGAGGACCTTGGGGTCGGCGCCGGCCAGCGACTCGCGCATCGCCTCCTGGATCCGGCTCTGGCTCAGGCTGCGCATGAAGCGGAGCACGACCTCCTTCTTGAAGTCGCCCGTCTGCAGCTCGTGGTAGAAGGCCGGCGAGGTCGTCTTGCCCTTGTAGACGGCGAGGGGGCCGCCGAGCGCGTCGTCGCCCACGTAGAAGCCGATCGTGTAGGCCTTGAACGTGAACACGATCTTCTTCACCCGCAGGCCGCCGCCGAGCAGCGTCATGCCGTCCTTCCGGACGGGGAAGGAGACGCCGGTCATGGGCACGGCCCACTCCTGGGCGAGGGCGGGGGCGGCGAGCGACGCGGCGGCGAGGGCGGCGAGCAGGGTCTTCCTCATGGCGGGCCTCCGTGAAGTGCGGGGTCGGCGTCGTGAACGGACCCAATCCTACTCCCGGTGGTCGGGGGCGAGGTCGAGGCCTCGACAGACCGGGGGCCGTCCGGCGTCAGCTGCGGAGCTTCTCCGGAATCGCCGGGCCGACGACGCGCATCACGAGGCGGGCGTAGCCCTTCGTCTCGAGCGAGATCGAGGCGACCTCCGCGCGCGTCCTGAAACGGGTCTCCGGGTCCTCGAGGGTGACGACCGAGCCGCGGCCGACGGGGAGGGCCGCGATGCGGACGACGGCCTCCGTCGCGTCGAGCCGCTCGACGACCGCGCGCTCCTCCTGGGCGAGCCCGCCCGGCGCGTCCGCCGCTTCGAGCACGAGCCGGACGGTCGGCCGGTCGTCGACCTGGTCGCCGGGAAGGAAGTAGAGGGCGGAAGGCAGGGCCTCGGAGCCCTGCGGCGGGTTGGCCCCCAGGAACATCACGCCGACCCGCCGCTTGCCCTCGTGGGCGAAGCTCGTGCGGACGAGCCCGTAGATCTGGTAGGAAGAGGCGGCGAGGTCGTAGCGGCGGTAGCGCGATGGCAGGGGCAGAGAGAGGTGCACGACCTGGCCGCGCGGCAGCGCCCGCGCCATGAGGATCGTGAGGCCGCCCTCGGTGGCGTCGAGGCACACCGCGACCTCCTCCCACGTCGCCCCCGCCGAGTCGCGGCCGCGCACCCGCACGGGCAGCTTGATCGCGAGGCGGTTCTTCCGCCGGCGGTCCTTGTCCTCGGGAGGGGGCATCGGTCGCGGCCTAAGGTAGCACTCGCCGGCCGTCAGAGTGGGGTGGCACGGTGCGCGCGTGGCGGGCCCGCGCTCAGTTTCCGACCGCGGAGCGCGTGAGGAGCCGGTCCGGGATCGGCTCGTCGAGGATCTGGAGCACGAGCCGGGCCTCGCCGCGCTCCTCGATCGAGATGACGGTCACCTCGCCGCGCGTGTGCAGCGCTCCGGTCCCGTCCTCGATCGTGAGGATCGACCCGCGGCCGACCGGGAGCGCCTTCACCCGCACGACCGCGCTCGAGGCCGTCAGCCGCTCGACCCTCGCCTGCTCCTCCTGGGCGATCCCGCCGGGCGCCTGGTCGGCCTCGAGCCGGAGGAGCAGCGCGGCGGGACCGTCCCCGGCGCCGAGCTTGTCCCCGGGAAGGAGGAAGAGCTCGGCCGGCAGGGCCTCGCTCCCGCGCGGAGGCTGCGGGCCGAGGAACATGACGCCGACGCGCGTGCGGGCCTCCTGCGAGCGGCTGCTGCGCACCAGGCCGTAGATGCGGTAGGACGCCGACGTCAGGTCGTACTGACGGTACCGGGAGGGAAGGGGCACCGAGAGGTGCAGCACCTGGCCGGGCCGCACGGGATGCGCCATCAGGATCGCGAGGCCTCCCTCGGAGGCGTCGAGGCTCGCCGCCACCTCCTCCCAGGTGTTCCCGCTCGATTCCCGGCCGCGCACGCGGACGGGGACCTTGATGGCCAGGCGATTCCTGCGCCGCCGCTCCTGCGCCGCCGTCCTCTCGACCATGATGCGGGAGAGGGTAACATTCTTACGGCCCGTTCACGCAGGCCCCCTTCTCGAGCGGCCGCGGCGACCCGGGTCCCAAGCCCATGAAGATCGAGATCGACCGACCCGAGAAGATCGCCCTGTGGCTCGAGTCCCCGCGGCCGGCCGTCTTCCAGGGGCAGGACCTCGCGGCCGCATCGTCGGCGATGGCCCTCCGCGACCTGCGGGGCTGCGCCTTCCTCGGATGCCGGCTGGGGGAGCCGCTCGCCGCGGCGGCGGTCGCGGCGGGCTGCCTCGTCCTGCCGCGCGTCGAGGGCCTGCCCTTCGACCCGTTCACCGCGCGCCTGTACTCGCCCGCGCGGCTCTACGACCGCTTCGACCCCGGGCGGCCCGAGTCCCTCCGCGACTGCTTCGACTGGAAGGTCTGGGCCTCGTGCGTCGACCCGGCCGACCGCTCCGAGCGGCCGGCCGACCTCGACACCCTCCTCCTGCGGCGGCTCCACGACGCCTCCGTCTCGGACGCGCTCGGCGACCTGCTCGACGAGCCCGCGGGCGAGGCGTCGGGCCGTGCGGTGACGCGTCGGGAGAGGGCGGTCGCGGTGATGGGAGGGCACGACGAGCCGCGCGCCGAGCGGGGTCCCTACGCCGAGGTCGCCCGCATGGCCCTCGGCCTCGCGCGGCGCGGGTTCCTCGTCGTGACGGGCGGCGGGCCGGGGCTCATGGAGGCCGCGAACCTCGGAGCGTACCTCGCCGGCTTCGACGACGCCGACGCCGCGCTCGCGCGGACCCTCGCCGTCGTTTCCTCGGCGCCGGCCTACACGGACCCGCTGTGGCTCGCGCGGGCCTTCGTGGCGTGGCGCGATCTCGGCTCGCCGGCACGGCCGGAGGCGAGCCGCAACCTCGGCCTGCCGACCTGGTTCTATGGCCACGAGCCGCCGAACGTCTTCGCCACCGACGTCGCGAAGTACTTCGAGAACAGCGAGCGCGAGGAGGGCCTTCTCGCGCTCGCGCTCGGCGGCGTCGTCTTCGCCCGTGGCAACGCGGGAACCGTGCAGGAGGTCTTCCAGGACGCCTGTCAGAACTACTACCGGACGTACCGTCGCACGAAGAGCCCGATGGTTCTCCTCGGTCGCGAGTACTGGAACCCGCCGGCCGGGGCCGCGGACCGCCGCAAGCCCGTCTACCCGCTCCTCGCCGCCCTCGCCGCCGAGAAGGGCTTCGCCGACTACGTCCTGCTGACCGACGACTGCGACGAGGCCGCGCGCTTCCTCGAGGAGCACCCGCCGGCGGCGCGCTGAGCGCCCCGACGCGCGGCGAAGCTGCGCACGGGGTTCGAACGTCCTTTGCGCGGGGGCTGATACAATTCCCCGAATCGATGTCCTCCAGCGAGGAGCAGGCCAAGCCGGGCGGCGACGCAGCGAAGGCGGGCGAGGATCCGCTGCCGATCGATCTCGGCGAGGTCGGCGAACCCTTCGGCCTGGGCGACCGCGTCAGCGAGCAGGCGGCGGCCGTCGGTGCGACCGAGCGGTGGTTCCTCCAGAGCCGCGTCGGGGCGCTCCCCGGCCCGCACCGCACGCTCGTTCACCCGCTCCCGTTCACGATCGGCCGCCTGCCGGGCGCGGGCATGGTCCTGAACGCGGAGCACGTCTCCAAGCTCCACGCCGAGATCTACTCCGACGGCGTCGCCCTGCGCCTGCGCGACCTCGGCAGCCGCAACGGCACGTTCCTGAACCAGCAGCCGGTGCGCGACGCGGGCCTCCACGAGGGGGACGTGATCCGGATCGGACCCTACGAGTTCCGGGTCGTGCCGGAGGACGACGGCCTCCCGATCGCCGAGGACACCCAGCCGCTGATGCGGCAGATCGCCGCGATGCGCGTGCGGGAGCTCATCGAGGCCGCGGCGGTGAACGTCGTCTTCCAGCCCATCGTGTCCCTCGAGGACGGCCGGATCCTCGCCTACGAGTCGCTCGGCCGCGGGGCGTGGCGCGACCTCCCCCAGAGCCCGGTCGAGCTGTTCGACCTCGCCGGCGCGCTCGGCCCCGCCGCGCAGGCCGAGCTCAGCCGCCTCTTCCGTCGCAAGACGGTCGAGATCGCGAACACCGCGCTGACGCCGCCGCTCGTGTTCCTCAACACGCACCCGGCCGACCTCGAGCACCCGGGGCTCCTGGAGTCGCTCGAGAAGCTGCGGCAGGAGGCCCCTCGCGTCCCGCTCGTCGTCGAGGTGCACGAGACGGCTCTCGCCAACCCCGCCTTCATCGCCTGGCTCCGCGCGCGCCTCTCGGCCCTCGACATCGCCCTCGCCTACGACGACTTCGGCGCCGGGCAGGCCCGGCTCCTCGAGCTCGCGGAGGCGCCGCCCGACTACCTGAAGTTCGACCGCCGGCTCGTCAGCGGCCTCGAGCGGGCCCCGGAGTCGCGGCAGCGCCTGGTGGCCTCGCTGGTCGCGGCCGCCCGCGAGCTGCGCGTGAAGACGCTGGCCGAGGGCGTCGAGACCGCGGCGGAGGCCGAGGCGTGCCGCGTCGCCGGGTTCAGCCTCGCCCAGGGCTACTTCTTCGGCCGCCCGGAGCCGCTCGCGCTCGGCTAGGACAGGGCCGGACCGCCCTGGTCGAGCGCGTCGCGCACGGCCTGAGCGAGGCCCGAATGGCTGAACGGCTTGCGAAGGAGCCGCACGTCGGGCGGCACGCCGTGGGACGAGATCACGGAGGCGGCGAAGCCCGAGACGAACAGCTCGCGCATCCGCGGCTGCGTCGAGCGCAGGCGCGTCGCGAGCTGCCAGCCGTTCATGCCCGGCATCACGACGTCCGTGACCAGAAGGTCGATCGGCGTCGGGTGGCGCGCGGCGACGGCGATCGCGTCGGGGCCGCTCTGCGCGCTCAGCACCTGGTAGCCGAGCTCGCTCAGCGTGTCGGACTCGATCTCGAGCATGTCGGGCTCGTCCTCGACGACGAGCAGGGTTTCGGGCGGGGCGCCGGCGCGCGGGGTGCGGAGACTCATCCTGAGAATCGATTGTAGATCATTCGCAGGCAAGGATCTTACGCCTCCGCTCCCAGGGCTTCCTGGAGCCGGGCCCGCAGGCTCTCGAGCACGCCGCGGGGAGTCCGATCAGGGAATCATCATGTCGGTGATCCCGGCGTGCCGCCTAGAATCGCACCGCGATGAGCGCAACGGAACGGTTGCTGTATCCTTCGCCGGCGACGACGATGGGACGAGACGACACCGGGAACATCAGCGATCCGTTCGACCTGCGGCAGCGGCTGCGCGGGAAGCCGTCGTCGCCGGGCGCCGCGGTCGGCGCGACGCGCCGCTGGTACCTCGAGAGCCGCTTCAGCGCGGTGCGCGGCCCGAACCGAACGGCCGTGCACCCCCTTCCGTTCCGCATCGGCCGCAGCCCCGGCTCCGACCTCGTCCTCACCTCGGAGCACGTCTCGAAGAACCACGCCGAGGTCTACTCCGACGGCGTCGCGCTGCGCGTGCGCGACCTCGGCAGCCGCAACGGGACGTTCCTGAACCGCCAGCCGGTGACCGACGCCCCGCTCCACGAGGGCGACCAGCTGCGGATCGGGCGCTACGAGTTCCGCCTGCTCCCGGACATCGAGGACTTCGGCGAGGCCGCCGACACGAAGGAGCTCTCCCGCGAGATCGTGGCGATGCGGGTGAAGGAGCTCATCGCCGAGCGGGCCGTGACGGTCGTGTTCCAGCCGATCGTCTCGCTCCAGACGGGCGAGAGGGTGGCGTACGAGGCGCTCGGCCGCGGAGCGTTCCGCGATCTCCCGCAGAGCCCCGTCGAGCTGCTCGACCTCGCGGGCGGATTGGGGCCCGAGGCCCAGGCCGAGCTCAGCCGGCTCTTCCGGCGCCGGGCGGTGGAGGCCGCGGCGGCGGTCGAGACGCCGCCTCTCGTCTTCCTGAACACCCACCCGGCCGACCTCGAGCAGCCCGGCCTCGTCGATTCGCTCGGGGCCCTGCGGCGCGACTTCCCGCGGGTGCCGCTCGTCGTGGAGCTGCACGAGAGCGCGCTCGCGAACCCGGCGTCCATCGCCTGGCTGTGCTCGGAGCTGGCCGCGCACGACGTCGGCGTCGTCTACGACGACTTCGGCGCGGGGCAGGCCCGTCTCCTCGAGCTCGCCGAGGCGCCGTCGCGCTACGTCAAGCTCGACCGCCGGTACGTCACCGGCCTCGACCGGGCGCCGGAGCAGCGCCAGCGGCTCGTCGCCTCGCTCCTCGCCGCGGCCCGCGAGCTGCGCGTGCTGACGCTCGCCGAGGGCGTCGAGAACGCGGAAGAGGCCCAGGCGTGCCGCCGTCTCGGCTTCGCGCTCGCGCAGGGGTACTTCTTCGGGCGGCCCGGCGCGCTGGGCGGCGCGTCCCCGGCGACCGCGCTGTCCGATAGCCTGACGTCGCCGCCGCCGGCGAACGAGCGCTGAGGGCGGTCGGCCTTTCATCAGACGAGAGTCAGGTCGAGTCCCCGGCGGGCGCGCGGGTCCTCGGGGCGGTGAGCCGCGCCGGAACGCCGCGGCGGACCGAAGGGTATAATCCCCCCGCGCCGCCGTGACGATCTGGCGGCGACAGGACGGTCGCCTGGAGCAGGGGAGCCGTCGCAGCGAGAGAGCTTGACCGACCAGACGAGCGTTGCCCGGCTGCCGCCGGACCGAGCCGCCTCGGTGGACGACGCCTTCGCCGTCTCGTTCGGCGCGTTCCGCCTCGATCCTGACGGCTCGCTCTTCCGCCGAAGCGTGCGCGTGCACCTCACGCCGAAGGAGCTCGCCCTGCTGCGCCTGCTCGTCGCCGCGGCGGGCGCCGTCGTGACGAAGGACCAGATCCTCGCCGCCCTGTGGCCGGACGTGAACGTGAGCGACGACAGCCTCACGCGCTGCGTCTACGCGCTGCGGCGGTCGCTGTCGGAGGACCGGGGGGAGACGCGCTGCGTCGAGACGGTCGCGCGCCGCGGTTACCGCCTCGCCCTGAAGACGCGGGCCGTTCGAGCGGGCGAGGCCCGAAGGACACGGGTCGCCGTCCTGCCGTTCGCGGTGCGGGGCGAGGGCGTCGAGGCGTACCTCGGCGAGGGACTCGCGCAGGAGCTCATCCAGCGGCTCGGCCTGCTGCGCGGTCGCGGCGTCGACACCCTGGCCTGGGCCACGGTCGCCGCGACGCCGTGGTCGGCCGACGCGTCGCCGCGGGACGTCGCGCGCGCGTACGATCTCGACTTCGTGGTGACCGGCGTCGTGCGCTCGGGCGGCGAGCGGCTGCGGGTCGCGGTCGAGATGGTGGATCTCGACGGCGTGCAGGCGTGGAGCGAGCTCGTCGAGCGGCCCCTCGCCGACGTCGCCTCCATCGAGGCCGACATCGCCGCCCACGTCGCGCAGCGGCTCCCGCTGCACGACGGCCCGGCCGCGGGGAGCACGTTCTCGCGGGCGGCCGTGGCCAAGCCGCTCGCCTACCACGCCTACCTCCGCGCCCTCCACGCGCGGAACCAGTCGACCGGGCCCGACGTGGAGCGCGCGCTCGCCGAGCTGCAGCGCGCGATCGGCGAGGACCCCGCGTTCGCCGCGGCGCACGCCGCGCTCGGCGACGTCTACGCCTACGTGCCGATCTTCGGCGTGATGCGCCCCGCGGAGGCGGCCGCGCGGGCGCGCGCCGCGCTCGGTCGCGCGCTCGCGCTCGACCCCGGGCTCGCCGCCGCGTACGCGCCGCTCGGCTACCTGCAGTGGGTGGTGGACTGGGACCCCGCCGCGGCGCGCGAGTCGTTCGAGACCGCCCGCCGTCTCGATCCGGCGTCGGTGCTCACGAAGATGTACCTCGAGATCTTCCTCACCGAGAGCGGCGAGTTCGACGCCGCCCTCGAGGTCGTCGAGGGCGGCCTCCAGCTCGACCCCGGATCGCCCCACATCGCGACGCGCGTGTCGTGGGTCCTCGCCTGCGCCGGTCGTCACGAGGAGGCTCTCGCGCGGGCGAACGCGACCGTCGCGCGTTTCCCGTATCACCTCGCGACCTACGCGTACAAGGGTGTCATCGAGGCGATGCTCGGCCGCCGCGACGAGGCGCTCGCCACCTGCGAGCGCCTCGCGTCCGTGCCCGCGGGCGGCATGCTCCGCCTCGCGGCCGAGGCGTACATCAGGGCCGCGTGCGGGCAGGACGTCTCGCGGCTCCTGCCGCAGCTCGAGCCGTCGGGCGGGGCTCTCTACGTGCCGCCCGCCCTCGCCGCGCCCGTCTACGTGGCCCTCGGCGACACCGGAAGGGCCTTCGCCGCCCTCGAGGAGGCCGTCTCGATCCGCTGCTGGTGGCTCGGCAACGCTCTGGTCGACCCGCGGCTCGAGCCGCTGCACGACGATCCGAGGTGGGCGGCGATCGTCGCGGCCCGGCGCGGCGGGGCGGCCCTCCGGTCCCGGTGATTCTCCGCACGGAATCGTAAACCTTTCGTCGGAATAAGATCAGGGAACCGGCAGGTGCTTCGCCCCGACCCGGCGTAGCCTGATGCCGGACGAGCCTGCGGCCAACTTCGCGGGCCCGGCCGCCGGTCGACCGCCCGACGTCGGGGCGGGGCGACGCCTTCCGAGCCGCCCCTCGGCCGCGGGGATCGTGTCGCCGCCGGCCGGCCGACGAGGACGCAAGGGCTTGATGCAGAACGACGAGGGCTATCTGTTCGGTCCGTTCCGGCTCGACTCGGACGGGTCGCTGTTCGAGGGGCCGCGGCGCCTCCACCTGGCGCCGAAGGAGCTCGCGCTCCTGCGCCTGCTGCTCGCCGCGGCGGGCCGCGTGGTGCCGAAGGCGCGCGTGCTCCAGGTGGTCTGGCCGGACGCCCACGTGAGCGACGACTCGCTGGCTCGCTGCGTGAGCTCGCTGCGGCGCGTGCTGGGCGATCCCGCGCGGGCGCCCCGATACATCGCCACGGTGAGCCGCCGCGGGCTGCGCTTCTGCGAGCCGGTCCGCAGTTTCGGCCCGGAGGCGAAGGCGCTCGCTCGTCTCGCGGTGCAGCCCTTCGCGATCGACGTCCTGCCCTCGGGGTCGACGGAGCCCGGCGAGCGCTTCGCCGAGGCCCTCTCGCGCGAGCTCGCCGTCCTGCGCTCGCGCGGCTTCGAGCCGACGCCGTGGCCCGTGGCCGCCTCGCGTGCCGCGAGCCTGCCCGACCTGATGCGCGAGGGCGGCCTCGACTTCGTCCTCGCCGGCACCCTGCGGCTGTCGTCCGACCGGCTGCGGCTCGGCGCCGAGCTCGTCGACCGCCACGGGGTCCGCGTGTGGGGCGAGGTCGCCGAGGCGCCGGTCGACGACGTGCCCTTCGTCGCGCGGCGCCTCGTGGCCGACCTCGCCGCGTCGCTCGCGCGCCGGGAGTGGGCGGCCGGGCCGGAGTCGCCTCTCCCGGCCGGCCGCTCGGCGGCCCGCCACCTCGTGCTCCAGGGCCTCCACGCGCTCTCGCAGTACACGGGGCCCGACGTCGCGCGGGCGCTCGACCTCTTCGAGCGCGCCCTCGACGAGGACCCCGACCACGCGCCCGCGCTCGTGGCTCTCGCCGAGACGCAGCTCGAGCGGGCCAAGTTCGGCCTGTGCACGGGGACGGCGGCCGCGTCCGCGGCGCTGCCCGCCCTCGTCCGGGCCCTCGCGGCCGACCCGGGGCACGCCGCGGCCCACGGCGCCCTCGCCTGGCTGCGCTGGACGCACGACTGGGACGCGGCCGCGGCCCGCGTGTCGTTCGCGCGCGCGCTCGCGTCCGACCGCTTCCACGTGCTCACGCAGGGGTACTGGGCGATGTTCCTGCTCGAGCAGGGCGACTCGAACGGCGCGCTGGCGGCCGGCCTCGAGGCGCTCGACCGACAGCCCCACTCGGCCGGCCTCAAGTCGCGTCAGGCCTGGGCCTACGCCTGCGCCGGGATGCTCGGCATGGCCGTCGACCGCGCGCGGGAGGCCGTCGAGGCGTTCCCGCTGCACTTCGGGCCGCTGTCGATCCTCGCCATCCTCCTGTCGCTGCAGGGGCGCGACGACGAGGCGGTCGAGGCGAGCGGCCGGGCCTCCACGCTGTCCGGCCACACCGGCCTGCCGCGCTTCCGGGCGGCTCACGCCTACGTCCTCGCCCGGGCCGGGCGGGCCGACCAGGCCCGCTCGGTCCTGCAGTCGATGCCCGCCACGGAGGGCGGGCCGTTCGTCCCGCCCTCGCTCGTCGCGCCCGTTCACCTGGCCCTCGGCGATCCCGCGGTGGCGCTGGACTCGCTCGAACGCGCCGCCGACACGCGCTGCCCGTGGCTGTGCGCCGCGCTCGTCGACCCGCGCCTCGCCCCGCTCCGGTCCGATCCGCGGTGGGGCCGGCTCGAGTCGGGGGTCCGCGCCGGCCCGGTGGCGGAGCCGGCCGCGGGCCGGGTGTCCTGACCCGCCGTCAGGCGTCGAGCGAGAGCCGGCGCTCGGCGAGGAAGAGTCGCTCCGCCGCGTTCCCGGCCCGAGCCTCGGCGCGGGCGTAGGCCGCCGCGGCGTCGGAGCTCCGCCCGAGCCGACGCAGCAGCTCGGCGCGCACCGCGTGGAAGCGGTGGAAGCCGTCGAGCGGGAGGCCGTCGACGCTGGCGAGCGCGGCCGCCGGTCCGTCGGTCTCGGCCAGGGCGACCGCGCGGTTCAGGGCGACGACGGGTCCGTCGTCGAAGGCCCGCAGCTGGTCGTAGAGCCGCACGATCTGCCGCCAGTCGGTGTCGCCGATCGCCGCGGCGTCGGCGTGGACGGCGTTGATCGCGGCCTGGATCTGGTACGGTCCGGGCTCGTCGCGGCGCAGGCACGCCCGCACGAGGGCGTGGCCCTCCGCGACGAGCGAACGGTCCCACCGCGCGCGGTCCTGCTCGGCGAGGGGCACGAGGCGCCCGGTGGCGTCGGTGCGTGCCGCCCGCCGCGCGTCGACGAGGAGCATGAGGGCGAGGAGGCCGAGAGCCTCGGGCTCGTCCGGCATCAGCCGCACGACGAGGCGCCCGAGACGAACGGCCTCCGAGCAGAGCTCGCCGCGCACGAGCGCGTCTCCCGTGCTCGCCGCGTAGCCCTCGGTGAAGATCAGGTACACGGCGGCCAGCACGCCGCGCAGGCGCGCGGGCAGCTCCGCCGCGTCGGGCACCCGGTAGGGGATGCGCGCGTCCCGGATCTTGGCCTTCGCCCGGACGAGCCTCTGGGCCATCGTGGCCTCGGGCACGAGGAAGGCGCGCGCGATCTCCGCGGTCGTGAGCCCTCCGAGCAGGCGCAGGGTGAGGGCGACCTGCGCCGCGGGCGCGAGGGCGGGGTGGCAGCAGGTGAACATCAGCCGCAGCCTCTCGTCGGGCACCGGTCCCTCCGGCTCGGGCGGCTCGCGTTCCAGCAGGAGGGCGGCCTGCGCGTGCCGGTCCGCGCGGGAGGCCTCGCGCCGCAGGCGGTCGATCGCGCGCCGACGCGCGGTCGTGATGATCCAGCCCGCCGGGCTTGGGGGCAGGCCGTCCCGCGGCCAGCGCTCGGCCGCGACGGCGAACGCCTCGGCCACGGCGTCCTCGGCGGCGTCGAGGTCGCCGAGCACCCGCGCGAGCACGGCCACCGCCCGGCCGTGCTCGGCGCGGAACACGCGCTCGATCTCCTCGTGGCGCGCGGCGGGCATCAGCGCGTCGACGCGTCCGGGCCGTGCTGGAAGGGCCGCACCTCGACGGCCAGCGAGCGGAGCGCGCGGGCGGCCTTGTGCGCCCAGCCGAGGACGACGTCGAGGTCCGGGGCCTCGACGACCCAGATCCCGCCGACGTGCTCCGTGCTCTCGACGTACGGGCCGTCGGTCGTCAGCACCTCGGCGCCGCGGGCCCGCACGACGGTCGCGCTGCCCGGCGGGTGGAGGCCACCGCTGAAGACCCAGCCCCCGGCGGCCCTGATCTCCGCGTTGAGCTCGCCGATCTCCCGCATCACGGGCTCGAGGAACTCGGGCGGAGGCGGGGGCCCGTCGGGCTGGTAGATCGTCATCAGGTAGAGCGCCATATCGTTCTCCTTGCGGGGCGCCGACCGGCGTCTCCGCCGCGCCCGCCCCGCCCGTCCGGCCGCGCGCCGGCCGTCACTCCCTACACGAACGGGAGGGCCCCGGATCGACAGGGCGGGTCGGTTCTTTCGCCCCGCGGTGGAAGGGCGTCACTTCCCGAACGTCGGGTCGAGGCAGCGCCGGAACAGGTCCTCCCACCTCGGGTCGGCGGTGAGGTAGTGCTTCGCGCGGGCGCCGGCGGTCGCGCCGCGTCCGGCCGCGGTCGACATCAGCCGGACGCGCGGCTCGACCCCGATGCGGATGAGGTCGAGGCGGTCGGCATCCCAGCAGGCGGCGATCGTCGGGTCCGCGCTCGTCCGCCCCTCGGAATGCCCGGCGCAGGCCGTCGCCAGCAGGTCGAGCCGCTCGGCGGACAGCCCGAGCCAGCGCTCGTTCAGCTCGCGCGCCAGGTCGGCCGCGCGCGCGCCGTGCCCGCGGTCCCAGTCGTCGTTCTCGCGCGCGGCGTCGTGCACGATCGCGAAGAGGAGGACGACCTCGCGGTCGCACCGCGCGTCGGCGTCGGCGAGGTCGAGGGCGTTCGCGGCCACGCGCCGCCAGTGGGTCTCGCCGTGCAGCGGGGACGCCGCCAGCCGCGCCCTCGACACCACCGCCTGGAGCGCCGCGGCCAGATCGCGAGCCACGCCGCCAATCTGTCACGCCGTCCCCCCGCCCGCAAGGCCCGCGGCGGCCTCATACTTGTCGCCCTGCCATGAGCGAGCCCTCCGCCCCCGTCTCCGCCGCGCCCTCCGCCGGCTTCCGCTGGACCATCCTCATCTCCTGCAGCCTGGCGATGTTCGGGGCCTACTACGTCTTCGACGCGCTCTCCCCGGTGACGCCCCTCCTGCAGAGCCAGCTCGGCTTCACGGACGCCCAGGTCGGCCTCCTCGACACCGCCTACAACGTCGCGGCCCTCCTCACGCTCGTCGCGGGCGGCGTCCTCATCGACCGGCTCGGTACCCGCCGCTCGGCCCTCCTCTTCAGCGTCATCGGCGCGCTCGGCGGCCTCCTCATCGCAGTGTTGCCCGCGCTCGTGCCGGCCGCCCCGGCCGCCGCGATGATGGCGGGCCGCTTCGTGCTCGGCGTGGGCTCGGAGCTGTTCATCGTCGCGGCGACGACGGTGGTGGGCCGGTGGTTCAAGGGCCGCGAGGTCTCGCTGGCCATGGCCGTGCAGATCCTGATCGCCCGCCAGGGCTCGTTCGTCGCGGACAAGTCGCCCGACTGGTTCCGCTTCCTGTTCGAGCCGGGCCACTGGCAGCGGCCGCTCCTGTTCGCCGCGGCCCTGGGCGGCACCTGGCTGCTCAGCATCCTCGTGTACGAGCGGCTCGAGGCGCTCGCCGAGCGGCGCTGGCCGCCGAGGGCGGCGGGACCGACGGACAAGCTCGTCCTCGCCGACCTCGTGCGCTTCGACCTGTCGTACTGGTGGGTGGTCGGCCTGTGCGTCGCGTTCTACGCGACGATCTTCCCGTTCCGCTCCTTCGCGAACCTCTACCTCACGCAGGCGCACCACCTCCCCGACGCGGCGGCGGGGAGCCTCAAGGCGTGGCTGCCGCTCATCTCGATGTTCGGGATGCCGGCGTTCGGCTTCCTCGCCGACCGCATCGGCCGCCGCTCGCAGCTGATGATCGTCGGCTCGGCGCTCCTCGTGCCGCCGTTCCTGCTGATGTCCTACACGAGTCTGCCGCTCGTGGTCTCCATGGGGCTCCTCGGCCTCGCGTTCGCCCTCGTGCCGGCCGTCATCTGGCCGTCGGTGACGTACCTCGTGCCGGAAGAGCGGCTGGGGTCGGCCTACGCGCTCATGACCTTCTGCCAGCAGCTCGGGTGGGCGGGCATGGCGTCCGGGCTCGGCCTCGCGAACGACGCGGCGAAGGCGAGCGCCGAGAACCCCGCGGGATGGCTGCCCGCGATGTGGATGCTCGCCTCGCTGTCGACGCTCGGCCTCGTCTTCGCGTTCCTGCTGTGGCGGCGCGAGCGCGGGCCCGAGGGCCACGGGCTCGACCTCGTGAAGCCGACCGGGGTGGCCTGACGCTCGGGCCTCAGCCGCGGCGGCGCGGGGCCGGCCGCCGCCGGCCGAGCGCCCGCCGCTGGCGCACGGCCGCCGCGAGCTCCTCGACGAGCGGCACCGACTCCTCCCAGCCGAGGCACGCGTCGGTGACGCTCTGGCCGTAGACGAGCGGCTTGCCCTTCACGATGTCCTGCCGGCCGGCCTTGAGGTTCGACTCCACCATCGCGCCCACGATCCGACGCTCGCCGGCCCTCAGCTGGCCGCAGACCGCCGAGGCCACGTCGCGCTGACGGCGGTGGTCCTTCGCGGAGTTCGCGTGGGAGAGGTCGATCATCAGCCGCTCCTCGATCCCGGCCGCGTGGAGCGCCTCGCAGGCCGCGGCCACGCTGGCCGCGTCGTAGTTCGGCGTGCGGCCGCCGCGCAGGATGAGGTGGCAGTCGGCGTTGCCGCGGGTCTCGACGATCGCGACCTGCCCGTTCTTGTGGACGGAGAGGAAGTGGTGGCGCTGGCGCGCGGCCAGGATCGCGTCGCAGGCGATGCGCACGTTGCCGTCGGTGCCGTTCTTGAAGCCGACCGGGGCCGAGAGGCCGGAGGCGAGCTCGCGGTGCACCTGCGACTCGGTGGTGCGGGCCCCGATCGCGCCCCAGCTGATGAGGTCGCCGATGTACTGGGGCGAGATGACGTCGAGGAACTCCGAGCCGGCCGGCACGCCGAGCTGGTTGATCCGCACGAGGACGTCGCGCGCGATGCGCAGGCCCTCGTGGATGCGGAAGCTGCCGTTGAGGTGCGGGTCGTTGATGAGGCCCTTCCAGCCGACCGTCGTGCGCGGCTTCTCGAAGTAGACCCGCATCAGGATCTCGAGGTCGGCCGAGAGCCGGGCCCGCACCTCGGCCAGCCGCTCGGCGTACTCGATGGCCGCCGCGGGATCGTGGATCGAGCAGGGGCCGATCACGACGAGGAGGCGGTCGGAGCGGCCCCTGATGATGTCCCGCACCCGCCGGCGCGTGTCGGTGATGAGCGCCTCGATCGCCGTCCCGCGGATGGGGAAGAACTGGATGAGGTGCTCGGGCGGCGGCAGGGGAACGACGTTGCCGATGCGCTCGTCGTCGGTCGCCGACGTCCGGTCGGTCGGAACGTGCTTCGTGCTGGGGTCCGCCTGTCCACTCAAGGTCGCTCGGCCTCCGAGGAAACAGGCATTCAAGCACAGCGGGGAGGGCCCGGCAATCCGCGGGCGGGCGCGCGGGCGTCAGCGCGGGCCGCCCTCGCCGCACCGGACGCCGTCCGGATGCTCCCGCACGACCTCGTGCCCCTGCGACCGCTGCTCGGCCTTGGCTCCCGTGGTCGGCGCGCCGCAGTGCGGGCAGGGCGTCTTCTTCGGCCAGGCCGCCTTCGCTTCCGCCTCGGCCTGCACGAAGAGCCCGTCGAGGTAGTGGAACGCCTGCCGCAGGCGCTTGCGGGTGTAGGCGAGGCGGCGGGTCTGCCCGAGAAGGAGGCTCGAGCGGCCGCGCCGGTCGTCGAGGAGCTGGCGTACCCAGCGCCGCAGCGTCTCCGCGTCGGCGGCGGCGAGACCGGCGGTCATGCGGGCGACCTCGTGGTCGGGGAGCACGCGCAAGGCTAAGTCGCCACGCCGGCGCGCGAGGTCCGGGTGCGACTGGTGGTGGGCCGTTCACTGGGCGGGCCCCGGATCTCGCGTCCGGCGGCATCGCTCGCGCCCGTCCGTCGGCGGTACGATCACGCGGAGGGAGGTGCGCCTTGGTCTCCCGCATCGCTCGCTCGACGGCATTGACGCTCGCGACCGCGGTCGCGCTCGGTCCCGCCGTGGCCGGCGCGGCCGAGTCGACCCGCCTCGTGAAGGCGCGCGTCACGGTGGCCGGTGACGTCCGCTGGTTCCTCCACGAGGTCGAGGTCGCCAACAAGGGCGACGCGCGTCGCGTGAGCACCGTGGTCCTCTGGCAGACGGTGTGGCTGCCGGCCGAGCCGAAGGGCGTCGAGCCGCCGGACGGCTGGAGCGTCCGCATGCTGCGGCGCGAGGGGCCGGGCGGCCGGGGCTGGTCGGTCCAGTTCGAGTGCGTCCCGCCGAAGTCCGCGGCGGGCGGCGAGCCGGCGGAGGGCCGGGACATCGCGTGCGGGATCGCCGCCGGCGAGTCCCTGAAGTTCCGCGTCGTCCTGCCGTACCAGGCCGACTACATCCTCGGTCAGCCGGTGCTCGTCGGCTTCTCGGACGGGCGGCTCGCCCTCGCGAGCTGAGCCCGCGGCGTCAGGCCTCGAGCCAGGCGTCGTAGAGGCGCCACGCGAAGCCGAGGACCGCCTCCTTCACGACCCACCAGGCCGCTCCTCCCACCACGTAGCGCGTCCAGCCCGCGGGCCACGCCCGCGACAGCAGCCAGAAGACGAGCGCGAACGTGCCGCCGTAGAGGACGAGCCAGCCGAGGGTCCGCAGCAGGGCGAGCCGCACCGCCCGGTCGAAGAAGTAGCGGCGGTGGTAGGCGCCGAAGGAGTGCACGAACAGCAGCGCGGCGGCGGCGGCGAGCGAGACGCCGATCACGATCCAGTCCCACGGCGTCCGGGCGAGCCACGCGAGGTCCATGCATCTCCTTCCTGGGGGGCGACGGGCGGCCCGCCGATTATCGGGCGTCTCCGCGCGTATCCCACGTCACTTCCGGTTCCGGCCGGGCCGTGAGTCAATAGAGTCCTTCCGGCGACAGCGTGGAGGTGGAGGAAAGGTGAGGACAGCGGCACTCTGGCTGGTCGCGTCGGCGGCGCTCGCCGCCGGACCGGCGCCCCAGCTCGTCGACATCAGCTACGACGCGAAGAGCCCCCAGAAGCGGCAGGCGGTGCAGTTCCGCGCGAACGACGTGCTGCTGATCGAGGTCGCGGACGGTCCCCGCGCCGTCGTGCAGTTCACGGAGCTCGCGGCCCGGGGCGGCAGCTACCGCTGGCGCTTCCGGCGCCCGGGGGCGGGCCCGGTGCTGACCGGCACGGGCACGGTCGCCGAGAAGTACGAGGACGTCCCCGACGGACCCGGCCGCGGCCACATGCTCCCGCTCCCCGGCCACGACACGATCGTCCGGGCCGGCGACATCCGCGCCGCGTGGTCGTGGGCCGACTGGAAGGTCTCGTACCTCTACTTCCACCCGAAGCGCGCCACGGTCACGGTTCTGCCGCCGGAGGCTTTCGACCGGCCTCTGTGACGCGGGCGGCGGCCCCGGGTGCGGGCCGATTCGGCAAACCCGCCCGCGTCGTTCCGGGCGATCTTCCCGCTCGTTGCGCCTCCCGGCCTGAATGGTCAGCGTCTTACGGCCGCCCGAGCCTGGCCCGGAAAGTGCACGCCTTGAGGGCCAGGGGGCGGAAATGGGCACGGCTTTGGCGACGCCGGAGCAGGGCCGACGGGCGGGAGCGGAGGAGGTCTGCGGCGAGGGCACGGTCCTGGTGGTGGACGACAGCCCGCTCGCCCGGCGCGTGGTGAGCCTGAGCCTCCGGCGGGCGGGCTACCGGGTGCTCGAGGCCGCCGACGGGGAAGAGGCCCTGGAGCGGTACGCGGAGTGCGCCGCCCAGGTCGTGATCACGGACATCAGCATGCCGCGGCTCGACGGCCTGCAACTCCTCCAGCGCCTCCGCGCGAACGAGCTCGCGCCGGAGGTGATCCTGCTGACCGCCTCGCGGGCAGGGGACGCGGAGGCGGCGATCCAGGCCCTCCGGCTCGGGGCTCACGACTACCTGGCCAAGGAGGAGGCCGTCGGCGAGACTCTCGTCCTCGCGGTGCAGCGGGCGGCGGAGCGGAACCGCCTGCAGACCGAGAACGCCATCCTCGCGGCCGAGCTGTCCCGGCGCAGCATGACGGACAGCCTCACCGGCGTCGGAAACAGGCGCTCGTTCGACGCCGCGCTCGCCCACGAGGTCGCGCGCTCGCGCCGGACCGAGGCGCCCCTGTGCCTCGTGCTCGCGGACATCGACCACTTCAAGGCCATCAACGATCACCTCGGCCACGTGGCGGGCGACGAGATCCTCTCGGCCTTCGCCGCGCGCGTCTCGTCCACGATCCGGTGCTCGGACCGCCTGTACCGCTACGGCGGGGAGGAGTTCGCCGTCCTCGCGCCGGACGTCACGCTCGCCGGGGGCCTGGCCCTCGCCGAGCGCATCGTCGCGGCGGTCGCGGTCGCCCCGTTCGAGGCCTTCGGGACGACGATCCCGGTGACGTGCAGCGGGGGCGCGGCAGTCCTCGCCCCGGAGGACGAGGCCTCGGGCCGCACGCTCGTCGCCCGCGCGGACGCCGGCCTCTACACGGCCAAGCGCGGCGGCCGCAACTGCGCCCGCATCGACGACGGCGCCGGCTCCCCCCGGCGGGTCCAGCCGGTCGCGCGGGCCTTCGAGTACTTCTGAGGGGCCCGCGGCACCCCGACCGCGACGGCGGGGAAGTGGTGCGCCGATAGCGTTCCGGAACTAGGCGGTACCGGCGGGCGGTGCGCGGCCCGTCCGTGACGTCGGCGGCCCACATCGCCGAGGGCGAGGCTGCGCTCGCCGCCGCGCCGCTCGCACTGAAGCAAGTTGCCCCCGCCATGCCGACGCTCGCCGGTTCTGCTCCTCAGCCTGCCGAGGTCGCCACCGCCGCAGCGCCAGCGTGCGGTCCGCAGCCCAACACGCCGCGGCGCCTCTGCCGGGATTCACCTGATGGTACCGTTGGCGCCTGGGCTTGCCGTGGGGACGGGTGCCCATGGTGCGGTGCCCTGGAGCAGGCAGCCGCCGGGAATGCCTGTGCAGGCTGCGCCGGTGTGCGGAGTGTTCGATGACGCAAGACCTGGGAGCGACGAAATGGTTTTTGATCTGGGCCTCCAGAGCACCGGGGATCTCGCGAACCTCGCGACGATTGTTGGCGCCAGCGCGGCGTCGCTGGGGCGGCAGATCCGGGAGCACTTTGAAAAGCGAACGGCTGACGACCAGGTTGAGCTTCGCGCGGCGCGCTTGCAGGCGGCCCGCAAGGTCGTGGAGAGTGGGCTTCATCGTCACGTCCTGGCGCGGCTGTACCCTTCGTCCGATCTGCGACGCGAAGGACTCGACCCGTATCAGTTGGTCATTGATGGCAACACAGCGCCAACGGGCGTAGTGGTCCTTCACGACCTGAAAGACGCTCGGTTCGGGCTGCATCCGAAAGACGGGCGCTTCCAGCTGAGGTCAGGCGAGCCGCGGCTACCGCCACCGGAAGACGTCGCCGCAGCGGTCGCGGCTGATGTCGCGTTTCGCGGCCTCCGCGTTTGGAACGATCCGGTGTTTCGCCTAGTCGAAGCCGAGGAGGGCGGCCGCTCGTTTGCCTTCGGGCTCGACGACTTCTTCAGTTACCGCTACGGCATCGGAGCGCTGCCGGACGAACTGGTGCAGGCGTTAGTGAACGCGGAATCCGACATCGAGAACCTGCTGGCTGACCGTGAGAAGTTACTGCCATTTCGAGAGATATTCATGGCCGATGCGCGTAGGGTGGCGGCGTTTCGGAAGCGCCTCTGTCCCGGCGGTGTGAGCATGGTTGTGGCAATGCGACGTCCCAAGCCTTGGAACGACTACGTCGTCCCTGTCCAACGCCGCGCGAGCGTGCTTGCTGGGAACCAGGCAGCACTGGGGGTGGTCCCGCATGCCTACCACCAACCCATGGTTGATCCCAACGCCGAGATCGGTCTATTTACCACCGCCATGCGAGAGCTATACGAGGAGCTATTCGGGGGCGATGAAGTTGCCCAACAAGCCGTGAAGATTCGGAGGCTCCGCCCCGACTGGTACATGTTGGAGGCGGGCGCGCTGAAGTGGTTGAGCAAGAACCCACGTGACTGGAGCCTCAGTTGCACGCTCTTTGGCATCGATCTTGGTTCTGGAAACTGGGATGCGAGCCTGCTCCTGAAGATCGACAGCACGCGATTCTGGACGGCGTTCGGCGCCCAACTCAGAGCGAACTGGGAGGTAGCCGAAGAGCTGGTGCCGCTCGTGAGCACTCAGGATGGCGACGCCATAGGAGCCCTGGTTAGGCGACGCGAGTGGACCACTGTAGGTCTTACGGCATTCTGCCGGGCACTTGTTACGCTGCGGGCTGCCGAGCCACAACGAGTTGCGCGGCTTGACTTCGACGAGCGGATCGGGTGACCAATGAGGAGCTAAGACCGCTCGCAGGGCATTCAACAGAGGGGAACGGGTCGACGGCGAAGTGGCCGTGACCACGCGGCAGGAGGCGGAAGAAGCAGACTACGGTCTGAGCGCCTACCGATGGGTGAGCAGTCGTCTTCCATCGAGGTGCTCTCGGTGCCTGACCTCTTCGCGGACATCGAGGCTATAGATCTCGAGGCACAACGCGTCTCGGCTACCTTGCGCAGGCTCCTCGCGC
The DNA here is from genome assembly GCA_046331285.1 of Vicinamibacteria bacterium. Taxonomy (GTDB): domain Bacteria; phylum Acidobacteriota; class Vicinamibacteria; order Fen-336; family Fen-336; genus DATBSL01. The sequence continues at coordinate 62,990 of JAXLRD010000017.1, forward strand.
GGGTCCGCAATGGGTCTTGAGCGGGGTCCGATGCCTGACCGCGCCACCGGATGGTCAACGAAGCGTCGGGGGTAAATCTGTTCGATCCTCAGTGGAGGCCCGCCTCCAAAGTCCGATCCCAGTTACTGGCAGGATGATCTCGCGTGGGCTTCCGACAAGGACCTCAAGGTGCTCACGCCTACGCGACACGATCGACCACATCGCCCGGGAGGCCGCCGAGACTGGCCCTCGATCCGGCGGAGCAGCGGGAGCGCTTTCGGAACTTCGTCATCGTGCACGAGTTTCATCACAATGCTCGGCGGACGATCGATGCCTTACGTCGTGACTACCGGGGCGGAAGAGGCGGAACGGGCCGAGGGCCGCGCTCGAGCATCGGGTGCGCGAGGTGCTTCGTCCCGGCGGCTTTGCCGCACAGAGCGCTCCTCTCAGAGCGCCAAGCCCGGCGTTCTCTCCCTCCTGTTGCTCCTCTAGGGCCGCACCCATTCCAGGCGCGTAATCAGGCCGCCTGTGTCGCCGAAGTCCGCGATTGGCGAATCTACGCGTGACAGGTTCGATGTACTGACACGCGACACCGAGTCCCCAGCGGTATAGGCCATGTCGATGAAGCTGGTCGTAGTAGTCGACAGGTTCCTGACATCCAAGAGCAGATTGCCCTTCGCTGGGTCGTAGAGAAACGCCGTCGTCAGATCGATCACCACGTCAAAGCTCTTCGGGCCACCTAGGGGACCATCGAAGGCGCTGGACAGCGGTATTGGCCCGCTGACGACCACCGTTTCATCTGGCCCCGCGTTGTCTGCAAAGGTCAGACTTAGGCCGTCTGGTGCGGCGCTCGTCGTTGATAGATTGATCTGGAGGTCAACCTGCGTTGGCGGAAACGCCTGCCCAACTCCGCTGCCGGAGCCATCGACTGCATTCGGGCGGAATGCAATGCGCTTGATGAGCACAGGGCCAAGTCCTTCGAACTCGGAGGCTGCGTAGACTTGCTGATATCGAATCGTCGAGAATCCCGAGGCGGAATAGAAGGGCAACGAGTTCCCAAGGTTGCCCTCGACCGCCTCCTGAGCGCGCGGGACGACTGTGCTGCCAGCGGCGGTATCGACTCGCCTGAGCCATCCTAGAATCGGATAGCTTCCTCGGTCGGCGAGGAAGTAGCCGGAGCGAGTGCGATCCCTCGGCAGGAACTTGTATCCGACCGGACTACTGTTTTGTTCGACGATTGTCACGCCGTCCGCGCTCGCGGACGATACGATCCCCACATGGCCAAACGTATCACCCATCTTGGATGCGCGGCCGAACACCAAGATGTCGTCAGGCTGCGGGTCTCTGATATCGCCGTTCGGGATCGCCCCAAGTCCGAGACGACTGGCGTTCTCGAAGTAGAGGTAGGCGCTTCCGACGCGCGGCCAAGCGTTTCCGCGATTCCACACGTTTGGACCGTTGTTAGTGGCGTGAAACCGCCTGACGAATTCCACGCACTGCCACCTGTACCCGAAGGGGCTTTGGTCCTGGGCTCCCTCCCCCCCGCAAGCAGTCCCTTTCCCCATATACGGCGCATTCGATAAGGGCGTGACGCCTCGATAGGGCGCGCCTAATGGATCGCCGCACTGCTGCGCGCTTGCCGAAAGGGGCACGATCAGAAGGCACAGCCCGAGAAGCACGAGGACTGCGCTCGCGGCGGAGTTCCTCTCTCCTCTGGCCGTGAGACTGATGGCGCTTGGGCTGAACGTTGAGAGATCGGTCATCGGAGCACCACCGATTCCAGGATCGCTTCGTACAGAGACCATCGCTGTTCCGGGTTGAACCCGAGCGCTCCGAGTGAACTGCCCTGCATGGTCTGGATAACGACGATTCGGTCGCCGTTAGTGACTGCCGCAAAGAGATCTGGAGTCGGGCCGCTCGCGTCTAGGTGCTGAACTGGAAGCTCGCCCCGCAGTTCAATCGCTTCAAACCCGTTTTCCATGGCGCGTGTCTCGTGCTGCCCAGCGCCGAGGATGGCTCCCGTTACGTCAACGGTGGCAGCGAACCACGCCGATAGTCCTAGAGCCGTGGGATTCGGGATGACGTTGACCGCATATTGCGGAACCATTTCTCCCGATGTGGGCTCTTGAATCGAGATGACGTTATAGGCGATGCCCGATGGAGTCAGTACGCTCGACACCGTACTCGTCTGTCCGAGTCCAGAATAGGAGAAGGAGATGCCTCCGGGCATGGCTCCGCTACTTGGCCACACGATGGCTAGCCGGATTGGAAGTGGAGGGGGCGCAGGGGGGGGGATCGAGCGCTTGGGGCGCGATAGCCGGAGGTCCACTGAACCACAAATGTCAGAGGGCAATGCGTCCGTCGGAGCATGGAGCCGCAAGGTAACCACCGCCGTCTGTCCAGGCGCCAGCGGTCCGACGGTTGAGTCCTGCGCTGTGACATACCGACGAAGTTGACGACTGACAGTCACGCCCATCGCCGGTAGGCGCTGCCGAGCAGTCAGCGTCACCGTCACGAGTTGGGAGTCGCCGGGCTGAAGAGTTGCTTCGACGTTCGACTGCCAGACGATGGGCGCGCCTTTCGGATGAGCGCTCGCGACTGAGGTAGCGCCGAGCAGCATCACCGCGGCGGGGGCCACCACGCGTCGCGCGAACGACGACGGCGATAGGCTCATTGGCCGTTCTCCTGATTCCTGACGCCTCCCTGCGAGGGCGCCAATCACCGTCCGAGCGAGAGACATGCCTCTCGCTCGACGGCGAGATTCTCCGCCCAGGGCAGTGGCGCAAGAAGGTTGGAGTTTTGTTGCTATTTCTTTGCCTAGCGCCAGGGGACTGACTGTGCTGTCGCTCGTTGGCGCGCCGGCAAAGAGCCGGCCCGAGAGGAGAGAGGCCATGACCAGCAGCGCGGCGTGCGGCGGAGTCGCGGGGGTTCGGACGCGAGCCGAGGCGGCGGAGTTCTGGTCGGCGGTGGCGTAGATCGTGCGGGCCGGGGAGTCTACGGGCCGCGGCGGCTCAGCAACACCCTCCTGCGGGGGCTACTCGCGCCCGAGGCGCGCGCCTGGGCAGGATATCTTCGCGCGAGGTCGCGTGGTACATGGCGCCGCGCCTTCTCGCCCCGAAAGGGGGTGACAACGTCGCGCCGGCCGGCGAGCTCCCGGGGTCTCTCTCCTCGGGTCGGCGAGTAGGGCGTCCATCGGCAGGAGTCAAGCCCACTCCGCTCGGCGACGAACGACGAGCGCCCGTCTCCGCTCGGCGAAGAGTGTGACAAACGCCTGGGACTGCCTGAACAGGCTCGCGACATCGTCTGGGCCCAAGAGGACCGTCGGCGTAGCGGCGATTGCGTTTTCAATTTCGATCTGAGCCGCGTCAGTGAATCCTGACATCGAAACGAAGACGCCGAAGACGCCAGGGCGTTTGCTCAACTTCCCCAGGAAATCACGGATGTGCTTCGGCTCGATGCGCTCTGCGTACCAGCGGCATTCGCCGAGGAGAAATGACTCGCTATCCGAGAGGACGAGGTCAATCTCCTCGCCAACCGTGCGCACGCCTTCCTCGACGGTCCACCCTTGGCTCCGCAGCAACTTCCCGAGGAGACCCTGGAAGGTCCGGCCGCGGACATGTGGCTCGAGACTCGAGCACGCCTGGAACTCGTCATGGAGGGCCGTCTTCTCAGCTAGATCCGGAAGGCGGCCATTCCGCCGCGTGAGAGCGCGAAGTACCCCAGGCTGCTCGGGTGTGCGAGGTAGCCACTTCGAAAGAGGGCCTCGTGGTTCGACTCAAGCACCGGTGCCGGCGCGTTCGTTGCCCGCTCTGCAGCGCGAAGTGCGACGCTGATGTGCTCAGTCGCAAGAGGGCCCTGGGACTCAGCGAGTGCGCCGTAGTGGCGCAGCAGGGCATTTCTTACCCGGTGGTTCCGGGCCGTCAGATCCGCCGGAGAGATTTGCAGGGACTCGATCAACTGGATTGCGTGAGGGGTCAAGCGATAGCTCGGTGCTGAGTCGACGACCTGGAGGAGATCGCGGAGTGCCTCGAGAGCCTGCTCAAGCTCGGTCCGGGCCCAGCCGCTCCGCTCCAGCAGGTCGAAGGGCCGGAAGTAGTCGTTGGCCGCCTCGAAGTACTCGACGTAGGCGCGACCCAGCAATTCTCGCTGCAGAGGACTATTGGGTGGGCTAGCTGGCATCGCTCACTCACACAGGTCGAGTTCACGCGCCCGCATCGGATTCTCCCGCGGTGCCATGCGCGCCTCGGTCCGCCTCTTGGGCGCCGACCCGCGGCACGAGGTCGTTCATCACGTAGTGAACGAATTGTCTTCCGAGCTCCGTCAGCTCGTATGGCTCGATGTCGTCGAAGGCGGACTTGAGAGTCGACGCTCCCTGTCCCTTCGGGGTGTACTGCCGGGGTTTCTTCAGGAACGCTCCGTTCCAGTCCTTGTCGCGGTGCTGCCGGATGACGTCGCCGGTCGAGAGGTCGCGTACCACGAGGCGGAAGAGATCGGCCTCCGCGGAGTCCTCTCTCACTCGCCCTCCGTGGAATTCGCGCCAGATCCCGGCTCGAGTGATTCCGGGATTCCTGTATACGAGCCGGATCACGGCGAAATGAATCTCATGATAGTGGTCGATCCACTCCACGAAGAGACGCACGACGTCGTCGCTGCAGAGCTTCGTCCCGGCAGCATTCGAGAGGAGTCGGCGGAGGTACTTTCGCTTCTCACGCGTGTCGGCGGCGTCCCAGACTCGAAAAGCCTTCGTGACGACGCCGAGGTAGGCTTCTGACTGCAGTCGTTCGGCGGCACCTTCGCCGATTTCCTCGACTCGCGCGACTACGTCCGCAAGGTCTCTGGCTAGTTCAGCGAGCTTTCGCTTGTGCTCCTCGAGCCACTCGCGGTGAAGGTCGTTTACCCTCGTCTGCTCCCTCTCGGCGTCGAGTGCCGCGGCAGCCGACAGGACTCCTCCAACCCAAGGGATGCTTGAGAGTGCCGCCAGCACGAACCGATCTGTCTGGCGGCGGCGGCCGCCTGCGGAAGCCCGCTGGAGGGCTCGAACGACGGCGTCCTCCGCCTGGCCGGGTCCATCGGAAGGAGGAAGGACGGCGTCTGGCTCTTGAGCCACCGACTCACCCTCGGCGGAGCGGGATGGACTGGACCGTTGCGCCCGTGGGTTCAGCTAGCTCGAGCGATGTAGCAGGGAAGCGGGATTGCTCCAGCTTGGGGCCGCTGAACCACTGGCACGCGACGGAGCCGTGCTCCTCGAATGAGACCGTCATGACCGGCCCGCCCGACTTGAGTCGAACGGTGTCACCAGGCCTGAAAGTCGCTTCCGGCTCTTCCATGGTTCTCTGCCTACAAGCAACGCGAGAGGCGGGGCCGTCCCAGGTTCGTCCCAAGGAGCATTCACCGGCCCTCTCGAGAGTCTGTGGGTCGCTGCTAAGTGCCAGATTCGGCGAGTGGTACGCCCGATAGGGCTCGAACCTATAACCTTCGGCTCCGGAGGTACGCGCAACGCCAGCTAACGTCCTGTTCACATGCGTTCTCCGACGTTCCGGGGCGTTCATAACTTGCACTCCATGCTAATCTTATCGCGTGATCTCTGGTTCCGGACCGTTCCGGGTCGTTCGGTGGATTTCGGGCTCGGTGGTACCCCAGTGGTACCCCAACGCTCGACGCTCGACGAGGTCGTAGGTGAAGCTCACGGATGCGACGATCAAGGCGCTGAAGCCACGAGGCTCGCGGTACGATGTCTACGACGACGAGCTCAAGTGCTTCGGAGTCCGCGTCACACCCGCCGGCACGAAGACGTTCACGTTCTTCTATCGCCTCGGCGGCCGCAAGAAGCGGCTCAGCCTGGGCGAATACCCGTCCGTCACGCTCGCCGACGCGCGTGCCAAGGCTCACGTCGCGCGCGGGACGGTCAAGGGTGAGCGCCGGCACCCGGAGATCATTAACGAGCCGCCTCGTCCGGCCGAGGACGTCTCGACCGTGAAGGGCCTCTGCGAGCGCTATCTTGCGAGCGACCGCTTCACTGCGGCTCGAGAGGCCACGCGGCACCAGTTCAGCCGGATCGTCAGGATCGAGATTCTGCCAGCCCTCGGCGACCGGCAGCTCGCGACCATCGCGCCCGCCGACCTCGCGGATTGGGCCCAGGGCATCATCGACAGAGGTGCGCCGGTCACGGCGAACCAGTCCTTCAAGATCCTGCGGCTGATCTGGAACTGGGGCCGCAAGCGGCTCGTTCGCGATCGCATCCCACCGTTCCCGCTGGCCGGCTTCGGCCGGCCGTACGACGGCGAGCGACCGAGGAAGCGTCACCTCTCGCCGGAGCTCATGAAGAAGTTCGTCGAGGCGATCGACGAGGAGCCCCGGATGACCGCCGTGTGGTGGCTCCTGATGCTCCTCAACCTGACCCGAAAGACCGAGACCTGCCTCCTCGAGAAAGGCGAGATCGTCTGGAAGAGCCAGCGCGGCGCCTACCTGGTTGTTCCGGCGGAGAAGTCAAAGAACCACCAGCCGCTGTTCCAGCCGCTCACCGACTACTCGAAGGAGCTGCTGCGCCTCGCCCTGAAGCACTCCGGCGACTCGTCCTGGGTCATGCCCGGGAAGAAGGGCAAGCCGCGTTTCCAGCGCACCGGGGTTCCCGGGTCGCGGGTCAGCCGGCGGATCGGCACACAAGTGTCCCCGCACGACCTCCGGCACACGGTGGCGACGATCCTCGGCGAACTGGGCGTCGAGCCCCACGTCATCGACGCGCTCCAGAACCACCGGCTCCCGCGCAGCACCGACGTGACGGGTACCTACAACGACGCGCTGGTCTGGGCCTACTTCGAGCAAAAGCGGGCGGCTCTCCAGCTCTGGCACCAGCATCTCGACAGGAAGATTCTCAAGGGGAAGCTCAAGGCGCACGTCCGGAAGGCTGTGGACGGCAAGAAGCAGTTCGAGGAGGCCATGAAGCAGAACATGAAGCTCGGGCCCCACTCGGAAGCGCACAAGGTCGCCGTCCGCCGGCGCGTCGCGGCTGCCGCTCGTGAGCGCGAGCGCATCCCGGCCTGATCCGCAGGAGGGGCTCCCATGCCCATGTCCTTGACGATCATACGCAAGTTGCGTATGATGGCTTGAGCGTGGAGTTCATCGAGGCGCCGCTCTTCACGCAGCTCCTGCCCGAGTACCTGAGCGATGACGAGTACGCCGAACTTCAGCACTACCTCGCCAACGATCCGGAGGCAGGAGACGTCATCCCAGGCACGGGCGGCTTCCGCAAGGTGCGGTGGGGCGACCCGAGGCGTGGGCAAGGGAGACGTGGCGGTCTGCGGATCATCTACTACCTCTTCCTGCAGGACAGCCTGATCTGGTTTGTCACGCTCTACGGGAAGAACGAGGCGGCGGACCTGACGGCGAACGAGAAGCGTCTCTTGAAGGCAGCCGTGGACGGGGAGAAGCGGCAGCGGGCCAAGCGCCCGGTTCCGCGGAGGAAGTGAAGCGATGCCGAAGACGAAGAAGCCGGTGGCCAAGCGCAGTCTCTTCCGCGAACTCATGGCCGGTGTCGACGCGATGCGGGAGCACCGCGAAGGCCGGCTGACGCTGCGGACGCTCCACGTCGAGCCGATCTCGCTGCCGGAACTCGAACCCCGGGTCGTCCGCGAGACGCGCGAGTCGCTCCACATGTCTCGCCAGGTGTTTGCCTTCAAGCTCGGCGTGAACCCACGAACCCTCGAACGCTGGGAGCAGGGCCGCAGCAAACCCAACGAGCAGGCGGCCGCCTTGATCTGGCTCGTGCGCAAGTACCCGGATACCCTCGAGCGCCTGGAGTCTCTCAGCGTCTCGGCCTGATCTGCTGCTTCGCCGCCCGAGGCACGGTAGGGTGTCCCAGCGCATGCTAAACATCGAAGCCAACCTTAAGGCCTACCTCGGGAAGCGCGAACCCAGGGCGAGATACACCTCCTTCGATTACTGCTTCAACTACTTCCAGTCGCACCGCGAAGCAGAGAAGCTGCTGGAGCTCCTTCGTGGCGACGCGCTACAGCTCTCGTGCTTGCACCTCGGCTTCTACCTCGCGAGCTGGGGAATGCTGCGCGGGTCGTCGGAGCTGCTTCAGAGGAGCGTCAGGAACTTCATCCCCTTGGTCGAGGTGATCGCGAACGCCCCGCCCGCGGTATGGGAGACCGACGCTCACCTCTACGCTGACGGAAGCTGCCCAGCCATCTTCGAGACGGCTCGCCAGATCCGTGACGCACTGCCCGACGGCGCATCGGACATTCTCGTCACCAAGGTGATGCTGGGCACGTTCGGCTGCGTACCGGCATTCGATACCTACTTCAAGAGGGGGTTTGGCGTATCGACCTTCGGAAGCAGGGCCCTGCGGAAAGTCGGGGAGTTCTACACCGCGAATGCCGAGGTCATCGACCGCAACAGAGTCCACACGCTCGAATTCGATTCCGGCGCACCCAGCCCGCGCAGATACACGAGGGCCAAGGTGATCGACATGATCTTCTTCGTGGCCGGCGGCGCGTGAACGGCCGAGCCCTACCGGCTTCCTGGTCGTCGCCGCGGCGAGCAGCGGACAGCTGATCGTCTGCCGGTGGGTCGGCGGGAGGGCAGGCCGGCGGGCTCCGCGAGGCCGCGGGCTTCGACCAACAGGCGTGCTCGCGTCGCCGCCCGGTCCGTGTCAGGCCGCGGCGGCATGTAGGGCAGGGCCTCCCAGTACTTCGCCGCTCGCGCTCCTCGACCACCCGCATCGCACCGGCGGCGCCACGCCTCCACGATCTGCGCGGCAGCCCTTTGTGGCAAAGGCTTGGTCCGGCTCCGGAAGGCGCTGGAGAATCGTGCGACCCAACTGTGTCGCTGCCCGTGCGCGAGCATTGCCTTCAACTCCGGGACGTCGGTGTTGCCCTCGTTGTCTATCAGGAGGACACCTTCCGCGAAGCACAAAGGCATCTCTGCAGGTGACCACGTCGCCTCGCGTCGTCGCCCGTGATCGACGACACGCACGGGTGGGCTGAGGTACACCAAGCGCATCGCGTCCCGCCCGGGTTGGATGAATCCGAGCCGCGCACCCGTTGCACTGACGTCATTCAGCAGGTTCGTGCGGTGGCAACCAGTCAGCCCAAAGCTGCCGAACTCATAGAGCGGGTCGGTCCGAGCCTCCCGGTCATTGCCGCGATTGGGCTGGCGGAGGTGAACCAGGATAATCGGCGCTGCCCTCTCGCCTTGGACATCCGCGCGATCGGGGGTCGCCGATGCGGAAGACAACGCCGGCCGAGCTGACCGGACAGCTCGGCGGCCCGGGTTGTTCGCCGCGACGAGTTCCGGCGACTGCGCCTCGAACCACTCCAGGAACCGGGGCGGATCGCGAAAGGCAGGTGGTACGGCGCTGCGCTGGATGAAACCGTCGCGACATGTGAGATCGCCCCAGGCTGCGAGTAGGTCCCGGCACACGCGGTACGCTCCATCCCGATACTCGCCGATGGGGATCGCGCGGCTCAGACGGCCCGAGACGCCGCTCTGGGCCCGGATGATGATGTCGTCAGGTCCGTGCTTGATCTTCCGCGTGTGGGCGTTCTCAGCCCAACGTGACGAGGGTATGTCTCGCAGCCGAACGGCCTCGGAGACTCGGTAGAAGCCGATGATTCCGTATATGAGCTTCTGGCCGGATCGCTGAATAGGACGCAAGCCCGCGAAGAAGACGACGACGTCCCCAGCGGCGAGATCGCAGAGTCCCCTGCCTCGACGCAGGCCATTGTCGCCGTACGTGAGCCGCTCGAAGTCGGGATCAAGGTGCGGGTTGAGGCCGTTCAGCTGTTCGGGTGGCGTGCAGACACCGGGTCGCGCCGGGATGCCGGACCGAGAAGGCCGTTACGGCGGCGCGGAAGGGCTCGTAACCGATCGCCATCCCGGGTTGGAAGGCGGTTCCAGCCTTCTCGGGAATCGGAACGTAGACGAAGTCCCCCGTCTCAGCATCGATGGGCGCGTTCCACTTGCCGAAGGCCTGGTCGATACCGACGCGGACGAGGTACCCCTTCACGGACGCGCCTCGATGCCCATCGAATCGCCCGGTGAAGCGGAGGCGCGCGACAGCGTCGCCAGCCGCTCCGCAAGCTTGGTTCGGAGGAGCTTGGTTACCCCGAACGACGACTGCAGGTTGGTGCTCCAACCTAGCACCCTCACGCCTTCGAGATTCCCCTCGTAGAGCTTGGTCGTCGTCCGGGCATCGGTTACCGGTGGGCCCAAGGGTCGGAGCGCACACCCGAGGGTGCGTTCAACTGCCCGAAGTACCGCACGGCCGTTTAGCAGGACAAGGGAGATCGATTCGGTGCGAAGCTGCGCCCTCAGAAACTCCACATCGTCGGCCACCAGCCGCTCCTGGATACGCCGCCCCAGCCCTGTCCAGGTCGGATCGGTCGCCCATTGGGTCAGGTCGAGATGGCAGGCCGTGTTCGCGAAGTACGAAGCTCCCACCGCCTTCAGCATTTCCTCAAGCCGTTGGAACCATGAATAGGGATTGCCGTGGAAGTAGTGTGTGCAGCGCCACCAGACTCGTTCGATCGCATCTGGCGGCGCTTCAAGAAGCGACTTGAGTCCCAGCGATCGGAGAGTCTCGAAGCGGCGCACTGGCCCGTCCAGTTCGACGCCCTTGATCTCGAATTCGATCCTGCTGGGGTTGAGACCAAGGGTTGCGACGCGGGCTACGCCCGGGTTGCCGAAGGCGACTACGGGAGTGGAAGCCGGCACGACGAAGCATCCTTCCGGGGCCGGTCGGCGAATCCGGTCTTCGACGTAGCGTGGGACCGTGAGGGTCCCTTGCCCGTCATGCGTCGCGTCGAGAGGGAAGCTCGAATCTGGTACCGAGGGCAAGCCCGCGCTCCGTCACTTGCGCCACCACCTGACGCCACAAGTCCTTCACGTGATCGGACGGCATATTGTGGTGCGCCTTGAACCTCATCATCAACCCTGGGTTGACGAAGGGGTCAAGGCGAACCGATGGGCGACTGAAGCCCGAGTGGCACGCCACCGCGGGGAGGCAGGGCACGAAGCTGAACATCCCGTGGATCGGCTGTTCGCGCGTGGCGCCCCTGTAGAGTCGTAGCCGCACGTTCTTCTCGGCACCCCACTCGTAGGTCGGCCGCATCGTTACTGCCTTGTAGGCGTCAGGCACGCATGACTCCAGCACGGATGGCCAGGTGTCGGAATCGTGGAGCAGGCCCGCGTCAACGACGAGGACAGTGTCCAGAACGAAGGCGCCCGTCTTCAGCGAGCCGAAGAGGATCACGGACCCCGACGACAGGTCGCGGAGGGCAGTGGGTCGCCCGCTGCTGCCTCGCCATTGTCGGCACAGCGTGTAGAGGAAGCGGTCGCCGAACACGAAGGGATCCGTGTTCTGAAGCAAATCCTCGCCCTGGCGGCAGGTGTCCGGCCGGACGTAGTAGGGCCGGTGCAGCCAGCGAGGACCGCCCAGGACTGGAGTCGCGATGCGCGTGACCTGCGACTCAGGCTCCCACTCGCCCCAGAAGACAACGTCCTCTGCCGTGACTCGTGAACCGGGTCGCTCGACGTACTGTCCGGGGACGCGCATGAACTTCCTGCGATGATCACCGACGTTCCACATCTTCCGGCCATCGCAGTCCTGGCCGTGCTCGGCGCCTGGGTGAATGAACTGCACGAAGCTGGGCACGCGGCATCGTCTTCCAGATGGATGCGAATGGGAAGAGGCAGAGCTCCACCCCGGCCGTTGTTCCAGGCGGCCGCGAGCACGAGGGCCTACTGATCTCGCCGCGCTGGGTCGCGCTCCACAAGCCGCCATCGAGGGCCGCCGGCATCGTAGCTGTACGACACCTGCCACCCTCCGATGTCCGCCTTCGTGAACCGAGCGACCTCCACAAACTCCACGGGTTCGGTCTTCTCCCGGGAGCGATCATCGAGAAGGCCCAACTGGAAAGGGTTCGTGAGCGTGATCTTCACCGCGCCCTTCACGCGCACACGAATTGGCCAGTAGGCGCTCTCCCGGTTGTAGGGTCCGCGCTCCTGGACCTCGACCGCCTCGACCTCAGCCAGGTGGGTGGGACCAAGCGTTGGCGGCAGAGGCGGCGACCTCCTGACTGCCGCGACCACCTCCTCCCCGCTTGGCCCGCGTTCGAAGGCACGACAGCCCAGGGCGAGCAGCAGGCCCGCGACAGCCGTGCGCCGATGAATGAGCATCATTCCCCCCCGGCCGCGTCCGTAGGCCCCGAGTCGCCAGAGCGGCCCCTCCTGGCGCGCGTCCAGAGGCCCAGCGCCGCCAGGCCCAGCCCGGCGAGTACAACCCGCCACCGACTCACCGACACCTCCGCCCGCGAGTACCCGCCCGCGGTCGCCAGGAGTCGGGCCTGCGCCCGCTCGAGCGTGCGCACGATCCTGCCTGGGCTCGGTCGAGTCTGCGGGTCTCCGGCCAGCCCCTGCAGCAGAACGCTCTCGACCACCGCGTCGACGTCCGGCGCGTCCGAGCGGAACGGGGCTGGCGAGGTCGTGGCCTGAAGCCTCCGGAGCTGTGCGAGGGATGAACCTCCAGCCACGGGGTACGGCGCGCGCCCGCCGGTCAGAAGCACGTAGAGAGTCGCCGCAAGGCCGTATACGTCTGGGGTGGTCCGGCCGTCTCGCCGGCAAGCGCTTCGGGCGAAGCGAAGCGCGGCGTTCCCATGATCGAACCGGGCGGTGTACCTGACGTCACGTCGGCCAGGCGAGCCATCCCGAAGTCGCTGACCTTCGCGGCGGGCCTTCCGGAGCGGGGCAGAAGGACGTTTGCCGGTTTCACGTCGCGATGGAGGACGCCATACCGGTGGGCGTGCCAGACGCAACGGCTCACCGCCAGGGCGATCTCGTAGGCGCGGACCAGCGGTAGGCGTTCACCCGCGGCGGCCAGCCGGTCGAGCTCCTGCTGCAAGTTCGGGCCTTCGACGAGCTCCATCTCGAACCAAGCAATCGAGCCACGGTCGAAGAGGCTGTACGTGTGGACGAGGTACGGCGTGGCCAGCACCTGGACGGCGCGCACCTCCTCACGCACCCGCAGGAGCAAAGCAGGCTCGAGGTTGACGAAGACCTTGACGGCGATGTCGTGGCCTAGATCTCGTGAACAGGTCCGCACGACCGTTGCCCAGGAGCCTCGTCCGAGGATCTCCCAGCCTTCGTACCGCTCGCGGAAGACCGGGTCCGCGAAGCACAGAGCGGCGAGAGCGTCCCCGCCGGACACCCCTGGCTCCAGTTCCAGCACCCGCTTGGCTTCCACGACCTGCGACCCCGTCTAGGGGAACCGCTTCGCGTCCGACCAGTACCTGTAGAACGTCGGTCCCGAGATCTTCAGGCTCGCCGCAGCCTCGACCGCGCTGCCGCCGTGACGGCCCAACCGGTCGAGGATCAGCCTCTTTCGAAACGCCCGGATCGCCTCGCTGTACGTCGCGTCCTCGCTCTCGAGGTACGCCTCCGGGTTCGGATTCCTCGGCCCAGAGAGCACGTCGGGGCAGAGGCGACGGATGTCGTCGACGTCGATCCACGCCCCCGGCGCGGCGTGCGTCACGAGGCAGGAGCACACGTTGGCGAGCTGGCGCACGTTGCCGGGCCACGAGAACTGCAGGAGGGCGCGGAGCGCGCCCCGCGTCAGGCCCATGGTCTTCTTCTTCAACGCCCGCTCGTGCTTGGCGAGATAGTAGCTCAGCAGCGGCCGTATATCCGCGATCCGCCGCGGGTCGCGCAAGGGGAGCAGCTCCACCTGGAGGCCGTGAACTCGGTAGTAGAGATCCTCACGGAACCGCTTCGCCGCGACTTCCTCCTCGAGCGTCCGGTTCGTAGCCAGGATGATCTGCACGTCCACCGGGAAGACCTTGGTCTCGCCGACTGGCTGGACGGTGCGTGTCTCCAGCACACGCAGGAGCAGGGCCTGGCCGTCCGCGGGCAGTTCGCCGACCTCGTCCAGGAACAGCACTCCGTTGTTGGCGGCGCGGAAGAGGCCTGGTGCGTCCGTGATCGCGCCGGTGAAAGCCCCCTTGACGTGCCCGAACAGCTTCGACTCGGCCAGGTCGCCCCGCATCCCGGCGCAGTTGAACTCGCGGAAGGGTCCACGGCTTCGTCTCTGAGAGTAATGGTGGAGGTAGCGGGCGACGAGCTCTTTCCCGGTCCCCGACTCGCCCGTGACCAGGACCGGCGGTGCATCGGTGCGGGTCGTGCTCGGCAGGAGTCTGTTCAGCGTCTCGCCCAGCTCGCGCGTGGCCTCGCTCTCACCGACGATCTCGGGCCCGTCCGCGTCCTGCACATGCCGCCACTCGGCCTCCAGCTCCCGGACACGCCGTTGCCCTGAATCATGAAGGGTCAAGGCTTGGCCGAGGGCTGCCGAGTAGGCCGTCAGCCACTCCAAGTCCTCGGGCTCGAATGGCCGGCGCGCCTCGTTCTGGAAGTAGAGGACCGCGTCCACGGCGCCCGTGAGCGAGTCGATTACAGGGGCGCACAAGACGCTGTACGGCCGTCCGCGCAGAGAGGGCGTAGCGTCGAGGCCAAGGACGTTGGAGTTCTCGATCAGCCGCGCCTCGCCGTCCTCGATCGCGCGCCGAATCAGGGTCGGGCTCACGCCCGGCGACGATCGCAGGTCCACGAACGCCGCCTCGTCCTCCGGATTGAGACCCGTGGCGTAGAGGATCTCCACTTCCAGGGGGTGCTGTTGCCGTACCTGGATCAGAACGGCCTTCTCGGCGCCCAGACCGGTCATGGCGTGGACGAAGGTCTCACGGAGCGCCGACTCCTGGGCGCCGCTGCGCACCAGGACCGCGAGGGCCTTTCTCAGCGCATGGAGCAACGCGGTCTCGTCGCGCCCACGCTGGTTCGTCCCGAACGCGAGCGACACCTGGCCAGACGGGTCAGCGTCCACAGGCCCGACGCACGGCGGGGACACCCGCTCCCTTCGCGCCATAGGCTGATCCACACGCATGAAGCGGCGGAGAACTCCACCGATAGCACAGAACGTTCCAGTCGGGGCGTAATCTCGATCACAAACGACCGTCCCGGAACGCCTCGGGACATCCCGAAACGGCTCGGGAACTTACGGCCGGCCTCCGGTCCTTCGGCATTCCCGGCGACCATGACGGTCGGTGCAGGATGCCGCTCTTCCCCTCAGATCTGAAGGGTCAATCGTCTCCTTCTCAGGACTGAGAAAGGCCGCAGCGAGCTTCGTCCTTCAGGTGCAGGAACTTGGGCGGCCACGGGGGCGCACGGAGCCCGGGACGCAGCTTGCATAGTGCTCCTGTCCGAAAGGAAGGCCCCGTATGACCAACCGGCCCACTCCCGCTCTCGCCCTCGGCCTGCTGTTGGGAATCCTGCTTATCGCGGCTGCCCCGGCGTTCGCTCAGGATCCCTTCGCCGGGCTGACCAACACACTGAACTCCAGCGCGCGCACGTGGGCGGCGGCGCTCATGCTCATCGGCGCGCTGATCGCGGGTGGCGCGATCATGATGGGCTCCCGCGAGTCCGGCCATCACACGCGGAACTTCCTCTTCGGCGCCATCTTCCTGGTCCTCGCGGGCGCCGGCCTGGCGATCTACGACCGCGTCGCTGGCCTGCTCAACTGACCCGGCCGCCATGACGCGCCGCCAGAGCGAGTGCTTCCGTAACCTCGACGACCCGCTGAAGGTCTTCTCGCTGTTGACCGTCAAGTCATGCGGGCTCGTCCTCCTGTTCTACGCGAGCACCGTCCTGCTCGAGCTGCTCTTCGGACTCTTCACGCTGCTCTTCGGCGGCTGGAGCTTCCTCGCCCAGATCGGATCGGCGCTCGTGCTCGCGGCGGTGCTGGCTCACGCCGAAAGGCAGGACGACGAGCACCTCGTGCCCGCGGCGATCCGGTACTACGCCTCTCGCCGTTGGCGGGTCCTCTACAGCGGAGCCCTCGGAGACCGGTACGAGGGCAACGCGCTCGAGGAGCACGTGGAAGGTGGCCCATGGCGGCCGTGACCGAGCGGTCCCTCGCACCCGAGGTCAACGTCGTCGACATCCACGACGGCGTCGTCTGGAGCCGATCCGGCCACCTGTCGGTCGTCTACCGGATCGACGCCTTCCACGAGCCCGGACTCGACGGCTCGGACTTCGACTCGGCGGCGCTGCTGGCCGAGAACTGCTGGGCCGGCCTGCCCGAGGGCACGCTCTACCAGTTCTACGTCTTCGTCGATCAACGCCGCGGCGTGCGCCGGCTCGAGGAGACCCTGCCGCCGATCTCCGGCGACGGCCCGAAGGAGCGGCTGCTCGAGGAGTTTCGGAAGGCACGGCTCCACGAGCTGAGACGGATCGAGGAGAGCGGGAACGCGGCCAACCTGGTCCAGGACCGTCGGCACTACCTGTGCGCGACCTTCCGGCCGATCGTCACGACCGCTTCTGCCTTCGACAGCGCGCTGCAGGAGGCGGTGAGCCGGCTCAAGGGCTGGACCGGCCAGGAGTCCAACCCTCCCTCGAAGGGCCGTTGGGAGACGACGTACGGAGGGCTCGTCGACGAGGCTGGCCGCTTCGCGCGCCGAGTCGAGGTAGGGCTGTCGCAGATGGGCCTTGGCTTCGAGCGGTGCCGGACCGCCGAGATCGTTCGGTTGACGTACGAGCTCCTCAACCCGACGGCCTCGGGCACCGTGGACGTCGATTCCCTATCCGAGCGAGCCCGGACCGAGCGCGATGGGCTGCCGCGGTCGATCGTCGAGGAGTTCCCGTACGCCGCCGACTCATCGCCGGTCTGGAGCCTCCTGAACGACGACCTCTTGGTACGACGCGACCACCTGCGGCTTGGGGACCGCTTCGTTGGCGTGATCTCTCTCAAGGAGCTGCCCGATCGAACGGAGCCGGGCATCCTCGTGCCGCTCCTGGCCCTGAACCGCGAGCGCTACCTGCTGTACTACCGGGTCGACATCCCACGAGCCGGCGCGGAGCTCGCTGCCTTGCGGGCGAAGGCCACCCTCGCGGCAGGCCTCAAGCTCGAGAACTTCATCGTGAAGTCCGATCGCACCGACCCTCAGGCGAACGCGGTCGAGAAGCAGAGCGACGCCGCGATGGAGAGGATCATCTCCAGCACGCAGCGGATCTTCGGCACGACCCTGCAGCTCGTGCTCTACGAGGGCAACGCGGGAGGCCTGGAGGAGGGGCTGCAGGAGACCCTCGGCGTGCTGTCGCGCGCCCACGGCCTGCGCGGCTACCGCGAGACCTACCTCTTGAAGGAAGCCTACCTGGCGCTCCTCCCGGGCGCTCCGGCCCTCGTCGAGCGACGCCGCAAGACGCTCACGCCGGTCATGGTCGACATGCTGCCGGTCTGGGGATTTCAGTCGGGCGAGGGAAAGGTTCCCTTTCTCACTCCCCACAACGGTCTCGTCCTCTACGACCCCTTCGACACGGGCTCGCAGCCGAACGCCAACATCCTCGTCACGGGCACCTCCGGCGCGGGGAAGTCATTCGCGGTGTCGTACCTTCTCTCGGCCTACGAGGTGGCGTGCGCGGCACGCGGCGACAAGGCGCCCTTTACCTTCATCCTCGACAACGGCGCGTCCTATCGGAGGTACATCGAGCTGCGGCCCGACGGGCGCTACGTCGCCTACAGCTTCGAGGAACCGCCCGGCGTCCAGCCCTTCCTCTGGCAGAAGGACGAGGAGGACCTCGACGAGCACGTGAGCCGGCTCGAGTGGCTCCTCCTCGACCTGCTCCACGTCTCCGAGGCGGAACCGGAGCGGTTCGAGCGCAAGAAGGCGGCGATCGAGGCGGCCCTCTACAAGGTGTACCGGGACGACCTCGACCGGGATTTCAGAGGCTTCGCCCGGGCTCTCGAAACGATCCCCGAGGGCAAGGCCTTCATCACGGCCCTGTTCCCGTTCACCGAGGGCAAGTTCGCCAAGCTCTTCGAGGCTCGGGCCGACGCGAACCCGGCTGAGGGCATCCACGCGTTCTGCTACGACTTCCTGCACCTGACGGAGCACCGCGACTTCGCGGCTCTGGCGCTGCGACTCTGCGTCTATGAGATCCGGCGGTTCGCGGCCCGAATGAGCCGGCGGCATCACCGCACCTTCCTCGTCATCGACGAGAGCTGGGCCCTTCTGGAGGGAAGCAACGGGGGCGGCGTCGCCTCGATGGCGGGGCCGTTCCTGTCGGCTTCGGTACGCATGGGGCGCAAGGAGGGCATGAGCGTCATTGGGCTCTCCCAGGTGATCGAGGACTTTGTCCGGTCCCCCTACGGCGCCGCCATCGTGGGCAACAGCAGCACGAAGCTCGTCGGCCAACCCGGCGGCGAGTCCGTCGAGGGCCTCCGGTCGCATCTGCGGCTCACCGACCGCCAGGTCGAGCAGGTCCGTCGCCTTTCGCGTACTCAGCGCTACCACGAGTTCCTCTTGATCCAGGGCGACCGCTGCAACGTCGTCCGCGTCCCGGCGGATCCCTTCAGCAAGTGGATCTTCACCACGAGCCTGAAGGACCGCGAGCGGTACGCGCGCCTGGCCGAGGAACGGCCCGACCTGTCCCTTCTGGATCAGGTGCGGCTCCTTGCGGCCGAGGGTTAGCGCGGCGGCATCGCTCCGGCTCGCCGTCGCCTCCGCGCGGGCCGGGGGCGCGCTCCTTGGTGGTGCCGTGATCGCAGCGTCGCTGGATCCCCCGACGGTGCTCGCGCTGATTGGAGTCATGGTGCTCGTAGCCGGCGGATCCATCTGGTCCGGGGGACGGAACTGGATCTTGCTCGTCAGGGTTCTGGCTTCCCTGGCCACGGTGGCGTTGGCACGCTATGCCGGAGGGCCCGCCGCGGCGCTGGTGGCTGCCGTCCTGCTGGCCCTTGGCGCGTGGCTCCAGGTGCGCGCCGGTGTGGCCATCAGCGGGCTCGCGGTGTTTGGCATCGCCGTCGTCTTGCTCGGCCGGGCCAGGATGAGCGTGGTCCTCCTGTTCTGGCTCATCGGTCTCGGCCTTGTCGTGCTGCGCCCGGCCGCAGCATGGGTACGCCGAAGGGTCCCACTTCTGGCGTCTCTCACGATTGAGAAGACCGACGGCCATCCTGTCGCGCCTGAGAGCTGAGGCAGCCACCGCCGTTCACTCCCACAAGCACTTCCGCCTTGAGGGCCTTGGCTGACGCCTTGCAGAACTGAGAGACCGGAGGTCCCCATGAAGAAACGCGTGCTGGCCGCGATCGTCGCCGTCGTGCTGCTGTTCGGGTCGTCGGCTGCCTCGGCCGATCCCAGCAACTGGGCTCACCTCGCCCAGATCATTCTGTGGCTGCAGCGCATCGACTCGACGCTCCGCGACATCAACGACCTGATCGACGGCGTCAAGGAGAAGCTCTTCATCGTCTACCCGGAGGGTGCCCTCCGGGAGATCCAGACGTTCTTCGAACCCGTCGACTCGATCCGGACGGAGCTCGAGAAGCTCTCCTGCTCCTGGCGGTTCACGCCTCGCGTCGACCGGCTCCGGCTCGCGCTCTACGGCGGCGGTTCGTTCTGCCGTTCCGACTGGAACATCGTGTTCGGGCCCCCGACTCTGACGACGGACTGGGACCTCGAGGGCTACTACGATTTCTCCGCGGTGCGGCGGCTCAACCTCATCAAGACGCGGAACGACAAGAGCGCGCAACGCGCGGACGAGGCGCACTGGCTTGCCACCGAGGCCCTCAAGGGAAGGAATCCGCTCGACCCGACCCAGCCGTACTCGCCCGGCTACGCCCAGCGGCTCTCGGCGCTCGGGGCGGCCCAGCTCGGGAACCTCATGGTCGAGATGGGAGACACGCAGACGGCGATGCTGGAGCTTGATCAAGAGGTCCTCAATGATCGCCGTCGGCGCCGCCTGCTGGACCACCAGACGGCGACCCTCGTCTACGCGGGCCTGACCACGCTCAGGGACACCGCTCCCGACCCGGCGCTCCTGCTGCTCGGAGACCGGCCGTGACGCCGTTCGTCCGCCGAGTGGCTGCCGTGGCGCTGATCGCCCTCCTCGTCGCGAGCCCGGTGCAGGCCATCATCCCCGACCCGGTGGAGAGCGGACTGCTCGCGAAGATCGCCGCCGCGCTGAAGGCAATCGAGGAGTTCCGGATGCAGGTCATGGCCAGGATCCAGGAGCAGGTGAACACGCGCATCAACGCCTATGCATTCCCCACGCGCCTCTTCGGCGCGATCCGTACGACGGCCACAACCGTCGTCGACATCCGGCGCGAGCTGGAGCGGCTCGGCTGTGATTGGCCCATGCTCCCGCGGACGGCTCCGCTCAAGGACATGCTCCTGAGGCGCTCGCAGTTCTGCCGCCCCGGCTTCCAGGCGGTCTGGGGCTCGCACGACATCTTCTGGGACGGTCCGCTGCAGGAGACGAACGACTACGTCGCGACCATGACGGCCAACATGATCTCGGAACGGGCCGAGCGGACGAACACGAGCTGGGTCCGCGCGCACAAGGACCTGTTCGACGAACACACGATCCTCCGCAGCTCGCCAGGCGAAGCCAACCGCGCCGAGGCCGCGGCCCTGGCCTGGGCGAACGAAGTCGCGGTCGGCAACAGCCAGATGGCCACGCAGCAGCTCCTCGTCCGCCAGATGGCGCGCGATCTGGAACGCTTCGACCAGAAGAAGGCGGCCGACGCGAGCTTCTACGCCTACCTCGGCCTCACGACGCTGGCGGGCGGCGACTGGCGCCGGACGCCGCCCGACCCGACGGAAGAGGTCCTCCGATGACGACGCGACGAAGCGTTCGGGTCGCGGTCGTGGTGGCCGTCGCGCTGCTGTCGACGGGCTGCACGGCCGATGTCCTCGGGCGAATGAAGGGCTTCGACGTCATGCAGATCATTCGAAGCGCGCCGGTGGCCGAGGCCGTCCAGAAGGCCAAGACCATCGGTCAGGTTCTCGCCGGCATCGAGGCCCTCATCCTCGCGTTCGTCTCCTGGTACCGCATCCACACAGGAACGCCGTGGCTGGCCGTGACGAAGGATTGGTTCCTTGGGATCTTCGTCTGCGCGTTCATCCTCACCGCGGCCGGGACACCCGTCGGGCTCGAGCAGTGGATCTGGAACGTCGGCGTCTACCTGGGCCAGCAGTTCAACCCGGGCCAGGGCTTCCTGATGGAGAACTTCAACAAGGCCGTCGGCCAGCACTCCGAGCTGATCCTGACCCTGCAGCGCCTCGCCCCGAACCTGGACGAGGAGACTCGCCGGATCGTCGAGGCGATCACCTGGCAGTTCTCCAGTCCGTTTATGGCCGGCTTCGTGGGCCTGAACGCCATCGCGATCTACCTCATGAAGATGGTCATGCAAGTCAGCTACGCGTGGCTCATCTCGTTCTACTGGATGCTGACCCCGCTCGTGGCGCCGATGGTGATCCTGCCGCAGACCCGCGGCGTGTTCCTCGGCTGGCTGAAGACCTACGTTGCGGTCGCCCTCTGGCCGATGTTCTTCGCCTTCGCCGAGCGCCTCGCCCTCGCCATACCGTGGAGCGCCTGGCTGGGCGAGTTCGACGGCGCCGTCGGGAGCTGGGAGATGGCGACGAACTGGTTCCAAGGTGAGCTGATGCTGCTGGTCTTCAACATCACCTTCTTCTTCGTGTACCTGTCGATCCCGATCGCCAGCTACCTGATCGTCTCTGGCGCGTCGAGGCCGTTCCGGAACTTCTAGTTTCGCGAACCTGTCGCAAGGTGCCTGAGCAACTCGGCAAACGTCTTCGGCTGTTGCTCCGCCTTCTTGAAGCACCGAACGAGTGGCTCCAGGTCTCGTCCCCACAATCCGAAGTCGTAGGTCGTAGAGCACGTCGACCGTGGCGTTTCGGGTCTCAGGCACTTCCAGATGTGGGCTAGCAGCAGCGGACCTGGGAGGAACCACGGCTGATTGGTGCGCCGGGAGTCGCGCTCGGGAGAGAACAGGAGACATCGAACACGGACGCCTCCAGGCCCGTCAATACTCGGTGGATCGGCCATGCCCGTCGCGCGCGCGTCGAGCGCTTGACGAAGCGCGTGGCCGACCTCTGAGACCTGGGACTCGGTGAACGTGCCCACCCAGCGCAGCACTGTCGAGATCGCTTCCGGAGATGTCCTAAGGCTCTCGTTGAAGCGGAGCTGCTGACCTCGGCTCTTAACTTCTCCGAGGACGACGTCTATCAATGTTGTCGATGGACGAAGCTCTGCAGCGACGCCGACGCCACGCTCAGGCTCCGCATTGCCGGGGAAGCGGACTGCGAGCGTGTCGACCTCCCCCTGATTGCGTCCTGGGACCGGGGAATGGACGATGAAGCCGCTGGTGAAGTAGCCGTTGAGCCGGAGATAGAGCGTGACGAGCGCCTCCTGCATTTCTGCCTTGTCCATGTTTCCCCCGGAAGCCAGCACCATCTTGGACGGCTGGGGCTGGTTGCTGCAACGCTACTGGGGCGGGTTGAAGTAGCCGAGGAAGTAGGCCAGCAGGCCGGTCCCGAGCAAGACGAGCACGAAGAAGATCGGGATCCAGAATGCGGCGGCCACCGCCTGGTTCATGGTCCGAAGGAACAGGCCCTCGCGGGGGGCCGGCGTGCGCAGCGGCCGCGCGCACGAGGGGCAGACCTCGGCCAGGCGCGATACGAGCTGCCCGCAGTCGGGGCAGGGGACGAGAGCGTTGGACGCCATGGGTCCTCGCCACGGTTTCGAGGCTTCAGGGCACGCCTCTGTCCCGAGTGGGACCGGCCCGACTCCGCTCATGGCAAGAATACTGCCGCCTGTCAGGGCCAGAGAAGGTCCAACCCCCCGGGAGCCGCCTCGCCGTTACCGCGCCATCTCTCACTGGGGAAGAGGGGCCGGCCCGCTTCTCATTTCTGAGAAGGGCCCCCCGGGTGGGGTAGCACGTCGGCAAGCACTTCCAGGCCGAGGGCTGCGGCAGGGCCTGGCCGCGGCCTTGCACCCCCCCGGAGCGGAGGTCGCCATGCAGAACCCCGCCGACGTTTCGCCGGGCAGGGCCGGCCGCACGGCCCGCTGCTTCGGCTGCAGGAACCGGTTCGGCTTCGTCAACCTCGTCGTCCTGGACTCGGGCCTGCTGTGTTGCCGCCGTTGCTGGCGCAGCCGCGACCTGCTCGAAGTGCCCGGCCGCCGGGCAACCGTGGAGGTGGTGGGTTGAGCGCCTCGGACAGCCGCTTCGTCGCCATCTGGGCCTCCCACGAAGCGCGAGCGCGCCTCTGGTTCCGGCTCTTCCTGCTCGCGTCGGCCGGCATGGCCCTCAGCCTCGTCACCACGATCCGTGTGTGGAGCCGTCCCCGCGAGGTGATCCGGATCAGCTGCGACGGCATCCCACAGGTCGTCCGTCTCGACAACACGGCCTACTCGGAGCCGAACGAGCGCGAGATCCGGGCCTTTGCCACGCAGTTCGCCGTCTTCTATGCCCGAAGCGACTCGTACTCGATCCTCAACGACCTGGTCTGGTGCGCGAACCGGATGGCGCCGGAGCTGCGCGAGCGCTTCAAGAGAGCCGTCCGCGGCGCGCCTGAAGCCCCGGGCGTCATCACCGTCATCGAGAAGCTCAAGCGCCGGACTCAGATCGACCCGGCGGCGCTCGAGATCCACGTGGACAAGGGCCCGTACCCCTGGAAGGTGCAGGTGAAGGGCATGCGTCAGGTCGTCGGAGAGGAAGGGCCTGGGGAGACCTTCGAGCTCGAGATGTCGCTGGTACGTGCCTCGCGCGAGGAGCAGCTCGAGGGGCTTCTCGTCTGGGGTATCCGGGCCAAGGGCGAGCCTATCGACACCGTGCTGGCCGCGGTCAGCGCGGAGGGAGGACGGTTGCCATGAACTCCACGCTGCCTTCGCGCTGGCAGGAGATCCTTCGCCGAGAGGCCGCGGCGAACGTCGGCACCGTGCTCGCGCAGGCGCGAGACCAGCCGGCTCCGCGGCGGCTCCCGCGGTGGACCGTCCCCGTCCTCGTCGTGGGCGTCGGCTCGATGTCGCTCCTGAGCGTGATCGGGGGAACGGAGGCCACCGGGAAGGGCAGCGTTCCCTTCGATCGCTCCACGGTCATCTCGACCCGCACCGCAGGCCTTGCCGCGAGCGCCGAGGAACTGGCGCCTCGCACGGCGACGCCTCCCACAGTGCCCACTCCTCCACCGCCGGCTCCTCGCCCGATCCAGCGGCCCAAGCGAGCCGAGCCGCGGGGCGACGCTCCCGGGGCGTGCCGCGACTGCGACAAGCGACGAGCGGCTTTTGAGCTGCCGGACGCACCGCTGCCCGTGGATCCGTCGCCTTCCCCCTCGCCGTCACCTTCCCCAGAGCCTCCCCTCACCATCAACGTCGGAACGCGGATCGAGGCCGTCCTCACTGATCCGGTTGTGACGGGCGCGGCGTTCGTGCCGGCGACCGCGACGATCGCGAAGGACGTCTACGTCGGCGATCGCTTGGCGATAGCGGCGGGAACCGTGCTCGTCGGCGAGGGATTCGCCACCCAGCAGGACGACCGGGCCCAGGTCGTCTTCAGCGCGATGGTCCGTGACGGCAAGACGAAGCAGCTGGAGGGCTGGGCGCTGCAGGGCGGGGAGATGGGCATCCGAGCCAAGGTCATCCGCAAAGGCTCGAAAACCAAGAAGGGAGCTGGCACCGTCCTCGGCGCCGCCGCTTCCGCCCTCACGTACGGCCTGGCAGGTGCCGCATCCGGCCCCGAGGGCGCGGCCCTCGCCAGCCTCGGGCAGACGGCCGCGACAGACCTGACCGGCCTCGGCCGCGACTGGCGTCGGTCGGACAAGGTCGTCCGCGTCGAAGGCGGCGTTGCCATCCACGTGTACCTGCGGCGCGACCTCAAGGTCGAATGAACCTTCTCCTCGGTCTGCCGTTCATCGTCGTCGTCTGGGGCTTGCTGCTGCCGCTCCTCTTCCTCGACGGCGCCGAGGCGTACCTCAGGTTCCTATGGGAGAACCCAGCCCTTGTTGCCGTCCTGGCCGCCAACCTCGCCGTCCCCTCGTATTGGCTGGCGCGCCGACTGTCACAGGCCCTTCTTCTTCGGGGAACCGGGGCGAAGCTGAGGGCGACACATGAGCCGCCGTGAGTGGCTCGCCTGCGCTGGGGCGGCGGTGGGGCTCCTGGCAGCTCACCGAGCACCCGCCTGGCTGGCGGCGCTGACCGGCTGGCCCGCGCTCACAGCCCAGGAGCCAGCGTCCGCTCGCTATATCGCGGCGCTCATCGTCCTGCCGCTGCCCTTCGTCGGGGCCGCCGTCGCCTGCGCGCTGCTGAACTTCGCCGAGGTCCACGGCCTGGCCGGGCCCCAGCGCGGCCGCCGCCGTCCCCTGCCCGCCTACCCGTTCGAACCGCGGCGCACGCAGCTCGTGATCGGCGAGACGCACCAACAGGACGGCTCACGCTCGGAGCAGCCAGGTTGGCTCGTCCTCCCGGAGAAGGGGCTCTACACCGGCATCCTGATCACCGGGGCGACGGGCTCGGCCAAGACTTCGGCCGCGCAGTACCCGTTCACTGCGCAGCTCATCCACCTTCACGCGGCCGATCCGGCGCGCAAGATGGGCGGCCTCATCATCGACGCCAAGGGCAACTACGCGGACTTCGTCCGCGATCAGTGCGCGCACGCCGGGCGCCTAGCCGACTACTACGAGGTGAGCCTCACGAGCGGCGTCCGCTGGAACATCATCGGCCGGCCCGATCTCAACGCGGCAGCGCTCGGCGGCCACATCGCGGACATGATCGAGAACGTCCAAGGGACGTCCCTGGCCGATCCCTTCTGGCACCAGGAAGCAAAGGACCTCGCGTCCCAGGTCATCCGGGTCCTCCGCCTGGCCGAGGGCAGGGAGCCGACCATGGCCACCCTCTACCGCGCGGCCACGTCGTACGAGGCCTTCGAGGACTACGTCAAGCTGGCCGAGAAGCGGGTCAGCACGGGCGAGCAGCAGGACGAGCTGAACTCCATCAAGTTCTGGCTCGAGGCCAAGGCGGCCAAGCTCGACGCCAAGCTGCGCGCTTCGATCGCGGCGGGCCTGAACGGCGTGTGCTCCCTCTTCGACGATCCGAAGATCCGCGAGGTCTTCGCCCCCGACCCCATCTGGGAGAACTTCAGGGGCTTCGACCGCCTCATCGAGGAAGGGCAGATCGTGGCCCTCCGTGTTCCGAAGTCCCAGCTCAAGACCGTCTCGACCATCGTGGGTACCATGACCAAGCTCAACTTCTTCGACTCCGTCCTCAACCGACTGGCGCGTGCCGAATACGGGTCGGAGGACGTCGGCCGCGGCGTCTTCTTCGTGGCCGACGAATACGACGGGTACACCACGCAGCCCGGCGACGGCGACTTCTTCTCGAAGTGCCGCGAGGCCAAGTGCTGCGCGGTGATCGCCACGCAGACTTACGAGAGCTTCGTGGCCAAGCTCAAGAACGAGCACGTGGCCGCCCAGCTCATCGCCAACCTGCGAACGAAGGTCTGGCTGTGCGCCGAGGACAACTACACGGCCCGCCAGGCCGCCGACCTGTGCGGCGAGATCGAGCGGAAGAAGGTGAGCCGCTCCCGAAACGAGACCGCGAAGCGATCGGCGTTCTCCTTCCTCGACGGCGACGTCATCGCGGCCGACCCGGGCTCGGTCGGGGAAGGCATCACCATCAGCCTGCGGCGCGAGCATCTGTTCACGCCGCGGGCCTTCACCAGCCTCAAGGTGAACCAGGCCATCGTGAAGGCCTTCGACGGCGTCCGCGTCCTCGAGCCCTGGGTCGTCTACCTGAAGCCGATGCACGAGAATCCTGAGCTCTCCTGGTTCGAAACGACGGGCCGCCTCGACACCGAGCCGACCGTCATCGCAGAGCCCGCTGCGCGCTTCCAACGAGCCAGAACGGCCTTGCGCGCGATCGCGCGAGGCCTCCGGCGCGGACGCGCTCGCCCGCAGCCGGTAGTCGCCGTGCCAAGGCCCGCGCCAGCTGCCCAGCCCGAGCACGAGGAGCCACGGCAGGGCGAGCATCAGCGTGCAGGCCCCTGAAGGACATCGGCCGGTCGCGCAAGCGCCAATCGCCGCTGCCGCAGGTGGGACCGGGCCGGGGCCCTTCCGCCGGCTTCCGGCTGCCAGGGCAAGCCCTGAGCACGCAGTCGCATCCACTGCTCGACCGCGTCGAGCAAGTAGCCCGAGCTTCGCTCGGTGATTCGCACGGGCCGCGGGAAGCTGCCGGCCTGGACCATCTTCCACAGCGTCGTTCGGCCCACGCCGATCATCTCCAGTACCTGCCGCGTTCTGATGAAGCGCACCGCCCACCTCCGGCTCGTGGCTGCCTCGCCACCGCCTTCACGCGTGCAAGGCTGACGCCAGGGCCCGCGACGAGGTCGATCAGCGTAAGTGCTGGAAGATCAGCCAGCGTGATGACGCCCAGGCTCTTACGGATGAGAGAGCCACGCGACTCCCCATCAGACTCAAGAACCGCCGCTGCGCCTCCCCGCGGAGGCGGGCGCTACGCGACGGGGGCGCCCAGTGCCGACCGCGCAATGGCCCGCACATTCCCCAGGCAACAGCCCCCCTGGGGATTGCGCAGCTCACACGCGCAGCGCTCGTCTCGGACCAAGCCGGTGATCCGCTCGGCCGAGACTGAGGCCCCGGTCGTCTCGACCTCGGCCCGGACTTGGTCTTCCCCCACGTCGAAGCAGTAGCACACCGTACGCCGCCCCGGGGGCTCCTTCTGGAACACGGGCACGAGCACGTCTTCATGGGGAAACACGTCGCCGGCGCCGAAGTACACGACCGGGCACGCTGCCGTCGCGCAGAAGTAGTGGTCGCCGACACTCAGCCTCTCGAGCGCAGCCGGTCGCAGCAGCGCCTTGAGCGTGATGAGCCCGACGGTTCTCCCGGCTTGCCCACAAGCTGCACACAGCCTGGACTGCGGGGTGTCGGGAACGCTCGCGTCGCAGCACTCGTCCATCTGCACCACCTCTAGGAGAGGGACTCGCCTGGCAAGGCCTGGAAGCCCTCCTTCAGCGCTTCTTCGTACACCTTGAGCTGAGCCGTATCCATGTACGTCGCGGCGAACCCGAGGAGCACCTTCGTGTCACGGCCGCCCTTGCCGACCAGCCATTCGATACAGAACTTCCGGAGGTCGGCACGCAGCGCGGTCGAGCTCGCCGGGGAGAGCTTGGTCCGCGACTCGACGCGCTTCGCCATTCGTTCCGTGAAGACCAGCCCCTCCTGCTCGCTGAGCTTGTTGACGTCCTGCCCGCGGTACCACCTTGCGCGGGCCGCGAAGTCCTGGAGTGCGTCACTGAGCGCCGAGCCCTCCAGCGCTGTAACGGTCAGACCCCCGGTCTTGAAGAGAGTGGCAACGACGCTCGTGGCGTGGGCGTGCTTCTGCGGCCCTTTCCAGACGACGCCCAGCAGGGTGCCAGGGTGATTGAGCCAAGCTTCGGCGACTTCTTGCTGTTTCTCGAGATCGGCCATGAACGGCCGGGCTTTGCCGCCGCAGCCGAGCCCCTTTACCGCTGGGCACATCAGTGGGACCTGGAAAAACGTCACCCGCTCGAGCGCGCCCTCGGCGTGGGAAGAGACGCCTTTCGTCGGGGCTGTGGCGGGGCTCCCACCGGCAGGCGACGGGCCGCCCGAGGCCTTCACCGACGCGGTGTAGCCCGTCCGGGTGACCGACTCGGCGATCTTGGCCGGCGTCGTCTTCGCCGGGTCGTAGCTGACCTGAGCCTCACCCTTCTCGAAGCTGACCTCGTAGGCGAGGACACCCTGGGTCTTCTTCAGTTGAAGCTTGACCGTCGGCACACAGCCGCCACACGTCATCCCTTCGATCGTGAGCGTGGTCCTTGCGGTCTCCGCCGAGACGGCGAGCGTCACCACGCTGAAGGCTGCGACCAGAAACGACAGAGTCCTGCCCATCCCAAGCCTCCTCAGAACAGATACGCCGAGTACAGCGGGAACGCCGTCGTCAACAAGACCACGACCGTCGCGATCCACAACGCGACCCTTCCGGTCCGGCTCGCCGTCGGCATCTCGCAAGCCTCGCCGGGCTCGCACGCGGCCCTCGCCGGCCGGTATGTGAGATAGAAGGCGCCCGCGAGTAGGCCGTACGTGATTACCAACAAGTACGGGCGCAGCGGCTCGAAGCGAACTGCGAAGGCGGCCCCGGAGACCCCCAATGCCACGAACACCAACGGCACGATGCAGCATAGCGACGCGAGGAAGCCCCCGAGCAGCGACCCGACGAGGGTGGCGGTCCTCGCCTTCATCGCTTGCCGCCCGGCTTGATTCCGTTGGCGGCCAGATCGAGGACCACCGGGCAGCAGCTCGGCTCCGCGCCCGCCTTCTCGCACTGCCGGACGCCACGAGCCAACTCGTCGCGGAAGGCGCGAAGTTCGGCGATCTTCTCGTTGACGGCCTGGATCCGAGCGCGCAGGCGAGAGGCGACGCGCTGGCACTGGTCGGCCGTCTTGAGCGTCTGGGCGCGAAGCAGCTCCTGGATGTCCTCGAGCGTCAGACCCATGGCCTGGGCCCGCCTGATGAAGCGCACGCGGTCGGCGTCGTCCTCGGTGTAGAGCCGATAGCCCGAAGGGCTCCGGCGGGGCGCAGACAGGAGCCGCCGACGCTCGTAGAACCGCAGCGTGTCCCGTGAGACCTGAGATCGCTGCGCCAACCCGCCGATCGTGAGACCGTTGCTCATGCGCCTCATGGTAGAAGATAAACCCTGGACCATAGTCCAAGGTCAAGCGGGTGGCCGGATCACCGGATCAAGGCACGAGGCGCCAGCCGCCGCCCCGCCCATTTACCTCCGCCCAGGCCGGTTCGCCGTCCGTGGCGGTCGCATGGGAGGAGAGCCTCCCCGCGGGCTCGCAGCCGGCATCGATCCCGTCCGTGCTATCTTGCTTCGGGATGAAACGGCTGGTCAGCTGCCGGTCGCGTCGCGGAGCGCTGGCGCTTCGTCTGGTCGCCACGCTGCTGCTGGCCGTCATCCTCTCCGACGTCGTAGGCGACGCCGACTGTGATATCCCGAACACCGCCGTGGCTGCGGACGTCTCTATGAGCGCCGGCGGCGGCGCGGGTTCGGGAGAGCCGTGCGCGTCGTTCTGCGTGCCCGACTGCTTCTGCTGCTCCCGCTCGGTCGGCGCCGCCGCCGTGATCGCTCCTCCGCGGCCCATCCCCTTGACCGTGCTCGACACGCCGGCCCGCGAGCGCTGGCCGCAAGGCGTCCGCCCGGTCATCGACCACCCTCCCCTCCTCCGCGGCTGACCACGTAGTCGCGTGCGGGCGGATCGCTCGTCGATCCGCCATCCACGCGCTTGGTCTTCCGTGTGCCCTCGGGGAGGAGGAGTGTCTTGCCAGCGTCCCAACTGCGCTCGTCGTACGTGCTTGCCGTCTCTCTCGCCTGCGTAGCACCTTCCGTCGCCGCCCAGTCGTCCCTGGATGTCGAGACCTACGTCCAGGCGGTCTTGCGGTCGCATCCGGCCGCGCGGCAGTCCGCCGCCCTCGACGCCGCGGCCGACGCGGAGCGAAAGGCTGGGCGCGTCTTTCCTGATCCCGTCGTGGGCTTCACGTGGGACCAAGCCCGCCCGTTGCAGGGGCCAGAGGGAAGCGAGACGGGCTGGTCGGTTTCCCAGGCGATCCCCTGGCCAGGTACCTTCTCCGCCAACGTCAGCGCTGCGGATCAGCAGGCCGCGGTCTTTCGCGCCGAGGGTGTGGCGACGCGATGGGGCTTGGAGATCGAGGCGCGCTCCATGTTCGCGCGCCTCCTCTACGCGCGAGCGGCTGTCGAGATCGCCCGCGAGGCGGAGGCTGACGCCCTCGCTCTCAAGGACCTCAGCGCCAAGCGCGCCGAGCTAGGCGAGTCCCGAGAGGTGGACAGGATCAAGACGGAGGTGGAATGGCTGCGCGAGCAACGTACGCGCCGGTCTCTCGAGCGGGAGGCTGACGCCGTAGAGGCCCTCCTCCGCAACCTCGCGGTAGAGCCGCTTCCGCGCCCGCTGGACCTAGCGGGAGCGCTGCCGGATCCGATTCCCCCCGTGGACGCGGACGACCTGCGCGCGCGGTTCATCCGGGCGAATCCCGGACTGATCGGGGCGCAAGCGGCGGCCGCGCGCGAGACCGCCCTCGCCTCGGTGGCCCGGCGCGGCCGGGTGCCCGACCTCGACCTCACCTGGTTTCGCGATAAGGAACTGGACAAGACCGCGAATGGCTTCCAGTTCGGCGTGCGTGTGCCGCTGTGGAGCGCGAACCGCGGCGCGATCGCGCGTGCCGAGGCCTCGGCCGCGCTGGCGGCGGCCGGAGCCCAGCGGACTCTGCTCGATCTGGGCAGCGCCCTGGAGCGGGCGCGCCAGGAGCTGGAGGTGGCCTCTGGCCAGGCGGACATTCTCACGCGACAGATCCTGCCCGCCGCCGCGCGCAGCCTCGACTTGGCGCGCTTTAGCTACCAGGAAGGGGAGACCTCCCTCCTCGATCTGCTCGACGCGCAGCGCACCTTCCGCGAGACGCAGCGCGAAGCCGTTGCGTCTCGCCTGGCCCTGGCTCTGGCCCTCGCAGACGTCTGGCGGCTGGTGGGCCCCGACTTCAACCCCTGGAGATAGCGCTCATGGGATCGAAATTCACCCCGACATTGCTGGCCGTGCTCATCGCCGCTGCGGCTCTCGCGGCTTGCGGCCGCAAGGCCGGCGGGCCGGACCGCGAGCGGAAGCCTGAGGCCTCCGAGGCGAAAGCAGAAGCCGCGGGAGACCACGAGGAGGCGATGCCCGAGACGGTAAAGCTCACCGCGGCCGCGATCGCGGAGGCTGGCATTCAGACGTGGGCTGTCCAGCCGGTCGACCTCGAGCACCTTCTCGTGCTGAACGGCACCGTCGAGCACAACGAGAACCGGCTACTGCAGGTCGCGGCCAACGTCCGCGGCCGCGTCACTGCCATCGCCGTCGACCTCGGTGAGAGCGTCCGAAGCGGGGCCCCTCTGCTGGAGCTCGAGAGCGTGGACCTCGGCCGGGCGCGCGAGGAGTTCCTGCGCGAGGCGTCGGCGCTGCGCGTGGCCACACGCAGCCACGAGCGCGCGAAGGCTCTCGTCGCGGCGAAGGCGATCAGCGAGGGCGAGTTCCAGGCGCGGGAGGGCGAGTACCTCTCGAGGAGGGCTGCCGCGCAGGCCGCCGAGCGGGCGCTCCATCTCTACGGGGAAGACGACCACGAGATCGAGCGCCTGCGCCAGGCGGTCGAGATGAACGGCGCCCTGCCGTCCGGAGACCCGCCGCACCTCACGCTGCGCGCGCCGTTCGCCGGCCGCGTCATCGACCGCAAGGTCACGCCTGGGTCGCTGGTCGAGGCGCTACAGCCCCTTCTGACCCTCGGCGACCTGTCCACGGTCTGGGTCTTCGTCCAAGCCTACGAGAAGGACCTGGCGCTTCTTTCGAAGGGCCTTCCCGTCACCATCCGCGCCGAGGCCTATCCGCAGGACTCGTTCAAGGGTCGCGTGGACTTCCTGGGCAGCGTGGTCGACGAGAAGACGCGGACGGTGAGGCTGCGCGCGACCGTGGACAACCACCAGGAACGGCTCCGCCCGGGCATGTTCGTCAAGGCTCAGGTGGATGTCCCTAAGCCCGAAGCCGAGGCCCGCATGATCCTGGCCGTCCCACAGTCCGCGCTCCAGACGCTCGAAAGAAGCACGCTGTTCGTGCAGACGGAGCCAGTGCCCGGGCGGCGCCCCGTCGAGATCGGGCACAGCTTCGAGGGCTTCACCGAGATCCTCGCCGGCATCAAGAGCGGCGACGTCGTCGTGACCGAGGGCAGCTTCGTCCTCAAGTCGGAGTTCGCCAAGGCCTCCCTCTCCGAGGAGCACTGAGATGCTCCGGCGACTGGTCGACTGGAGCCTCGACAACCGGCCGCTCGTCCTGATGGCGTCGCTTCTCCTCGTGATCGGGGGCGGGTACGCCCTCACCCAGCTCCCCATCGACGCCGTCCCCGACATCACCAACGTCCAGGTGCAAGTACTGACCAAGGCCCCTGCGCTCGGTCCCGTGGAGATGGAACAGTTCGTCACCTACCCGATCGAGGCGGCGATGAACGGGCTGCCCCGGCTGGTCGAGATCCGCTCGATCTCGCGCTACGGCCTCTCGGCGGTCACGGTGGTGTTCGAGGACGGGGTCGATGTCTACTTCGCCCGCCAGCTCGTGGCGGAGCGCCTGGTTCAAGCTCGAGAGGCGATTCCTTCCGGACTCGGCAACCCGGAGATGGGCCCGGTGACCACGGGTCTAGGCGACGTGTTCCAGTTCACGGTCGAAGGCGAGGGCGTCTCCGCGATGGAGCGCCGCACCATCCTCGATTGGATGATCGCGCCGCGGCTGCGCGCCGTCCCGGGCGTGACGGAGGTCAATGCCTGGGGCGGCCTTCCAAAGCAGTACCAGGTCGTCGTGGACCCCGCGAAGCTGCGGGCCCATGCGCTGTCCCTCAGGCAGATCTTCGATGCCGTGGAGCGCGGCAGCATGAACGCTGGCGGCGGGTACATCGAGCACAACCGAGAGCAGTACATCGTCCGCGGCGAAGGGCTGGTCGAGTCCATGGCGGACATCGAAAAGATCGTGCTCGCTTCGGAGGGAGAGGGCACTCCGGTCACGGTCGCGAACGTCGCCCAGGTACGCGAGGGGGCGATGCTCCGCATCGGAGTCGCCACCGCCGACGGCCGAGGCGAAACCGTCATCGGGCTGGTCCAGATGCTGGCCGGCGAGAACGCCCTGCAAGTGGCCACGCGGGCGCGGGAGGCGGTCGAGGAGCTCCAGCCCTCGCTGCCGAAGGGCGTACGGATCGTGCCGTATTACGACCGCGCCGCCTTCGTCCGCCGGGTCATCCGCACCGTCGAGACGAACCTCGTCGAGGGGAGCATTCTGGTGGTTGCGGTCCTCTTCGCCTTCCTCGGCAATGTGCGGGCCGGCCTGATCGTGGCCTCCGCGATCCCGTTATCCATGCTCCTTGCCTTCACCGGCATGGTGGAGGCCCGCATTTCGGCGAACCTGATGAGTCTCGGCGCGATCGACTTCGGCTTGATCGTGGACGGCGCCGTGGTGCTGGTCGAGAACGTGGTTCGCCGGCTTTCCGAGCCGGAGGGGCGGGAGAAAACGGTCCGCCAGCTCGTCGCCGAAGCCGCGCACGAGGTCACGCGCCCGATCGCGTTCGGCATCGGCATCATCATCCTCGTCTATCTGCCGATCCTGAGCCTGGGCGGCATCGAAGGGAAGATGTTCAAGCCGATGGCGTGGACGGTCGTCTTCGCGCTCGCCGGTTCCTTGCTGCTCACCCTCACGGTGACCCCGGTTCTCGCATCGCTCTTCCTGAGGAAGACCGGCCGCGAGCACGAGCCGGCCTTCGTCGGTGCCCTGCGCCGTTGGTACTTGCGCGGCCTTGACGCCTGCTTGAGACGCCGCCTCCCGGTGCTGGCCGCTGCCGCCGCGATCGTCGTGGCCGGCGCTGCGGTTGCCTCAACTCTCGGCGGCGAGTTCATCCCGCGCCTCGACGAGGGCGACATCTCCATCAGCGCCGTGCGGCCGCCATCGGTGGGTATCTCGGAGGTGGCGGCGAGCACGGGGCGGATCGAACGCGTGCTGAAGCGCTTCCCCGAGGCCTTGACCGTCGTGAGCCGCTCCGGCAGCCCTGAGCTGGCGACCGACGTCATGGGGATCGAGCTCGGAGACGTGTTCGTGATCCTGAAGCCGAGATCGGAATGGACGACTGCTCGGACGAAAGGTGAGCTGGTGGGAGGAGATGGAGCGCGCCCTCCTGGAGTCCGTCCTCGGGGTCGGCTTCTCCCTTCACTCAGCCGATCGAGATGCGTTTCAACGAGCTCATCGCCGAGTGCGGTCCGACGTGGGGATCAAGCTCTTCGGCGACGACCTCGAGATGCTGCGCGAGAAGGGCGAGGAGATCGCGCGCGTGGTCGCGCGCGTGGATGGGGCGGCCGACGTCAAGGCCGAGCAGACCGCCGGCCTGCCGGTGCTGCGCGTCAAGGTGGACCGCGACCGCTGCGCCCGCTACGGTATCTCGGTTGGCGACGTGCTCGACACCGTTGAGGCATCGCGGGCGGGGAAGCTCGTCGGGACCGTGTTCGAGGGGCAGCGCCGCTTCCCGCTCGCCGTGCGCTTCGACGACGAGACTGCTCGCACGATCGACGCCCTCGGGAACGCGCCGGTCGCCTCGCCGGGCGGCGCGCTGATACCGCTCGCGCAGCTTGCCCACATCAGCCTCGATACGGGACCGGCACAGATCTCGCGGGAGGCAGTGCGGCGTCGGATCGTGGTCGAGGCCAATGTGCGCGGGCGCGACATGGCGTCTTTCGTTGCCGACGCGAAGGAGCGGATCCGCCGCGAGGTTCAGCTCCCGCCCGGCTATTACATCCGCTGGGGCGGCCAGTTCGAAAACCTGGAGGCCGCATCGCGCAGGCTGGGCGTGGTCGTGCCCCTGGCACTCAGCCTGATCTTCGCCATGCTGTACTTCACGTTTGGGTCGCTGAAGCCCGCCGCGCTCATCTTCCTGAACGTCCCGTTCGCCGCGACGGGCGGCGTGTTTCTGCTGGCCCTGCGCGGCTTGCCGTTCTCGATCTCCGCGGGCGTCGGCTTCATCGCGCTCTTCGGCGTCGCGGTGTTGAACGGCGTCGTGCTGATGACGCAGATCAGGGATCTGGAGCAGAGGACCGAACAGGGCACCCTGGATGTGCTGCGCAACGCCTGCTCGCTTCGCATGCGTCCGGTCCTGATGACGGCACTCGTGGCCTCGCTCGGCTTCGTGCCGATGGCGCTGGCGACGGGCTCGGGCGCGGAGGTGCAGCGTCCCCTGGCCACGGTCGTGATCGGTGGCCTTGTCACCAGCACCGCGTTGACCCTCTTCGTTCTCCCGGTGATCTACGCATTGTTCCGCCCCAAGTCGGCCGAATAGGAGGACGTTCATGTCAGCCGAGCTCCAAGTCGTCGTCGCGTTCATCCAAACCTTCCAGATCGACGCCGTCGTGGACGCGGTGCGACGCCTTCCAAACTTCCCCGGGATGAGCGTCAGCGAAGTCCGGGGCTTCGGCGCCCACGCGGCACACCCTCCGCGCAAGGGAGATCCGAGCGAAGTCCACGCATTCGAGGCACGCTTGCGCCTCGAGGTCTTCTGCCGGCTGGAGGACGCGACGGCGATCGTCGAGACCATCCGGCGGGCCGCGCACACCGGTCACGCCGGAGATGGCAAGATCTTCGCCGGACCGGTGAGCCTGGCCTACCGGGTCCGCACCGGCGAATGGGGTGAGAGTGCCGTGCTATGTGCGGCCCCCGCCGCTGCGCCGCCCGAGGAATCCTGAGAAGTCGTCATGAGCGAGGAAGAGGGCGAGGAGAAGGAAGGATTTGGCGAGCTGCTGCGGTACACGCTCGCGGGCTACGGCGCCGGGCTGGTCGTCGGCGCGGCGCTCGATCGATTCGGACTGCAGCGCTCCGGGCTTGGCCAGTGGCTGGTCCGCACGCTCGCCGGAGAGGGCGAGAGCGTGTTCGAAGGACTGTTCGCGATCCGCAGGCGCATGGCCGGCGGGGTCGCCACCATGGCGGAGGCCTACGGCTGGGGCAAGCTGCTGGGGATGGCCGTCCCCTGGGCCATCGACCTCGTCAGTCGCCTGGCGGGAGTGGACGTCAATGGCTTGCAGGGCTTCTACCTGCCCTTCTTCTACGCCCTCAGCGATCAGATCGGCGCCAACGTGTCAGGGCTCTTGTTCCTTCGACGCAAGAACGCAGCCTGGGGAGCGACATTGGCCTCGTACGTTCGCCACCCCGCCATGGTCGCGAGCCTGCTCGTGGTCGTGAGCGTGCCTCTGGGGCTCTTCGTCGTGCGAGCCTCGGGCTTCGTACCCAACACCCAGATCCTCACAGCCGTCGAGACCATCGCGGCCAATCTCTGCTGGGTCCCGCCGCTCGTCGGTTCTTTAGCCGAGCGCCGCGAGTCACGGCGACGTGACTCAGCGCCACGCTAGGTCGCCGTGCTCGAGCCTCCGCAGCCGCAGTCGAGGCACCCATGCGTCGCGCACGTGCCGCAGCTTCGCTCGAGCTGCTTTCGGAGCCCGCTCCTCGCGCGGTGGAGGCGCACCGCGGCGTTGTTCGGAGTGATGCCGAGGGCCCCGGCCACGGTGGCAAGCGGCTCCTCGTTCAGGTCCACGCGCTCGATCATCTCCGCGTGTTCCGGCTTGAGAGCAGGCAAGAGCCGCCGAATGCACGCGCAGATCTCGCCACGGATCTCCGGTTCGTAGGCGGCGGTGTCCTCGGCCGGCTCCGCCGGGAACAGGCGTGCCTCCGTTCCCGATCGGCGATAGTGGTCGATGACGGCGTTTCGCAGCAACCGATAGAACCAGGCCACCGCGCTTTCAGCGTCACGGATGGAGCCGGCCTTCTCGATGCCCCGGACGAAGGCCGCCTGGAGGATGTCCTCGGCCTGGGCGCGGCTTCCCACGCGGCGTTCGAGGAAGGCCAGGAACCGCCGATGGTTCTCCACCAGTGCCTCGACCACGCCCGGGTTCTCGCTCGCCTGGCTCAACTTCTCGTGATTGTAGCCCCGGGGGGCGTGGCTCTATGTAGCTGACGCAACGACGGATACGTCGCGCGGGTACCGACTGTAAGGGCTCGCCCGCTGGATCGTCAGCATTGTCGAAGGGCTGGGAATGTGGCCAACAGCCTGAGGAGGGCACGATGAGCACGACGGCGACCGGAACGCACCAGACCGATCCCATCTGCGGGATGACCGTGGACCCGAGCCACGCCGCTGGGCGCAGCGAGCGCGACGGGACGACGTACTATTTCTGCTCGGCCGCCTGCAAGCGCCGCCTCGACGCCAAAGGCCAGCCGGAAGCGCATCTCTGCTGCCGCCGCGCCGAGTAGGCGGCCCCATGAGGTCGACGATGACGATGAGCGAGCCGCATACGCATCACGACGCGCACACCGCCGGGGCCGCGGCTCCGGAGCAGAAGGACCCTGTCTGCGGGATGTCCGTCCGGTCGGAAAGCGCCGCGGGCTCCGTCGAGCACGCGGGGTCCACCTACTGGTTCTGCAGCCCGAGCTGTATCGAGAAGTTCAAGGCCGATCCGGCGGCTTACCTGGACGACGTAGGGAAAACGGTACTGAAGCCCCCGGCACAGCCTCCCGGCACGACCTACACGTGCCCGATGCATCCCGAGGTGGTTCGCTCAGAGCCGGGCTCGTGCCCGATCTGCGGGATGGCCCTCGAGCCGCGCACCGTCACCGCCGGCGACGAGCGGAACCCCGAGCTCGACGACATGACGCGGCGGCTCCGGGTCGCGGCGGCGCTCACCTTCCCGCTCGTCGTCCTGGCGATGGCGCCGATGGTCCCGGGCCTGGGGCTCGAGCGCTTCGCGGCCTCGCCGGCGGCGGGTCTCGTCGAGCTCCTCCTCGCCACGCCCGTCGTGCTGTGGGCGGGGCGGCCCTTCTTCGATCGGATGTGGACGAGCCTCCGCACGCGGCGACTCAACATGTTCACGCTCATCGGCATCGGCACCGGGGTCGCGTGGCTCTACAGCGTCGCCGCCGTCCTCGCGCCGGGCCTGTTCCCCCACTCCGCCCGCGGTCACGAGGGCCGGGTCGCGGTCTACTTCGAGTCGGCCGCGGTGATCGTCACCCTCGTCCTCGTCGGCCAGGTGCTCGAGCTGCGGGCCCGCGCCCGCACCGGGGGCGCCATCCGCGCTCTGCTGAAGCTCGCCCCGGCCACGGCCCGCCGGCTCGAGGCCGGCGGCCGCGAGGTCGACGCGCCCCTCGAAACGGTGCAGCCCGGCGACCTCCTGCGCGTGCGCCCCGGCGAGCGCGTGCCGGTCGACGGGACCGTGTTCGAGGGGGCGAGTTCCGTCGACGAGTCGATGATCACCGGCGAGCCCGTCCCGGTCGAGAAGTCGAAGGGCGAGCGCGTCACCGGCGGCACGCTGAACGGCACCGGCACGTTCGTGCTCCGCGCCGAGAAGGTGGGCCGCGACACGCTCCTCGCCCGCAGATCGTCCGCATGGTGAGCGAAGCGCAGCGAGCCGCGCGCCGATCCAGCGGCTCGCCGACCGCGTGTCCTCGTACTTCGTGCCGGCGGTGATCGTGATCGCTGGGCTCAGCTTCGTCGTGTGGTCGCTCGTGGGCCCCGAGCCGCGCCTCGCCCACGGTCTCGTGGCGGCGGTGAACGTGCTGATCATCGCCTGCCCGTGCGCGCTGGGTCTGGCCACGCCGATGGTCGATCATGGTCGGGGTAGGCCGCGGCGCGGCCTCGGCGTGCTGATCCGCGACGCAGAAGCGCTGGAAGCGTTCGAGAAGGTGGATACCCTCGTCGTCGACAAGACCGGCACCCTGACCGAGGGCCGGCCCAGCCTGACGACCGTCGGGGCGGTTCCGGGTTGGGAGAGGGCAAGCTACTGCGGTTCACGGCATCCCTCGAGCAAGCGAGCGAGCATCCGCTGGCGGCGGCGATTTGCGTCGCGGGAGCCCAGGCTCGCGGCATGGCCTCGGGCCGCCACCGAGTTCGAGTCCGTCACGGGCAAGGGCGTCACGGGCACGGTCGCCGGCCGCCGCGTCCTGCTCGGCAACGGCTCGCTGCTCGACGGGGTGGGCATCGACGCGGGTCCCCTCGCCGAGCGCGCCGAGGCGCTCCGCGCGGACGGACAGACCGTGATGTTCGTCGCGGTCGCCGGGCGCCTGGCCGGGCTCATCGGCGTCTCCGATCCCATCAAGGCGGCGAGCGCCGAGGCCCTGCGCCAGCTCCACGACGAAGGCGTGCGCGTCGTCATGGCGACCGGCGACAGCCGGACGACCGCGGCGGCGGTGGCGCGCAAGCTCGGCCTGGACGCTTTCGAAGCCGAGGTCCTGCCCGCCAGCAAGGTCGAGGTCGTGAAGCGCCTTCAGGCCCAAGGCCGGATCGTCGGCATGGCCGGTGACGGCATCAACGACGCCCCCGCGCTCGCGCAGGCCCAGGTCGGCATCGCGATGGGCACGGGAACGGACGTCGCGATGGCGAGCGCGGGCGTGACGCTGCTCAAGGGCGACATGCGCGGCATCGCCCGCGCGCGCCGCCTGTCTCGCGCCACGATGCGGAACATCCGCCAGAACCTGTTCTTCGCGTTCTTCTACAACGCGCTCGGAGTACCGCTGGCGGCGGGTGTGCTGTACCCCTTCTTCGGGCTCCTCCTGTCGCCCATGATCGCCGCCGCCGCCATGAGCTTCAGCTCGGTGTCCGTGATCGGCAACGCACTCCGGCTGCGCCGAGTCGATTTGTAGCCGGCCGCGCAGGATCTGCGCGCTCGCGAACCCTGAACCTTCGCGCTGTCACGAGGCTCGAACAGGTTAGCGCGTGGCACGCCACGTGCTCACCGTAGCTGTGGGTTTCCCCGCGAAGGACCACCCGAGTGAGCAAGATACTGCGTCGTCGAGACTGGATCCGGAGGACGGTCGGTGGCACAGCCGCCGTCGGTCTTGCCCGCCTCATGGGCACCGGCGGCGGCGGGCTCCTCACGCTGCTTCGTGCCGCCGACGCATCGGCCGAGCCGCTTCGCCTCCCGCCCGATCTCGTCGGTCCGCTGGTGGCCGCCCCCGCGTCCGCCACGGTCTGGCCCGGGCGCCCCACGAGCCTCCTCACGCTCGGCGGTGCCTATCCCTCGCCCACGCTGCGCGCCCGGACGGGGGATGTCTTCGAGCTGCGGCTCGAGAACCGCCTGGCCGAGTCCACGAACGTCCATTGGCACGGACTCGCGGCGCCCGCGGACGCGGACGGCTATCCCACGGACCTCGTCCCGCCAGGCGGCGCCCGCCAGTATCGGTTCCAGATCGCCGAACGAGCAGGGACCTACTGGTACCACCCGCATCCCGACGGGCGCACCGCGGAGCAGGTCTACGGCGGCATGGCGGGCTTCTTCATCGTCGAGGACGACGAAGAGCGTGCCCTCGGCCTGCCGGCCGGCGACTACGACTTGCCGCTGCTCCTCCAGGACCGGCGCAGCACGGCGGACGGCTCCTTCCGCTACGCGCCGTCGCCCATGGACCTCATGGCGGGCTACCTCGGCGACGTTGTCCTGGTGAACGGCACGCCCGACGCGGAGCTGGCGGTGGCCGCGACCGTCTACCGTTTCCGGCTTCTCAACGGATCGAACGCAAGGATCTTCCGGGTGGCGTTCGACGACGGCCGCTCGTTCCAGGTCATCGCCGGGGACGGAGGTCTGCTCGACAGCGCGATCCACACGACGGAGTGTGTCCTCGGGCCGGGTGAACGCGTCGAGATGCTGGTGGACTTCTCGGGGGACGCGATCGGCCGATCCCTCAGGCTCGTCAGCCTCCCGTTCACCGCCCGGGGAGGGATGGGGCCAGGAATGGGAATGGGAATGGGGGGCGCTTCGGCCCAGGGCGCCGGGTTCGCGCTGCTCGGCGTGACCATCGCGCGGCCAGGACCGTCCGCGCCGACGCCAGGCCGCCTCGTGCCTCTGCAGCGGCTCGATCCCGCCCGCGTCGAGGTCCGCCGCCGCTTCGTCATGGACATGCGCATGCCGCCGTTCGCCGGCTCCTTCACGATCAACGGCCGCAGCTTCGACCCGGGCCGTGTCGACGTGCGCGCCGAGCGCGGCGCGATCGAGTCGTGGGAGGTCGTCAACGCCTCCACCGAGCCCCACCCGTTTCACGTCCACGCCACCCAGTTCCAGGTCGTCCGCCGCTCCAGCGGACCGCTCGCGGTCCACGAGACGGCGCTCAAGGACACCGTCCTGGTGTGGCCGGGCGAGACCGTGGAGCTGTTGCTCCGATTCGAGCGCCATGCCGGACTCTACGTCCTCCACTGCCACAACCTCGAGCACGAGGACGCCGGGATGATGCTGAACCTCGAGGTCGTCTGATCGCCGGAGGGATGTCATGAGGCGTGCGTCATGTCTGATGGCCGTGCTTGTCGGTGTGGCAGGTCTCGCAGGTTGTGGTGGTGACGGCGGCAACATGATGGGACCGAACACGACGGGGATGGGCCCGACGAGCGGGGCCTTCATGTCGGTCACGCCTCAGGGCGGGTCCGCCGGCGTGTCCGCCGCCGCCCCGATCGTGTTTCGCTTCGGAGCCGCGATGACCTCCGGCATGGAGCAGTACGTCGACCTCCACAGGGGCGACCTCGCGGGGCCGGAAGTGCCCATGACGTGCGCGTGGTCAGGTGACCGCACGGCGCTGACATGCACGCCCCAGGAACCGCTCTCGGCTCGCACGACCTACGTCGTCCACCTCGGCGGCGGCATGATGACGCAGTCGGGCCAGCCCCTCGACTACGCCCAGTACGGGCCCATGATGGGCGGCCAGTGGATCATGGGCGGGATGATGGGCGGCTCTCATGGGGGCAGCCCCTGGGGCATGATGGGCTCGGGCTGGCGGAACACGAACGGGAGCTACGGCATGGCCTTCACGTTCACCACCGCCTGACGGCTTTCCGGATCAGGGCTTCGCCGAGGGCGCCGCCGGACGTCGCCGGCTCGACGTGTGCGAGTGCCGGATCCTCCAGCTCCCGTCCGCGCCCTTCAGGAGGAGCAGCGTCTCCAGACCTTCGGCCTCGACCACCTTGCCGCTGATCGTGGCTTTGAGGCGATACTCGGCTGTCACGTACGCGGCGGCCTCGGACAGCACGTGAGGCACCACATCGACGTGCGAGAACCGTAGATCGGCCATCTCCTTCAGCTCCGGCCCGAGGTGGTTGTCGCGATAGTCGAGCCAGCCCGTGTTCACGTGGCCGCCCTCGAAGATCGTCACCTCGGGATGGTAGAAGGCCGCCAGCCGCTCGAGATCCTTTGCGTTGAAGGCACCGTCGTAGGCCACCACGAACGCCTTCAGCGCCTGATCGGCAGGGCTCTCGGCCGGCGAGGCCGAACCGAGAGCGCCGGCCAGGAGCAGCACCAGGGCGCCCATCAGTGCTTGTGGTCGGCCGCCGGGGCCGTTCCGAGAAGGACTTGCTTGACGTTCTGGACCTTGTCCTTGTCCTCGACGACGACGATCACGACTCGGTCGCCGACCTTCACGTCGCCGCGGGCCGCGGGTGTCTTGTCGCGAAGGTACTTCGTATCCGCGCTCAGCACGCCCGAGAGCTTCTTGCCGTCCGTCGCCTCCACCTCGATCTTCTTCTCGTCGATCGTGACGACCTTGCCCATGATCTTGTGCTCATGGCCCTCGTGGGCGAACCCTAGCCCGCTGCCGGCAGCCACGAGCGCCATCACCACCGTCGCGACGAATGCCTTCCGCATGCAATGCCTCCTCATCAGTGATCGTGCGTCTTGGAGCCGGCGGAGGACTT
The DNA here is from genome assembly GCA_046331285.1 of Vicinamibacteria bacterium. Lineage (GTDB taxonomy): Bacteria > Acidobacteriota > Vicinamibacteria > Fen-336 > Fen-336 > DATBSL01. The sequence goes on from JAXLRD010000017.1 coordinate 106,108, forward strand.
GCCGTCCTCGCCGGCCAGGAACTTCCGGATCGCGTCTTCCTCTTCGAGGTCCTTCCGGCTCTTCGGGTTCAACGACTCCATCTCCGACAGCTCGTCCGGCGTCAGTTGGTTCAGCCGCCTGATGAAGTGGACGAGCTCCCACGTCTCCTGATCGTCCTCCGGCCCGGGCAGGCCCCACGCCGGCATGCCGGTGAGGCGGACGCCGTTCTCGATGATCGCGAACAGCGCCCCGTCCGAGAGCGACTGCGTCGCGGGAAGCGTCATGTCCGGCGCCTTGGGGTAGAGGCCCTGGCCAAGCTTCGTCCGGCCCCGCCCGTCGTTGCCATGGCACGACGCGCAGTGGTCGGCGAAATGCGCGCGCGCGCGGCCGAGTGCTTCGGGCGATGCCGCGACGGGGTTGCGCGCGTCCCGCTGCCGCACGGGAATCGCCCACGACCGCGCCGTCCGTGCGACGAATGCCTCGATCGCCATGGGCTCGTCGCGCGCGCTGATCCCGTGCTCGCGCAGCCGCAGAGCCAGGACCCCGCCAGCGAGCAGCGCCAGCTCGGCGAGGGCGCCGACCGCGATCAGCAGCTTGCGCAGCGCCGCCATCACCCGGTCACCTTCGACGCGAGCGTGCCCGGGGCATGCTGGAACCAGCCCGGATCCTCGTCGTAGCTCGCCAGGTTCTCCCGGATCTTGAACACGGTGAACATCCCGCCCATCTCGATCGGGCCGAACGGCCCGGTGCCCGCCATCATCGGCAGCGTGTTGGGCAGGCTGGCCATGTGCTCCTGGTGCGCCGCGTGCTCGGCCATGCCCGTCGTGCCCATCGCCATCGAGCCCGGCGCGAAGCGGTCGAGCCGCTCCTGCAGCCTCGACTGATCGACCCCGATCACGTTGGGAATCTCATGAGACATCGCGTTCATCGCGTGATGGCTCTTGTGGCAGTGGAGCGGCCAGTCGCCGGGGTTGTCGGCGACAAACTCCATGGTGCGCGTGGTCCCCGGCGGAACGTTGATGGTCGTCTCCGGCCACCAGGCCGACTCGGGGAGCTGCCCGCCGTCGGTCTCGGTCAGGAACATGCGATGGCCATGGATGTGCAGCGGGTGGCTGTCCATGCTGACGTTGGCGAAGCGGAAGCGCACGCGATCGCCCTGGCGAATCAGGAGCTGCGACGTGCCCGGGAAGGCGCGGCCGTTGAAGGTGAAGATGTTGAAGTCGACCATGATGTTGGGATTGGGCGTCGCGGAGCCAGGCTCGATCATCCACTCGTGCGGGAAGATGCAGAAATCGCGATCGATGCGGCGCTTCGGCGCGCGCGGGTGGATGATGAGGAATCCCATCATCCCCATGGCCATCTGCACCGTCTCGTCCGCATGCGGGTGGTACATGTACGTCCCGTGCTGGCGCAGTGTGAACTCGTAGGCAAAGGTGTCGCCCGGCTTGATGTGCGGCTGCAGCAGACCCGCGACGCCGTCCATCCCGTTCGGAAGCAGGATCCCGTGCCAGTGGATCGAGGTGTGCTCCGGCAGCCTGTTGGTCACGAGCACGCGGATCCGGTCGCCCTCCACGGCTTCGATCGTCGGGCCCGGCGTGCGTCCGTTGTAGCCCCAGGCGTTCACGGTCATCCCCGGGGCGAACTCCTGCGGCACCGGCTCGGCGGTCAGGTGGAACTCCTTCACTCCGCCCTTCATCACGAAGGGGAGCGTGGCGCCGTCGGGCGTGACCACGGGTGTGTACGGAAGGCCGGCGCGGCTGCCGGGCGACGACGTGGCGGGTCGAGCGGGCTGGACAGGAGCTGCCGGGGCGTGCTGCGCGTGGTCGTGGGCCTGCGCGAGAGCGGTCCCGGTGAACAGCGAGGCGAAGCGCTCGACGAGCGCCGCGCCGCCGGCCGCGAGCGCTCCCCCGGACAGAACCCTGCGTCGAGTGATCATGCTCATCTCCCTTCCTGGTCGGCCGCCGCGGCCGTCGCCGGCTCCGCGGGCAGCGACCCGCCGAGGGCCCGCTCGAGGCGCGCCCGCGCGATCCAGTAGCCGCGCCAGGCATCGAGATACGCCTTCTCCGTCTCTACCTCCGTCTGCTTCGCGAGCAGCAGGTCGTAGGCGCCCTTGAACATGGCGTTGTAGTGTTGAAGCGTCAGCGCGAGGATGCGCTGGCGCTGCGGCAGCAGCACCTGGCCGTAGTAGAGGGCCAGGTCGCGGGCGGCGAGCATCCGGTCTCTTTCCTCGCGGACGTCGGATCGCGCGTTCACGGCGAGCGCCTCGAGCTGGCGCTGCGCGCGGCGGTGCTCGGACTCCAGGCGCGCGATCGACGCCTTCCCGGTGTCGAAGATGGGGAGCTGCAGGGCCAGCTCAGGCCCAGTCACGCGCTCACCCGTGACGTCCTTCTCGGCGTTGATGCCGACGTGGATGCCGACGGGGAAGAAGCGCGTCTTCCGCCGCAGAGCCAGCGCGCGGCCGACGAGATCGACGCCCCAGCGCGCGGCCTGCAAGTCCTGGCGATTCGTCACCGCGAGGCGTTCCAGGCCCGTGAGCGGCATCTCGGCCGAGGGGATCGCGGGCAGGGAGCCCGCGACCGTCCAGGCCGTCTGGGCTCCCCACAAGCCCAGCAGCCGGTTCAGCCGCTCGCGATCGGAGCGCACGTCGGCCTCCGCCAGAGCCACCTCGACCTTCGACTCCCGGTGGATCACGGTCCGGTTCTCCAGCTCGAGGTCGTTGATCGTTCCGGCGTCATGCTGCTTTTGGGCGAACTGGGCCGCGGTCTCGGTCAGCTCGCGGATCAGCGTCAATCGCTCGACGAGCTGTTGTCGGGCCTGCAGCGTGAAGAACGCTTCCTTCACCTCGGCCGCGACGCTCAGCACCTCGTTCGCGACGCGGAGCTTCGTCTGTTCCAGCTCGGCGGCAGCGACCTTCTTGCGAAGGGGCTGAATGAAGATGTCGAAAACGTCCTGCACGAGGGAGAACTCCGTGTTGCGGCCGGAGCCCTCGCCCGGGAACCGCACGAACCCGGAGATCTCGGGGTTCGCGATTCGCGCCGCCTGCGCGAGGTCGGCCTGAGAGATCCCGATCTCCTCGAACGTGGCCTGCAGCGTCGGGTTGTTGAGGAACGCGACCTGCACGGCCGCGTCCACGGTCAGGGGCGCGGTCAGGAGCTTCGCGACGGCCTGCTCCGTGGCCGACCCTTCGGATGCCGTGCGGGACCACTCGGGCTGGACCTTCGACCGGTCCGCGACCGTCTTCTGGACGTCTTCGAAGGCGGGCCGGGGATTGACGCTCGCGCAGCCGGCGAGCAGGCTGGTGGCGGCCGCGGCGATGGCGACCCGCGTCACGGCTGTGGCCTCTCGTCCTTACGCTTGACCAACGTCATCCCGCACTTGGGGCACGATCCAGGCGACGCCTGCTTCACCTCCGGGTGCATGGGGCAGGAGTACACGGCCTCCGCCGAGTCCGGGGTGGGCATCGAGTGTCCCTCGTGGCCCGCTGCTGGCTTCGCGGTCGCCGCGGCTGGCTCCGGGCCGCTCTCGTCCCGCTCGCCCATCAGGGCCGGGGCCGGCGCCGGCGTGGCGGCCTCGGGAGCCTCGGCGTCCGCGGGACTGACCGCAGAGAAGCGCGGCGGAGGTGTCGTCCCGGCGCAGCCGGTCAGGAAGAGCGCTGTCAGTACGGTACTTGCGGCCCTGGTCTGCATGAGTCCTCACCCTTCGTTGAGCGCAGACGGATGGATTCGGCGGCGATTACAGCTCCGGCGCAGTGGCCGGTGTCAGAAGCCGGGCGCGGCTGAGGCAGCGCGGGCTTTGCCGAGACTCAGATCCTGAGGATCGACGGCACGGACGGCGGTGGGGAGTGGCCGATGCGCCGCGGCTGGATCGGAGGGACCAGCTGGTACGAGCCGGGGACGAGGGCGTGGCCCTCCGGAAGGACCGAGATCGAGCGAGCCAAGACGGTCGCGACGCTCGGCGTGGCGGCCTCCTCGTCCTGGGCTGCGATGCAAGCGCAGGAACAGGCTTCGACCTTCGCCCGCAGACCCGACCCGACCGGGCCGCAGTGGCCGGCGCTCGAATCGGCCGCCGCGGCCATTTCGGCGCAGGCGCACAGGACGACGCCTACGCTCGCCAAGACGAACGCGAGGAGGATGGCGACGCCGCGGGCCGTGTGGAACCTCATGACGAGTTTTCAGAGTAGTCGACGGTGCGGAGTCGGGTCAAGGCCGGACGACGTCTCGCGAGAACTTTGCGGCTGCGGCCAGTGGGGGCGCATTCCTTGCGCGAGCGCGGTACGATAAAGGTTCCGGACGTGCCGGATCGCGCCGGCACGCGTCCTGCACTGAGACGAAACCGTGAGCATCGCCCGCAAGCTCGACGCCGTTGCCGCCGTCGTGGCGGTGGTGGTCAGCTTGACCGCGGTCTGTCCCTGCCTGCCGGCGACAAGCCACCACACGGGCCAGACGGCGGCCAACGAGCATGCGTGCTGCGCCGGCGGAGCGTCCCCGATCCTCACCGCCGCGGCCGATAGCTGCTGCACCGACGGCGCGCTGACCGATCGCACGGCCGCCACACCGTCAGCCGGGGTTTCGCTCAGCGCCGACACCGGCTTCGTTCCCGCGGTGACGTGGAGCCCGTCCGCTCTCAGCGCACCCCAGCGCACGCCCGCGGCCTTCGTCTCGTCCCCGCCTTCAATCCTCCGCATCTGAGCCTCTGATTCGAGCGGCGCGTCCGCGCGCCCGCTCTTCGGGTCCGCGGGCGCTTCGTGCGCCCGCACGCGACAGCACCCGTTTCGATTCAGAGGTCATCGATGCCGAATCTCCAGGTCCCGGCCGTACTCTTCGTCACCGCCCTGCTCGCCGCGGCACCCATCGCGCGCGCGGCCGACCAGGCGCCGCCCTCGCCGCCGAGTCAGGAGCCCGATCCCCTCCTCGCGCGCCTGCTGATTGAGGCGAGCGAGCGGAACCCCGACATCCAGGCCGCGGTCAGCGCCGTTCACGGGGCCCGGCAGCGCCCCGCGCAGGCCCGGGCCCTTCCGGACCCGAGCCTGGGCCTTGTCTTCACGAACGAAGGCTGGTCCCCGAGCCTGGGCTCGATGCCGGACAGCTCGCTCGGCGTGATGGTCGCCCAGGACCTGCCGTTCCCGGGGAAGCGGGGGCTGCGCGGACGGTTGGCGGAGCTCGATGCCGTGCAGGTCGAGGAGCGCCTGGAGCGGACGCGGCTCAGCGTCACGGCCGCGGTGCGCCGCGCCTACTACGACCTGATCGCGGCGCGGGCGCTGCGGCAGATCACGACCGAGCAAGGCGCCCTCTGGCAACAGATGGAGGGCGTGGCTCGCGCCCGCTACGGCGTGGGGCAGGGCAGCCAGCAGGACGTGCTTCGGACTCAGGTGGAGATCACCCGCGTCCAGCAGTTCGCGGTGCAGCAAGAAGCTGAGGCAGCGATTCGCCTGGCCGCCCTGAATCGGCTGCTCGCGCGGCCGCCCGAGTCGGCGCTCGACACGGATCCCGCCGCGCTGCGGCCGCCCGAGGCCACCCCCATCCTCGACGCCACCCTGGCGAGCCTCCGCGAGCGCAGTCCCGAGCTGCGGGCCGCGCGCTCCGCCGCGACGCGCTCGAAGGTGGCGATCGAGCTGGCGCAGAAGGATTTCAAGCCCGACTTCGGGCTCCAGGCCGCCTACATGAACCGCGGCGGGTTCGACCCGATGTGGCAGGCCGGAGTCTCTGTGACGCTTCCTCTCGCGCGGGACCGCCGCAAGGCCGCGGTGGCGGAGGCGCAAGCCAGCGCCTCGGGCACCGAGGCGACGCTGCGAGCTTTCGACCTCCAGCTTCGCTTCCGGACGCAGGAGCGCCTCGCTCAGTTGGATGCCGCCCGCCGCATCGCCACCCTCTACACGGAGGGCGTCATCCCGCAGGACCGCATGTCGGTCGAGGCCGCGATCGCGAACTACCAGGCCGGCCGCGTCCCCTTCGTCACCGTGCTCGAAGCGATCGCGACGCTCTACGACGACCGCGCGACGCACGTGCGCGTGCTCGCCTCCGGCCAGGCGGCGCTCGCCGCCCTCGATGAGGCCAGCCTCGAGCCCACTTCCGATCTCCCCGCCATGGGCGCCGCCGGCGCGGGGGCTTCGATGTCCAGCAGCGCGGCCCCTGCCCAGCCCGCCGCGATGAGCGGCATGGGCCGCTAACGGAGGAGTCATGCGCCGAGCTCTCAAGCTGTCTCTTGTCGCCGTCGCCGTCGTGGTCGTCATCTCGGGGATTCGACTGGTCCAGGGGAATGGAGTGGCCGCGGAACCCACCGCCAAGGCGGCGGAGGCGTCCGCCAAGTACCACTGCCCGATGCACCCGTCGTACGTCTCCGACAAGCCGGGCAGCTGCCCCATCTGCGGGATGAAGCTCGTCTCCATGGGTGATGACACGGCAACCCATGGCCCGGCGCCGCACACCGGCCATGACGCGGCGCCAAGCCCCGTCGACCGCGCGAGCGTCACCCTGACGCCCGAGCGCCGCCAGATGCTCGGTGTGCGGAGCGAAGCCGTTGCCGTGACCGAGGTCGCGCCGGCCATCCGCACCGTCGGCCGCGTGAGCGTCGACGAGCGGCGGGTGCATCACATCCACACGAAGTTCGAGGGCTACATCGAGCACCTGCACGTCGATTTCGTGGGCAAGCTCGTGCGCCGGGGGCAGCCCCTCGCCTCGATCTTCAGTCCGGATCTCGTGGCGACCCAGGAGGAGTACCTGCTCGCCCTGCGCGCTCGGCAGAGCTTGGGAACGAGCCAGGTCGTTTCCGTCGCCAGGGGCGGCATCGATCTGCTCGAGGCGGCGCGCAGGCGCCTTCTGCTCTGGGACATCTCTCCGGAGACGATCGACCGCCTGGAGCGCACCGGCGAGGTAAGACGCTCTCTCGACCTCTACTCGCCGGTGACCGGCTACGTGGTCGCGAAGACGGCTCTGCACGGCATGCGCGTGATGCCCTCGGACACGCTCTTCGACATCGCCGACCTCTCGCATCTGTGGGTGCTCGCCGACGTCTACGAACAGGACCTCGCCTCGGTGCGCGTCGGCACGCCCGCCGAGCTCTCGGTCACCTACCTGCCCGGGCGCGCCTGGACGGGCAACGTGACCTGGATCGCCCCGATGGTCGAACAGGCGACGCGCACCGTGAAGGTGCGGGTGGAGGTCGACAACCCAGACGGCGAGCTCAAGCCGGAGATGTTCGCCGACGTGGCGCTCCGGACCGCGGCCGGCCGGACGCTGGTGGTCCCCGAGGGCGCGGTGATCCGCTCCGGCGAGCGGAACCTCGTCTTCCTCGACGAGGGCGATGGCCGCTTCACGCCGCGAGAAATCGGCATCGGCCGCAAGGGCGCCGCCGGCTTCGAGGTCAAGAGCGGTCTGCGCGAGGGCGAGCGCGTCGTCACATCCGCGAACTTCCTGCTCGATTCCGAGTCGAGCCTGAAGGCGGCGCTCGCCGCCATGTCGCGCCCCGCGGGCAGCGCGGGCGCGCCGGCCGGCGGCGTGAGCGCCCCCGCGCCCGGCCACAAGCACTGAGGCCATCATGATCCGCGCCATCATCCGCTTCTGCGCCACGAACCGCATCCTGGTGCTGCTGGTCACGGCCGTCGTCGTCGCCTACGGCCTCTACACGCTGCGGCACATCCCGGTCGACGCCATCCCCGACCTCTCCGACACGCAGGTGATCGTCTACTCCCGCTGGGACCGCAGCCCCGACATCATGGAGGACCAGGTCACCTACCCGATCGTGAGCGCGCTCCTGGGCGCTCCCGGCGTGAAGACCATCCGGGGGTTCTCCGACTTCGGGTTCAGCTACGTCTACGTGATCTTCAAGGACGGCACCGACATCTACTGGGCTCGCAGCCGCGTGCTGGAGTACCTGAGCAAGATCCAGCCGCTGCTGCCCTCGGGCGTCAAGACCGAGCTGGGGCCGGACGCCACCGGCGTGGGTTGGGTGTTCCAGTACGCGCTCGTCGACGACACGGGAAAGCTGTCCTCCGCCGACCTGCGCACGTACCAGGACTGGAACCTCCGTTATCGCCTCCAGTCGGTGCCGGGCGTGGCCGAAGTCGCCTCCGTCGGCGGTTTCGTCAACCAGTACCAGGTCACCGTCGATCCGAACCGATTGAAGGCCTACGGCCTCGCGATCATGGACGTCGCGAACGCCGTGCGCGCGACCAACCAGGAAGTCGGCGGGCGTCTGCTGGAGCTCACGGGCCGCGAATACATGGTCCGCGGCCGCGGTTACGTGAAGTCCGTCGCCGACCTCGAACAAACGGTGCTGAAGACGGACGAGCGCGGCACTCCGGTCCTTCTCCGAGACGTGGGCAACGTCGCCCTCGGGCCCGAGATCCGCCGCGGGGTCACCGGCCTGGACGGACGCGGCGACGTGGTGGCCGGCATCGTCATCATGCGCCACGGCGAGAACGCCCGCGACGTCATCGAGCGGGTCAAGCAGCGCCTGAAGGAGGTCGAGCCGTCCCTGCCCGAGGGCGTCCGCGTCGTGACCACCTACGACCGGTCGGAGCTGATCCAGCGGTCGATCGACAACCTTAAGCATGAGCTGCTCCTGGAGATGATCGTCGTCAGCCTGGTCATCCTCGTCTTCCTCTGGCACATCCCCTCGGCCATCGTCCCCATCATCACGATCCCGGTGTCCGTGCTCCTGGCCTTCATCCCGATGAGCGTCATGGGCATCTCGTCCAACATCATGTCCCTCGCGGGGATCGCGATCTCCATCGGCGTGCTCGTGGACGGCGCGATCGTCGAGGTCGAGAACGCCTACAAGAAGCTCGAGCTGTGGGAGCACGGCGGCCGCAAGGGCGATTTCCACCAGGTCCGGCTCGAGGCCCTCCTGGAGGTCGGCCCCTCGGTCTTCTTCTCGCTCCTCGTCATCGCCGTCGCCTTCCTGCCGATCTTCACGCTCGTGGACCAGGAAGGCCGCCTCTTCCGGCCCCTCGCCTGGACGAAGAACCTCGCGATGTTCATCGCGGCCATCCTGGCTCTCACCCTGGATCCCGCGCTGCGGATGCTCTTCGCCCGGATGGACTTCGTGCGCTTCCGGCCCCGCTGGGCCGCGTGGCTGTTCAACCAGGTCACGGTCGGCCGCTACTACCAGGAGGAGAAACACCCGATCAGCCGCGTCCTGTTCGCGCTCTACGAGCCGGCCTGCCGCTTCGTGCTGCGCCACCCGCGAGCCACCATCGGCGCCGCCGCCCTGATCGTCGTCACGACGGTGCCGGTCTACCTCAGGCTCGGCCACGAGTTCATGCCGCCGCTCAACGAGGGAACCATCCTCTACATGCCGACCACTCTGCCCGGCCTCTCGGTCAGCGAGGCCAGCGCCCTCGTCCAGAAGCAGGACCAGATCCTCAAGTCGTTCCCGGAGGTGGAGCGGGTCTTCGGCAAGGCCGGCCGGGCCGAGTCGTCCACGGATCCCGCTCCCTTCTCGATGATGGAGACCACGGTCGTCCTGAAGCCGCCGGCCGAATGGCGGCACAAGCCCCGCTGGTACTCGGCGTGGTCGCCGGACTGGCTGAGCGAGCTGCTGTGGCGGCGCGTCTGGCCCGACCGGATCTCCTGGGAAGAGCTGACGGCGGAGATGGACCGGGCCCTCCAGATCCCGGGCACCACGAACGCGTGGACCATGCCGATCAAGGCCCGCATCGACATGCTGACCACCGGTGTGCGTACGCCCGTCGGCATCAAGGTCTACGGCGCCGACCTCGGGGAGATCGAGGCGCTCGGAAAGCAGCTCGAGTCCGCCCTCCAGAAGGTGCGAGGCACCCGGAGCATCTTCGCGGAGCGCGTCGCCGGAGGGTACTTCTTCGACTTCGACCTCCGGCGTGACCAGCTCGCGCGCTACGGCCTCACCGTGGCGGCGGTCCAGGACGTGATCATGTCGGCGGTGGGCGGAGAGAACGTCTCGACCACCGTCGAAGGGCGGGCGCGCTTCCCCGTGAACGTACGGTATCCCCGCGAGCTGCGCGACGACGTGGACGCCCTCGCGCGCGTCCTCGTGATGACGCCTTCCGGCGCCCAGGTCCCCCTCGGCCAGCTCGCCGAGCTTCGCCTCGTCAACGGCCCGGCCATGATCCGCAACGAGAACGGCCTGCTCACCGGCTACGTGTACGTCGACATGACTGGCCGCGACATCGGCGGTTACGTCGAGGAGGCGAAGAAGGTCGTCGCCGCGTCGGTCCCGCTCAAGCCCGGCTATTCCCTCGAATGGAGCGGTCAGTACGAGAACATGCTGCGCGTCCGCGAGCGTCTCAAGCTCGTCGTCCCCGCGACCATCCTCACGATCTTCCTGCTGCTCTACATGAACACCAAGTCGGCCTTCAAGGCCGGCATCGTCATGCTCGCGGTGCCCTTCTCGGTAGTCGGCGCGGTGTGGTTGATGTGGGCACTCGACTACAACGTGTCGATCGCGGCGTGGGTGGGGATGATCGCCCTCATGGGCCTGGACGCCGAGACCGGCGTCTTCATGCTGCTGTTCCTCGACCTCTCCTACGACGACGCGCGCCGCAAGGGGCTGCTCCGCACGATCGGCGAGCTTCACGAGGCGATCATCCACGGCGCGGTCAAGCGCGTGCGTCCCAAGATGATGACGGTCACGGCCGCCATGTTCGGCCTGATGCCGATCATGTGGTCGGTCGGGACCGGCGCGGACGTCATGAAACGCGTCGCGGCGCCCATGGTGGGCGGCCTCGCGACGTCGTTCCTGATGGAGCTGCTCGTCTACCCGGCCATCTACCTGCTCTGGAAGCGGCGCGAGTTGAAGCACGAGCTGGTGGCGGCGGGAGCCTGAGATGCCGGAGAGGGCGCCGTTCCGGTACGTCGTGATCGTGGCGGGTGTGGGCGTGGCTTCCGCTCTTCACCTCCTTACCCCCGCGGGGCCTCACCTCTGGCACTGGCCGCACCTGGTTGCCGGCAAGCTGTATTTCCTTCCCATCCTCCTGGCCGCCGCCTGGTTCGGCCTGAGGGCGACGGCCGGCGTCACGTTCGTAGTGAGCGCTCTGTCGGCCGCCCACATCGCTCGTGATTGGGCGGGCTTTCCGATGGTGCAAGCGGAGGAGGTGGCTGAGATCGCGACCTTCTGGCTCGTCGGCCTGGTCTCGGCGGTTCTCCTTCGCCGCGAGCGGCAAGCGCGCGAGGCCACGCGCCTTGCTCACGAGGAGACACTCACGGCTCTCGCGGGCTCCCTCGAGCTACGGGAACGGTACACCGCCGGGCACTCGCGGAGGGTTCGGGACTATGCCCTCCTCGTTGCGGACAAAATGGGGCTGCGGGACCCAGCCTTTCTCGCCAGCCTGGCCCAAGGCGCTTTGCTCCACGACGTGGGCAAGATCGGGATCCCCGACCGGATCCTCCTCAAGCCCGCGGCGCTCGACCCAGAAGAGCGGGCGGTCATGCGGCGGCATCCGGAGATGGGCGCTTCCCTCGTGGGGGACATCGCGTCGCTGCGCGCGACCCGTGAGCTCATTCTGACCCATCACGAGAGGTACGACGGCGCTGGATACCCTCGGGGCCTCGCGGGCCCGGCCATTCCGCTCGCCGCCCGCATATTCACGGTGGCCGACGCCTTCGACGCGCTGACGACGGACCGACCCTACCACGCCGCCCTCTCGTGGAAGGAGGCGGCGTCGAAGGTGGCCGACGGCCGGGCCTCGCAGTTCGACCCCGAAGCCACCGACGCCTTCATGCGGGTGCCCTTCGAGGTCTGGGCACGGATTGCCGCGGCCACCGGTGTCGCCCTGCGTAGCGACCCATCGAACCCGAGCATTGCGCCGGCCCCCATCGCCGTGACCACCTGCGCCTCCGCACCCACGAGCGCACGAGATGAGGGCCGCTGATGGAGAGCGCCGGTGTCGTTCGTATCGGGATGGAGGAAGCCATGGAACTGGATTCGACGCTCAAGGAATGGGTCCGCGAGCACCGTGTCACCTGTGAGCTGGGAGCCTGGCAAGAGTTGGTTGAGAGCCGGGTGACGGCGGTTGGGTTCGAGCTGCGCCTCTTCGGACGCCACGATCCCCACCTTCAGGTCAACCCGGGCTGCCACGAGTGCGTTGCGGTGTTCGACCGGCTGCGCGCCATCGCGCTTGCTGCGTTCCCAAAGGAGCACCGCCCCACGACGTACGAGATCGACCCCTTCGACGCCTCCTTCCACTTGCGGCCGGAGGCCGAGTGGTCTCCCGAGGTCCAACTGGCGGTCCACATCGTCCACCGCGAGGGCTACCTCCGACCGGTGGACGACTGCGAGAGGAAGTGCGTGGAGGAGATCCGAAGCAACCTCGGGCAGCTCGGTGTTCAGGCACGCACGTGGTCCGAGTCGCGGGCACACGCAGCTCACTCCGGCGCGCCCGCCGGAGGGTCGTTGACGACGGAACGTAACTGAAAGGAGAGACGATCATGAGAACGAGGAACGTAGGTCTGACGTTGGCCTTGATCGCCGCAGGGAGCATCCTGGGCTCGGCCGCGCGCGCCGGGGAACAGAACGCGCAACAGGCAAGCAAGAAGGACGCGGAGATGAGCGTCCCCGCGACGCCGGACGAACACCTGGCTCGCGCGGCGACGTACCAGGAGAAAGCGGCGGTCTACCGCAAGGAGGCCGCCGTCCACCGAAAGATGTTCGCCGACTACGAACGACAGAGTGGGAATCCGGCGCTCCAAAGCAAGGCCGGCCGAGAGCTGCCATGGATCGCGAAGATGCGCAAGCACTGCGACGAATTCATCAAGGACGCCGAGAAGCTGGCGGGTGACGCCGAGCGCTTCGCCGAGTTCCATCGCATGCGCGCCGAGGAGATGCGGGGCAAGTAGCGCCGCGTCGAGGCGCCGGGAACGCTGGTTCCCCGGCGCCTCGGCCTCGCGCGTGCACCTTTGCATCCGGAAGGAGGCCGTCGATGGTGCCCAAGCGTCTCGTTCGTGCCGGCGCTCGTGTCCTCGCCGCCGCTGCGCTCGTAGGGTTCCCATCCGTCGTGGCAGCCGACTCCGCGTCGCCGTCCGCGAGCACTCCCCGTCCGGAGCTGCACCTGCAGACCGGGCTCTCGACGGCGTCGCCGCACACGAGCGGAGGCACGGCCGGCGGCTCCGTGATCCTTCACGAGGGCCGGCGGCTGGCGTTCGAGGGCGCAGCGTCATACCTGAACCGGGGCCCGGGCTCGTCGGCCCTGAGTCTGTCGGCAGGCGTGATCCTGAACCTTGTGTCCAAAGAGGAGAAAGCGGTCCCCTACCTCGTCGGAGGAGGCGGTGTCCTTCGCGCGTCATTCGACACGCGGAACCCTCGCTTCTTCGGGGCAGCTCGCTCCGGTGAAATGGGGGCGGGCAGATACCGGCACGTCATGGAGGGCTCGCCGCCGGACTGGGACCTCGGTGAGCTGCCGCCGTTCTACGGGGACCGCCTGCAAACCCTGATCGCACGCGAGGGCAGGACGGGCAGAGCCAGCTTCAGCGACCCCGCGGTGACCCTTGGGGCGGGTGTGCGGATCCGTCTCGGCCGAAGTTGGCTGGCGGGGCAGGACGCTCGCGCCCTGCTAGTCCTGAGAAGTGGCAGCGCCTACACCCTATGGGTTGTCACGGTCCATTTCGGACGGGTGTTCTAGACGACCCCATGGCCTCGGATGAACGCCAATCGCGCTGTTGTCGGGCCGCCTCGGATCGGACCTCGGCGCGAAGGTAAGATTCGCGAATGCACGACACCCGGAGGCTGGGAGCTCTCTTCGTCTTCCTGGCGTGCGCTGCTTGCGCTCGCGGCAAGGTCGAGACGCGGCTGACGGTGCGGCAGCTCGACGCGCCCGCCGCGGCCGGCAGCGGCGAGCCCAACCTCGCCGTTGCTCCCGACGGTCGCGTGCTGCTCAGCTGGATCGAGCCGGCGGGTGAGAACCAGCACAGCCTGCGCTACGCGGCTCGTCCGAAGGGTGGCGCGTGGTCGAAGCCGGAGACGATCGCGAGCGGTTCCGGCTGGTTCGTGAACTGGGCGGACTTCCCGTCGCTGGCCGCGCTGCCTGACGGCACGCTGTTCGCGCACTGGCTCGCAAAGAGCGGGCCGGGCACCTTTGCCTACGACGTCCGCGTCACGACTTCGCGCGATGGCGGCAGGATCTGGAGCGAGCCCGTCACTCCCCACCGCGACGGCACGCAGACCGAGCACGGGTTCGTTTCCATGTCCCCGGCGGACGGCCAGAGGATGGGTCTCGTCTGGCTCGACGGCCGCAAGACGGCGGGCAAGACTCACGAGGGCCACGGCGGCGCCCAGGCCGAGATGTCGCTGATCCACAGCACGCTCGACCGCGAGGGCCGGCTCGGGCCGGAGACCATCCTCGACGGCCGCGTGTGCGACTGCTGCCAGACCGATGCCGTCGTCGCAGAGGGGGCGACCGTCGTCGTGTATAGGGACCGCTCCGAGAAGGAAGTTCGGGACATGTCCGTCGTCCGTCTCGTCGATGGGAAGTGGTCGGAGCCGCGCCCGCTCGCGCGCGACGGATGGGAGATCAACGGCTGTCCCGTGAATGGCCCGGCCGTCGCGGCGGCGGGGCGAGAGGTCGCCGCCGCGTGGTTCACCGCGGCGAACGAGAAGTCCCGTGTCAGCGTCGCCTTCTCCCTGGACTCCGGCGCGACGTTCGGGCCGCCGGTCGCGGTAGACGACGGCCGTCCGCTGGGTCGGGTCGACGTCGTCTTCCTGGCGAATGGAGCGGCCCTGGTGAGCTGGCTCGAGCAGGCCGCCAAGGGAACGGAGCTGCGGGTGCGGCGTGTGTCGCCGGATGGCAGCCGCGGCGAGGCGCTGACGGTCACCGGCTCCAGCTCCGCTCGCTCGAGCGGGTTCCCGCGCATGGTCGCGTCAGGAAGTGAAGTAATCCTCGCCTGGCGCGACGTCGCCGAACCTCCGAAGGTGCGCACCGCGGTCCTCGCCTGGGCCGGATCCGACTAAGCCCCCGCGCCCACCCGCCGCGCGGCCCCCAAAGGGGGCCTTCCCCCACGGCCGCATCGCGCGTCGTCATCGCGGCGAGGGCGTCCTCGCGGCTCCGGTTGTCCAACCGTGGGTCCGCTCGCCGCGAGCACGCCGAGGTGGCGCCATGCGGCCGTTCCGCCGCCCTGGGGCTCCCGCGACCATAGGATTCGGCCCCGTCTACTTCGCCGCCTTGTCCTCGTTCGCCGCGGGCGTGCAGCAGCACTTCTCGACGTTCTTCTTTGCGAGCGTGCAGTACGTCTTGCCGTTCCGTTCCTCGCAGCAGCACTTGTCGACGACCTTGCCCGTAAGCGAGCACTTCAGCTTCCCGCTCTTCTCTGCCGCCGGTGTGGCGCTCGCCGCGGCGCCCTTGGCTGGCTTCGCGCAGCAGCTGGGCTGCGCCTGTTCTTGGGCCAGGGCCGTTACGCCCAACACCGCCATCCACCCGAACGCCAGCAGCGATCTCCTCGTCATGCCAGTCCTCCTTCGCCCGCATAGCGGGCAGTCTGTTCGGCCGTCTCCCTACTTCGCTGCTGAGCTCTCCGGTTGGACGCCCACGCCTGCCGAGATCCGGTCGTCGTCGAGCGCCTCGATGATCGGACATGCCAGGCCGTCGTCGCTGCAAGCACAGCTCTCCACCAGCCCTCGCAAGGCGCTGTGCATGGCCCGGAGCTGGGCCAGCTTCCGATCGATGTCCATCATCCTCGCCGCGGCCAGGTCGCGGACCGCGGATCGCTTGCGGCCCTTCGCATCGCGTAGCCTGAGCAGGTCCTTGACCTCGTTCAATGTGAACCCAAGGTCCTGCGCGCGCTTGATGAACCGGATCAGCCGGACGGTCTCCGGCGGATAGGCCCGGTAACCGGACGCCGTGCGCTTCGGCGTCTCCAGGAGTCGGCGGCGCTCGTAGTAGCGGAGCGTCTGGACGTTCACACCCGCCTGCTTCGCCACATCGCCGATCCGAAGCCCGCCGCCGTTCATTGCCATCGCTCCGCCAAAGCATACAGGCTGTACCTAGGTATAGGGTCAAGGGGCAT
>JAXLRD010000018.1:0-120675 GCA_046331285.1 Vicinamibacteria bacterium
CGCGGCGCCGCGCACCACGTCGCGGGAGAGCTCGTCGCCCTCGCGGCCGCCGTCGCGGAACGCGAAGCGCCGGTCCGGCGAGACAGTGAACGGCGGGTTCGCCACGACGAGCGAGAAGCGATCGCCCGCGACCGGAGCGAAGAGGTCGCCCTCGCGCCACTCCACGTTCCCGACGCCGTTGAGGAGGGCGTTGAACCGGGCGAAGTCGAGTGCCCGCGGGTTGATGTCCGTCCCCACGACACGGCCGGCGTGGGCGGCGGCGAGGAGCGCCTGCACGCCGCCGCCGCAGCCGAGATCGAGCGCCGAGTCGACCCTCGCTCGCGGGGTGAGGGCGGCCAGCAGGAGGGCCGGCCGATTGAGGCCCAGCACGTGGTCGGCCCGCAGCGATCCGCCGTCCCGGGGCCGGTCACGGGCGACGACGAGCTTCCCCGTCGCGGCGAGGCCGACGGCCGCGCGCACGGCGCCGTCCGATCGCTCGACGAGCCCGAGGCCCTCCGCGTCTTCGAGGGACAGGGGCGCGAGGCCCGCTCGGGCCTCGTCTTCCGGAACGGACACGTAGAGCCCGAACAGCTTGACGAGGGCGTGGAGGGGCCGCGGCGCGGCCAGCCGCCGGAGGTAGAGGGGCAGGTCGGCGCGGAGGTGATGCTCGCCGAACGTCGGACCGAGGACGCTCTCGGCCTCCGGGCCCAGGTAGCCGTGCGTGTGCAGCGCCGCGCGCAGGCGGGCGACGGCTTCCGGGTTCCCGGAATCGAGCAACCCTGGGCCTCCTGGAGGGGACGAGGAGAGAGCTTAGGGGCTCGGCCCGCGAGGGGTCAAGGACTTCCTCGCCGACGCTGCGGGCCCAGCCCGCTCAGGGTTCGACGTCGATCGAGCGCCGCAGCGCGAGCGCCGCGTCCGCGGAGGAGCCGCCGATCATCAGCTCGAGCTTCGCCTTCTCGAGGGCCCACGCGTGCTTCGTGGCATCCCAGTACGCGACGTCGCGCCCGCGCAGCGGGATCGTGACGCGCTTCGTCTGCCCGGCCGGCACCGTGACCCGGGCGAAGCCGAGGAGCTTCTTCGCCGGGCGCTCGACCGTGGAGCCGGCGAACCGGCCGTACAGCTGGACGACCTCGTCGCCGTCGCGCGAACCGGTGTTGGCCACGTCGACGCTCACCGTCAGCTGCCCGTCGCGCGTCAGCTTCGGCACGGACGTCGCGAGCCCGGAGTACGAGAACGTCGTGTAGCTCAGGCCGTGGCCGAACGGGTACTGCGGCTCGGCCTTCGCGTACATGTACGTCCGGCCGTGCCGGATGTCGTAGTCCATCATCGGGGGCAGGTCGGCGAGCGACTTCGGCCAGGTCTGAGTCAGACGGCCGGCGGGGCTGGCGTCGCCGAAGACGACGTCTCCGAGCGCGTTGCCGAGCTCCTGCGAGGCGTGGGTCACGTGAAGGATCGTCGTCGCGTTCTCCGCGGCCCAGGGCATCGCGAAGGGGAAGCTCGACACGAGAACGACCACGGTGTTCCGGTTGGCGGCGTACAGCCTCCGCAGGAAGTCCTCCTGCTCCGGCTGGAGGACGATCTCCTTCCGGTCCACGGCCTCCTTGCCCTCGCTCGGGGACGTGACGACCTCCCAGCTCGCGTTCCCCTCCGGGTGGCTGCCGACGACGGCGACCACGACGTCCTTCGACCCGGCGACGCGCACCGCCGTCTCGCTCATGTCTCCGACCCAGCTCACGCTCGGCCCGCCCGCGCCCGGCTGCGGGTTCGCGGCGCGCTCGATCCCGGCCCGCGGCGTGACGGCGTACGGCGGCGTGCCGCCGTACCAGTCGGCGAGCACGACGTTCGCGAGCGGGCCCACGACCACGACCGACTTCACCTTCTTCCGGTCGAGCGGCAGGAGCCCGGCCGAGTTCTTCAGCAGCACGATCGACTGGCGGGTCGCCTCGCGGGCGAGGGCGCGGGCCTCGGGCTGCGCCCACGGCTCGGGGTCGCCGGGCGCGCCGATCGCCGCGTAGGGCACGCGCTCGGGCGGGTCGAGAAGCCCCAGCTTCAGCGAGACGCGGAAGAGCCCGCGCAGCGCGGCGTCGAGGTCCCCCTCGGTCAGGAGGCCGCGCTTGAGCGCCTCCGTCACCGCCTCCTTGTGGCGGTCGAGGAAGTGGTTGATGCCCGCCTTCACGCAGGCCGCGGCGGCCGCGGGCAGGTCGGGGAAGGCCTTGTGGTCGGAGACGAGGAGGCGCAGGCCGCCGCCGTCGGTGCAGAGGATGCCGTTCATCCCCCACTCGCCCATCACGATCCGCCGCAGCATCGGGTGGACGTGCGCGGGCGTGCCGTCGACCGCGTTGTACGCGGCCATGAGCGCGTTGGCGCCGCCGTCGCGGACCGCCATCTCGAACGGCTTCGCGTAGTACTCGCGCCAGAGCCGCTCGTCGAAGTTCGACGAGGACGACGTGCGGCCGTCCTCGTTGCTGTTCGCGAGGAAGTGCTTCACGAGGGCCGCGGTCTTCCAGTAGCGCGGGTCCTCTCCCTGCAGGCCGCGCGTGAAGGCCGCGGCGAGCGTGCCCGCGAGGAGGGGGTCCTCGCCGAAGACCTCCTCGGTGCGGCCCCAGCGCGGGTCGCGCGCGAGGTCGGCCTGCGGCGCGCGGACGATGAGGCCCGACCGCTTGTACCGCTCGCTCTGGTACAGGTAGCGGGCCTCCTGCGCCTCCTGCGCGGCGACCCGGCGGACGAGGTCGGGGCTCCACGTCTCCCCGAGGCCGTACGCCTGCGGGAACTGAGTCGTCGGAGTCGGGTTCCTCTGGCCCCAGTTGCTCGGGCCGCCCTGCGCGACTCCGTGGTAGCCCTCGATGTGCGGCGAGCCGACGACGCCGAGGCGCGGCACCGAGGCGCGCATCGCCATCGCGTCGACCTTCTCCTCGACGGTCATGCGCGAGATGAGGTCGGTGATCCGTTCCTCGGCCGGAAGGGCCGGGTTGCGGAAGGACGGGAGGTCGGTCTCCGCGGCGCCGAGGGCGGGCGTCGAAAGGAGAGCGGCCGCGAGAAGAGCGGAACCTGTACGGTGCATGCGGGTCACTCCGCGACGAAGCTGTAGGCGGCCGGGAATCGCTGCGCGACGACGACGTTCTGCGCGGTGTCGACGACCTCGATCTCGATCTGCGTCGTGGCGTACGGCAGGGCGCACAGGGCCATGCCGGAGCCGGGATGACTCATGCTCGCCGGCGCCACGCCGCGCTCGACGCCCGCCTGGAAGTCGACGCCGGCCTGCCCGCCGCCCATGCACCGCTGAGCGTCCGTGCGCACCCAGGCCCGCACGAGGGCTCCCCTGAGGTCGGCCTTCAGGGCGATCGCGCCGGTGAAGAACAGCGTGGGCGCCTGCTGGCCGATCACGAACATCGGGGCCACCTTCACCGTGGCGCCGGAGGGCAGGCTCGCCGAGACGAGACGGATGGTCCCGGCCGGCTCGGGTGTCGGCGTGGGCGCCGGCGTGGGGACGGGCGTCGTGGCCGCCTGGGGACTCGAGGAGCCGCCGCAGGCGGCCAGCACGGCCAGGAGGACGAGGGCGACCGCTCGGACGGGAACTGCCAAGGCTCACCTCCAGCCCGGACTCTAGGTTCTCCCGGCGCGGGGGGTCAACGGAGCGTTCGCACCGGATCGCGGGCATGCGACGCATAATGGCTCGGGCGTCGGGGAGACGCCCGTTCGAGGGAGGGTGGCCCATGGTCCGTCGCACGCTCGTCGCCGTCGCGTGTCTCGCCGCGCTCGTCGGTCTCACCCCGCTCGCCGCGGCGCAGGCGCCGGAGGACGCGGCCCAGTCCGCGGCCGAGTCGTGGCTCGCCGGGGTGGACGGCGGCGACTACGCCGGGTCGTGGAACGGCGCGGCGAAGGCGCTCCAGTCGGCCGTGAACCAGGCCACGTGGGCGCAGGCCCTCGGCGCGCAGCGCGGTCCGCTCGGCGCGCTCAAGTCGCGGAGCGTGAAGTCGCGCCAGCTCACCGACAAGCCGCCGGTGACGCGCACCGTCGGCGGCAAGGTCTACACCTGGGGCGCCGGCCAGTACGTCGTGCTGCAGTACGACAGCGCCTTCGCGAGCCGCTCGGCGTCCGAGACGGTCGTCGTGATGGCGGACGGCGGCGGCTGGCGGGTCGCCTCGTACTCGGTGCACTAGGGCCCGGCCGGCGAGGGGCGCAGGCCCGTCGGGCTCGCAGCCGCCGACGCCCAAGAGCGCAGAACGCCCGAGTGCGACAATTTGTCGCATTCCACCCAACCCACCGACCGTGAGACGGTTCAGGGCAGCCGGCTCCGGGAGCAGACCCGGGCGGCCTCCTCCTGGAGAACCGATCGATGCGGAACGCCTTGCGGCTGGGCTTGCTGGGTTTCGGGTGGCTGTCGGCCGGCGCCGCCGTGGCCCAGGAGGGCGTCCACTACGGGAGCGTCTCGGGGCGCGTGACCGACGCTCAGGGCGCGGCTCTCGCCGGCGCCGACGTCCGGGCCATGCACGTCGAGACCAACGGGGCGACCTCGGCGGTCACGGACGCGGACGGCCGTTTCCGCTTCGCGGTCCTGAAGGTCGGCGCCTACGAGCTGGCGGTCGCGAAGCCGGGCTTCCGGCCGGCCGCGCGCGCGCTCACCGTCAACGCCGGCGCCGCGTTCCAGGTCCCGGTCACCCTCGAAGTGGCCCGCACGGAGAGCGTGACGGTCGAGAGCGAGGCCGTCGTCCTCGAGACGGCCCGCAGCCAGGTGGCGGGCACGGTGTCCGCCGCCGAGACGCGCTCGCTGCCGATGAACGGGCGCAACTTCCTCGACCTCGCCCTCCTCGTGCCTGGCGTCTCGCCGACGAACACGGCGAGCACCCAGCTCTTCGCCGAGACCTCGGCGGTGCCCGGCAGCGGCCTCTCGGTCGCCAGCCAGCGCAACTTCTCGAACAACTTCGTGGTCGACGGCGTGTCCGCCAACGACGACGCGGCCGGCCTCAGCGGGATCCCCGTCTCGGTCGAGGCGGTCGAGCAGCTCCAGGTCGTCACCTCGGGCGGCCAGGCCGAGCTCGGCCGCGCGCTCGGAGGCCACGTGAGCGTCGTGACCCGCAGCGGGACGAACGCGCTGCGGGGAACCGCGTACTGGCTCTACCGCGACGACGCGCTGAACGCGGCGAACCCGCTCCTCGGCCGCGCCCTCCCGATGCGGCAGAACCAGTACGGCCTGAGCCTCGGCGGACCCGTCGTCCGCGACCGCACCTTCTTCTTCGCCAACGTCGAGCGGCGCGACCTCGACCAGTCCGGCCTCACCACGATCTCCGAGGCCAACGTGCAGAGGATCAACGCCCGGCTCGCGGCGGTCGGCTACCCCGGCTCGCCGGTGGCGACGGGCGTGTACCCGAACCCCGTGCGCACGACGCTCGGCCTCGCCAAGCTCGACCACCGCGGGGGACCGCACCAGCTGAGCCTGCGCTACAGCTTCTACTCCGCCGACGCCACGAACTCGCGCGGGGCGGGCGGCCTCGCCGCGCCGAGCGCGTCCGCCGGGCTCGACGACGTCGACCACGCGCTGGTGGCGGGCGACACGTGGTCGCTCTCCAGCCGGACGATCCTCGAGACGCGCGCGCAGCTCGCCCTCGGCGACCTGAAGGCTCCCCCGACCGATCCCGTCGGTCCCGCCGTCAGCATCTCCGGCGTGGCGTCGTTCGGCACGCTCTCCGGCAGCCCGACCCGCCGGAAGAACCGCCTCGTCCAGGTGGTGAGCACGGTCTCCCACCAGGAAGGCGCCCACTCGCTGCGGGCCGGCGCCGACTTCCTCGACAACGACACGACGATCACCTACCCGCGCGCCGTTTGCGGCTCGTACTCGTTCTCCTCGCTCGCCGCATTCCTGGCCGGGACCTACAACAACGCGGGCTTCACCCAGACCTTCGGGGAGAGCGTCGTGGGCCAGGCGAACGCGAACCTGGGCCTGTTCGTCCAGGACGAGTGGCACGCCGCCCGCTCGCTCACCCTCAACGCGGGCCTGCGCTACGACCTCCAGTTCCTCGAGACGATCTCGACCGACGCGAACGACCTCTCGCCGCGCCTCGGCCTTGCCTGGACGCCCGGCGGCCGGGGCCGCACCGTCGTCCGCGCGAGCGCCGGCCTCTTCCACGACCGCGTGCCGCTGCGCGCGCTCGCGAACGCGCTCCTCTCGGCCGGCAACACGACCGACCTCTCGCTGCTGCGGCAGACGAACGTGAGCCTCTCGCCCGCGCAGGCGGGCGCCGCGCTTCCCGGCGATCCTGGCGGCTCCCGTCGCGTCGGTCACCCTGCCGAATCTCACGACGATGGACCGCGAGATGCAGAGCGCGCGCTCGACCCAGGCCAGCGTGGAGGTCGAGCGCCAGCTCGGCCGATCCCTGACCGTGAGCGCCGGCTACGTCTACCTGAAGGGCCAGGACCTGCTCGTGTCGGTCAACCAGAACGTCCCCCGCTGCGCGGCGAGCGGGACGAACAACGGCTGCCGCCCGAACTCCGCCTACGCGAACAACAGCCAGTACTCGTCCGAGGCCCGCTCGAGCTATCACGGCCTGCACGTCTCGCTCGCGCAGCGGCCCGGGCGATGGGGCCACTACCGCGTCAGCTACGGCTGGTCGAAGGCGATGAACAACGTGGGCGAGTTCTTCTTCAGCTCGCCCATCGACCCCTTCGACATCGAGAAGGACTGGGGTCGATCGGACGACGACCAGCGCCACCGCCTCGTCGTCTTCGCCGCGGCCCACACGCCCCTTTCGCCGGGACGGGGCTTGTGGGCGCGCGTGGCCCACGGCTGGGAGCTCTCCGGCACGTTCCGCCGCTATTCCCACCTCCCGTTGAACGTCACCTCGGGCGTCACGACGATCCAGGGCACCGCGGGGCGGCCGATCGTCGACGGCGCGTTCATCCCGCGCAACGCCGGGGTCGGCCCGGACTTCCTGAGCCTCGACCTGCGGCTCAGCCGGTCGTTCGCGATCGGCGGGCGCGGCCGGATCGAGGCGCTCGCCGAGGCGTTCAACCTGACGAACCACGAGAACGTGGTGACCCTGAACGGCAACTTCGGCTCCGGCGCGTACCCGACGAACCCTTCGCCCACGTTCGGCCAGGTCACCGCGGTCGGCGAGCCGCGCGCGATGCAGCTCGGCCTGCGGGTGAGCTTCTGATGCGGGCGATGCGCCTCGCGGGTCCGGCCGTGGCGGCCGTCGCGATCGTCCTTCACGCCGGGCCCGCGCCCGCCCAGCCGGAGGGGCCGGCCGCGCGACTCGAGGTGCCCGGGGCCGCGAGCAGCGGAGTGTCGATCGCGGCGAGGGGAGAGGAGGTCGTCGCGACGTGGGCCGCGCGCACCGCCACGACCACCGACGTCTACGCCGCGTGGAGCCGCGACGGCGGGGTGACGTTCGAGCCGCCCGTCCGCGTGAACGACCTCCCCGGCGACGCGCGCGTGTCGGGAGAGCAGGCCCCGCGCGTGGCGTTCGTCGGCGGCGGCGTCCGGGTCGTCTGGGAGTCGCGCGCCGGCGGGGCGGCGGTCGTGCGGACCGCGATCGCCGCTGCGGGCGAGCGCGCGTTCGGCCCGACCGCCAGCATTCACGCCGCGGGGCTCACGGGCGCGCGAGGCTGGGCCTCGCTCGTGGCGGGGCCCGGCGGGGCGGCGCACGTCGCGTGGCTCGACGGCCGCGGCGACGGAGCGGCCCACGGCGGCGCCGGCCACGCGGGCGGCGGAGCGGCCCACTCCGGGCACTCGACCTCGCGGCAGGACCTGTTCGAGGCGACGCTCTCCGCCGACGGCTCGCGCACCGAGGCCCGTGTCGCGACCGACGTCTGCTTCTGCTGCAAGACCGCGGTGGCCGCGGCTCCGCCGCGGACGGTGTGGGTCGCATGGCGCCACATCTACCGACCGAACCTGCGCGACATCGCCGTGGCCCGATCGGACGACGGAGGCCGCTCGTTCGGCGAGCCTGTCCGCTTGAGCCGGGACGGCTGGGCCCTCGACGCCTGCCCCGACGACGGCCCCGCCCTCGCCGTCGACGGCCGCGGCGTCCTCCACGTGGCGTGGCCGACCCTTGCCGGCGACGCGAAGGCCGTCTTCTACAGCCGATCCGACGACGGCGGCCGAACGTTCGCGCCCCGCCTGCGCGTCGACGCCTCGACGACCGGGGCGGCGCACCCGCAGCTCGCGGTGCGCGGCGACCGCGCCCTCGTCGTCTGGGACGAGCCCGACGGCGCTCGGCGCCGGATCGTCGTTCGCGAAGTCGCTGCCGACGCGGGCCGGGCGCCGCTCCTCGGCGGGATGGCGACGGTCTCCGAGGGACCGGCCGTCTACCCCGCCGTGGCCGCGACGGCGGGAGCGGCCGTCGTGGCCTGGACGGAAGACGTCGGCTCGTCGTCCGTCATCCGCGTGCGCCGCCTCGAGGGCACGGGCGCCCGGCCGCGGCGCTGAACGACGGAGGGCCGCCGCGTGGGCGGGTCACCGGCCGCGGCCCGCCGGGACGAGGACGAACGCCGCGGCGAGGCCGTCGGCCACGGCCAGGCCGGACACCGTCGGCGCGAGCCTTCGGCCGGCTGGCGTCTCGCTCACCTCGACCTGGCCGTCGGCGACGAGTCGCCCGACGAGGGCCTCGTTCGCGGCCAGAAGGTCGACGCCGAAACGGCTTTCGAACGAGCCGAGGTCGACGCCCTCGGTCGTGCGCAGCCCGAGCATCAGCGTCTCCGTGGCGAGTTCCTCCGGGCCGAGGCGTTCCTCCGACTCGACCGGGCGCTCCCCGGCCGCGATCCGGGCCTCCCACCGCGGCGTGCGCAGCTCGTTCCACCAGCGGCGCGCGGGCGCCCCCGCCGCGAAGGAGTGCGCGGAGGGGCCGAGGCCGAGATAGGGCGTATGGTCCCAGTACTTGCGGTTGTGCCGTGACTGGTGCTCGTCGCCGCGAGCGAAGTTCGAGACCTCGTAGGCCTGGAAGCCGGCGTCGGCGAGGAAGCGATGGGTCAGCCCGAACAGTGCCGCCTGTCCGGCCTCGGGCATCTCCGCGAGCTGCCCCCGCCTCTTGGCGACGCCGAAGCGGGTCCGCTCGTGGATCGTGAGCTGGTAGCAGGAGACGTGACCGGGGTCCAGAGCCGCGACCGCGGCGAGATCGCCCTCCCAGTCTTCGCGCGACTGCCCGGGCAGGCCGAACATCAGGTCGACCGAGACGGTGTCGAACCCCGCGCCGAGCGCGGTCGCCACGGCAGCTCGGGCCTGCGCGCCGGTGTGTCGACGGCCGAGAAAGCGCAGCGGCTCGTCGGCGAACGACTGGACGCCGAGCGAGAGCGTCCGGACCCCGAGCGCCCGCCACGCGGCGCACGCCGGCGCGGTCACGTCCTCGGGGTTGGCCTCGAGGAACGTCCAGGCCTCCGACGCGACCGCGAGGCCGTCGCGACACGCCTCCAGGATCCGGCCGAGCGCCTCCGGCTCGAGCTGCGAGGGCGTTCCTCCGCCGAAGTAGACGGTGTCGAAGGGCCGCGCCTCGTCCCAGGCCGCCGCGGCGAGCGGGACCTCCGCCACCATGCGCTCGACGAAGCGGCGGCGTGCGGCCTCCCCCGCCTTCAGGACCGAGAAGTCGCAGTACGGGCACACAGCCGAGCAGAACGGGACGTGGAGGTAGAGCCCGGGGTTCCGACTCACGAGGCCATCATCGGTTCGCCCCTCGCCGCGGATCAAGCGCGCTCCGCGTGCCGGGCGCCGCGCCGGACCTTGCTTGACTTGCCGCCGCAACGCTGGCGTAATAAGGCGCCGCTTCCGCAGGCCGGAGGTCGAGTTGTGCGCAACGCGTCGCGCCGGCTTGGGAGTGGGCGCCTCGGTTCCCTCACCGGGTCGCGTTTGGAGCGTCCGCATGCCCTTCCAGTGGGCGGCGATCCTGTGATTCAGACCGGGATTCGACCCTCGTGATACGGCTAGCGCTGCTGGCGGCGTACCTCCTCGGCCTGGTCGTCTACTCCTGGAAGGACTGGTACCGCGCCCTGTGCGGTCTCATCCTCCTGGTGGGAGTGGTCGAGCACCCCGACATGCCGAAGACGCTCCTCGGCATCCAGGGCCTCAACCCCTGGAACATCATCCTCTTCGTCGTGGTGCTGGCGTGGATGGTGGGCCGGGTCCGCGAGAAGCTCGTGTGGGACATGCCGCGCTTCGTCTCCCTGCTGCTGCTCGTCTACCTGGCGGTCGTGCTGGTCGGCTTCGGACGGATGATGGGCGACCACTCGGCGCTGCCGGACAGCGTCGCCGGCCTGTGGTCGGAGTACCTGGTCAACACCGTGAAGTGGACGATCCCGGGGCTCCTGCTCTTCCACGGCGCGCGCACGCGGGAGCGGTTCTTCTGGGGCCTCGCCGCGAGCCTCGGCATCTACGTCGTCCTCGGCATCCAGGTCATCAAGTGGATGCCGGCGAGCACGGTGCTGAGCGGCGAGGACCTGACCGCGCGGAGCCTCAAGGTCCTGATGAACGAGGTCGGCTTCCACCGGGTCAACCTCTCGATGATGCTGGGCGGCGCCTCGTGGGCCGTGTTCGCGACCCACGTGCTGCCGCGCCGCCGGGCGCTGCGGTTCTCTCTCCTGCTCCTCGCGGGCGGCCTCCTCTACGCGCAGGCCCTGACCGGCGGGCGAACGGGCTACGGGACCTGGCTCGCGGTCGGCCTGGTCCTGTGCGTCCTGAGGTGGCGCCGCTACCTGCTCGCGATCCCGGTGGCGGCCGTCGCGGTCGTCGTCCTCATGCCGAGCGTCGCCCAGCGGATGATGCAGGGCTTCAGCCAGGAGACGCTCGACAAGCCGTCCACGTCGGTGAGCGACGAGCAGCTCGGCGAGTACACCGTCACGGCCGGCCGGACGCTCATCTGGCCCTACGTCATCGACCGGATCGAGCAGTCGCCGGTCTTCGGATACGGGCGGCAGGCGATGCAGCGCACCGGCCTCGCCAAGTTCCTCCTCGAGGAGCTCCACGAGTCGTTCCCCCACCCGCACAACGCCTACCTGGAGATGCTCCTCGACAACGGCTGGGTGGGCTTCTGCCTCGTGATGCCGTTCTACCTGACGATCCTCCTGCTCGGAACGCGGCTGCTCCTCGACAAACGCAGCCCCGCCTTCGTGGCCGCAGGGGGAGCCACGCTGGCGCTCGTTCTCGCGCTGCTCATCGCGGCGATCGGGAGCCAGACCTTCTATCCCCGGGAGGGCGCAGTCGGCATGTGGAGCGTGATCGGACTGATGTTGCGGGTCTGGGTCGAGCGCGGCCGGGCGATCCAGGCCGAGCGGGCGGCGGCCGAGGCGGCCCCGCCGCTCGGCCCGGACGCCTCGGAGCCCGGGTCGCGGCGGGGGTCGCTGCTCCTGCGGCGGCGTCGTCCCAAGCGGGCCTCGCTCGACGAGTTCCTGTGGGCGAGGACGGCATGAGCGGCCGCAGGACGCGCCTCGTCTACCTGCTGGCGGCGAGCCACTCCGGCTCGACGCTCACCGCCTTCCTGCTCGGCAGCCACCCGGAGATCTGCACCGCCGGCGAGCTCAAGCTCACGAACCTCGGCGACCTCGAACGCTACCGATGCTCGTGCGGGACCCCGATCCGGCAGTGCGCCTTCTGGAACTCGGTGCGCGACCACCTCGCGAAGCAGGGGCTCGACTTCGACCTCTCGTCGCCCGGGACCGAGTTCCGGACGGTGGCGAGTCCCTGGAGCCGGCGGCTCCTGCGGCCGCTGCACCGCGGACCGTTCCTCGAGGCGCTGCGGGACTTCGCCCTCCACCTCGACCCGTCCTGGCCCGGGCGCCGCGCCGGCGCGCAGAAGACGACGGCGATGCTCGCCGAGGCCGTGTGCGCGATGACCGGCCGGCCCGTCATCGTCGACTCCTCGAAGGTCGGCGTCCGGCTCAAGTACCTGCTCCGCAGCCCCGACCTCGACATCCGGGTCGTGCGCGTGATCCGCGACGGGCGGGCGGTGGCCCTCACCTACGTCGATCCCGCCCGGTTCGCCGACGCGCGGGAGGAGCACCTGCGCGGCGGCGGCAGCGGCGGCGACCGCGCCGCCGAGAAGCTGCCCATCGCCGAGGCCGCGCTCGAGTGGCGGCGGAGCAACGAGGAAGCCGACGCCATCCTCGCGGGACTCCCGCGCACGCAGTGGGCGGAAGTGAGGTACGAGGCCCTCTGCGCCGACGCGTCGGCCGCGCTGCGGCCCGCGCTCGAGTGCATCGGCGTCGACCCCGCCGCGCCGATCGCGCTGAAGGGCTCGGCCCACCACGTGGTCGGCAACGGCATGCGGCTCGACTCCACGCGCGAGATCCGGCTCGACGAGCGCTGGAAGACGGCGCTCACGGCCGACGACCTGGCCGCCTTCGACGCCGTGGCCGGCGACTACAACCGCAAGATGGGCTACCGCTAAGGCGTGAGCGCGAGCGGCCCCGGGCGGCGTTCCGACGGGCGCGGGCTCGACGTGTGCCTGGTCGCGCACTTCGCCTACGGGGCGATGACCGGCGGCGAAGCGGGGCACGTCGGCGGCGTCGAGCGCCAGACGAGCCTCATGGCCCGGTGGCTGGCCGCCCGCGGCCACCGCGTCGGGCTCGTGACCTGGGCCGAGGGCCCGCCCGGCGACGAGACGATCGACGGCGTGCGGATCCTCAAGACCTGCCCGCGGGACGCCGGGCTTCCCGGGGCGCGGTTCTTCCACCCGCGGTGGACGAGCCTCGTGGCCGCTCTCGCCCGGGCCGACGCCGCGACCTATTACCAGAACTGCGCGGAGTACGTGACGGGCCAGGTGGCCCTGTGGGCGCGGCGCCACGAGCGGCGCTTCGTGTACTCCGTCGCGAGCGACATGGACTGCGATCCGCAGCTTCCCGACCTGCCGACATGGCGGGAGCGCCGCCTCTACCGCTACGGGCTGCGGCAGGCGCGGCCGGCGATCGCCCAGACGGAGTCGCAGGCGGCCCGCCTGCGGGAGCACTTCGGCGCCGACTCGCTGGTCATCCCCATGCCGTGCCCGGGCCCCGACCCGAGCGCCTACTCGGCGCCGGAGTGGCGGCCGGGCGGGCGCGTGCTGTGGGTCGGCCGGATCTGCCAGGTGAAGAGGCCCGACCGGCTCCTCGACGTGGCGTCGGCGTGCCCGGAGATCGGCTTCGACGTCGTCGGGCCGCCGGACGGCGACGCCTACGTGACCGACGTCCTGCGCCGGGCGCGCGACGTGCCCAACGTGGTCGTGCACGGCCGGGCGAGCCGCGCGCAGATGGACGCGTTCTATCGCGGGGCCGCCGCCCTGCTGTGCACGTCGGACCGGGAGGGCTTCCCGAACACGTTCCTCGAGAGCTGGAGCCAGGGCCTGCCGGTCGTCTCCACGTTCGACCCCGACGGGCTGATCGGCCGCCTCGGCCTCGGCGCCGCGGTCTCGACGGAGCCCGCGGCGATCGCGACGGCGCTGCGGGGCCTCGTCGGCTCGCGGGAGGCCTGGACCGAGGCCTCGCGTCGCGCTCGGCAGCACTACCTCTCCAACCACACCGTCGACGAGGTCATGCGGCGGTTCGAGTCCGTCCTCGTCCCTTCCGGAGAAAGACGCGCGTGAACGAACTCCCGCCGCACCGCGCGCCCGCCCTGCGGGCCTGGCCCGATCCGTACCGCGCGGGGATCGCCGTCTGCAGCGACCTCGACGAGACGCCCGGCTTCGACACGTACTTCGAGATCACCCGCTACATGAACACGACCGGGGAGACGGCCATGGGCCCCGGAGTGGGGCTCGAGGTCGGCAACACGCTGTTCTTCGACATGGCCCCTCACGAGGCGGCCTACTGGAACGGGACCGAGGACGAGCGCGCCCGCCTGCGCGATCTCATCCGCTCCGGCCACATCGACTGCTTCCACTCGTTCGGCGACCTCGCGACGACGCGGGCCCACGCCGGGAAGGCGCTCGACGAGCTGGAGCGGCACGGCTGCCGGATGGCGGTCTGGATCGACCACGCGGTCGCGCCCACGAACTTCGGCCCCGACATCATGCACGGAACGGGGGACGTGCCGGGCGCGCCCGCCTACCACGCCGACCTCACGCTCGCCCACGGCGTCTCCTACGTGTGGCGCGGGCGCGTGACGTCGGTGACGGGCCAGGACGTCCCGCGCCGCCTGGGAGGCATCCTCGAGCCCGGGCAGGCCGCCGGCTCCGCGCGGACCCTCGCCAAGGAGGCGGCGAAGGGCCTCCTGGGAAGGCTGGGCCTGCGCAAGTACGAGATGCACGCGCCGAACCGCGTGCTCCGCCGGTCGAGCCTGCGCGACGGGCAGCCGGTGCTCGAGTTCCTGCGGGCCAATCCCTGCTGGCAGGCCGTCGACCGCGGGGAGACCGCCGACGGCTTCGGCTGGGTGGTCACGGACCGCATGCTCGACCGGCTGGTCCGCCGGGGCGGCCTCATGATCCTCTACACGCACCTCGGCAAGGTGAAGGACCCGCGCGTCCCCTTCGGGCCGGCGACGTGCGCGGCCTTCCGCCGTCTGGCCGAGCGGCGGGCCGCCGGACAGCTCCTCGTCACGACGACGCGCCGGCTGCTCGACTACGCGCGGGCGCGCGAGGAGGCCCGCTTCACGCACGCGTATCGCGACGGGATCCTCGAGATCGACGTCCGCACGCCGGGAAGCGGCGAGGGCCTGACCTTCGAGGTCGACGACCCGGAAAGGACGCGGCTCGTGGTCAACGGCCGGGCTTGCGAGGGGCCCCGCCGCGCGACCGCGGCCGGCGGCCGCGGTTCGATCGGGGTGCCCTGGCCGCGCCTGGCGTGGCCGCTCGACTGACGGGGAGCGGCTCGCTCAGCGGCCCGTCGCGCGGCGGGCGACGGCGCGGCGGTAGACCTCGCGGGTGCGCGCCGCGACGACGTCCGGGTGGTGACGCTCCCGCGCGAGGCGGCGGGCGAGCTCGCCCATCGCGGACCGCCGCGCCGGATCGGAGAGGAGCGCGGCCAGGCGGTCGGTGACGTCGGCGACGTCGAGGGGGTCCACGAGGTGGCCCGTCCCCCCCTCCTTCACCATGTACGGCATCCCGCAGCGGTCGGACGCCACCACCGGGACTCCTGCCGCCATCGCCTCGGCGATGCCCATCGGCGCGTTCTCCTCGAGCGAGGCGAGCGCGAAGACGGAGGCGCGCGCGAGCTCCTCGCGCACGGCCGGGCTCGGCAGCGAGCCGAGGAGGTCGACGTGGCCGGGAACCGCCGCGACCCGGCTCTCGAGCCTTCGGCCGTAGTCCGGCTCGCGGACCGGCCCGGCCAGGCGGAGGCGGGCGTCCACTCCACGGGCGCGGAGCGCGATGAGCGCCTCGACCAGCGCGAGCGGGTTCTTGCGCCGCTCGATGAGCGCGGCGCTGAACACGACGCCGGGCTCCTCCCGGCGCTCGACGTCGAAGAACTCGCGGGCGATGGGGTTCTCGATGTCGTGGATGCGCCCCCGGATGCGCCCCGAGAGCCTCTCGCGCACGTAGGGGCTGATCGCGATCACGTCGCCGTGCGACGCCCAGCCGCGGACCTCGAACAGCCGCCAGAGCGCGGACCGCAGCCACGGGAGCCGCTCGCCCGAGACCCGCGTGTCGGCGTAGATGAAGCCGTGGACCGTGAAGACGCTCGGGGCGGCGACGCCCTGCACCATGAGGCCGTAGACGTCGTGCGAGTGGACGACGTCGGGCCGCAGGCCCTCGAGGCACTGGAGCACGCGCCGCCGGCCGGCGCGGACCGCCTCCGACAGGAGCGGCCCCCCGCCCCGGGGCAGGCGGTGGATCATGGCGCCGTCGATCTCCTCCACGCGGGGAGCGGCCACCTCGGGGTCCGTGGTGACGACCTGGACGTCGAGGTCGTCGAGACGGGCAAGAGCCTGGACGAGGTTGACGCTCACGGCCTCGACGCCGCCGCGGGGAGCGCGGGGATCGCGCGGGTACTGCGTCACGACCGCCACGCGCATTCGGGACAGGGTCATCGTTCGGCTCCGCCCGGCGCTGGCCGCTCGCCCCGCCCGCGGCCGGCGGGCGAGGGTCGCGGCGGCTCCGGTTCGAAGGCCGACGCGCGGCGGCGCGGCGAGGCCTTCCGGTTTCGCAGGAGATTCACCGCGCGTAGAATCTACCACGAGCCCGTACGACAGGAAAGGAAGCGGGGCGCCGCTCGCGACGATGCGACGCCGGGAGCGCCCCGGCTCACTGAATGAACGACCCCGCCTCGACACTGCCCTCGACCTCGGAGCCCGGGTCGTCCTCGGCGAAGGCCCGGCTGAAGAGCGCCGCCGCGCCCCTCGCGGACGCCGTTCGCCGGCTCGCCGCCTCGGGCGTCGGCTGGCGGGCCAGCCGCTTCCTGCGCCCCCCGGGCGTGATCGTGCTCATGTACCACCGGATCGGCGCCCCCGGCGACCGCTTCCCCGGCCTCGACGTGGGTGTCTTCGACCAGCACGTCGAGTGGCTCGCGCGCCACTGCACGCCGATCGGCCCGGAAGGGCTCCGGGACGCGACGCGCGCCCCCCACGACGGCCGCCCGCGCGTGCTGGTGACGTTCGACGACGGCTACCTCTGCTATCGGGAGCGCGCCTACCCGATCCTGAAGCGGCACGGCGTCCCCGCTCTCGTCTTCCTCGCCACGGGCTACATCGACGAGCCCTCGCGGCTGTTCTGGTGGGACGAGCTCCGGCTGGCCGTCGAGGAGAGCGCGAAGGAGAGCGTCGAGCTGCCCTGGGCCAAGGGCAGCGCGGCGAGCCTCGCCTCGCCGGGAGCGCGGGCCCGGCTCCTGGCCGCGGCCAAGAGGCACCTCAAGGACCTGGAGCAGGAAGTCCGGGAGCGCGACCTCGGGGAGCTGCTGGCCCGGCTCGACGCGCCGCGGGGCGGATCGCACGGTAAGCAGATGATGGACTGGGACGACGTCCGGCAGGTGGTCGACGTGACCCGCCTGGGCGGCCACACCCACGACCACCCGATCCTCTCGTCGATCCCCGACGCACGCGTC
Source organism: Vicinamibacteria bacterium (assembly GCA_046331285.1). Taxonomy (GTDB): domain Bacteria; phylum Acidobacteriota; class Vicinamibacteria; order Fen-336; family Fen-336; genus DATBSL01. Next base: position 16,906 of record JAXLRD010000018.1, read on the forward strand.
GAGACGGAGATCGCCCGGTGCCGCGAGCGGATTCGGACCGAGACCGGCCTCGAGCCGCCGTGGTTCGCCTACCCCAACGGCCGGCAGCGGGACTTCGACGAACGGTCCCGCGCGGCCCTCGTGCGCCACGGCTTCGACTGCGCGTTCAGCACCGAGGAGGGCCTGGCCACGCCCGAAGCGGACTGGCTCGCGATCCGCCGCCTTCCCGGCGACGGATCGCTCCCCGATCTGGCCTGGCGCATCGTCTCGAGCCCCCGCCACTAGGCGGCGGGGGCGACCCCGGCTCTAGCTGCTCCGGACGTAGTACGAGCCCTGGTACTCCTTGTACCGCGGGAGAACCTCGAGGTGGTCGTTCAGCACGACCCCGCGGAGCTTCTCCGGGTCGAGGCGATCGAGCGCCTGCAGGATCTTCTCCATCGGCGCGTAGCGCTCACGGACGACGACGACGAAGCCGTCGAGCAGCTCCTGGAGCAGCACGGCGTCGGCGACCGGCAGCAGAGGCGGGCAGTCGACGAGCACGAAGTCGAACTGTCCCCGCGCGCCCTCGATGAGGGCCCGCATCCGGTCGACCTCGGACGGCTCCCCGAAGGGGTCGTCCTCGGGCTGACGGAGCGACTGGCCGCCCGAGAGGAAGAAGAAGCCGCCGGGCCGGACCGGCTGCACGCGCACGGGCGTGCCTCCGGTGCGCAGCCAGTCGGTGACGCCCGGCGCCGGCTTGAGGCCCAGGTGGCCCGCCAGCGACGGACACCGCAGATCTCCCTCGAGGAGAAGCACGCGGCTGCCGGTCTTGGCCAGGGCCACCGCCAGGCCGGCGGACACGGTGCTCTTGCCCTCGCCCGGCACGGCGCTGACGACTCCGAAGCACCGCAGGGGCTTCTCCGTCGACAGCCAGCGCACCCGCGCCGCGAAGGAGCGGAACTCCTCCGCCGTGGCGCCCGGCCTCATGGAGGCGGCGGCGACACCCGGCTTGGGCTCCGCGGCCGCGACGGCGGCCTCCTCGAACGGAGGCGGGCTGTTCGGCTGGGGAGAGGAGCCCAGCGGAACCATCTCCACCGGGGAGATCGGCTGAGCCTTGAACCCCGGGTCGAGCCGCTGCCGTCGACGCTGGAGGACGTGCCGCAGTCCGGCGAGCAGCCCGGGAGTCGTGGGCTGGCGGCTCAGCGTCTCGACGGCCGGGATGAAGCCGAGGAGAGGCAGCGGGGCGAGGACCTCGAGATCCGAAGGGCCCTTCACCGAGGAGTCCAGGAACTCGGTGGCGTACGCCGCGCCCAGGCCCAGGACGAGGCCGAGGATCATGCCGAGGCCGAGGACGAGCGGACGGTTGGGCCAGTAGGGCTGCTCCGGCAGGAAGGCCGGATCGAGGACGCTGAACCGCTCGCCCTTCCACTTCTTCTCGAGCCGCTCCGCCATCTGGGCGTCGAGCTTCTTGTTGAGAAGGAGGGAGTAGTTGTCGCTCAGCTTCTGGTAGTCGCGCATGAGCGTGGCGAGCTCCTGCTCGGCGCGGGGGACCTCTTCGACGCGCTGCTGGAACGTCTGGATGCGCCGGCCGACCTCGGCGAGGTTGTCCTCGAGGTTCTTGACCTCGACCCGCGCCTCCTGCAACCGGACGAGATTGGCGGCCGTCGCGCTCCCCGTCCCGGCCGGCGCGTCGGGCATGCCCGCCTCGAGCCGGGCGATGCGGGCCCGAAGCGCCTGGACGTCCGGGTGCTCGTCGGTGTAGCGCTCCAGAAGCTGGGCGAGCTGGGCGCGAAGGCCCGGCAGGTCGCTTCCGGCGGACCGCGAAGACCGCGTGTCCGACGGGACGATGTCGCCCGAGCCCCGCTCGATGAGAAGCAGCCTCTGGCGGGCCGACTGCAGGCTGGCCGCGACCGACTGCTGCTCCATCTGGAGTCGCTGCAGTGTCGCGAGGTTCGCGCCGAGCTGCTCCGGGAGCCGGCCCATGTGCGCTTCCTTGTACCGCCGCAGATCCTGGTCCTTCTTCTCGAGCTGGCTGCGGGCGTCCTCGAGCTGGGCCTCTATGAACGACAGCGCGCCGGAGACCTGCTCCTCCCGCGTGCGCCCGGCCTCCTCGATGAAGAGCCCGGCGAGGCGGTTCGTCACGGCCTGGGCCATCTTCGGGTCCCGGTGGGTGAACTCGATGGTGAACGCGTCCTCACCCTTGACGTTGATGGTGACGGCGTTCCGCATCGTCTCGACCTGGTCCGTCAGAGAGGCCTCGCGCGCGCCGCTCGAGTAGGGCTTCAGCTCCTGGATGATGCGCTCCAGCCGGGTGCGGCTGAGGATCTCCTGCCGGATCGTCTGCAGGCGGGGCTTCGACGTGTCCTGCCCACGCGGGACGAACGAGTCCGGCACCTTCTGCGCCTCGACGAGGATCAGCGTCGACGTCCGGAACTGGCGCGGCAGCACGAACGCCGCGACGAGCGCGGCGATGGAGCAGACCACGAACGGGACCAGGACGTGGAAGGGACGCCGGACAGGCACCTCGAGGATCGAGAGCAGCTCCCGGGTCGTCGACGGCTCATTCCTGCTCGTGTTCATCGGTTCGGTGTCTCATAGACAAAGGCAAGGCCGGCACCCCCCGTCACCGTGTCGGCGACGGTAACCAGGGCCGCGCCGGGGCGGGGGCGCAGCCGCATCGTGAAGGCGTCCATGTCGAGACCCCAGGCGCGGCTGATCCGCACGCGGATCGCGCCGGTCGCGTTGAGCGTCCTGTAGCCGGGCGGCGAGCCGCTGGCCGCCGCGGCGGCGGGCGACAGGATGGCCTCGGCGTCGGCGAACACGCCGGAGAGAGAAGCGGTGACCCGGCGGCCGACGGCCCGCCGCACGGTCAGGCCCGCCGTCCTCACTTCCTGCTCGTAGCCGGCGCCGTAGGCCTGGCTCAGGTTCGTGCTGAAGCGCGCGGAGAAGAAGGCGCGCCCGTAGGTGGCTCCGAGCTCGCCGACGGCGTACGGGTAGTTGCCCTGAGCCCGCGACGAGTGGGTGATGCCCAGGGAGAGGCCCGTCGTCCACCGCGGCCCCAGGAGGCGCCGCCAGCTTCCGTAGGCGGTGTGGCTCTCCGAGCGCTGGGCCGCCGTGGTGCTGGCGACGAACAGGTAGCTCGCGCCGAGGCCGCCCAGGACGGAGCGGCGGTGATTGATGGTCGCGCCGAGGGCGAGCTGCGAGCCGTCGACGAGCGTCGGCGAGTCGAAGTCCACCCGCTCGTGCCGCGCGTCCACGGTGAACGACGTCACCGACCCGAAGCGGTAGCCGAACCCGGCGGTCGCGACGTTGGTCAGCGTCCTCACCGGGCCGAGGACGACTCCCGAGTTCATGAGCAGCGAGTTCTCGTAGGCGTAGCGGGTCTCAAGCGAGTCGCCCACGGTCACGGACGCCCGCGGAGAGAGCGTGCGCGCGAGCCGGATCGAGCCGCCCCCGCCGACGTTGTTGAGCGTGCCGTAGTCGTGATACCGGGCGCCCGCGGCGTCGGCGGAGAGGCCCACCGTGGAGCGGCCGCCGGTGCGCTGGTAGCCCACGGCGACCGAGCCTCGAGTGGCCGGGGAGCTCGCGGTCCCTCCCGGCACCGCCCCGGGATTCCGGACCCAGCCCTCGCCGGCGCGCAGCGTGAGATTCCACGGCGAGCGCCGCGGACGCTGGGGCGCGCTCGTCAGTCCGGGAAGGACGATGGGACCGGGGACGGGCCTTCCACCGGCGATCGGCTGGTCGGCGGGCGGCGGCGTCACCGTGTCGGACGCCGGCAGGTCGGGCGTCGGAGCCGGCGTCGGAGCCGGCGTCGGGGTCGGCGCCGGCTCCGGCGCCTGCGCGGCGGCGGATCCGGCGAGCCCGACGGACAGCAGGACGCCGAGCGCGGGGCCGAGCCCGAGCCGACACGCGCGGCCGAGCGGAAGGCGGTCGATCATGGGACGAGGATGGTGTCGCCGGGGCGCAGGGTCAGGTTCTGCGTGGGGTCCTTGCCGCCCTGGACTCGCTTGTAGTTGAAGGGCAGGAAGGTCTGGGCCTCGCCTTCACGGCGCACCACGACGATCTCCTCGGTCTTCGCGAACTCCTTGAAGCCGCCGGCGAGCGCGAGCGCCTGGAGGACCGTGACCGTGCCGGCCATCGAGAACTGGCCCGGCTTGAGCACCTGACCGAGGACGTAGAACTGGGCGCTGCTCGTCTGGTTGACCTCGACCGTCACGTTGGGCGTCGAGATGAATCGGGCGAGCGCCGTCCGGATCTCCGCCGCGAGGCTCGCCGGGGACTTGCCCGCGGCCGCGATCTCGCCGATCAGGGGGACCGTGATCCGGCCGTCGAGCCGCACGGTGACGTTGCGCGTCAGGTCCGGCTCCTTCCAGATGAAGACGTGCAGGACGTCGCCCGCTCCGATCACGAACTCGCCCGGGGGCGGGCCGCCGTTCGGGGTCGGGGGAGCGGGAACGCTCGCCGGCGCCGGCTCGGAATGCTCCGCCTTCGGCTCCTGGGCTCCGCCGGGAGTCGCGAATGCGAGGAGCGTCGCCGCGGAGACGGACAGCAGCAGGAGGCGGCTAGGAAACGCGATCGAGGTCACGGTATTGCTCTCCGGGATCGGTTTGAAGTCTCAATCGAGCCCAAGGGGGAGACCACTTTGGGAAGGAGGGAACTCAATCCTCACGCAAGGTGCCTTGGGTGTCAAGGTTCTATCGAGCACCGGACTAGACATCACCGGGCGCGTTCGCATCGTATTTCGCCTCCCGTTTATCCGCCAGGCTCCTGCGGCCGTCGGGACAGGTCGCGGCCGGCTCGCGGACGACGGCGGGCAGCGCCCCCGCGAGGATCTCCGCAACCTGCCGCTCGCCCGACGGCGTGAAGTGGACGGTGTCCGCGTAGGCCGCGAGGTCCTTCGTCATCAGGCGATCGAGGTCGACGAGAGGCACGCAGAGATCCCTCGCCACGCGGCGCGTGCGCTCGCGGTAGATCTCCATGCCCTCCCGTGCGCTCTCCACGTCGAGCTGCGGGATGGAGCGCAGAACGTACGCCATCCTCCGTTCGCGGTCGCGGGCGGACGCGGACGCGTCGTCGCAGCCGGCGAAGGTCAGGATGACGGGACGAACTCCGCGGTCGCGGCAGAGCCGCACCATCGCGGCCAGGTTCATCTCGTAGATCCCGACCACCGCCGGGTCGAAGCGGAACGGGCCGCGGCCCGCGGGCGGCTCCGGCCAGGAGGGCCGCCACGGGTTAGCGCGGGCCGCGAGCGCCACGGCGCTTCGGTAAGCGAGGAACGACGCTCTCCACGGCCAGCGCGCGGGCTCGCCCTGATCGACGGGCACGGCGTTGGCGGGAAGCCCCTCGTCCACGACGCCGTAGTCGGGCTGGTCGCCGGCGTGGCGCCTTACGCCGCGCCACATGTCGTTGAAGCCCTCGTAGAGGAGGACGACGTCGGGCTCCAGGTTCAGCAGGTGGTCCCGGAGGAAGGCGTAGTTGCGAAAGGTCGTGGCGCCCGGCCGGCCGGCGTTCAGGACCTCGTGGCCGGGGCCGAGGAGGCGCTGGAGCTGACTGGGCCAGTCCTCGCCGTCCTGGACCATGTAGCCGAACGTGGTGGATCCGCCGAGCGCGACGATCCGCGCGCGGCCGGCCCCCTTCGGGTTCGACGGGAGCGGCCCCCGCAGGCCGAACCGGTTGATCGTCGCGAGCACGATCCTCCCGTACGCGGGATCGAAATCGCTCTGGGCGCGCTGCGCGAAGACCCCCGGCCGCAGGGGCAGGCCGCCCCCCTCGCCGCCCATCGCGTCGAACGACAGCGGCGTGCGGACGGCCGAGCCCCACTGGCGGGCGCCCTGGAAGCGCAGCGTCGTCTCCGCCACGACGAAGGCGAGGAGGAACGTCCCGGTGAAGAGCACGAGGTCGCCCCGCCGCACGGGCAGGAGCCACGACGCCATCCGACGGGACCTCGACGCGGCGAGGAGCGCGAGACCGAGGAGGCCGACGCCGAGCTGGGCCATCTCGACCCAGGCCTCGACGCCCCGCGGGAAGCTCGCGCCGTCCGTGGCGAACAGCAGCACGGCGAAAGGCCGGGACAGCGCGAGGACCGCGGTCGCGAGGCAGGCGAAACCCAGGCCGCGGGCGGCTTCGACGCCGGTGATCCGTCGGAACAGGCGGCCGCCGAGGCCCGAGGCATTCGCCACGACGCCTCCCTCAGTCATCCGAGCGGAACGGGGCGAGCCAGCGACGACCCGCGACCACCACCGACGGCGGCAGGTTCTTCCGCAGGGTCGGGGCGACGCGCTCGCGGAGGAACAGGCAGGCCTCGCATCGCACCATGCCCCGCGGGAACACGCACACGTTCACGTAGGAGCGCTGCCCGTTCGCCATCTCGCACTTCCAGCGAACCGGGTCGCCGAGGAGATCGACCGCGGAGAGGCCCTCGACGAAGGCGCTCTCGGCGACGGCGAGCATCAGCGTGAGGCCGGGCGAGAGCTGAGCGAGCTGGCCGTCGAACGAGGTCTTGAGGGCCAGGAGCTCTCCGCCGTACGCGACGGCGAAGCAGTGGGCCACCGGGCGGCCGTCGAGGCGGAGCACGCTGAGCCGCAGCCAGCCCCGCTCGGCGCAGCGCAGGGCGAGCCGCTCGTAGAAGGCGGCGACGCCGGCCTCGCGCTGGAAGGAGGTCCCCTTCTCGTGCTTCCAGCTGTGGCTCTCGATCTCGAGGATCTCGCCGAGCGCCGCCGGCACGTCGGCCGGCGCGGTCACGAGACGCGTCTCGACCTTCCCGGCCTCTTCGAGCCGCTTCTTCTTGCGGCGCCATTCCCGCTGCACGTGCTTCGAGCGCGTGGCCAGGTAGTCGGCCCAGCTCCCCTGGACCAGGATGCGGCTCGAGTCGCGGCCCGGGCTGCGGTGCAGGCCGTAACGGCGAACGCTCGCGATGTCCTCCGCCGCGGCCACCGCCGGGTCGTCGGCCGACAGCAGCGGCAGCTTCAGCGCCGCGCGCCCGTGGGTCCTCCTGACGTGCTCGAAGAACGCGGCGAGCACGGACGTGGGACAGCCGTCGTACGCCAGGGCGCCACAGGGCGTCTGCCCGTTCGCCGGCATCTGGAGATCGACGCGGCAGAGGCCGCCGGGCGTGCCGGCCACGAGGGGCAGAACGCCGACCAGCCGCTCGCCACGGCGGGCGAAGAGAACGCCGAGCGGACGCCCCGCGTGGAAGCTGTCGAGCCACGTCGAGACCCACTCCCACGTCGAGAAGAAGTTCGCCCCGGCGCGCGCATCGAAGGCCGTCCATTCCGGGGCGAGGGCGTCGAGGGCGCTCCGGTCGCAGATCTCCTCGACCGTAACCGGCGGGCCGTCTTCTCGGGTCGCCGACCGGGTCGGCCCGGCTTCGGATTCGGAATGCATCCCTGGTCGGCCGGAGGCCGAGGGCGCGAGTATACGCCCGCCCCGGGGAGCGACGGGCTCCCGGTCGATCGGCTCCGAGGTCCTCATTGTCACCGCCTCCGCGATCCGGGTCAGCCTGGCAGACGAGTGGGCCGCAGGTAGCGGCCCGTCGGCCAGACACCCAACTGGAACAGCAGCCGGCCCCGCGGGCCGGGTCCGCACACGAAGAAGTCGTGGCCCTCGCGCTTCACGGCGCCCCACCGCCGCTTGTGCTCGGTGTACTCCCCGAGGAAGTCGTAGGCCGAGAGCCCTTCGGCGATGCAGCTCTCGACGACGCGGCTGCGCAGCACGTTGCCGAGGCCCTGGGGAGCGTCGGGATCGAAGCCCTCCTGCACCTGGAGGAAGGCTCCCTTGTAGGCGTAGCCGTACTGGACCGCCTTCACCTCGCCCTTGACGCGAGCCACGTAGAGGCGCAGCCAGCCACGGTCGAGCGCGACGGGAGCGAACCGCTCGTAGAAGCGGGCTTCCATCGGCTTGCGCACGAACGTGCCGTCCTGCCCGGCCGAACGCCAGCGCAGGTGGTTGAGGCGGAAGAGGTCCTGGAGCAGCGCGGGCAGGGCGGCCGCGTCGGTGCAGGCCTCGAAGTCGATCCCCCCTTCTTCCTCGAGGGCCTTCGCCCGCCGCGAGAGCATGGACCTCGCGTTCCTCGACAGCGACGCCATGTACTGGGCGAACGTCGACGGGAGGCTCACGACTCCGAACTCGTTGCCTCGCTCGCGCCCCTGCAGCCCCGCGGCCCGGCAGGCGGCGAGCACGCGGCGCTCGGCGCCCGTCCAGCCCGTCGCGAACGGCATCCACAGAGCGTCCCAGCCGCCGTGACGAGCCAGGGCCTGCGCGATCGCGAGCGAGACCGGCTCCTCGAGCTCGGCATCGACGATCCAGTCGAGACACTCGGCGCCGCTGGCATAGTCGCCCAGGATGCGCAGAATCCGGCAAGGCAGCACTCGTGCGAGCCGGAAATCGGACACGTAGTGGGGCCCGAGGCCGACCAGTCGCCCGTCCGGAGTGCGGACGGCCACGACCAGGGGGCGGACCGACGGGCCCGCCACGTCGAGCCACGCACGAACCCAGTCCCACGACAGGAAGACGGTGTCCGCTCGGGAAGCCGCCAGCAGGCGGTCCCATTCGCCTTCGAGGGCCTGGACCGCGGCCTGATCCCGCAGAACGGTCGCGGTGAGCGGCCCGAGTGTCGCGCTCATTCCCCGCCGCCCGCGACCCCGCCCGGCCGGCCGCTCCTCGTCGAACTGACAGAGACTTTCACGAGATGTGATCGATGCAATTACCGTGCCGGCGGCGGACGAGAAGGGATGCCGACGGAGCGGCTCGATCCGCGGACGAGACCGCTGTAGACTGAATCGCTCGCTGTGCTCCCGTGCCCCTTCACCTGGAGTCGAAGACTCGCTTGCCCCGCCGCCGCGCGAGACTGAACCGCTGCCGATGAGCGACGCCCGAAACCCCACCGCCGACGGCGAGGCCGACGACCTCTCGGGCCGGAGCCGGATGGCCTGGAACGTGATGGCGAGCTGGCTCGGCCACAGCGTCTTCGTCGTGGCGGGCTTCTTCCTGCCCCGGATCATCGACCGCCACCTCGGCCAGACGGGGCTCGGCATCTGGGACTTCGGCTGGTCTCTCGTGTCGTACCTCGGCATCGCCCAGGTCGGCGTGGGCTCCTCGGTGAATCGCTTCGTGGCGAAGCGACGGGCCGAGCGCGACACGGAGGGGCTCAACCGCACCGTGTCCTCCGTGATGTTCCTGCAGGGCCTGATCGCTCTCGCCGTCATCGTCCTGACGGTGGGCGGCACGTGGATGGTGCCGACGCTCCTCTCCGCGCAGCTCGGGGGGTTCGTCTCGGAAGCGCGGATGGTGGTCTTCCTCCTCGGCCTCGGCGTCACCGCCCAGATGGCCCTCAACCCGTACGTGGGCGTCATCACCGGCTGCCACCGGTGGGACCTCCACAACGCCATCAGCGGGAGCATGTACGGCGTCACCGCGATCGGCATGGCGGCGACGGTCATGCTCGGCGGAGGCCTGCCGGCCCTCGCCGCGGTGAACTTCGCCGGCACCCTCCTCTCCGAGATCATCCGCGCGGTCGCGGCCCACCGCGTGTGCCCGGAGCTGCGGATCCGCTGGAGCAGCGTCTCCTTCGGCGAGGCGCGCACGCTGCTCTCCTTCGGCGGCAAGACCGTGGTCGGCGTGCTCTCGGGGCTCCTCCTGTACCAGACGAACGCGCTCCAGATCGTCGGTCACCTGGGCGCGGCCAGCCTCGCGCTCTACTCCCGCCCGATGTCGCTCGTGCGGCACGTGCGGACCTTCGCGAACAAGTTCGCGATGGTCCTCACGCCGACGGCGAGCTCCCTGCACGCCGCGGGGCGCACCGACGAGCTACGCGCCCTGCTCGAGCAGTCCTGCCGGGCGAGCGCCTCCCTCGGCCTGCCGCCCATCCTCGCGCTCGCCATCATGGGCGACCCGATCCTGCGCCTCTGGATGGGGGCGCACTACGCCGCGGGAACGCTCGTGGCCGTCCTGGCCCTCGGCCACCTGGGCGACATCGCCAAGCAGCCGGTGTGGAATATCCTCGTCGGCACGAACATGCACGGCCGGGCGGCCGGACTGAGCCTCGTGTCCTCGACGATCGCGGTGGCGATGTGCGCGATGGCCCTCGGCCCGCTCCACGGCGGCCTCGCGGCCGCGGCCCTCGCGCTCACCGTCCCGATGACGATCGTCGAGTCCTTCGGCACGACCTTCTACGCGTGCCGTCGGCTGGGAATCTCCTTCGGGCCCTTCCTGCTGCACGTGTGGCGGCGGCCGCTTCTCGCGGTTCTCCCCTTCGCCGCCTGCCTCGTCGCATCGCGGCTCGCGCTCCCGAACGACCCCCTCCTCTCTCTCGCCGCCGGCCTTCTCGTCGGCGGCCTCCTGCTGGCGGGCACCTACTGGAAGTGGGTCATCCCCGCTTCCCTGAAGACGCGGGGACTCGACGCCGCGCGGGGCGCCCTATCGAAGATGCGGCGGCGGCTGGCCTGGGCCGGATGAGAGTTCCGTCGCGCGAGCCCGAGCACAGTTGCCGGTAGTCGGGCACGCCTTCGTCGGCGCGGCCACGGCCCTCGCCACGGCGCGCCAGGGCGACGCGGCGGCGCCGGCCGGCCGCCGCCCCCTCTGGATCCCGGTCCTCGTCCTCCTCGCCTACCTGCCGGACCTGCCGGGCTCGATCCTCGCGGGAGCGAGGTTCGCGGAGGCGCGGGCCTTCGGCCACTCGGTGCTGTTCGCGGCGATCGCGAGCGTTCCGCTGGGCCTCGTCCTCGCGCGGTGGGCAGGCCTGCGCTCGCGAGTGGGGATGGCGATCGTGGCCGCCTCGCTGCTCGTCCACGACGGGCTCGACATCCTGCAGAGCACCGATCGCAACCCGCTGTGGCCGTTCACTCGCGAGACCTGGAGCCTCGGCCACCCCCTTCTGCCTCACGGCACCGCGGCGGAGCTCGTCCTCTTCGGCGGGGCCTTCGCCCTCTTCGCCGCGGCGCTCGTCCGTCGCGAGGGCCCGTCCGCCTGGTCGTCCCTCGGTGGCCGCTCGGGGCTTCTCGGCGCGCTCGCCATGGGTCTCGTCATGGTCGTCGCGGTCGGAGTGCACTTCGCCCGCGGGGCTCGGGAGCGCGCGTATCGAGGCGCCGAGGCCCTCATCCGTTCGGGCCGTTACGTCGAGTCCCTCGCGCTCCTCGACCGCGCCGGGGCCTGGCCGTCCGTCACGACGGCCGGCCGCATCGACTACCTCCGCGCCGAGGCCTACCAGGGCCTGGGCGAGACGGCTCTCGCGGAAGAGCACTACCTCCGCTCGTTCCGGGCGAACCCCGGCTACTTCTGGCTGCTCGCCGACCTCGCCGCCTTCTACGCCGGATCGGAACGCCCCCTCGCCGAGCGGCGGCGGCTCGTCGACCCGCTCGTGACCCGGCTCCGCGAGGAGTTCTCCGACGAGGAGGAGCTGCCGGAGGTCCTCGCCCGGATCGAGCGCCGCCTCGCCGCGGGCCGCTGAGCCCGCCCGAGTCGACGTCTCAGACGAGGCGGGCGTCGGGGCCGAGCGTGCGGTCGACGAACATGCGGTGCCACAGCTCCAGCAGCAGCAGGATCCACAGCTGCTTCTCCTGGTTCTGGCGGCCCTGCACGTGCGAGTCGATCAGCCGCCGCACCTCGGCCTCGCGGAAGTAGCCGCGACCGAGCGCCTCCGGCGAGAGGAGCACCTCGCGCAGGAGCGGGGCGAGCGGCCCGCGGAACCAGTGGTCGAGCGGGACCTTGAAGCCCCACTTGCGCCGGTCGACGATGCCCGCCGGCAGGCGGCGACGCGCGATCTTCTTGAGCAGCCACTTGCCGGCCCTGCCGCGGACCTTGAGATCGAGGGGCAGGCGCGCCCCGAACTCGGCGAGCCGGTAGTCGAGGAACGGACAGCGCAGCTCGAGCGAGTGCGCCATCGTCATCCGGTCGCCGCGGAGCAGCAGGTTCGCCGGGAGCCAGAAGCGTGTGTCGAGGTGCTGGGCTTCCTCGACGCGGCTCGGGTGGCGGCGGCCCTCGAGCCAGGACGCGACCTCCGCGTGGGCCGAGGCCGTTCGGGCGAGGTCGGGCTGGAGAAGTGCCGCCCTTTCCCGGGGCCCGAAGGCCCCGAACCACGCGGCGTGGCGCTCGAGGCGGTCGGGTTCGCCCACCGCCTCGAGGGCGAGCTGGAGCCGGCGCAGGCGGAAGGGGAGGAGCCCGGCGAGCGCCCGCGGCACGGCCTGCGGGACGAGCCCTCCGACTCTCGCCCACGCCCGCTCGAACGCGTACTTGGGGTAGCCGGCGAACACCTCGTCGGCGCCCTCGCCCGAGAGGACGACGGTGACCCGCGTGCGGGCGAGCTGGGAGAGGAGGAAGATCGGGATGTCCGAGGCCTCGGTGATCGGCGTCTCGCGAGCGTCCATCACGGCGGGCACGTGCCGCATGAGGTCGTTCGCCCCGACGAGGACCTCGTGATGGTCGGTCTTGAGGAGCCCCGACACCTCCTTCGCGAACGCGAGCTCGCTGAAGCCGGTGTCGAAGCCGACGGAGAAGGTCTTGACCGGCTCCTTGTGGGCCTCGGCCATCATCGAGACGACGAGGGACGAGTCGAGCCCGCCCGAGAGGAACGCGCCGACCGGGACGTCCGCCACCATCCGCCGCCGCACCGAGTCGACGAGGAGGGCCTCGAGGCTCTCCTCGGCCCGCCGCTCGTCGGCGAGCGCCGGGTCGGGGCCGTCGAACGAGAGGTCCCAGTAGACGCGGGGCGTGGCCGGCACGGCGTCGGCCGAGACGCGGAGGCTCGACGCGGGCGGCAGGCAGTGGACGTCCTTGAACAGCGTCTCGTGTCCGGGGACGTAGCGGTAGGCGAGAAAGGCGGGGATGCGCGTGCGGTCGACGTCGGCCGCCACGTCCGGGCAGCGGAGGAGGGCCTTCACCTCGGAGGCGAAGCGGAAGCCGCCCGGCGTCCTCGTGTAGAAGAGCGGCTTCTTCCCCAGCCGGTCGCGCGCGAGCAGGAGGTTCCGCTCGTGGCCGTCCCACAGCGCGAACGCGTACATGCCGTTGAGGCGCTCGAGCGCCGCCTCGCCCCACTGGCGCAGGGCGTACAGCAGGACCTCGGTGTCGGACCGCGTCCGGAAGCGCACGCCGTGGTCCTTCTCGAGCTGCTCGCGCAGCTCGAGGTGGTTGTAGATCTCGCCGTTGAAGACGATCGTGTAGCGGCCGCAGTCGGAGCGCATCGGCTGGTGGCCGTCGCGCAGGTCGATGATGGCGAGCCGACGGAAGCCCAGGCCGACCGGCCCGTCGACGAAGTAGCCCTCGTCGTCCGGCCCCCGGCGCACGATCGCCTGTGCCATGCTCCGGACGACGGCCTCGTCGGCCGCCCCCGCGCGCTCGACCACCCCCACGATGCCGCACATGTCAGGCCCACCTCTCCGCAGCGGCGGCGTCGAGCGCGACTCCGGGCTCGAGCACCAGCGTAGTGAAACGGCACGTCGCGTCCCGGGTCGAGACGACGAGCTGGTCGATGGGACGCAGGACTCGGTAACGGGGAGACTCGAAGCCGGCCGGCCCGGCCTCGTCGCCGCGGAATCGCGCCGGCGAGGCGGCGCGGTCGCACGAGATCAGCAGGGTCCCGAGCGGCTCGGGGCCGCGGCGGAGGCGGAATCCCCACCGGAACGGAGCGCCGGGCGCGGGGGCCTCGAGCGGGTCGAGCTCGACTTCCGGCCCCATGTTCCAGAAGAGCTCGAACTCGTGCGGACGCCGACCCGCGACCTCGTCCTCGACGCGGAACCCCACGCCCCGGCGCCAGTCGATCCGCCGCTCGTGGCTCACCGGATCGTCGAGCCGACGGTAGCCGTCGTGGCTCCCGCGGACGACGAAGCGGTCCTCGTCGTTCCGCTCGACCTGCAGCCGCCCGTTCGCGTGCGTCCCCCAGAGGAAGGGGCCCATGTACTCCGCCTGGTCGCGGCGGTCGACCCGCACCGTGTTGTGGGCGCTCGTCCCGCGGAAGTACTGCCGCCAACGCGCGTCGGTGTGATAGACCCCGGTCCCCGAGTCCGCGAGCACGACGGCGGCTCCGCGGCGCAGCACGATCGAGAGCTGGTCGCAGTGCGAGTGCGCCGCGATCGCCGGGTAGCCGAAGGGGCCCGCGCGGAAGACGAGGGCCGTCTCCTCGTCGCGGCTCACGAGGTAGCCGCCCTCGGGGAAGACGAAGAGCCGCTTCCCCGGCGCGTCTTCCGGAGGCGGAGGCACGGAGCCGTGCCAGTACGCCGTGCGGCGGTCGACGCGCGGCTCGTCGCCCCGCGCGCGCGCGATCCGCGCGGCGTGGGCCCCGCAGGAGCGGTCGCCGAACGCGACCCAGCCCGTCCACAGGAGCGACTCGAAGGGCGTGACGGGCGTCCCGAGGTTGAGGCCCGTCGCGACGCCGTCGTCGGCGTCGCCGATCGCGAAAGCACCCCCCTCCTCGTCCGCCACCGCGTCGACGAACGAGAGCATGCGGCGAGCGAGCGGCGGGAGATCCTCCGGCACGGGCCGCCCGAGCCTCTCCACGAGCTTCAGGCCGAGGAGCAGGTACTCGGCCACGTAGTGGTGGTAGTACACGGCCTGCTCGCGGTTGACGCCGTCGGGCCAGTTCTGGAGCCGCATCTCCTCGATGAAGCGGGGCGCGGCGTAGCGGGCGTGGAGAAGCGCGCGCTCGGCCTCCGGGAAGTAGGCCCCGGCCGCGAGGAGCCCGACGAGCTCGCCCAGGAGGTGGTTGTTGGCCGAGGAGTGGCCGGACAGCGTGTGGCGGATGAAGTCGGCGAGGTCGCCGACGGCGGCGAGCACGTGGGGGCGGGCCCGCTGCGCGAGGGGCGAGCGGGCGCAGTGCTCGAGCGCGAGGCCCCACGACAGGATCCGCAGGGCGTGCTCGAGAGAGCTGATCCAGTTGAGGCCCTGGTAGCGCGGATTGGCCTCGATCCAGTCGAGGACGACGGCCACCACCGCCGCCGCCGCGCTCTCGTCGCCCGTCTCGGCGTACTCGAGCGCCCACGGCACCACGAACTGGTGCCGGCTCAGCTCCCACGTGTACTTGCTGTCGCCGATCGCGTCCTCGTCGCGGTAGTCGAGGTCCCCGTAGAACCGCCGCGGAGCGCGTCGGCCGCTCTTGTAGTCGCGCGCCCAGTCGATGGGTTCGGCCGGGTAGTCGATCTCGATCCCGAAGAAGCGGATCGGCCGGCGGGTCCCGGCGGCCGCGGTCCGGCGGGCCTCCTCGAGGAGGTCGTGCCCGGTGAACGGCCGCGGCCGGGCCAGGCGGCGGGCGTGGGTGCGCAGGGCGTCGCCGACCCGGCTGCCGACCTCCGGGAACGACATCGCGGAGAGCCGCGCGGCGTACCAGCCGAGACCCCTCACGCGACCCCCTCCTTCGCCCGGCCCACCTCGTCGAGCAGCGGATCCCACAGCCGCGCCGCCTCCGGGACGGCGTAGCGCCCCGCCTTCGCGACGGCGGCAGCCGACGCCCGGCGACGGGCGTCCTCGTCCGAGACGAGAGCGAGCAGGGGGCGGGCGAACGCCTCGGCCTCCCGCCCCGCGACGAGGTGGCCGTTCACTCCCTCCTCGACGATGTCCGGGAGGTCCCCGACGGCGGGCGCGACGACCGGCAGCCCGCACATCATGGCCTCGACCGCGGAGAGGGGGAGCCCCTCGGAGTCCGAGGTCAGCACGAACACGCGCGCCCGACGCAGCCAGGCAGCGACGTCGGTCTGGCGGCCCGCGAACGTGACCACCGGAGCGAGGTCGGGACGGCGCGCCCGCTCCTCGAGGCTCGCTCGCAGGGGACCGTCGCCGACCACCACGGCGCGCGTTCCGGGTCGGCGCGCGGACACGAGGGCGACGGCGTCGAGGAAGAGGTCCACCCGCTTGATCGGCGCCAGCCGACCGACGAGCACGAGGTCGAACTCCGGCTTCGACGAGGGGTCGGGCGGAGCGAAGCGGGACGCGTCGATGCCGCCGCCGATCACGTGCACGGACGCGCGCACGCCGCGCTGCTCGAAGCTCCTCTTCGCGCCGGTGCCCATGGTGACCAGGAAGTCGGCGGCGTCGAGGGCGCGCAGCAGTCGCCGCTCCACGGTGGCGTCGGGGCCCGGCATCAGGCTGAACAGCCGGTTCTCGCCGCCGCGGCCGCCTCCGTCCACCTCGGCGGTGCCGCCGACGTTGAACACCAGCGACCGCGCGCCGACGAGCCGGGCGAGGGCCACGGCGACGAGGCCGTTCACGAGCAGGTGGAAGCCGCCGACGACGTGGGGCCGGTCGCGCACGGCGCGAAGCGCGAAGGTGAAGAGGCGCGCGCCCGTGCCGCCGACGAGGCGCACGAGGACGGGGGCCGGGCGGACCCACTCCACCTTCGGCAGCTCCGGCACGTAGGCGCCCGCCACGACCGCGACGCAGCCGCACCGCGGCGAGGCGACGAGCGGGCCGAGGTGCGCGGCGAGCCAGGCCTCGGAGTGGAACATGCCGGTCAGGAGCAGGCGCACGGGCTCGTCCGGCGCGGGGCGGCGGACGCGCCGCCGCGGCAGCGCCAGCAGGGTGGCGTGGACGAGGGTGATGAGGCGCACCAGCCGGTGCGCGAGCCAGCCGGTGAGAGGCCCGGGGGTCGAGCTCACCGCCACTCCCCCGCCGTCGCGCGGCTCATGGCTGCCGCCGCGAGGCTCCTCCGCGCGGTCGGAGCCGCTCGGACAGCACCCGGGCGCTGAAGACCGTGTTCGTCACGAGGTAGCGCTTCGCGAGGCGGCGGGGCTCCTGGATCGTGCGGTAGAGCCACTCGAGCCCGAGCCGCTGCCAGGCGACCGGCGCGCGCTGGACCTTCCCGGCGACCACGTCGAAGGAGCCGCCGACGCCGTGGCACACGGGGACGTCGAGGGTCTTGCTCCAGCGCCCGAGGAAGTTCTCCTTCTTGGGCGACGTCATGGCCACGAAGAGGACGTCGGGCCGGGCCGCGGCGATGTCCCGGGCCACGCCCTCCTCCTCGGCCGCGCTGAAGTAGCCGTCGCGCCGGCCGACGATCTGGATGCCCGGGAAGTCCGCGAGCATGCGCTCGGTGCTGCGCTCGAGGACCTCGCGGGTCGCGCCGAGGCAGTAGATCCTCCAGCCCTTCGACGCCCCGCGCTCGAGGATGCCCAGCATGAGATCGATCCCGGCGACGCGCTCGGGCAGCGGATCGCCGAGCAGACGGCTCGCCCACACGACGCTCGCGCCGTCGGCGAGGATGAGGTCGGACCCGAGCACGTCCTGCTTCAGCAGGGGGTCGCGATCCATGTTGACGAGCTTGGCCGCGTTGACGACGCCGATCTGGAGCCGGCTCCGCCGCGCGATCGCCTCCTCCACCCGGTGCAGCGTCTCGCCCATCGTCAGGCGATCGATCGGCACGCCGAGAACGAGAGCTCTGGCGGTGCCCGGCCCCGCCGGCGTCGTCTCTGCCACGGTCTTCGCCCCGCCCTATCGGGCCGCGGCCGGCGGCCAGGTGTAGAGCACCCAGCCGAGGTGGTACGGGCGATCCTCGTAGTCGATCGTCCGCGGAGGGAAGACGACGTCGAGCCCCGGCAGGCGGAGGCCCGACGACAGCCGGCTCGCCCCCGCCTGGAGGGACCGGCTCAGCTTGTTCGGCTCCCGGCGCGCCACCTTGCGCCAGATCAGCTTCGCGGGCTCGTCGATCAGCGAGCCGCCGCCGAGCTCCGGCGCGCTCTCGAGCCAGTTGAGGCCGCGCTGCACCGCCTCGCCGAAGTCGCGGCCCGTGGCCTCCTGCAGCGCGTGCAGGGCCATCGGGGCCATCGAGTCCTGGTGGACGGCGTACACGGGGTATCCCTCGACGACGTCGCCCGTACGGTAGTCGTAGTGCCACCACCACTGGCCGGCCGCGCCCTGCAGGCGGCAGATGAGCTCGCCCGCCGCGAGCGCCGTCTCCCGCGCGGCGGCGTCGCCGGTGAGCCTGGCGTAGGTCGAGAGCGCCTGGATCGGGTACACGAAGTCGGCGAAGCACGAGACGTGGCTCCGCAGGCTCGAGGGACCGTCGAGGACGTGCGGGAACACCGCGGCACGAGAGGCGGACGCCACGAGGCGGCGGGCGAGGGCGGCGCGCAGGTCCGTCTCCTTCGCCTCGGCGTCGACGCACAGGGCCATCAGGCTCCAGGCGACCTGCACGGTGGGGTGGCTGGCCTCGGCCGGGCGCAGGGCGATCATGCGCCGCAGCGTCCGGTCGCGGTCGCCGCGGCCGTTGGCGGCCAGGGCCCAGTGGGTGAGGGCGACGTCGCCGAGGTTGTCCGACGCCTCGGCGCGGCCGACCACGTCGTTCAGCAGGAGCGCGGGGTCGTGGCCCAGCACTTTCTGCGTGTCAGCCGCGTCCTCCCGGGCGAGGCCGATCAGGGAGATCGCCGTGTAGCGGAGGCTCTTGCCCTCGCGAACGGTGCCCGTCCCCTCACGACGGACGCGGAAGACGAAGATGCGGTCGCTGCCGTCGTACATGGCGGCCAGCCCGTCGAAAGCGAGCCGACGGAGCCTCTGGATCGATGGTGTCACGGGAACCTGCCTTGCCAGGAGTCTACCGGGGCACGGAGGCCCGGTGCGGAGGGAGCGGAGATATTAGACAGGCCGCGTGGGTCTGTCAAACTCATGAGCGCCGCCGCAGGTCAGCCGGCGATCCAGCCGACGATCTCGCGGGCGACTCGCTCGCCGGCCCGGCCGTCCCAGAGCGGGATCTCCGCGCCCTTCGGCCACTGGCCCGCCATGATCTCGTCGAAGGCGGGGCGGATGCGCGCGGGGTCGTTGCCGACGAGTCGGCTCGTCCCGAGCTCCACGGTGACCGGCCGCTCCGTGTTCTCGCGGAGGGTCAGGCAGGGCACGTGGAGGACGCTCGTCTCCTCCTGCAGGCCGCCCGAGTCGGTCAGCACGACGCGGGCGCCGGCCACCAGCGAGAGCGACTCGTGGTACGGCAGGGGTCCGAGGCAGACGAGGCGCGTCTGCCCCTCGGCCAGCCGGTCGGCGATCCCCGCTTTCTTCGCCGACGCCAGCGTCCGCGGGTGCACCGCGAACACGAGCGGCAGGCGCTGCGAGATCTCGTGCAGGAGGTCGACGAGCCCCTTGAGGGTCGCGGGATCGTCGACGTTCGAGGGCCGGTGGAGGGTCACGAACCCGTAGCCGCCCGCCGCGAGGCCGAGCTTCTCCGCGGTGCGGCGCTCGCCGGCCCGCTCGAGCTCGACCTTGAGGGTGTCGATCATCACGTTGCCGACGAGACGGACCTTCGCGTCGGGCACGCCCTCGTTCCTGAGGTTCGTGACGCCGCTCGGCTCGGAGACGAGGAGCAGGTCGGAGATGACGTCGGTGACGAGGCGGTTGATCTCCTCCGGCATCGTGCGGTCGAAGCTGCGCAGGCCGGCCTCGACGTGCACGACCTTGACGCCGAGCTTCACCGCGGCGAGAGCGCAGGCCGCCGTCGTGTTGACGTCGCCGAAGACGACGGTCGCGTGCGGGCGCGACTGCTCGAGGTGCGCCTCGTAGCGCTCGATGATCCGGGCCGTCTGGACCCCGTGCGAGCCCGATCCCACTCCGAGGTGGACCTCGGGGCGGGGGATGCGCAGCTCCTGGAAGAAGACGTCGTTCATCGCCTCGTCGTAGTGCTGCCCGGTGTGGACGATGCGGGGGGTGACCGCGCGCGTCTCGGCGAGAGCCCGCACGACCGGAGCGAGCTTCATGAAGTTCGGCCGCGCGCCGGCGACCAGGTCTACGACGGGGATGCCCATGACGCTAGGCGCGCACGACGTCGGGCCCGGCCACGCCGGGGGCGCCGTAGCCGAGCGGGGCCATCAGGTTGCGCGTGTCGACGACGAGCTTCGTCCGAGCGAAGAGCGCCTTGTCCTTGAAGTCCGAGTGGGCGGTCGAGACGACGACCGCGTCGTAGCGGGCGAACTCGTCCGCCGTGCACGGCACCGAGGCCAGCCCCAGGTCGTGCTCGCGCTTCGGCTTCGACTCCGGGATGTAGGGGTCGCAGTACGACACCTCGGCCCCGGCGTCGCGCAGCAGCTCGATGATCTCGAACGACGGCGACTCGCGGTCGTCGTCGATGTCGGCCTTGTAGGACAGTCCGAGGACGAGGACCTTCGAGCCCTTGACCGCGCGCCCGTGGCGGTTCAGGGCGCGCGCGGTGCGGTCGACCACGTAGTGCGGCATCGACGTGTTGATGTCGCCCGCGAGCTCGATGAAGCGGGCCCACACCCCGTGCTCGGCCGCCTTCCAGGTGAGGTAGAACGGGTCGAGCGGGATGCAGTGGCCGCCGAGGCCGGGGCCCGGGTAGAAGGGCATGAAGCCGAAGGGCTTGGTCTTCGCCGCCTCGATGACCTCCCACACGTTGATGCCCATGCGGTCGAGCACCAGCTTCATCTCGTTGGCGAGGGCGATGTTCACCGCGCGGAAGACGTTCTCGAGGATCTTCGCCGCCTCGGCGATCTCGGGGCTCGAGACGGCGACCACCTTGGCCACCGCGGCGCCGTAGAGCGCGACCGCGACCTCCTGCGAGGCGGGGTCGAGGCCTCCCACGACCTTCGGGATGTTCTGCGTATGGAAGCTCTTGTTGCCGGGGTCCTCCCGCTCGGGCGAGAAGGCGATGAACAGGTCGACGCCCGGCGTCCGCCCCCGGGCCACGAAGCGCGGGACGAGCTCCTCGCGCGTCGTCCCCGGGTAGGTGGTCGACTCGAGCACGACGAGCTGCCCCGGGCGCAGGCGCGGGGCGATCGCGTCGGCGGTGATCCGGATGAAGGACAGGTCCGGCTCGCGGTGCCGCCCGAGGGGGGTCGGGACGCAGACGATGATCGCGTCGCACCCGGCGAGGCCGTCGAAGTCGGTGGTCGCGGTGATGCGGCCGCGCGCGAACGCGCGCGCCACCCGCTCCGCCCCGATGTGGCGGATGTAGGACTCGCCCCGGTGGAGGGCTTCGGGCTTCTTCGCGTCGACGTCGAAGCCGACGACCGGGAAGCCCGCCTCCTCGAAGATGAGCGCGAGCGGCAGCCCGACGTATCCGAGTCCGATGATGCCGACGCGGGCGGACCGGTCGGCGACTTTCCTGAGCAGTTCGGCGCGGTAATCCATCGCGCCGGGGATCGTAGCAGACCGGGCCGGCGCGGGTCGACCGCTCGCGGCGCGACCCCGCGCGGTGGTAGGCTCTCGCCTCCCCACCGCCGCTGACGTCGAGGAGAGGCCCGCGGCCGCAACGCCCGGCGCCCGCAGGAGGTTGCGTGACGCCGGCCCACATCTCGCTCGCCGCGCTCGTCGCCGCGATCGTGCTCTCCTGCACCTCGCGGGTCAACGTCGGCCTCCTGGCCTTCGCGCTGGCCTGGGCGGTCGGGGCGGCGACCGGGGGCGGCGCCGACGCCGTGACGAAGGGCTTCCCGGCCCAGCTGTTCGTGACCCTCGCCGGGGTCACGCTCCTCTTCGCCCTCGCCGAGGTCAACGGGACGATCGACGCCCTGGCCGGCGCCGCGGTGCGGCTCGCCCGCGGCGACGCGCGCCTCGTCCCGCCGATCCTCTTCGCGGTCGCCTGCGCCCTCGCCTCCGTCGGCCCGGGGGCCATCGCGAGCGTCGCCCTCGTCGCCCCGATGGCGATGGCCGTGGGCCGCCGGGCCGGGGTCCCGCCGCTGATGGTGGCGCTCGCGGTCGCGAACGGCGCGAACGCCGGCAACCTCTCGGCCTTCAGCACGGTCGGCGTCATCGCCAACGCGAAGATGGCGGAGGCCGGCCTCGGCGGCCACTCGGTGAAGGTCTGGGCCGCGAACTTCCTGGCCGAGCTGCTCGTCGCCGCGGCCGCGTACTTCGCGCTCCGCGGCCTGCGCCTGCGGGGCAGCGCCGACGACGCCGGCCCCGCGAAGCCCGGCTTCACCCGCGCGCAGTGGCTGACCCTGGCCGTCACCGGGGCCTGGATCGCGGGCGTCGTCGGCCTCGCGCTGCCGCTGGGCCTCTCCGCGTTCGCCGCCGCGACGGTGCTCGTGGTGGCGGGCGCGGCCGACGAGGGCGCCGCCATCCGGCGGGTGCCGTGGGCGGCGGTGCTGATGGTCACCGGCATGTCGGTCCTCGTCGGCGTCGTCGAGAAGACGGGCGGCATGGGCCTCTTCACCGACCTCCTCGCCCGGGCCGCGACGCCGGGCACGGCGAACGGCGTCGTGGCCCTCGTCACCGGCCTCATCTCCATCTACAGCAGCACCTCGGGCGTCGTGCTCCCGACCTTCCTGCCGATGGTCCCCGCCCTCGTCGCGAAGCTCGGCGGGGGCGACCCGCTCGCGGTGGCCCTCAGCGTCAACGTCGGCTCGTCGCTCGTCGACGTCTCGCCGCTCTCGACGCTCGGCGCGCTGTGCGTGGCCGCGGTCGCGGAGCCCGAGGCGGCCCGGCCGCTCTTCCGCCAGCTGATGATCTGGGGGCTCTCGATGGCGGTCGTCGGCGCGCTGCTGTGCCAGCTCCTCGCCGGGCCCTTCAGCCGCCTCTGACCCCCGTCTCGCGGTAGTCTTCCCGCGTGATTCCCTGGGTCACGGTCGACGAGGCGCGCGCCGCCGACGGGACGGTCCTCACCCTGGCCCGGCATGGCGGCGACTGGGAGGTCCGCTGGGACGGATTCATCCTCATGGCGAGCCGCGAGCACGGCTCCGAGGACGACCTCGCCCGGCTCGCGTTCGAGAAGGCGCCGCACGCGGAGACGGTGCTCGTCGGCGGTCTCGGCCTCGGCTTCTCGCTCCGGGCGACGCTCGACCTCCTCGGCCCGCGCGGGAAGGCCGTCGTCGCCGAGCAGTCCCCCGCCGTCGTGGAGTGGAACCGCACGCACGTCGGCGGCCTCGCCGGCCACCCCCTCGACGACCCGCGGGTCACCGTCAGCCCGGGCGACGTCCGCGCGCGCATCGCGGGCTCTCGCGGGGAGTGGGACATCATCCTGCTCGACGTCGACAACGGGCCCGGGTCGCTCATCCACGCCGCGAACGCCGGCCTTTACGACGCCGACGGGATCACGGCCTGCCGGCGCGCGCTCCGCGACGGGGGCGTCCTCGCCGTCTGGGCCGCCGCGCCGGACGAGCGCTACCTGCGGCGGCTCGTGCGCGGCGGCTTCTCCGCGTCGGCCGCGCGGGTGCCGCCCCGCAAGGGCGCGGGCGGAAGGAAGCACGTCGTGTTCCTGGCGGTCCGCTCCGGCCGCCCGGACGATCGGCGGCCGGCGAAGGATCCGGAAGGCCGTCGCTGAGTCGGCCGCCCCCGGCGCGGCCTCCGCGCTCGACGAGTCGAGGCCGACCCGCGGTCACCCGTTCCCGAGCGGGCGATCGTCGACGACGCGGCCGGCCGCGAGCGTGATCGAGCGGGTCAGGCGCACGGTGTCGAGGAGGGCCCGGTCGTGCGTGACGAGCAGCACGGTGCCCGCGAAGGCGTCGAGCGCCTGCTCCAGCTGCTCGATCGCCGCCATGTCGAGGTGGTTCGTCGGCTCGTCGAGCACGAGGCAGTTGGTGCCGCGCGCCATGAGGAGGGCCAGCACGAGCCGGGTGCGCTCGCCGGGCGAGAGAGAGGCGGTCGGCCGCAGCACCTCGCCGGCGGCCAGACCGAACTTGGCGAGCAGCGTGCGGGCGTCCGGCACGAGCATGTCCGTCGCGCGCAGGAAGGAGTCGAGGACGGACGTCCCGTCGGAGAGCTGGCCGCGGCGCTGCTCGAGCTCGCCCGTGACGACGCCGGGGCCGAACCAGCGCTCGCCCGCGACGAGCGGCTGGCGCCCGAGCAGCGTCCGCAGCAGCGTGCTCTTGCCGCTGCCGTTCGGGCCGACGATGGCGACGCGCTCGCCGGCGCCGATCGTCAGCGAGACGGGGCCGAGGCGGAAGCCGCCGTTCTCGGCCACCGCGTCCGTCAGGCGCGCGACGACGTCGCCGCCGCGCGGCCCGGCGCCGAAGCCGAGCCGGAGCTGCCAGGCCTCCCGCGGCGCCTCGACGACCTCGAGCCGCTCGAGGGCCCGCTCGGTGCGCGCGGCCTTGGCCGCGAGCTGCTCCGACTGGCTGACCGCGAAGTTGCGCCGGATCTTGTCGTTGTCCGCCGCCTGCTTCTTGGCCCGGCCGATGCCCTTCGTCGACCACTCGCGCTCGCGCTGGGCGCGCTCGAGCAGCTCGCCGCGCCGCGCCGCGTAGACCTCGTAGCGCTCGCGGGCGTGGCGCGCCGCCACCTCGCGCTCGGCGAGGTAGGCCTCCCAGCCGCCGGCGAAGACCGTCAGCCGGTGGCTGAACGGATCGAGCTCGGCCACGTGGGTGACGGTGCGGCGGAGGAACTCGCGGTCGTGGCTCACCACGAGGCTCGGGGCGTCCGTCCCGCGATACCAGGCCTCGAGCCGCTCGAGCCCGTCGATGTCGAGGTCGTTCGTCGGCTCGTCGAGCAGGAAGACGTCGAAGCGCGCGAGGAGGAGGGCGGCGAGAGAGATCCGGGCGGCCTCGCCCCCCGAGAGGGACGCCATCGGCTGCTCGAGGAGGCGCCCGGCGAGACCGAGCTCGGCCCACGTCTCCGCCACGCGGGTGTCGAGGTCGGCGGCCCCGAGCGCGGTCCACCGACCCAGGGCGTCGGCGTAGCGCTCGTCGGCGCCCGCCTCCGCCTCGGCCAGGGCGTGGCTCGCCGCGTCGAGCTCCGCCGTCGCCGCGGCGACGCCGGTGCGGCGCTCGACGAAAGCCCGCGCGGTCTCGGTGTCGCTGCGCTCGGGCTCCTGCGGCAGGTAGCCGACGCTCGCCCGCGGCGGGTCGAGCCGCACCGCGCCCTCGTCGGGGGCGAGCCGCCCGGCCAGCACGCGCAGCAGGGTCGACTTGCCGACGCCGTTCGGCCCGACGAGCCCGACGCGCATCCCCGGCGCGATCCGGACCTCGACGCCGTCGAGGAGCGTGGCGTGGCCCAAGGCCAGCCCCAGCGAGCGGCCCTGCAGCGTGGCGGATCCGGACAAGGGTGAGCGGGGCTCCTAGTCCTCGTCCTCTTCCTCGGTGCGGAGGACGGCGACGAAGGCCTCCTGCGGGATCTCGACCGCGCCGACCATCTTCATCTTCTTCTTCCCTTCCTTCTGCTTCTCGAGGAGCTTTCGCTTTCTCGTGATGTCGCCGCCGTAGCACTTCGCGGTGACGTCCTTGCGGAAGGGATTGATGGTGGTGCGGGCGATGATCTGGCCGCCGATGGCGCCCTGGATCGCGATCTTGAACTGCTGCCGCGGGATCGTCTTGGCGAGCCGCTCGCAGTAGCGCAGCGCCCGCGGCCGCGCGAACTCGCGGTGGACGAGCTGCGAGAGGGCGTCGACCTTCTCCGTGTTCACGAGGATGTCGACCTTCACGAGGTCGCCGAGGCGGTAGTCGAGCAGCTCGTAGTCGAACGAGCCGTAGCCCTGGGTGATCGACTTCAGGCGGTCGTAGAAGTCGAAGAGCACCTCGGCGAGCGGCAGCTCGCTCACGACCTCCATGCGCCCCGCGGCGAGGAAGCGGTAGGTGGTCTCGACCCCGCGCCGCTCGCGGCAGAGCTCCATCACGGTGCCGAGGTAGCGCTCGGGCGTCATGATCGAGGCCTTGATGTACGGCTCGTAGGCCTCCTTGATGTTCGCCGGGTCCGGGTAGAAGGACGGGTTGTCGACCCAGACCTCCTTGTCGTCGTTCATGACGACGCGGTAGCGGACGGACGGCGCCGAGAGGATGAGCGAGAGGTCGTACTCGCGCTCGAGCCGCTCCTGCACGACGTCGAGGTGCAGGAGCCCGAGGAAGCCGCAGCGGAAACCGAAGCCGAGGGCGGCGGAGCTGTCCTTCTCGTAGATGAGGGCCGCGTCGTTGAGCTTCAGCTTCTCCATGGCCTTCGTCAGGTCCTCGTAGTCGTCCGTGGCCATGGGGTAGATGGACGAGAAGACGACCGGCTTGGCCTCGCGGTAGCCCGGCACGGGCTCGCCCGCGGGCCGCTCGGCCTCGGTCAGCGTGTCGCCGATCGCGAGCCCGGAGAGGCTCTTGATCCCGGCGAGCACGTAGCCCACCTCGCCGGCCGCGAGCTCCTTGCCGGGGACCCGCTTGAGCCGCAGGCAGCCGACCTCCTCCACCTTGTGCTCGACGTCGGAGTGCATGAGCCGGACCTTCGTCCCCGCCCGGAGCGTGCCGTCGAAGAGGCGTACGAGGAGGACCGCGCCGCGGTACGCGTCGTACTGCGCGTCGAAGAGGAGAGCGCGCGTGGGAGCGTCGGGGTCGCCCTTGGGCGGCGGCAGGTGCGCGACGATCGCCTCGAGGAGATCGTCGATGCCGGTGCCCATCTTGGCCGAGACCTGGATCGAGGCAAACGGGTCGAGGCCGAGGTCGCGGTCGATCTCCTCCATCACGCGGTCGACGTCGGCCGAGGGCAGGTCGATCTTGTTGATCACCGGGACGACGGTGAGCCCCAGCTCCGTGGCGAGGTAGAGGTTCGCGACCGTCTGCGCCTCGACGCCCTGCGAGGCGTCGACGATCAGGAGGGCGCCCTCGCAGCTCATGAGCGAGCGGCGGACCTCGTGCGAGAAGTCCACGTGCCCCGGCGTGTCGATCAGGTTCAGCTCGTACGTCCGGCCGTCCTTCGCCGTGTACGGGAGGGTGATGGTGTTCGCCTTGATCGTGATCCCGCGCTCGCGCTCGAGGTCCATCGAGTCGAGGATCTGGTCGCGGAACTCCCGCTGGTCGACGCCGCCGCAGCGCTGGATCAGGCGGTCGGCGAGCGTCGACTTGCCGTGGTCGATGTGGGCGATGATGCAGAAGTTCCGGATGTGGTCCATGGTCTCCCGGAGGGCCGGCCGAGGCGGCCCGGACACGCCAGTTTAGCCGCAGGACGGAGTAGAGTGGGCCTTCCCCGCCCGCCCGGAGGTCCCGATGCCGATCGCCCGTCGCCCGCTCACCGCGCCGCTGGCCGGCGCCTTCGCCGCGGGGCTCCTCGCCGCCTCCGCCACGGTCGCGGCCGCGGAGCCCGCGCGCCTCCTGCTGCAGAAGCCGACCGTGAGCCGGACCGACGTCGTGTTCTCCTTCGCGGGCGACCTGTGGACGGTCGGGCGCGAGGGCGGCGACGCGCGACGTCTCACGACCGGCGTCGGCCGCGAGACCGACCCGCACTTCTCCCCGGACGGGCGGCTCGTCGCGTTCACCGGCGAGTACGACGGGAACGTCGACGTCTACGTCGTGGAGGCGGCGGGCGGGGTGCCGCGGCGGCTCACGTGGCACCCGGCCGGGGACGTCGCGGCCGGCTGGACTCCGGACGGCCAGTCGGTGCTCTTCCGCTCGGGCCGCGCGAGCTTCCACGACTTCGACAGGCTGTTCACCGTTCCCCTGGCCGGGGGACTGCCGCAGGAGCTCCCGCTGCCGCGCGCCGTGCAGGGCTCGTACTCGCCGGACGGGAAGCGCCTCGCCTACGTGCCGGTGAACCAGTGGCAGCGGGCGTGGAAGCGCTACCGCGGCGGGCAAACGACGCCCGTGTGGGTCGCCGACCTCGCCGACTCGTCGGTCGAGGCCGTGCCGCGCGAGAACTCGAACGACTCGTTCCCGGTCTGGCTCGGCGACGCGGTGTACTTCCTCTCCGACCGCAACGGGCCGGTGTCCCTCTTCGCCTACGACACCAGGACGAAGACGGTCCGCGAGCTCGTGAAGAACGACGGCCTCGACTTCAAGTCGCTGACCGCGGGCCCGGACGTGCTGGCCTACGAGCAGTTCGGGTCGCTCTTCCTCTTCGACCCCGCCAGGGGCGTGTCGAGAGCGCTCGACGTGAGGCTGGCCGGCGACTTCCCGGAGGTCCGCCCGCACTTCGCGAAGGTCGACAAGAAGCTCGGCGCGCCGGCGCTCTCCCCCGAAGGCAAGCGCGTGGCGTTCGAGGCCCGGGGCGAGATCCTCACCGTCCCCGCCGAGAAGGGCGACGTCCGGAACCTCACGCGCACGCCGGCCGCGGCCGACCGCGACCCGGCGTGGTCGCCCGACGGCCAGAAGATCGCCTGGCTCTCCGACGAGACCGGGGAGTACGCGCTGCACGTCCGCGAGCAGGGCGGCCTCGGCCCGGTGAAGACGATCGGGCTCGGCGCCCCGCCCTCCTTCTTCTACCGTCCCCGCTGGTCGCCGGACGGCAAGCGGATCGCGCTCGGCGACAAACGCGGCAACGCGTGGATCGTCGACGTCGAGGGCCAGGCGCCGCCGGCGAAGGTCGGCACCGACCCCTTCGACATCCCGGACCCCGCGTGGTCCCCCGACTCGAAGTGGCTGGCGTACGTGAAGACGCTGCCGAGCAACCTGGCGGCCGTGTTCGTCTACTCGCTGGAGAGCGGCAAGGCGACGCAGGTGACCGACGGCCTCAGCGACGCCCGTTCGCCGGTGTGGGACCGGGCCGGCAAGCTCCTCTTCTTCACCGCGAGCACCGACATGGGGCCGGCCGCGTCACCCGGCTCGATGGCCGGCATGAACCGGCCGACCTCGCGCTCGGCCTACGTGGTCGTGCTGGCGAAGGACCAGCCCTCGCCGCTCGCGCCGGAGAGCGACGAGGAGAAGCCCGAGACGAAAGACGACGCGGCGAAGGGAGCGGGCAGGAGCGAGGCGGCGGCGGGAAAGGCCGGCGCCGCGAAGGCGGGCGACGACGAGGCGAAGGGCGACGGGAAGAAGGACGAGCCCGTGGTCGTGAAGATCGACTTCGACCGGATCGGCCAGCGCACGCTGGCCCTCCCCGTCCCCGCCGACAACTACGTCGGCCTGGCCGCGGGCAAGGCGGGGCAACTCTTCCTCTTCAAGGAGCCGCGCGTCCGCCCGCTCGACGGGCCGTCGACGGTCGAGGTCGTCCGGTTCGACCTCGAGAAGAGGAAGAGCGAGACGCTCGTCTCGGGAATCGCCGAGGCGAGCCTCGCCGCGAACGGCGAGAAGCTCCTCTACAAGAAGGACGACGCCTGGTTCATCGCCGGCACCGACGCCCCGGCCAAGCCCGGCGAGGGCGCGCTCAAGGTCGGCGAGGCGCAGGTGTGGGTCGAGCCGCGCGCCGAGTGGCGGCAGATGTACCACGAGACCTGGCGCATCGAGCGCGACTTCCTCTACGACCCGGGCTTCCACGGCCTCGACCTCGCGGCGGCCGAGGCGAAGTACTCGCCGTGGGTCGACGGCCTCGCGAGCCGCGAGGACCTGAACGACCTCTTCCAGGAGATGCTCGGCGAGCTGACCCTCGGCCACGTGTTCGTCGGCGGCGGCGACCGGCCCGAGCCGCCGAAGGTGAAGGGCGGCCTCCTCGGGGCCGACCTCGCGGTCGAGAACGGCCGCTACCGTTTCGCGCGCATCTACGACGGCGAGAGCTGGAACCCGGACCTGCGCGCGCCGCTCACCCAGCCCGGGGTGAGCGTCGTGGCCGGCGAGTACCTGCTGGCGGTGAACGGCGCGGAGCTCCGGCCGCCGACGAGCCCGTACCAGCCGCTCGAGGCGACCGCGGGCAAGGCGGTCGTGCTCCGCGTCGGCCCCACCGCGGACGGAAAGGGCGCGCGCGACGTGACGGTGGTGCCGATCGACGACGAGTCCGGCCTGCGGCGGCTCGCCTGGATCGAGGGCAACCGGCGGAAGGTGGACGAGCTGTCGAAGGGCCGCCTCGCCTACGTCTACATGCCCGACACCGCGACCGGAGGCTACACCGCCTTCAACCGCTACTACTTCGCGCAGATCGACCGGCAGGGCGTCGTGCTGGACGAGCGGTGGAACGGCGGCGGGCTCCTCGCCGACTACGTCATCGACTTCCTGCGGCGCACCCTCATGAACTACTACGTCACGCGCGAGGGCAGCACCGTCGCGATGCCGGCCGCGATCTTCGGGCCGAAGGTGATGATCGTCAACGAGTCGGCCGGCTCGGGCGGCGACGCGATGCCGTGGTACTTCCGCAAGGCGGGGCTCGGGACGCTCGTCGGCACGCGCACCTGGGGCGGCCTCGTCGGCATCGGCGGCTACCCCTCGCTCCTCGACGGCGGCTACGTGACCGCGCCGCGCATGGCGCTCTACGGCCTCGACGGGAAGTGGGAGGTCGAGAACGTCGGCATCGCGCCGGACGTGACGGTGGAGCTCGACCCGAAGGCGTGGCGGCAGGGCCACGACGCCCAGCTCGAGAAGGCGGTGGAGGTGGCGCTCGCCGCGCTCGAGAAGAGCCCGCCCCCGGCGAACCGGCGGCCGCCGTACCCGAACTACCACCCGAAGACGGGCGCGCCTGCGGCGAAGCCGTGACCCGCGAGGCCCGCCTCCACGTCGCCGCGGTCGACGGGAAGTGGTACGGCCTCGCCGCCGCGGGAGACACGGTGGCGGCGACGGCCGTGGGGCCGACGCGCGAGAAAGTGCTCGCGAGCCTCCGCCAGTCGCTGGCGCCGGGCGTCGGCTGGCGGACGAGCGACGAGCGCTCTTCCTTCGTCGAGCGGACGCTCGCGATGCTCGTCGACCTCGAGGCCGGGCGCGAAGACGGCCGGGAGCTGCGGCTGGCCGCCGACCTCGTCGGCGAGCCGTTCGCGGCGATCCTCGGGGTCGCGTCCGCGATCCCCCGTGGCTGCGTCACGACCTACGGCGACGTCGCGCGCACCGCGGGCGCCGAGGCGCGCGAGGTGGGCGTGGCGATGGCGAGGAACCCGGTCTACCCGATCGTCCCCTGCCACCGCGTCGTCGGCGCCGGCTTCGCGCTAACGGGCTACGCCGGCAGCCGGGCGCCGGCGGCGCTCCGCGCGAAGCTGGAGCGGCTCGCGAAGGAGGCGCGCGGGGTCCGCGAGGAGCGCGACGTGCCGACGACGGCCGGTCCGCTCCACGTGTATCCGGTCGAGCGGGCGATCGAGCGGGCGCGCCGGGAAGAGGCGGACGCCACGCGCCAGCGGTCGCTCTTCGAGTGAGCCTCCGCTTCCGCCGCGCCGTCCTGGGCGCGGTCGGGCTGGCCGCGCTGGCGCTGCCCTCGCCGGCGGCGGCCGACCCGATCGACTTCTGGGGCTCGCCGCGTCGCGGGGCCAACTGCCAGCGGCGGTCCGTCGACGCCGCCTACTGGCGCGCGGCGAAGGCGGCCGGCCTCGACTTCGTCCGCCTGCTCCCCGACGCCTGGCCGGCGCGCGGCCGGGACTTCCTCATCGGCGACGCCTCCTCGTTCGCCGCAGTCGACGCGGTCGATCTCGCGGCGCTCGCCCGCGCCCTCGACGACGCCGACCGCGCCGGCGTGAAGGTCGTCCTCGGCATGCTGTCGCTGCCGGGAGCCCGCTGGCGACAGCTCAACGGGGACCGCGACGACGCTCGGCTGTGGCGGGACGAGGCGTACCAGGCGCAGGCGGCGGCATTCTGGCGGGCGCTCGCGGCACGGCTTCGCGGCCACCCCGCCCTCGTCGCGGTGAACCCGCTGAACGAGCCGCACCCCGAGCGCTCGTTCGGCTTCGAGACGCCGGACGCTCCCGGCTACCGCGAGTGGCGCGCGCGGGCGAAGGGGACGCCGGCCGACGTCGACGCCTTCGACCGGCGCGTCGTCGCGGCGATCCGCGCGGCCGACGCGGAGGTCCCGATCCTCCTCGACGGACCCTTCTATGCCTCGCCCGAGGGCCTCGCGCTCCTCGAGCCGGTCGACGACCGGCGCGTCCTCTACGCCTTCCACGTCTACGAGCCGTGGGAGTACACGACTTTCCGGGTGAACAAGGGCCGCTTCGCCTACCCGGGCCGCATGCCGGGCCCGCACGGGACGACGATCGCGTGGAGCCGCGACACGCTGCGGGCGCGCGTGGCGCCCGTCGCGGAGTGGGCCGGGCGGCACGCGGTGCCGCGAGAGCGCATCGTGGCCTCGGAGTTCGGCGTCAGCCGGAGGGTGGAGGGCGCCCTCGCGTACCTGACGGACCTCGTCCCCGCGCTCGACGAGGTCGCCGGCCATCGCGCCTTCTACTCCTTCCGGTCGGACGGGGACTGGACCGACCTCGACTACGAGCTCGGCACCGATCCGGTCGACCCCCGCATCTGGGGCGCCGAGGCGCGAGGCGAGGACGTCGAGCGCTACAAGCGCCGGCACGACAACCCGCTCTGGCGGGCTCTCGGCACCGGCGCCCCGCCGCCCTGAGGCTGCTCAGCTCCGGGCCGCGGCGGCCGGGACCCTGCGGAGCGCGCGAGGCCGTCCGCTTCCGGTCCGGCCGCGCGGCTGCTATGTTGCGGCCCCGATGCTCGCCGCTTTCGCCGCCGCGCTGCTCCTGTTCGCGCCGCCCGTTCCCGCCCGGCACCTCGCCCCCGCGCGGGACGGCCGCGGCGCGGCCGCGCGGCAGGCTGCGAGCGTCGAGTCGCCGTGCCCGCGGCCGCCGCGCCTCGCCGTCCAGGCGGGCGCGCCCACGGTGCTCTTCGTCGGCAACAGCTTCACGTTCTCCTACGGCACGCCCGTGCGGTACTACCGGCCCGAGAGCGTCACGGACCTCAACCGGAAGGGCACCGGCGGCGTGCCCGCCCTCTTCCGCACGTTCGCCGAGCAGGCCGGCTGCGAGTACGCGGTGAGCCTCGAGACGGCGCCGGGCGTGAGCCTCGACTTCCACCTCGCGAAGAGGCGCGACCTCGTCGGCCGCGCCTGGGACTACGTCGTCGCACAGGGCTACAGCACGCTCGACCGCGAGCGTCCCGGCGACCCGGCGGCGCTCGTGCGCGCCGCGCGCGAGCTGGCCGAGGTCCTGCAGGCGAAGAACCCCGACGTCGACGTGCGCCTGATGGCGACGTGGTCGCGCGCGGACCAGACGTACGTCGCGAGCGGAGCCTGGCACCGCCAGCCGATCGAGCGCATGGCCCTCGACGTGCGCGCCGGCTACGACCTCGCGGCGGCCACCTCGCCCGTCTTCCGCGGCGTCATCCCGGTCGGCGAGGCGTGGAACCGGGCGATGCGGGACGGGGTGGCCGACCCGGACCCGTACGACGGGCTCGCCTCGGGAAAGCTCGACCTGTGGACGTACGACCACTACCACGCGAGCACGGCGGGGAGCTACCTGGAGGCGCTCGTGGTGTTCGGCGACCTCACGGCCCTCGACCCGCGCTCGCTCGGCAGGGAGGAGCGCGCGGCGTTCGACCTCGGCCTCTCGCCGGATCAGGCCGTGGCCCTGCAGCGGGTCGCGTACGAGGAGCTGGCGGCGCGGGCGGACCGGCCCGCGCCGCGCCCGTTCGAGCCCGTCGCGCAGCCGCCGCGGTGAGCGGCCGCGGACCAACGGAGGGGGCGATGAGCGAGAAGCGGGTGGCGGTGATCACGGGCGCGGCGGGCGGCATCGGCCGCGCGACCGCGCTCGAGCTCGGTCGGGCCGGCTACGCGCTCGCGATCTGCGACGTCGACGCGGCGGCCGTCGAGCGGGCGGGCGCCGAGTGCGGCGCGCAGATCGCCCGCGTCGTGGACGTGAGCCGGGGAGACGAGCTCGAGGCGTTCGCCGCGGCGTGCCGCGAGCGCTTCGGCCGCGTCGACGTGCTCGTGAACAACGCCGGCATCCTGCGCACGGGCGGCTGGCAGGACGCCACCGAGGCCGACTGGCGGCGGCTCTTCGAGGTGAACCTCCTGAGCATCGCTCTCTCGACGAAGGCCTTCGCGCCGCTGCTCGTCGCCGCGAAGGGCCACGTCCTGAACCTCGGCTCCGGCGCGGCCCTCCTGCCTTTCCCCGGCTACCCCGCCTACGGCCCGGTCAAGGTCGGCGTCCTCTGGCTCTCCGAGCACCAGCGCGCCGAGATGGCGCCGCTCGGGGTGAAGGTCTCGTGCGTGTGCCCGCTGCTGGTGAGCAGCGCGATGGGCGCGGCCGGCAACGTCGGCGCGACGAAGCAGCCCGACTGGATGTTCCACACGCCGGAGCACGTGGCCCGCGTCATCCGGCGCGCCATCGGCGGCCGGCGATTCCTCGTCTACGCCTCGGGCCTGCTGCACGTCCTGCACGTCGCCTACCGCCTCGCGCCGTGGCTGATGCGCGCGATCCTCGCCGGTCAGACCCGGGAGCAGATGAAGGTTCGGGCGGCCGGGAAGGGCTAGGGGCGCCGGCTCAGTCCCGCCGGAACTGCGCGGCGACGAGCTGCTCGCCCAGGCCGCTCGCGACGTAGACGAGCGAGCGGTCGGACAGAAGCTGCGCGACCCAGTCGAACGAGCCGCCGTCGACCAGGCCGAAGCCGCCCGGCGGTGTGCGGTCGGTGAAGATCTGGAAGCGCAGGCCGTCGTAGTAGCGGTGGTCGAGCGCGGCGCGCGAGACGGGAACGCCCCGGATCGCCTCCGCGACGCGGTCGGCGAGCGCGGCGCGGGCCGGGGCCGCGAGCAGGCGCACCTCGCGGCCCGGGAACTCGTAGCCGTCGGCCTCGAGCCGGTCGAGCGCGCCGAGGTGAGTCTCGATCTGCTCGACCAGAGCGGAGACGACGAAGTCGTGGTCCTCTCGCTCTCTCCCGGCCGTGGCGAGGCAGAAGAGACGGAAGTGCTGGGCGAAGCCCGGGCCTTTCGGCGCCGGCTGCGCGCGCACGCAGCGGTGGCAGGTCGCGAGGCGGACGACGTCGCGGGGGCGCTCGCGCAGCCTCCGCGCGCACTCGAGCGCCAGCACGTTCGTGGGATCGGCCACGACCTCGGTGCCACGCAGCGCCGAGACGACACGGTTCTGGCTGCCCGGCGCGACGGACGCGCACGCGCCGAGCGGCGCGAGCGGCGAGAGCTCGACGGCCTCGAAGCCGTCGGCGGCGGCCAGGAGCGCGGCGTCGAGCGCAACCATCGTCCTCTGGTCGACGGCCGAGAGCCGCGTGAACGGGTCGCGCTGCCACTGGCGGAGCACCTCGGCGGGCGCCCGGCTCTCCGCGCGGCGGCCGAGCACGAGGAGGAGGAGCGACCACAGCTCCGACGGCGACAACCGGGAAGCCAGCGCCTCGTAGGCCTCCTCTCCGATCGCGTCGATGGCCCAGTCCGGCCGCGGGGTCTTCCCTTCCTCAGCCATCGCGGGCTCAGGCGGCCGGGTTGACGAGCTTCAGCTTCGGGAACCGTGCGAAGTCCCGGTCCGTGGTCGCGAGCGTCGCGCCGTTCTCGAGCGCGAGCGCGGCGAGGAACGCGTCCATGAGCAGTGGGCCGCTGACCTGCGCCGTCTCGAGCAGCCCGCGGAGGATCTCCCAGCACGCCTCGCCGGCCTCGAGCACCGAGACGGACGGGCGCTCCAGCCAGGACGAGACGATCGCGACGGCCTCGCCCGGCAGGAGGGGCTGCTCGAAGACGCGCGGGTTCGTGCCGATGCGAACGAAGGCCAGCAGAGTGACCCAGGCGATCGCGATCGGCTCCTCACCCGAGAATGCGCGCTCGACCCACTCACGGCACTTCGCGTGCGCCTCGGCGCGCGGGTGGTAGGCGTAAAGCAGCACGTTCGCGTCCACGAGGATCATCGGTGGAAGGGTCCCTCGACGGCCTCCAGGAGCTCGCCCACGTTGTCGAGCGCCACACCGGGCCGCAGCGCGCCGAGATCCCGGGCCTCGACGACGAAGGGCGGAGCCGCGTCCCGTCCATCGGGGCGTGAGGAGAAGCCCAACCGGAGGACTTCGTTGACGACCGAACGGAACGGCTTGCCGGAGCGACGCACCTCGGCCTTGATCCGGCGAGCGACGTCGTCGTCGAGCGTCAGGGTGGTGCGCACATCATGATGCTATGCCTGAGGCATCATGATGTCGAGTCACGGCGCCGGCACCACGAAGCGATACCGGCCGGAGCCGAGGGCCACGACCACGGCCTCGTCCGTCCTCGACCGGACCGACACGTCGCGGCGGCCGGCGAGCGAACGGCCGGACTCGGTGATCGCGGCGCGCGGCGCCGCCGGCAGGCGCAGCTCGGCGACCGCGTTGACCGGCACCTCGACCTCGAAGACGACGCGGCCCGGCTGTCGGCGCCACGACGACGCGATGCGGCCGCGGGGCGAGAGGTAGCTGCCGCGCGCCCAGTCGAGGCCGTCGACGACCTGCGGCCGCAGCGCGAGCGAGGCGTAGGCCACCGACGAGTCGGACTGGTCGATCCCGAGGAGGCCCGAGTAGAACCAGCGCACGAGATGGCCGAGCATCAGGTGGTTGTTCGAGACTTCGGGCAGCGCCGCCCACGACTCGGTGAGCGACGTCGCCCCGCGCCGGAGCTGGAAGCCGTAGCCGGGCACGTCGTCGCGCGCGTTCATGGCGAAGAGCACGTCGCCGCGGCCGGCGCGCGACAGGGCCTCGACGACGTAGTGGAAGCCGACGTCGCCGGCCGTGAGCGCGCGGCCGTCCTTCTCGATGCGCGCGACGAGGCTGTCGAGCACGCGGCCCTCGTCCCCGTGCGGGGCGAGGCCGACGACGAGCGGCATCGCGAGCGCCGTCTGGCTGCCGGTCGACCACGAGGCCGCGGCCCTGTCGTAGAAGGCCGCCGTGAAGGAGTCGCGCACCCGCGCGGCCCGCGCCTCGAGGCGCGCGGCCTCGTCGGTCTTCCCGAGGACGCGCGCCGCCTCGGCCGCGGTCTTCAGGCAGCGGAACCACGTGGCGGTCGCGGTGAGGGCCTTCGGCGTGAGCTGCGCCTCGCCGGGGAAGCGTGGGCCGAGGTCGTACCAGTCGCCGAGACCGTGGGCGAGGAGCCCGCCGTCCGCCTTCGTCTCGAGGTAGTCGAGGTACCGGACGATCGTCGGCCACGCGCGCTCGAGCGTGTCGCGGTCCCCGTACCAGCGGTAGGCGAGCCACGGCACGAGCACGCCGGCCGCGCCCCACTCCGGCGAGTCGCGGAAGCCGCCCTCGAACTCGACGTACTCGGGCGCGATGTCGGGCACGAGGCCGTCCTTCGCCTGCGCGTCGATCACGTCGCCGACCTGCTTGCGATAGAGCCCGGCCACGTCGTAATCGAAGTGGACGGCGTCGCCCATCAGGTACGTCTGCTCGAGCCACCCGAGCTTCTCGCGGTGCGGACAATCGGTGAGGACGCTCGCCAGGTTGCTTCGGATCGCCCACCGCACGAGCTCGAACGCCTGGTTGAAGAGCGGCAGCGACGTCTCGAACCGGCCCGCCTCGGGGGCGGAGTTCCGCGTGTGCAGGGCCTCGAGCGCGACGACGCGCTCCGCGCCCTCGACCTGAACGTAGCGAAACCCGTAATACGTGAAGCGCGGCGCCCACGTCTCGTCTCCGCCGCCGCGCAGCGTGTACGTCCAACGGTACGGCTCGCCGGTCGCCTTCTGGTTCGCCCGGCCGTCGGCCGTCAGCAGTTCCGCCGGCGTGAGCGTGACGACGGCGCCTGCGGGGCCGCGCACGGTGAGCCGCACCATGCCGGAGGCGTTCTGACCGAAGTCGTAGACGGAGACGCCCGCCGTCGGCGACGTGATCGCGACGGGCCGCCGCGTCTCCATCAGCCGCAGCGGGTGGTCCGTCTCGACGCGCAGGACGCCGGCGGGCGCCGCCGCCGCGGCGGCCCTCCCCCATCCCGTGTCGTCGAAGTCGGCGCCGGTCCAGCCGTCCGGCTCGAGCCGCGCGTCGAAGTCCTCGCCGCCGTAGAGGCTCGTGAACGTGATCGGCGAGGGCGCCGCCTTCCACGACGGCCCGG
This sequence comes from Vicinamibacteria bacterium, assembly GCA_046331285.1. Classification (GTDB taxonomy): domain Bacteria; phylum Acidobacteriota; class Vicinamibacteria; order Fen-336; family Fen-336; genus DATBSL01. The sequence goes on from JAXLRD010000018.1 coordinate 54,304, forward strand.
TCGAGATCGTCTCGCGCGTGCCGTCCTCGTACTCGAGGCGCAGCGCCGCGAGGAGCTTCGGCCAGCCGTACGCGATCGCGAGCTTGTAGTAGCGCTCGGGCGCCACGTGGTGGAAACCGTTGCCGACGATCGCCGAGATCGCGTTCGGGCCCGGCCGAAGCTGCGCCGTGACGTCGAACGCGTCGTAGAGGACGGTCCTGTCGTAGTCCGTCCAGCCGGGAGCGAGAATGCGGTCCCCGACCTTCGCGCCGTTGAGATAGGCCTCGTAGTGGCCGAGCCCGCTCACGAAGAGCAGCGCCTGCGCCACCTTCTTCTTCAGGACGAACACGCGGCGCAGCAGCGGCGCGACGGGTCGCCGCAGGCGCGGCTGCCGGGCGGCATCGAGAAGGCCGTGGACGCCCGGCACGAGCCGCTCGCGCTCCGGCATGTCCTCGTAGCCGATCCAGCGGGCCTCGCCCCAGTCGGCGGCGCCGGCGAGGGCCGTCACGAAGCGCGCCGGGGCGCTCCACCCGGAGAGCCGGCCGGCCGCGTCCTGGACGCGCACGCGCCAGAAGTAGGGCTTCGCCGCCGCGAGCGGCGGGCCCGCGTAGGCCACGAGGACGCTCTCGCCGCTCGCCACGCGGCCCGACCTCCACGTGTCCGCCGCGCCGCGCCGGAGGGCTTCGCGGCTCGCGGCCACCTCGATCTCGTAGGCTCGCTGCGACTGGCCACGCGCCTCGCTCGCGAGGAGCCACGTGAAGCGGACGCCCCCCGGGTCGACACCGACGGGCTCGGCCCGGCCGTCGCAGAGGACCGAGGCGACGCGGATCGCGGACGGAGCGGGCGCGGCCGTCCCGGCGGACGCGGCGATGCAGGCGAGCGTCCCGGCGACGAACAGGACACGAGGCGAGTGCCGCGGCGTCATCACGATCCTGAGTCTAGTCGGCAGACGCCGCCGGTGCCGCTCCACCCCACCGCTCCCGGAGCTTCTCGCGAAAGCGCTCGCGCTCCTCCGGCGTCAGCGTCCCGGGGCCGCAGCGCCGGCGGCGGAAGGCCCGGTGCGCGTGGCCGCCGCCGAGGCCCCGGCCGTGGAGGATTCCCAGGTTGTGGCAGCCGGCTAGCCGCGGCTCAGGCGGTGAGCTTCGTCCACTTCTTGTCGGACCTCGAGCTCTCGAGGACCGCCGCGATGAAGGCGAGCCCCATCACGCCGTCGTCGACCGTCGGGTGGTCGGCCTTCGGGTCGGGGTCGCCCGCGACCCTGGCCCGGATCGTCTTGAACCCCTCGCGGTAGACGTTCGCGAACGCCTCGATGAAGCCCTCGGGGTGACCGAACGGCGTCCGCGTGTACGCCTTGGCGAGCGGCGCCTCGACGACGGGGTTGCCGCGCGAGAGGCGCGTCTCGAAGCCGGCGGGGTCCTTGATGACGAGGTAGTTCGGGTTCTCCTGCCACCACTGGAGCCCCTTCTTCGTGCCGTAGACGCGGATGTTGAGGCCGTTCTCCTCGCCCGAGGAGATCTGCGAGGCGTAGAGGAGACCCTTCGCCCCGCCCCTGAAGTGCAGGAGCATCATCGAGTCGTCGTCGAGCTTGTGCCCCGGGATGAAGGACGACACCTCGGCGCAGAGCTCCTCGACCTCGAGCCCGGTGACGTAGCGGCACAGGTTCTCGGCGTGGATGCCGATGTCGCCGGTGCAGTTCGAGGGCCCCGCCTGCGACGGGTCCATGCGCCACATGTTGATCTCGCTCGCGCCGCCCTCGACCAGCTGCGACAGCCAGCCCTGCGGGTACTCGACCACGACCTTGTTGATGCGGCCGAGCTCGCCCTTCGCGATGCGGTGGCGGGCCTCCTTCACCATCGGGTAGCCGGTGTAGTTGTGGGTGAGGACGAAGGCGGTGCCCTTCTGCCGCACGAGCTCGCGCAGCGCCTTCGCGTCGTCGAGCGAGGTCGTCATCGGCTTGTCGCAGATGACGTGGAAGCCGTGCTCGACGAAGCAGCGGGCGATCTCGTAGTGGTAGGACGTCGTCACCACGATCGAGACGAAGTCGAGCTTCTGATCGGCCGGCTTCTTCGCTTCCTGCTCGGCCATCTCGCGGAAGCTCGAGTAGACCCGCGACGGGTCGAGGTGGAGCATCTCTCCGGCCCGCTTCGACTTCGCCGCGTCGCGGGAGAAGCAGCCGGCCACGAACTCGGCCTCGCCGTCCATCGTCGCGGCCATCCGGTGGACCGGACCGATGAAGGCGCCCTCGCCGCCGCCGACCATCCCGCCCCTGAGCCTGCGCCCGTAGACGTCCTTGCCCATGACCCCGCCTCCTGGTGAGCAGCCGATGGGCGCGAATCTCTCACGAGGCGGGCGGGCGCGACAAGAGCGGGCCGGGGTGCGCGGGGTCGTCGTACAGTAGGAGGCTCGGAGGTGGAGCGATGAGGGGACTGCGGACGGCGCTCACGGCGCTCGCGCTCGTGGGGACGGGCCTCGCGCCGCTGGCGCGGGCCCAGGCGAACGCGCAGTGGCGCGAGTGGAACCGGCCGGTCGCGCCGTTCCGCATCGCGGGGCCTCTTTACTACGTGGGGGTCGAGAACGTCACGTCCCTCCTCGTCACGACTCCGGCCGGCCACATCCTCGTCGACGGCGGCTTCGCGGAGTCGGCCGACATCATCCTCGGGAACGTCCGCGCCCTCGGCTTCAAGGCCGAGGACGTGAAGATCCTCCTCTCGACCCACGCCCACGGCGACCACGCCGGCGGCCTCGCCGCGATCAAGGCCCGGACGGGCGCGAGGCTCTACGCCGGCGCCCTCGACGTGCCGCTCCTCGCCCGCGGGGGGAAGGGAGACTTCGCCTTCGGCGACGACATCCCGTACCCGCCGGTCACCGCCGACGTCGGCGTGAAGGACGGCGAGACGGTGACCCTCGGCGGCGTGAGCGTCCGCGCGATCGCCTCACCGGGCCACACGATGGGGTGCACGTCGTGGGCCTTCACGATCGAGGACGGCGGGCGGCCGGTCCGCGTCGTGATGGTCGGCGGCACGAGCGCACCCGGCTACAAGCTCGTGGACAACGCGAAGTACCCGGGCATCGTCGCCGACTACGAGCGGACCTTCGCGCGCCTCGCGGCGGAGCCGGCCGATCTCCTGCTGGAGGGCCACGGCTTCGCGTTCGGCCTGGAGGACAAGCGCGCCGGCCGGAAGCCGTTCGTGGACGCCGCGGCCTACCAGGCGCGGGTGGCGGAGGCCGCCCGGTCCTTCCGCGAGCAGCTCGCGAAGGAGAAGGCCGCGACTCCTACGGCCGGCGCCCGCTGAAGCCGTTCGCCTGAAGCCACCCGGCCGACGACGCGGAGGGCATGTCGCCCGTCGCCTCCCGGCGGATGCGGTCCTGGGCCCCCTCGATCGCGCGGGAGACGAGCCGGCTGCGGATCGGCGTGTCGGGCGCGAGGCCGAGCCGCTCGAGCACCCCGCGGAACCGCTCGCCGGCGAAGAGGGCGATCGGCGCGTCCTCGAGCGAGACGTGGAACGCGATGCGGCCGGCCGCGGCGTCGGCCCACTCCGCGACGCGCTCGTCGTGCTCGCGAAGCGGATGCCGCTCGGCCACGACGACCAGGAGGCCGGGGTCGCGCTCGGGCGGCGGCACGAGCCCGGCGGCGAGCGCGACGTCCACGGGCCGGCCCCCTTCGCGCGCGAGCGCCTGGAGAGCGCGTCGGGTCTCGTCGAAGTGGGCCACGAGCCGGGCCCCCGGCGTGGCGAGAACGGCCCGGAGCCGGGCCTCGCTCGTCGCCCACACGGTGTCGTCGTCGCGCTCGGCGCGGGCCTTCCGCCGGAAGAGGCTCGGGAACACGGGCGTATGTAATCACGAAAGCCCGCCTGAGACCCTGGCGTCGGGCTCCCGCGCGCGGGGCTAGAACAGGACCCGCGTCCGGATCGTCCCTTCGACGGCGGCGAGGGCCTTGAGCCCGGCCTGGCTGTACTCCCGCTCGACGTCCATGACGACGTAGCCGATCTTCGCGCTCGTCATCAGGTACTGGCCGTTGATGTTGATGCCGTGGCGGGAGAAGACCTCGTTGATGCGGCTCATGACGCCGGGCACGTTGTGGTGGATGTGCAGGAGGCGGTGGTTCCCGGGGTGGGCGGGCAGCGAGACCTCGGGGAAGTTGACCGCCGACAGCGTCGAGCCGTTGTCGCTGTAGCGGACGAGCTTCTCCGCGACCTCGGTGCCGATGTTGGCCTGGGCCTCCACGGTCGACCCCGCGATGTGCGGCGTGAGGATCACGTTGTCGAACCTCCGCAGCGGCGAGACGAACTCCTCGTCGTTGCCCTTCGGCTCCTTCGGGAAGACGTCGAAGGCCGCCCCGCGCAGGCGGCCGCTCTCGAGCGCCCCGCACGCGGCCTCGATGTCGACGACCGTGCCCCGCGAGGCGTTGATGAAGGTCGCCCCGTCGCGCATCCGCGCGAACTCGGCGCGGCCGATCATGCCGCGGGTCTGCGGCGTGTCGGGCACGTGGAGGGTCACGACGTCCGCGCTCTCGAGGAGCTCCTCGAGCGACCCGGCCGCCTCGGCGTTGCCGAGGGGCAGCTTCGCGACGTGGTCGTAGAAGCGGACGTTCATGCCGAGCGCCTCGGCCATGACCGACAGCTGCGAGCCGATGTTGCCGTAGCCGACGATGCCGAGGGTGCGGCCGCGGACCTCGCGCGCCTCGTCGACCGCCTTGTGCCACACGCCCTGGTGGAGGAGCGCGTTCTTCCCGGCGATCCCGCGCAGCAGGAAGATGATCTCGGCGAGGATCAGCTCGGCGACGGAGCGCGTGTTCGAGAACGGGGCGTTGAAGACGGGGATGCCGCGCATCATCGCGGCGTCGAGATCGACCTGGTTCGTGCCGATGCAGAAGGCCCCGACCGCGATGAGCTTCTTCGCCGCGCCGATCGCCTCGGCGGTGAGCTTCGTGTTCGAGCGGATGCCGACGAAGTGGACGTCGGCGATCGCCGCCGCGAGCTCGTCGCCGGCGAGGGCCTTCGGCCGGCGGTCGACGGTGGTGTAGCCGTGGCGCACGAAGCTCTCGACCGCGCGCTCGTGGACGTTCTCCAGGAGCAGCACCTTCATACGCGTCTTCTCGAGCGACGTCTTCTTCATCGCGGCTCTCCGGGGCGCCTCGTCTGGGGGAGCGTACCAGAGGCGCGGCGCGCGCGGCGGCGGCGCCCGCGGCGATAATGGCCCGCATGTCGAGCGAGCTTCACGCATGAGCCTCCCCGATCGCGCCCATGTGGCGCGCGCGTTGCGAGAGACGCTGGGCGAGGACGCCGTCCTCACCGAGCCGCACGAGCTCGAGCGCTACGAGAAGGGCTGGCGCTACGGCGCGGGTACGGCGCTCGCGGCCGTCCGCCCGCGCACGACCGCGGAGGTCGCGCGGGTGCTCGCCTTCGCGTCGGAGACCGGCCTGCGCCTCCTGGCTCAGGGCGCCAACACCGGCCTCGTCGGCGCCTCGAACCCGGACGCGACGGGCGAGATGCTCGTCCTCAGCCTCGAGCGGCTCGCCCAGCCGCTCGAGATCGATTCCGTCGACCGCACCGTGACGGTCGGCGGCGGCGTCCTCCTGAGCCAGTTGAACGCCGCCCTCGAGCCGCACGGCCTCATGTTCCCGGTGGACCTCGGCGCCGATCCGACGATCGGCGGCATGGTGGTCACCAACACGGGCGGCACGCGCCTGCTGCGCTACGGCGACGTGCGGCAGAACCTCCTCGGCCTCGAGGTCGCCCTTGCCGACGGCTCCGTCCTCGACCTGATGACGGCCCTCCGCAAGAACAACACCGGCCTCGACGCGAAGCAGCTCTTCGTCGGCACGTCCGGCGTGTTCGGCATCGTGACGAAGGCGCTCCTGCGCGTGGTGCCGGTGCCCGCCCAGCGGGCCACGGCCCTCGTCGGCGCGAGCGACGGCCGGACGGTGCTGGCCCTCCTGTCGCACCTCGAGCGCACGGTCGGCGAGGTGCTCACCGCCTTCGAGGTGATGAGCGCCGACGCGCTCGCCCCGGTCTTCCGTCACCAGCCGCGGCTTCGGAACCCGTTCGGCGGCGCGCTGCCCCCGTTCGTCGCCCTCGTCGAGCTGTCGACGACGCTGCCGGCGGAGCGGCTGGCTCTCGACGACCTCCTCGAGTCGACGCTCGGCGAGATGTGCGAGACGGACGGGGGCGAGGGACTGACCGACATCTTCCCCGGCAAGCCCGCGGACCTCTGGGACATCCGCCACCACGTCTCCGAGAGCCACCGCCACGAGGGCGAGGTGCTCGGCTTCGACGTGAGCGTGCCGCGCTCGTCGCTTCCCGCCCTCCTCGAGGGCGCGCGCGCGCTCGTCGCGGCCGAGTACCCGTTCGTGCGCGTCTGCGACTTCGGCCACTGGGGCGACGGCGGCGTCCACCTCAACCTCGTGTGGAAGAAGGACGACGCGCCGAAGCCACCCGCGGAGGTCAAGAGGGAGCTCCAGCCGCGGATCTACGAGCTCGCGGTCACGCGCCTGCGCGGCAGCTACAGCGCCGAGCACGGCATCGGCCCGCACAACCAGCTCTTCTACGACCGCTACACGCCGGAGGCGGTAAAGGCCCTCTGCCGCGGCCTCAAGGCCCAGCTCGACCCGAAGGGATTGCTGGGGACGACGCGCCTCGGCTGAGATCCGCCCGTCAACGCTGCCGCGGCGCGACGCGAAGGACGTCGCCGGAGCGGGTCCACGTGAGGCCGTTCGTGCCGGCGACGAGATCGAACGCCTGGTCCCAGGGCACATGTTTCATGTGCAGCGTGACCCGACCCTGCACGCCTTCCGGCACCTGGACACGCATGCGCCCGTGGGCGGCGATCTCGCGCAGTGCATCGACGAGGCTCCTGCCAACGAGGTCGACATCGATCGCCGTTCCCACGAAGGCCCTGGCTTTACCGCCTGGGCCGGCGGCCGAGATGTCGCCGGGACGGCCGATCCGAATCACGTTTCCCTCGACCCGGGCGACGAACCCGTTCGGCGCGAGGATCTGCTCGAGCGCTTCGTCCCACGGTCGATCGCGCCCTTGGTAGGTGAATCGCCCCTCGGTGCCCGGCTGCACGACGACGTTCAGCCCGGTCATCTCGGAGAAGAGGCGGAAGACGTCCTGGTAGTCTCCGTCCTTGAAATCGATGCTCACGCGCGCTCCCCGGTAGGGAGCCGCGTGGGGCTCGACTCCGGGCCACCGGATCCGAGCAACCGGGCGTCCGGCATCCCGGCGGTCGACGTCGAGCGTCACCTGGCGCCAGACCTCGGTCCAGCGCTCGCCGCCAGGGAGCGCGCCGCCCACGGCCAGGACCAGGAAGCGGAGGGCCTCGGGGTCCTTCCCGTAGGTCCGGAAAGCCTCTTCGAACGAGGACGCCGCGCCCAGAGCGTCGCCGGCCTCCCGGCGGGCGACGCCGAGACGAATGAGCGCCTCCCACCGCTGACTGGGCGTCGCGGCCGTCGAGTGAGCGACGACGGCGAAGGTCTCGGCCGCCGCGCCGTGGTGACCAAGATCCGCTTCGACCTTTCCTCTCGCCAGCACGTCCGCCGGGTCCTCGGCCGCCACGACCAGAGGCGCCACCGCAAGGAGCATTCCCAGGAGCACCGTCGCGCCGAACCTCATGACTCCCTCCTGCGCGCGAGCCGCGCTTGGGCTCGACGTCAAGGTAGGACGCGGGGGTGAGCGGAGGGTCACGAGAGTGTCGGCCATCGTCAGTCGAGCGTCAGGCGATAACCCTCACCTCGCACCGTGTACAGGTAGCGGGGGTGGCGCGGGTCGTCACCGAGGGCACGGCGAAGGGCGACGATGTGGTTGTCCACCGTGCGCAACGTCGCTTCCGAGTCGAGGCCGCAGACCTCCTCGACGATGTCGGCGCGCCGGACGAGCTCGCCCCGGCGCGCGGCGAGCACCTTCATGACGAGGATGTCGTGCACGGTCAGGGCGGCGGCGCCGCCGCCCGTCGCGGTGAGGGCGCGGAAATCGAAGCGCAGCGAGCCGACGACGAGCTCCTCGGCGGGCCGGACGGGGGCCGCGCGTCGGAGGAGGGCCCGCACGCGGGCGAGCAGCTCCCGGACCGCGAACGGCTTCGGCAGGTAGTCGTCGGCTCCCAGCTCGAGCCCGACGACGCGGTCGACCACGTCCCCCTTGGCCGTGACGACGAGCACCGGGACGCGGTCGCCCGCCGCGCGCAGGTCGCGCAGCACGTCGAGCCCGGACCGGCCGGGCAGCATCACGTCGAGAACGACGAGATCCGGCCGGGCGTCGCGAATCACGGCGAGAGCGCGGTCGCCCCGCGGCTCGAGCCGAACCTCGTAGCCCTCGTCGCGGAAGTTGTCCGAGAGCCCGCGGGCGAGCGCGGGCTCGTCTTCGACGAGGAGGATCTGCGCCTTCATGCGTCCGCCTCCGGGCCTTCGCTCCCGGGCGGGCTCACGGGCAGGACGAGGGTGAAGGTCGATCCGCGACCTTCCGCGGTCACGAGGTCGACGCGGCCTCCGTGCGCCCGTGCGACCTCGTCGACCAGGTACAGGCCAAGCCCGGTGCCGGGGGCTTCGCTCGTCCCTCGCTCGAATCGGCCGAAGATGCGCCGCCGCTCGCTTTGGCGGATGCCAGGCCCGTCGTCCGTCACCGCGAGCCGGACCTCGGTCGACGTGGCCGAGGCGCGCACCTCCACCGCTCCCCCCTCGCGACCGTGGGCCACCGCGTTGTCGAGGAGGTTGAGGAGCGCGCGGCGCACGGCGTCGCCGTCCCAGGCGCAGAGGGGGAGCTCGCCGTCCAGCACGCAGGACACCTGCGCGCGGCGACGATCGGCGCGCGGCCGGACGAGAGCGATGGCCGACGGCACGAGCGCCGCGGGCAGGACGGCACCGAAACGCGGGCGGTGCTCGACCCGCGCCAGCGTCAGGACGCGTTCGACGAGCGCCTCGAGGCGCTGGCTCTCCCCCGCCACGAGACCGCCGTACTCGCGAGGATCGCCCCGTCCGTCGGCCAGCGTTTCGCCGAGGACCCGGATGGTGGTGAGCGGGGTGCGCAGCTCGTGCGTGACGCCGGAGAGAAAGGCGCGCTCGCGAGCGAGGGCCTTCTCCTCGCGACCGAGGGCGCGCCGCAGCACGACGAGGCCGGCCACACCCGCGGCGGCCGAAAGCCAGAGGACGACCCGCAGAGCGGCGAGACGCAGCGCGCCCTGAGCTCGCGGTTCGACCCGCAGCGAGAAACCGTCGACGTCCGGCACCGGAACCGTGCGCGTCCCGCTTGCCTCCGCGGGCGAGCGGGTCGCCCCCGCGACGGCGGTGACGGCCGCGCGCCGCAAGAGCTCGGCGGCCGCCACCGAGTAGTGGAGCAGCCACCCGTCGGCGGTGCGGCTCCAGCCCTCGACTTGGCTCGTCGGATCGAGCCGACGGGCGAAGGCCGGGGCCGGCACGAGCCGGGCGGGGTCGGGCGCCGTCCGCAATCGTGCGATGAGCCGCGGCAGGCGCGGGTCGGCAGCCTTGCCCACACGTACGGCCAGGTACGGCAGGTCATCGTGATCGACGGGCAGCTCCCCGTCGAGCAGGCGCTCCTCGACGAGTGCGGTCGCGGCGACGCCGGAGAGCGGCGCGGCGGGCCCGAGCGCGAGGCGGGCGACCACCGCCTCCGGCAAACCGTTGGGTGTCGCCGCCGTCGACAGGAGGAGTGCCGCGAGTTCGGCGCGGGGGCGGCTCGAGTAGGACGCAGAGCCGAAGGGCGCGGTACGGCTGACCGGGGGAACGCGGATACGCTCGAATGAGACTCCGGCGATCGGTCGCCCGGCCGCGAGCGCCTGCTCGATCGGGGCGAGCGCGGCTCGGGTGGCCGCCGCCGCCTGGCGCGCCTCCTGATCGACCCGTGCGAGCGCGCTCGCCCGGGCGGCCTCGATCTGGCCGACGAGCGCCCGGTCGGCGAACGCCGCGACGACGGCGAGGGCCAGCCCGAGGCCGGGCACCAGCATCCGCGGCAGGCGCATCCGGACGCGATCCTACGCCCCTGGCGACCGTGGCGTGTCAGCCGATCGTCAGCGAGCTCCCCGGCCCGATCACGCCGCGGCCGCGGACCGCCGCAGGAGCGCCGGGTAGGCGAAGCCGTAGATCGTCGTCGCCACGAAGCCGACGAGCGGGACCGTGAAGCAGATCGCCATGCTGTGGTACGTGTCGGCCAGCCAGCCCATGAGGGGCGGGGCGATCGCCCCGCCGACGATCGACATGATCTGGAAGGACGCCGCGAGCTTCGTGCGCGGGCCGAGGTTGCGCAGGCTCATCGCGAAGATGAACGGGAACATGATCGACATGAAGAGCCAGCAGAAGGGCAGGACGACCCACGAGAGCTGCTTCACGTCGGCCATCACGACGAGGACGATCGCGCAGTTCGCGATGCCGTAGAGCGCGAGCATCCGCTCCGGCCGCAGGACCCTCGCGATCGCCGCGCCGCTGAAGCGGCCGGTGGCGTAGAGGATCATCGCGATGGTGACGACGTACGCCGCGGCGGCCTCCGGGGTCGCGGCCCCGGTCGCGGCGCGGTACCAGGCGAAGCGCGGGTCGGTGACCGTGGCGCCGCTCGCGTCGGTCGAGATCGCGTTCGCGAGGATGTAGTTCACCGCGAAGGCGTTCACCCCGACCTGAGCCGCGATGTAGAGGAACTGCGTGACGATGCCCCAGACGAAGTGCGGCTGCCGGGAGAGCGGCGCCGCGTGAGCATCGTCGTCGGCCGCGGCCCCGCCCCCGGCGCCCTCGGCCTCGATCTCGGGCAGCTTCACCCGCGAGAAGACGGCGATCACCGCCAGGACGACGCAGCCGAGGACGACGTACGGGATGAGCAGCGCGCGGAAGTCGACCTCCTCACCGGCGGCGCGGTGGCGGCCGAACAGGAGCGCCCCGCCGACGGTCGGCGCGATGATGTACGCGACCGAGTTGAAGGCCTGGGCCACCGACAGCCGGCCGGCCGCGCCCTCCTTCGGCCCGAGGACGGTCACGTACGGGTTCGCCGCCGTCTCGATGCAGGCGAGGCCGCTCGACAGGACGAAGAGGGCGAAGAGGAACGAGCCGAACGTCTTGAACCACAGGCTCGCCGGCACGAAGGAGAAGGCGCCGAGGGCCACGACGGCGAGCCCGAGGAGGATGCCGTTCTGGTAGCCGATCCGGCGGATGAGCATGGCGGCCGGGAGGGCCATCAGGAAGTAGGCGCCGAAGACGGAGGTCTGGATGAGCCCCGACTGCGCCTTGCTCACGTGCAGCACGTCCTGGAAGTGCTTGTTCAGCACGTCGAGCATCGCGTGGCAGAAGCCCCAGATGAAGAAGAGCGAGGCGACCATCAGGAAGGCGAAGAGGAGGTCGTGGCCGGCCCGGCGGCCGGCGGTCGTCGGAGCAGTCGTCACGGTGGGCACCTCCGGTCAGGAACGTCCGATCTCGATCTCGCGGCCTTCCCGCGCCGAGCGGCGGCAGGCGTCGACGAGAATCTGGGTCTCGAGAGCGATCTCGCCCCAGCGGGGCTCGATTCTCCTCGACAACACGAGGTCCGAGAAGGCCCGGAACAGTCGCGCCTCCTGCGCGGTCGGGTGGCTGTTGGAGTACTCCGGCACGGCGACGGTCCGCGACCGCCGCCGCATGTCGAAGTCGCTGCCGCGGACCTCGAAGACGGACCGCGTGACCTCGAAGCCGCACTCCTCGCCGAAGAAGGGCAGCACGAAGTCCGGCACGTGGACGAAGCCCCTCGTCCCGCTCACGTTCGCCCACTGCTGGTTCTCGGTCAGGAAGGAGCAGTAGAAGCTCGCCGAGACCCCGCTCGCGAAGCGCAGCTCGCCCGACATCTCGGTGGGCACGCTCGTCGGGCTGTCGGGGCGCGCGGCAGTGGACAGTTCGCGGGCGAGGACGTGGGTGGGCCGCTCGTAACCCGCCGCCCACTGCGTGAAGCGCAGGTTGTACCAGCCGAGGTCACCGAGGCAGCCGTGCGGCTCGAGCCCGGAGTGGAGGCGGATGTCGTCGCGGAAGAAGGCCTCGTCGCCGGCGAAGCTGAACTGCGTCGCGATCCGGCGGATCCGGCCGACGCTCTCGCCGTCGTCGAGGACGGCGCGGAGCGCCCGCAGCCTGTCGCCGTGCATGAACATGACGCCGTCCATGAGCTGGACGCCGTGGCTCTCGCAGGCCGCGAGCATCTCGCGGACGTCCGCGGCCGTCGCGCCGACCGGTTTCTCGACGAGGACGTGCTTGCCGGCCTGCGCGGCGGCGATCACCCACTCCTTGCGGACGCCGGTCGGCAGCGGGACGTAAACCGCGTCGACGTCGGAGCGGCCGAGGAGCTCCGCGTAGCCCTCGACGGCCTCGGGCTTGCGCGGGTGAGGGCAGGCGGCCTGGCCCGCGTCGACGAAATCGCGCGCGCGATCGCGCGTGCGGCTCGCCACCGCGACGAGCGACGCGTTACCCGCGAGGGCGATCGCCTGCCAGTTCTTGCGGGCGATGCCCGCCGTCCCGAGGATCCCCCACCGGCAGGTGCTCATGGCGCGGCTCCTTCGGCCGCGGGCGCCGCGGCCGGCCGCTAGCCTACGGCGCGGCCGGCCGGGTGTCGACCGCTAGCGGCCGGAGGCCGCGCGGGGCGGATCGGCGATCGTCGCGGCGAGGTCGACGAGCCGCGCGAGCTCCGCGCGGTCGCCGCTCGGGTCCGCGCCCAGGCTGACCCGGGCCCGCCGCGAGACTCCGGCGAACCCGACCGCCGAAGCGCGGTTCTGAAAAGCCTTGCGTTTGGGGGCACTCTGTGCACGAATCCTCCACATGTCCCGATACGACGAGGTGCGGTTCCGAGCCACGCACAACAGCTACTCGGGCGGCGCACGGGGGTCGGTGCCCGACCAGCTGGACGCGGGCTGCCGCCTGGTCGAGCTCGACGTCCACGCGAGAGGCTTCGCCGAGATCGGCGACTTCCGCGTCGGGCACCTCAAGCCCGGCGCCGAGGTCTCGCTCGGCGGAGGCAACCCCGACTCGCTGAGGCTGCGCGACTGGCTCGCGGCCGTCGCGCGCTGGTCGGACGCGCACGTGCACGCGCCGATCACCGTCGTCCTCGACTCGAAGGACGACCTCCTCTCTCCCTCGTGCGGGAGCCCGGAGGACCTCAACCGGATCGTCGAGGAGGCCCTCGGGCCGCGCCTGTTCACGCCGGCGGACCTCGACGCGGCCGGCGGCTGGCCGGATCTGACGGAGCTGACGAGCCGGGTCCTGTGCGTGCTGTCCGGCAACGGGAACACGCGCCTCTCGTACCGCTGGGCCTTCGGCGCCGAGCCCGCTCTGGCGACGAACGCGAGGGGCGACGCCGTGCTCGTCTACGTCGCGACCTCCGGCGACCTCCACGCGTTCGCGGGCGAGGTCCGGACGGACGGCGCGATCGCGTGGCAGAGCAAGTCGTCCTACCGCTACAGCGCGCTGCCTCTGTCGCAGCCAGCCGTCGCGGTGAACGACGAGGGCTGGATCGTGGCCGCCCATCGGTTCGTCCCGCCCGAGGGATTCACCGGCGGCACGCGTCTCGAGAGCCTCGTGGGACGGATCGGGGCCGACCGGCGCGTCTCCTGGTTCGGCCCCGGCGTCTACGGGATCGGCTCGCAGGTGCGCCTCGCCATCGAGGGGACGGACGTCGTCGAGTGGCACGTCGAGGGCGGGGTGAGCCGCCAGCGCCGCGGGGTCCTCAACACGCGCCGCGGTCAGGTGCGCTGGGGCTCGGGGCGCCGGGCCGAGGCGGACCCGCCGGCGCCCGACTCCGCGATCCACGGCGGCCGCACGTACCGCTGCGCCACCGACGACGGCGGGGCGGTCCTGGCCGGCCCCGAGGGCGGGCTCGCGCCGGCGCGGTTCCGCCCGGTCCTCTTCGTGGAGGAGCAGAAGGGCGACGACCGGGGGAGCGTCCGCGACGCGCTCTTCTTCGCGGCGGACGCGAAGGACCGCGCCGCGCTCGACGCCGCGCGGGCGCGCGGCCAGGTCGTGCGGGCGTGGGGCGTCGAGGAAGCCGACCTGCCGTGTCCGGCCCAGATCGCCGCGACCGACGCCCCGCGCGCGGCCTGGTACGAAGCGGCGACCCGGGACGCGGTCGCCTGACGCCCTCTATCCCTCGCGCACCCCGCGGCGCCACGCGCCGGGGGCGACTCCGACCTCGCGCTTGAAGGCGCGGCAGAACGCGGCCTCGCTGTCGTAGCCCACCCGGAGGGCCACGTCGACGAGCTTCGCCCCGGTGTCGCGCAGCAGCCCGGCCGCGACCTGCATCCGCCACTGCGTGAGGTACTGCATCGGCGGCTGGCCGAGGAGATCCACGAAGCGCTCGTGGAGGGTGGAGCGGGAGAGGCCGGCCTCCTCGCCGAGACGCTCGAGCGTCCACGGCTCCTCCGGCTTCTCGTGGAGGGCCGCGAGCGCGCGGCCCACCGAGGGGTCGCGCAGGGCGGCGAGCCAGCCGGTCTCGCCGGCCGGGAGCCCGTCGGCGTAGCGGCGCAGGACCTCGACGAAGAGCATCTCGCTCATGCGCTCGAGCACCGCCTCTCCGCCGGGGCGGCGGTCGCTCGACTCGACGACGACCGCGCGGAGGAACGTGGCGATCCACGAGTCCGCCCCGAGGCTCGTCCCCGGCACGTGCAGAAGGCGGGGCAGCGACGCGAGGAGGGGGTTGAACGGTCGCGCGTCCAGGCCGAGGAAGCCGCACGCGACCGTCGTCCGGTCGCCCCGCCCCTCGAGCCGCGCGGTGGTGACCACGTCGCCGCTCACGCTGATCGAGTACGGCAGCTGAGGGGGCCGCGGCGCGAAGTACAGGCTGCGGTCGACCTGGGCCGCGCGCAGGCCCGGGGCGCTCGAGATGGCGTGCGCGTCGCCCTGGGGAAAGAGAACGAGGTCGCCCGCGACGAGGCGGACCGGGCTCTCGCCGGCCGTCGCGGCCCAGCACGAGCCCTCGACCACCCCGTGGAACTCGATGAGGTGGTCGACGCCCGGCATGATCCCCGGGAGGATCTCGCAGGCGGCCGGGGCCTCGGCCACCCACGGCGCCGCCCCGTCCACGTAGTAGAAGACCGCGCCGCGCAGGCGGACGGCGCGCAGCACGTCGGACAGCGTGTCGCGACCCATGGCCCCCCGACTGGCTTCGGACTTTGGGTCAAGACTTCCCGACGGCGGGCCAGACGTCAAGTCCCCCGCCGCCGCAGATTTCCCCCTGTGACGCGGGGCCGGGCGGGGGCCCGGGCGCGCGGAGGGGGATTCCATGACTTTCGAATCGGGGCCGGGGACGACGGGCCAGGGGACGGACGCGGGCGGCGGGCTCGACGTCGCGGCGGTGAAGACGAAGCAGCAGGCCACGTGGGCCTCGGGCGACTTCGGACGCATCGGCGTGACCCTGCAGATCGTCGGCGAGTCGCTGTGCGAGGCCGTCGACCTCCTCTCCACGGAGCGCGTGCTCGACGTGGCGGCGGGCGACGGCAACGCCTCGCTCGCGGCGGCGCGGCGGTTCGCCCACGTCGTCTCGACCGACTACGTGCCGGAGCTCCTCGACCAGGGCCGTCGGCGCGCCGACGCCGAGCGCGTCGAGCTCGCTTTCCGCGTGGCCGACGCCGAGGACCTGCCGTTTCCCGAGGGCTCGTTCGACGTCGTCCTGTCGACGTTCGGGGTGATGTTCGCTCCGCAGCAGGAGCGCGCCGCGGACGAGATGCTGCGGGTCGTGCGGCCCGGCGGGCGCATCGGCCTCGCCTCGTGGACGCCCGAGGGCTTCATCGGGAAGCTCTTCGGCGTCGTGCGCGGCTTCGTCCCGCCCCCGGCCGGCCTGCGCTCGCCCATGGCGTGGGGACAGGAGACGCGCCTCGTCGAGCTCTTCGGCCCGCGCGCGGCGGACCTGCGCACCGAGCGGAAGAACTTCGTCTTCCGCTACCGCTCGCCCGAGCACTTCGTCGATTTCTTCCGGACCTACTACGGGCCGACCCACAAGGCCTTCGCCGCGCTCGACGAGGGCGGTCGCAAGGGCCTGGAGCAGGCCCTCCTCGCTCTGCTGCGGGACTGCGACCGCAGCGGCGGGACGGCTCTCGCGGTGCCCGGCGAGTACCTCGAGGCGGTCATCACCAGGTAGCGCGGGCGCGGCGCCCCCGTCGGATCGGGCGGCGCCGCGCTTCGCGCCCGCTCCTCAGCGCAGGCCGCGCGCCTCGTAGAGCTCGGAGAGCGAGCGGCTGTAGCTGTAGAAGTAGGACCGGCCGTCGGGGGTGATCTGGACCTGGTCGATCGAGTAGACGCCCGCCGCGTCGGCGGGGGTCAGGGTCTTCCACAGCGCGCGGCGGCCGCTCTCGACGTCGACGGCGAAGACACGAGCCGGGAGCTCTCCCCGGCGGAACACCCACAGCGCCCGACCGTCGGCCGACCAGCTCACCGGCCGCTCTCCCGGCTCCGTCCCCGCGACGGGCCGGGGCGCCCCGCCATCGGTCGGGACGAGCGACACCGGGCCGCCGACCGAGACGGTCGCGACGCGGGCGCCGTCCGGCGAGATCAGGAGCCCCCAGGTGTCCTCCGCGGTGATCGCGCGCGGCCGGCCGCCGGGCAGGTCGACCACGTAGGACCGCATGCGCCGTCCCGGCTCCTGCCCGTTGACGAGCAGCCTTCGCCCGTCGGGGAAGAAGAGGCATCCTCGGAAACGGTCGAGGCCCTCGACCGGGACGGGCTGCACCTGCCCGGGACCGATCGGAGCGAGGAAGACGCCGTCCGACGCGAGCGTCGTCGCGAGCACCGTCGTGCCGTCGGGCGAGAGGTCGTCCGGGTAGCCCGTGATGGAACTGAGCTTCGTGGCGTCGGAGCCGTCCGTCCCGCGGATGTAGATCCCGAATCGGTCGCCGAAGAGGATGCGCTCGCCGTCCCTGGAGAGCGCGGCGAGGCCGGCGTCGTCGAACCAGGAGAGGTCGCGCTCGACCGACCCTCCGGGCGGCACGCCGACGACCACCGTCCGGTCCTCGTCCCGGGTCAGGAGCGCGCGGCCGTCCTCGGCCACGTCGCGGATGGTGAGAGAGCCCGGGCCCGCGTAGACGAGGCGCTCGCGGCCGCCGGTCCCGAGCGCGAAGAGCCGCCGGTTCGCGCGCTCCGCGGACACGGTCATCCACAGCTCGTCGCCGCGCGGGGACCACGCGAGGCCGCGGGCGCTCGCCCACTCGCGCGACCGGCGCACGACGCGCCCGCCGCGGTCGAGGATCACGGCGCGGCCGCCGGTGCCGATGCCGGCCGGGTCCTCGAAGAAGGCGACGAGGCCGCCGTCGCGCGACACCCGAACGTCGCTGATCGACCCGCTCGTCCGGTAGATGAGAGCGCCCACCGGGAACTCGAGGGTGCTCTCGGCCCCGAAGCCCTTCGACCGGACGACGGCGAAGACTCGGCCCGAAGCGTCGCAGTCGGCGTCCTCGACGTCCTCGAGCCACGCCCGCGGCGTCCCCGCGCCGGCCGGGACCGAGGCGAGCGAGCCGACGATCCGCTCGCCCTTCACGAAGCGGCGGTTCACCGAGACGGCGAGGTCGCCGCCGCAGAACGCGAAGACGTCGGCGTCCGCGTAGAGGAGCCGCGCCTCCGGGCTGCTGCGCACGCGCAGGTACGCCGCGGGCCGCGCCAGCTCGCGGGTCTGGCTGTACACGATGCCGGCGTCGGTGAAGCGCGCGCCGCCGATCCGCCCGCGGTGGAAGGTGATCTGCTCGAAGGAGGGCGCGGCCGGCCGCCGCGCGAGCCAGGCGGCGGCCACCGCGGCGCCGGCCGCGAGGCCTGCCGCGGCGAGCAGCGCGCCCATGAGCAGGCGCCGACGCGACCGGGGCAGCGGGGGGAGCGGGTGCGCCCCCGACGTCGACTGGAGGAGCTGCTGGAGGTGGAACGCGAGGTCGCGCGCGGACTGGAAGCGCTCGTCCCGCCCTTTCTCCAGGCAGCGGCGCACCGTGGCCGCCGCCGCGGGCGAGATCGCGGGATTCAGGGAAAGGACGTCGGGCGGGTCCTCGCGCAGGATCGCGCTCATGGCCTCGACCGCGGTCGCCTGCGCGAAGGCGCGGACGCCGGCGAGCATCTCGTAGAGCACCGTGCCGAGCGCGAAGATGTCGCTGCGCTGGTCGGCCTCCTGTCCGAGCACCTGCTCCGGCGACATGTAGGCGGCGGTGCCCAGGGCCCGGCCCGGGTGGCTGAGCTCGGGCGTCGTCGACTGCTGCGACAGCTCGGCGGAGTCGGCCGGCGGCAGCTTCGCGAGGCCGAAGTCGAGGAGCTTCACCCGGCCGTCGCGGGTCAGGAACACGTTCCCCGGCTTCACGTCCCGGTGCCAGATCCGCTTGGCGTGCGCCGCGGCGAGCGCCTCGGCGACCTGCACTGCGATCTCGACGGCCTTGCGGTACGGCAGCGGCCCGCGGTCGATCCGCTCGCGCAGAGACTCGCCCTCGAGCAGCTCGCAGACGACATAGGGCACCGGGCCGTCGATGCTCACGTCGTAGACCGCGAGGATGTTCGGGTGGCTGAGCGCGGCGGCGGCGCGCGCCTCGCGCTCGAAGCGCTCCAGCGCCTCGGGCCGCACGTACGACGGGCTGATGACCTTGAGCGCGACGTCGCGACGGAGGCGAGTGTCGCGCGCGCGGTAGACGGTGCCCATGCCGCCGGCCCCGAGATGGCCGACGATCTCGTAGGGCCCGAGGCGGGCCCCGAGAGCCAGGGGATCGCCACCCTCCGGCGGTGAGTGCGCCACGGCTCGGTCGCTCACGACTGCGCTCGCTAGTTCTTCCGCCGGGTCAGGCGAAACACCACGCCCGCCGCCCACTGGTCGTACCAGCTCGCCCCGCCGTCGTCGACCCAATGCCGGCCGTACTGGACGCGCGCCACGACCAGCGGATGATGCTCCGTGCTGGTCAGCGTTCCGAAGGGAATGTCGATCCCGGCGCCGAAGGACCCGCCGAAACTCGTGGACCCGTCGAGGTGACGCTGGTACACGGGCCCAACGAGTACCTCCGCGAAGGGCTCGACGCGCCACCATCGGCCGATCTGATTCAGCGTGAAGCGCGGACCCAGGAGCAGGGCCGTCCGGGAGAAGCCCGACCCTTCGTGAGTCCCCGCGACCTGAGTCACTTCACCGGCGATGCTGAACGTCCAGGACGCGTGCTTGAACGGATCCGAGTCGTGCGGGTTGCCCTTGGTCGCCGACTGGGGTCCCTCTCTGAGAGTCCAGTCTCCGGTCAGGCCGATGCCGTAGAGCCTGCTTCCGTTCTGCGAATTGCCCGTGCCGCCGATGCTGCCCTTGTGGCGATCCGCCATCGCCGGCACGGCGAGGAGAAGAAGGGCGAGCGCGACCGCGCTCGCGCGAAGAACGGAGTCGACGGTCCGAGTGCCCATGTCGCTCCTTTGTCTGACGGTGAACATACCGGCTATAACACAGTCAGCTTCGCCTGTTACCTACAAAATGAGCGTCGCATACAGAGCGTATTGCGACCGAAAACAGCGCGGATCCAGAGCAATGAGATTGCGCCTCGCCGCTCCAAAGAGACGACTCAGGCGAAGCGCACGCTTTCCCCGCGCCCGCCCTGCTCGGAACGGCGCCGCCTTCGAGCGGCTACTTCCTCGTGAAGCGCCAGACGAGCGCCACGACGACCTCGTCGTACCAGGCGGTCGTGTCCTCGTTGATCCAGTGCTTCGCGTAGCGCGCCCGCAACGCGATCGCGGGCGGACGGGCCGCGGGTGCGAGCGAGCCGAGCGGCACGTCGAGGCCGACGCCGAACGCCCCGCCGAGATGCGTCTTCGCCCCGGACCGGCTCTGGCGCACGCTGCCGACGAGCACCTCGCCGAAGGGCATGAGGCGGCGGAAGGACTCGACCCGGGCGAGCGTGAAGCGCGGGCCGGCGAGGAAGGAGGTCCGCGAGTAGTCCCCGCCGTCCCGCGTGCCGGAGACGTACGCCACGTCGGCGACCGCGCTCACCTCCCACGCGGCGACGGAGACCGCCTCGCCCGCGGGCGCGGCGGCCCCCGGCTCCGGCAGCTCGGTGAGGGTCCAGTTCGCGGTGAGGGCCGCCCCGTAGAGGCCGCCCGTCGCGCGGACGCCGCCCGCACCGAGGTCGCCGCGGTGACTCTCCGCGCCCGCCGGGGCCGACAGAAGGATGACGGCGACGGTGCACAGGACGGGGACGATGGATCGCGGGCTCATGACTCTCCTCGGTGGCGAAGGATCGGAAGAGAGTGACACAAACGGCTCATGCCCGCGCGGCGCGCCGGCGCTAGCGTGGGCTCGTGGGCCATCTCGCGGCGCGGGACGGCTACCGGAGCCTCGTCGAGCGGCTGAACCGCTTTCCCCAGGGCGCGCCGCCGTCGGAGCTCCTCCATCGGATCCTCGAGATCCTCGTGAGCCCCCGCGAGGCGGAGCGGATCGCGGCGCTGCCCATCAAGCCGTTCCGGACCGCCACCGCGGCGCGGGCCTGGGGCGTGACGCACGCCGAGGCGGCGCGCGTCCTCGAGGGCCTCGCCTCGCGCGCGGTCCTCCTCGACCTCGAGGCCGACGGCGAGCCGCTCTACGTCCTCCCCCCGCCCATGGCCGGGTTCTTCGAGTTCTCGATGATGCGCGTGCGGGGCGACGTCGACCAGAAGCGCCTCGCGGAGCTCTTCTACGAGTACATGAACGTCGAGGAGGATTTCATCCGGAGCCTCTTCACGCGGGGCGAGACGCAGCTCGGCCGCGCGTTCGTGCACGAGGCCCGGATCCCGCCCGAGCTCACGCTGCGCGTGCTCGACCACGAGCGGGCGAGCCACGTGGTCCGCGACGCGACGGCGGTGGCGGTCGGCCTGTGCTACTGCCGCCACAAGATGGAGCACGTCGGGCGGGCCTGCGACGCGCCGCGCGAGATCTGCCTCACCTTCGGGCCGACGGCCCGCTCGCTCGCGAAGCACGGCTACGCACGGGCCGTGGACACGGAGGAGGGCCTCGACCTCCTCGCCCTCGCCCGCGAGCGACGACTCGTCCAGTTCGGCGAGAACGTGCGCGAGCGGCCGGCCTTCCTGTGCAACTGCTGCGGCTGCTGCTGCGAGGCGATGCTCGCCGCGAAGCGCTTCGGCTTCCTGCACCCGGTCCACACGACCAACTTCCTCGTCGCGCTCAACCACGACGCCTGCGACGGCTGCGGGCGGTGCGTCCGGGCGTGCCCCGTGGACGCGCTGCGCCTCGATCCTGGCGACGATGCCGGCCATCCCGGGCGGAAGAAGGCCGCGGCGGAGACCGACCGCTGCCTCGGGTGCGGCGTGTGCGCCGGCGTCTGCCCGAAGGGGGCCGCGCGGCTCGTGGCGCGCGCGGAGCGGGTGGTGACGCCGGTCGACTCGACCCACCGCGTGGTCGTGATGGCGATCGAGCGCGGCCTCCTCCACGAGCTCGTGTTCGACAACCGGGCGCACCTCCACCATCGCGCCATGGCGGCGATCCTCGGCGTCATCCTGAGACTGCCGCCGCTCGAGCAGGCGCTCGCGAGCCGGCAGCTGCGGTCGCGCTACCTCGACGCACTCCTCTCGCGGAGGCGGGGGCCGGCGGCCGACGCGGCGACGAGGTGACCGTGCTGCGGGCCGAGCGGGAGCTCGTGCGCGTGGCGCGTCGGCTGAGGCCGCTCCTGAGCTCCAAGGGAACTTAGGTCGGACCAAGCGAAGCGGCGGCGACGCCGGCGATGCGAGCGCCTATACTGCGGCGCGGGCGGAGGGCCGGCGGTCCGGCCGCGCGCCCCGACGAGATGCTGCGAACGTGGACGCCCGGGCGGGCCGTGCCGCGGCGCGCGGGCCGCGCCCGCGCGCTGGCGCTGGGAGTGGTGTTCCTCGCCGCGGCCGGAGCCGAGGCGGCCCCCGCGAGCGGGCCCGCGGCGCGACTCGACCCGCGCCGCGCCCTCACGGACTTCATCCTCGAGACCTGGAACGACCAGCGCGGCCTGCCGCACGACCACGTCCAGGCGATCGAGCAGACGCCCGACGGCTACCTCTGGCTCGGCACCGAAGAGGGCCTCGTGCGGTTCGACGGCGGGACGTTCACCGTCTTCGACAACGCGAACACGAGGGCCTTCGGCGGCAACTCGGTGAGCGCCCTCCGCGCGGCGCCGGACGGCACGCTCTGGGTCGGCGTCGAGGACGGCCTCCTCCGCTACCGGGCGCGGGCGATCGAGCGGGTCCCCCTCGGGCCGTGCGCCGGGAGCGGGACGGTGAGCTCGATCGCGGTGGCGAGCGACGGCGTCGTGTGGGCCGGCGGACCGGGCGGCCTGTGCCGGATCGCCGCGGACGGCTCGGCTCGCTCGATCCGGCAGCGGGACGGTCTTCCGAGCGACTTCGTGAGGGCGCTCGTGGCGGACCGCTCGGGGCGGGTCTGGGCCGGCACGAACGGCGGCCTCGCGCGCATCGAGGGCGACGCGATCACGGCGCTGACCCGAGCGGACGGCCTGCCCGACGACGAGGTCCGCTCACTGCACGTCGACCGCGAGGGTACGCTGTGGGTCGGCACGGCCCGGGGCGCAGCGCGGATCGACGGGCGCGGCGCCAGGCGGGTCGCCACGCCGGTGGCGGGCAGCGTCCGCGGAATCGAGACGGACGGCCACGGCGGCCTCTGGCTGTCAGTGCGCGGCGACGGGCTCTGGCGCGTCGTCGGAAAGGCGGCGTCGCGCATGGCGACGCAGGACGGGCTTCCCTCCGCAGAACCCGAGCCGCTTCTCTTCGACGGCGGCGGAAGCCTCTGGATCGGCGGCACCGGCGGCCTCTCGCGGCTCCGCGACGGCGCGTTCACGACCTGGTCGACGCGGCGAGGCCTGCCGAGCGACGACGCCTGGACCGTGCTCGAGGACCACGACGGCGCGATGTGGTTCGGAACCCAGGCGGGGCTCACGCGGGTGAGCGCCGGGCGAGCGAGGACGTTCACGACGAACGATGGCCTCGGATGCTCGACTGTGACGGCCCTCGCCCAGACGCACGACGGGGTCCTGTGGGTGGGTACGCGCAACGGCGGCCTCAGCCGGCTGCGCAACGGCCGGTTCGAGACGGTGTCTCGGCGCGACGGCCTCGGCGGCGACGACGTCAGGGCGATCCTGGAGGACCGACGGGGCGCGCTGTGGATCGGAACGGTCGGGGGCGGCCTCAGCCGTTACGCGGACGGAGCATTCCGGGTGTATGGGCGCGCGCAGGGCCTCCCCTCGGAGATCGTCTACTCGCTTCTGGAGGACCGGGCCGGCGGCCTTTGGATCGGATGCGGAAGCGGCGGCGGCCTGTGCCGCAGAGAGGGCGAGACGTTCCGGTGCTTCGGCGCGACGGCCGGCGCACCCCCGATGTCCGTGCTCGCCCTGCACGAGACAGGCGACGGGACCCTCTGGCTCGGCACGAACCGAGGCCTCGCCCGCCTAGCGGGCGGAATCATCGTGCCGGCGGCGATGGCCGAGGGCGCCGGACTCGGCGCGAGCAGCGTCTGGGCCCTCGCGGAGGACGGGGCCGGGCATCTCTGGCTCACCGGGGAATCGGGGGCTCGCGCGGCTCTCGGCCCGCCAGATGCTGGATCAGGCGGCGGGGAGCGGAGTCCGTCTCGCGCCCGTGGTGTACGGTCGCGCGGACGGCCTCCCGACTCGTGACTTCAGCGGGGCAGTCACGCCGGCCCTCTTCCGGGACCGCGGCGGCCATCTGTGGGCCGCCATCGGCCCGGGGCGCCGTCGAGTTCGATCCCGGCGCCGTCGTGTCGCGGGCCGCGCCGCCGGCGGCCGTGATCGACCGCGTCGAGATCGACCGGCGCGAGGTGCCGGTTGCGGACGGCCCCCGCCTGCCGCCGGGCGAGGGCCGCATCGTGGTCCGCTACTCGGCTCCCGACCTCGACTCGCCGGACCGCCTCCGCTTCAGCGTTCGGCTCGACGGCTTCGACCGCGAGTGGACCGACGTCGGGGCGCGCCGCGAGGCGGTCTACACGAACCTCTCGCCGGGGCGCTACCGCTTCCGCGTGCGCTCGCGGAACGAGAACGGCGAGCCGGGCCTCGGCGAGGCGGCCTTCTCCTTCGTCCTCGCGCCCCACTTCTACCAGACGTGGTGGTTTCTCGCCGCGAGCCTGGCCGGGGCCGCCGCCGTCGTCGCGGGCGGCGTGCACCTGAGGCTGCGGCAGCTCCGGTCGCGCGAGCGCGAGCTGCAGCAACGGGTCGAGGCCGCCCTCGGCCAGGTGAAGGTGCTGAGCGGCCTCATCCCGATCTGCGCGGGCTGCAAGAAGGTCCGCGACGACGCCGGGTACTGGAACCAGGTCGAGGGCTACATCCAGGAGCACTCGGAGGCCACCTTCTCGCACGGCATGTGCCCCGACTGCGTCGAGGACTACTACCCGGAGTACGCGGCGCGAAAGAAGGCCGCCGCCGCGGAAACGCCCCGGCGACCGTGACGCCCTCTCAGCTCCTCGCTCTCGCGCTGTCCAGCCTCATCGGGGTCTCGCTCGGCCTCCTCGGCGGCGGCGGCTCGATCCTCGCGGTTCCCGTGCTCGTCTACGTGGCCGGCCTCGACCCGCACGCGGCCGTGGGCTCGTCGCTCGCGACCGTCGGGGCGACCGCCCTCGTCGGCGGGATCGCTCACGCGCGTCAGGGCCGCGCCGACCTGCGGGCGGCTGCCATGTTCGCAGCGGCGGGGATGCTGGGGGCGCCGCTCGGAGCGCTGGCGACGCCGCTCGTGTCGGGCCGGACGCTGCTCCTGCTCTTCGCGAGCCTGATGCTCGTCGTGTCGGCGCTGATGCTCCGCGGCCGGCCGTCGGCGCGCGCCGCCGGCGGGCGCCGGCCGGCGGCCGTGCTGGCCGCCGGCTTCGGCGTCGGCGCGCTCACGGGCTTCCTCGGCGTGGGCGGCGGCTTCCTGATCGTCCCCGCGCTCCTCCTCCTCGCCGACGTCCCCATCCACCGCGCGATCGGCTCGTCGCTTCTCGTCATCGCGGCGAACTCGGCCTCGGGCGTCGTCGGCCACCTCCGCCTGGGCCGGATGCCCCTCGGCCTGACGGCGGCCTTCACCGCGGCCGCCGTCCTCGGCGCCTTCGTCGGCGTCCGGGCCGGCGCGAGCCTCGACCCGGCCCGGCTACGCCGGGCCTTCGCCGTCTTCGTCCTGCTCGTCGGCGCGAGCCTCCTGGCCGCGAACGTCTTCGGCCGCTGAGCGTCACACCTCCTGACACTAAGGGCCGCGCCTCGCGTGCTAAGGTCGCGCCATGAGCGCCACTCACCGCTGGCTCGCCCTGTCGACCCTCGTCGCCCTCGCCGCCTGCGGAGGCTCCGACTCCACGACCGGGGCCTCGAGCGCCTACAAGGCGGGGGACTTCCCCGCGTCCTCGTCGCTCGCGAACAAGTGCGCGAGCCCCCGGACCGGCACCGACCCGACGACGGGCAAGCCCTACGCCGACACCGCGGGGTCGACCACGCTCGAGAACTCGTTCCTGCGATCCTGGACGAACGAGCTCTACCTCTGGTACCGCGAGGTGCCGGACGTGGACCCCGCCTCCTACTCCTCGACGTCGAGCTACTTCAACCTCCTCAAGACCTCGGCGACGACCGCGTCGGGGAACGCGAAGGACAAGTTCCACTTCACCTACACGACGGCCCAGTGGGTGGCGCTCTCCCAGTCGGGCATCGAGGCGGGCTACGGCGCGAACTGGGTGGTGGTCGCCTCGACCCCGCCGCGCAAGGTGCTCGTGGCCTACGTCGATCCCGGGACGCCCGCCGCGACGGCCGGCCTGCTGCGCGGCACCCAGGTCCTGACGGTGGACGGCGTCGACCTCGTGAACGCCTCCGACAGCGCGAGCGTCGCGACGCTGAACGCGGGCCTCTTCCCTTCGGCCGCCGGCAGCGCGCACACCTTCACGGTCCAGGACGTCGGCTCGACCGCCGTGCGGACGGTCTCCATGACCTCGGCGAACGTGACGTCGACGCCGGTGCAGAACGTGAAGACCGTGCGGGGCCCGTCGGGGACGGTGGGCTACATGCTCTTCAACGACCACATCGCGACGGCCGAGCCGCTCCTCATCTCCGCGTTCGCCCAGCTCGCGGCCGCGGGCGTCAACGACCTCGTCCTCGACATCCGCTACAACGGCGGCGGCTACCTCGACATCGCGAGCGAGGTCGCCTACATGATCGCGGGCCCCGCCGCGACCACCGGCCGCACGTTCGAGCGCACGCTCTTCAACGACAAGTACGGGGCGAAGAACCCGGTGACCGGCGAGGCGCTCACCCCGGTCCCGTTCCACACGACCTCGCAGGGCTTCTCCGGCGCGTCGGGCCAGGCCCTGCCGGCCCTGAACCTCTCGCGCGTCGCGGTGCTCACGGGCTCGAACACGTGCTCGGCCAGCGAGTCGATCATCAACAGCCTCCGCGGCGTCGGCGTGGAGGTGGTCGAGATCGGCGGGACGACCTGCGGCAAGCCCTACGGCTTCTACCCGGAGGACAACTGCGGGACCACGTACTTCTCGATCCAGTTCCAGGGCGTCAAC
This sequence comes from Vicinamibacteria bacterium, assembly GCA_046331285.1. GTDB lineage: Bacteria > Acidobacteriota > Vicinamibacteria > Fen-336 > Fen-336 > DATBSL01. Next base: position 80,706 of record JAXLRD010000018.1, read on the forward strand.
GACAAGGCCTTCGGCGACTACTCCGACGGCTTCTCGCCCGCGAACGCGACGAGCAGCATCGGCGTCGCGATCCCGGGCTGCGCGGTGGCCGACGACTACAGCCACGCCCTCGGCGACGCCCAGGAGGCGCGCTTCGGGGCCGCCCTCGGCTACCTCGGCGGCCAGGGCTGTCCGGCGGTGAGCGCCGGCGCGCCGGGCGTCTCGCAGGCGCGGGCCGCGGCCGCGGGCGACGGCGACCTGCAGCGCTCGCCCCTCCGGGCCAACCGGATCCTGAGGCGCTGAACCGCAACGCGGGTCAGGCGGCGCGCGTGGCGTTCCTCGTCCGGTTGTAGGTCTCCTGAATCACCCACGCGTCGTGGCTCGCGCGGTGGCGCGACAGGTCGAGCGTCGCGAGGACACGCGCCTTCTCGGCGTGCCACTCCTCCATCTGGACCTCGGAGAGGATCATCTCGAGCGGGCTCACGCGGAACTCCATCTCGAGACGCGCGGCCTGGAAGAGCGTCGAGAGCCAGGGCTTGTCGACCACCCACCCGTCCGTGTAGACGGTGCGCGTCGCGAGGAGCTCGTTGAGGGTCTGCGCGACCTCGCGCGCGGGCCGGCCGTAGGTCTCCAGCAGGTCGCGCGGGATGCGGTGCACCCGCTCCGCCTCGACGTCCCAGTGCGTCCAGTCCGGCTCCGGGTGGACGAGCGAGCAGTACTTGTGGCCGTCGTCGAGCGCGACGCCGATCTCGATCGGATAGCTCGTCCCGCCGAACCCGGACGCCTCCACGTCGACGATGAGGGGACGGTCGGGGCTGGGCATGAGCTTCGCTCCTCCTGGTTCTGCTTTCGGTCGTGGGATGGAGCGGGATTCTACACGGTGACGGCCGAGCCGGGGCCCGACCCGGAAGTCTCAGCGAAGCAGCCTCCGCTCGAGAAGCGGAGACACGGTTGCGATCCGATCGAAGTCCCGGTCGACGTGCACGACGGTGAGGGAGTTTCGGATCGCGCACGCCGCGATGAGGCAGTCCACACCCGAGCGGACCGTGACGCCCGCCCGGCGCGCCGCACGGTACAGGACGACCGCCTCATCGAAGACCTCGCGGCGAAGCGGCGCTTCGACGATCGGAAACGACCATATCGCTTCGCGAGCCGTTCGGAAGGCGAGCTCGTCTCGAAACCCCTGCAGAACTTCCTGAACGACCGGCAGGCAGGTGACGATGTCGTCGAGGTCTCCAAGATCCTCGACATGGATACGGGCGGGCTTTCGGAAGACCTCGATCCAGGCCGAGGTGTCAACGAGCAGCACGGTGCCCGCCTCGCGGTCGCGTGCGATACACACCGCGACGCTCGCGGACGGCGACGTCGCCCCGCATCGCGCCGAGATCACCTTCCCAGCGGCCCGAGCCGGCGAGATCCAGAATCGTCCCGGCCCGCGCGCGCCGCACGAACTCCGAGAGCGCCCTCTCCACCGCACGCGAGTACGTCCGCTCTCCGCTCAGGCGGACCGCGTCTTCCAGGAGAGTCTCGTCGAGCACAAGATTTGTGCGTTTCATGCGCACAGTGTGCAGAGGGAATCCGCGCGAGTCAAGAGATCCTCAGATCCCCGCGTACCAGGAGTAGTCGCTCGGCACCACCGTCGGCGCGGCCGCGAGCGTCAGCCGGTTCACGAACTTGACGCTCTTGTACCCGAGCTGTCGCGGCACGCGCATGCGCAGCGGCCCGCCGAAGTCCGGCGGGAGGTCCGCGCCGTTGAAGCCGTAGGCGAGGACGGTCTGCGGGTGTCGTGCGTCGGCCATGTCGATCGCGTCGAACCAGCCCGGTTGCATCGAGGAGTAGTTGACGAACCTCGCCTCCGGCCGCACGCCGACGCGATCGAGCAGGGCCGAGAGCGGCACGCCCGTCCACTGCGCCACGTACGACCAGCCTTCCTCGCAGGCGAGGAGCGTGATCTGGCTGCGCGACGGCCAGGTCCGCAGCTCCGCGAGCGAGAAGGAGGCCGGCCGATCGACGAGGCCGTCGATCGTCAGCGACCAGTCCGCGAAGCCGCTCCGCCGCAGGCGCTCGAAGTCGTCCGACCTGAAGTCCGTGGGGTTCGCGAAGGGCTTCGCCGACACCTGGTCCGGCCGGAACTCGCGCGCCAGCGAGCTCCGCGTGAGGAGACGCTGCACCGCGTAGGTGAGCGTGTGGCCCGGCCCGTAGACACCGCAGCAGCCGTCGGGCGGCACGAGCCCGTGCTTCGCGGCCAGCTTCGAGGCGACGGCGAGCCCGGCGAAGCCGCCGGCCGCCGCCGCTCCGCCCTTGATGAGCGCACGGCGATTCATGCCGCCTCCTTCCCGCGACCCGTGATCATCGCGCGCGTGCGACTCGCAAAGCCCGTGAGGTAGACCATCGCGAGGTGCCCGAACAGGAACAGCACGAGGGCGATCGCCGTGAAGAAGTGCAGGGTCCGCGCGGACTGGTGGCCGCCGACGGCGGTCGCGAGCGTCGGGAACGCGGCAACCATCGCGGGTGACATCGCGAGGCCCGTCCAGATCATCAGCGGGAACACCACGAACACGACGCCGCTGTAAGCGATGCGCTGGAGGACGTTGTAGTCGCCATCGTCGGCCTCGGGCCGGAGGCGCAGGTGCGCGCGCAGAGAGCGCGCGAGGGATCGCGGGCCGAGGTCGGCGAGCCTCGGCCACAGGTTCCGCGCGAAGTGCCCGGCGACGAGACCGTAAGCACCGTAGGCGAGGGCCGCGAACACCATCGCCCAGGCGCTCTGGAAGTGCAGCGAGCGGCTCCAGCCGTTCTGATCGGGAAGAACGTAGCCGTAGCCCGTGGGAACGGCCGCGCGCGACGCCGGGATCGGGATCGAAAGTACCGGCTTCGTGTTCACGTTGCCGTACTCGCCCCAGTAGAGCCGCGGGTGCGAGATGAGGATCTCGATGCCCGACCAGAGCAGCAGCAGGAAGCTCGCCGCGGTGACCCAGTGCGTGACGCGCACGACCCCGGCGTGCCGCGCTGCGACGCGCGGCTCCGGCGCAGACACCACTCCGGCGGACACGTTGGCGGAGGACATGGCGCGGATCGTACCACCCGCGCCGCCACCGACTGGTTGCGGGTCATGCCCGGCGGCAGCCTGCGGCTCGACGTGCTCCTGCTCCGGCGTCATCTCGCGGTCCGCGGAAACCGCGGCGCGGCTGGCGAGAGGCGCGGTGCTCACGTCGAGGGACCTCTACTGCGTCACGGCGCCGCTGATTCAGCGGCGCGCCGAGGCTCCCTCTTCGGCGCCGCCCTTGCCCGAGAACACCAGCGCGCCGTCGGCGATGCGGCCCCAGCGGAGCGCCAGCACGTCGCGGAAGTAGTCCTGGTGGACGCGCCACGGCGCACGGCGGCCCTGCTTCGGCCACCGCGCGATCGCCCGCTGGACGTAGCCCGACGAGAAGTGCTCGACGAACGGCGCGACCGCCTCCTCGCCGACGGGCGTCGGCGTGACCTGCCGCGCCCCGCGCCGCTCCATCGCGTTCAGCAGCCGGCACACCCAGCGCGAGACGAGGTCGGCCTTGAGCGTCCACGACGCGTTGATGTAGCCGAAGACCGCGGCGAGGTTCGGGACGCCGGAGAACATCACGCCCTTGTAGGCGAGCGTCGACCCGAGCCGGACGGGCGCGCCGTCGACGCTCACCTCGATGCCGCCGAGCGTCTGCATCTCGAGGCCGGTGGCGGTGACGAGGACGTCCGCCGCGAGCGCCTGCCCGTCCTTCGTGACGAGGCCCGTCTCGGTGAAGGTGTCGATCTCGCCGGTGACGACGCTCGCCCGGCCCTCGCGCAGGGCGACGAAGAGGTCGGCGTCGGGGACGAGGCAGAGGCGCTGCTCCCACGGGTTGTAGCGCGGACGGAAGTGGCGGGCGACGTCGAAGCCGGGCCCCAGGTGGGCGGCGGCCTGCTTCAGCAGCTCCTCTCCCACGGCCTGCGGCCGGCGACGCGCGAGCCTGTACATGAACCACTGGTAGAGGACGTTCTTCGCGCGGCTCAGGCGGTAGGCCCACGTCGCGGGCAGCATCGCCCGCAGCCGGTTCGCGATGCGGTCCTCCTCCGGCAGGGACACCACCCACGTCGGCGAACGCTGCACCATCGTGACGTGCGCCGCGGTCTTCGCCATCGCCGGCACGAGCGTCACCGCGGTCGCGCCGGAGCCGATCACGACCACCCGCTTGCCCGCGTAGTCGAGGCCCTCCGGCCACTGCTGCGGGTGGACGACCGCCCCCCGGAACCGCTCGAGGCCCGGCAGCTCCGGCGTGTGACCGGCCGAGTAGCGGTAGTAGCCCGCGCACGAGTAGAGGAAGCGGCACGTCAGCGCGAAGGGCTCCTCGCGCCCGTCGTCGCCGCGACGCGTGCCCTCGAGGAGCCAGCGGACCTCCGACGACGACCAGGAGGCCCTCGCGAGCGCGTGCCGGAAGCGGATGCGCCGGTCGATGCCCTCCTCCCGCGCGGTCGCCTCGATGTACTCGCGGATGTCGGCGCCGGGAGAGATCGCCTTGGGCTTCGTCCAGGGCCGGAACGAGTAGCCCATCGTGAACATGTCCGAGTCCGAGCGGATCCCGGGATACCGGAAGAGGTCCCACGTCCCGCCGATCCGGTCGCGCTGCTCGAGGATCGCGTACGTCCGGCGCGGGCAGAGCGTCTGCAGGTAGTGCCCCGCGCCGATTCCCGACAATCCCGCGCCGATGACGACGACGTCGAGGTGTTCCACTTTCGCCCCTCGCCGCATTGGCGTCCCGGGCGGGCCTCCCGCGGGCCCACTCGGGACGCGACGTGCTACTGGCGGTCGTACACCGCCGTCGTCGGCACCGCGGTGAACGTGAAGGCCGACGACGCGGCCAGCAGCACGGCGCACACGAGAGCGCACGACACGGCAGATCCCTTCCGCATCTCTCGTCCTCCTTCTGTTGTCCGGGTCTACGGCAGCGCGAAGACGACGATCGTCGGCGCGCCGGGGTTCGCGTCCGTCCAGAAGGCCGAGGGGCTCCCCGACGCCGCGGCGACGTACTGCTTCCCCGCGACTTCGTAGGTCACGATCCCGCAGCCCATCGGACCGCCGGTGTTGAAGCGGTAGAGCTCGCGGCCGTCGGGGCGTCGAAGGCCAGGAAGTCGCCCGTGAGCTCGCCGGTGAAGAGCAGGTTGCCCGCCGTGGTGACGGCGGCCGCGACGAGCGAGACCACGGCCGCACACGTCCACGCGAGCTTCGCCTGGCCCATGAACCGCCCCTCTCTGGAAAGTTGGGGCGGATGATAGCCCTCAATCGACTCGAAAATGACATTGATTTCCAGAAAGGCGCGCGTCCCGAACGTCGCGCCTCCGGGAGGACTCGAGGGCGGTCCGCCTCGCGGTGGCGGGTCCGCGGCTTACGGCCGCTGCAGCTCGACGAGCACGTCGCTCGTCTCGCCCGGGACGACGTCGACGTCGCGGCGGACGACGGTGAAGCCGGGGCGGATGATCTCGATCCGGTGGCGGCCGGCGCGCAGGACGATGCGGCGCGCCTCGCTCGCCGTGCCCCAGAACTCGTCGTCGACGTAGACGCTCGCGTCCTCCGGCCGGACCTCGATGCGGACGTGGCCCGTGTTCGCGACCGACGTGTCGCGCCGGACGTCGTCCGAGCGGCGGTCGACGCGGGCGTCGACGTCGCTCTCGTCGCGGTCCGACGCGTAGCGGTCGGGCGAGGAGTAGGAGTAGACGTTCGTCACCGGCGGGTAGAGATAGGGCGACCAGCCGTAGGCGCCGTAGCCGGGCCAGCCCCAGCCGACGCTGCCGTAGAAGTACGGGTCGCCGAAGCCGAAGTAGAGGCCGAACGAGCTGCCGTAGTAGCGCGGGCGGTAGTAGCCGTAGCCCGGGCGGTAGCCGTACCCGTAGTAGCGCTGCCCGCCGTAGTAGCGGCCGGAGTGGCTGCCGCCATAGTAGCCGCCGTAGTAACGACCGGAATGGCTGCCGCCGTAGTAGGCGCCCGCCTGCGGGTGGCGGGCCTGAGCGGAGCCGCCCGGGCGGTAGGCCGGGGCCGATCCGCGCGGGACCGCACGGCCGCCTCCGGAAGGCCGCCCGCCGCCATGGCCCCCGCCGCGGGTGCCGGCCTCGAGAGTCGGCTGCGCCGCCAGCGCGACCGCCGCCACCGCCAGAACCGCCAGCCGTTTCGTCATGGGGGCCTCCCGTCGGGTCCTCAGGGAAACGATAGCGCCGCCTCGCCCCTCGGACAACAGGCGTTTCCGCGCGGGCGGCAGGGCGGGACGCGGCCTCGCTCTCAGCGATCCGCGAGCCGCGCGGCGGCTCGAGCCTCGAGCCAGGCCGCGCCCAGCAGCGGCACGAGGCCGAGAGCGCCCACCGCGAGGCTGACGAGGAGGCCCGTCGTGAGGCCGGCCCGGTCGCCGATCATCCCGGTCACCCAGGGCCCCGGGGCCACACCCAGCAGGTTGACGGTCAGCAGGCCGAAGCCGATCACGCCTCCGCGCTGGCCGGGCGGCGCCGCCTCGCTGAGGGCGGCGAGGACCGGCCCGAACCATCCGAGCATCCAGAGCCCGACCCCGAACCACAGAGGGACGAACAGCGGCGACGACGCGGGTATCGAGTAGAAGGCGGCGGCGAAGGCGAGACCGCAGGCGGCGAAGATCGCGCTGAGGACGATCCGTCCCGCCGGATGGCGCCGCCGCGCGCGATCGCTCGCCGCGCCGAACAGGACGTTGCCGAGAAGGCCACCGCCGGCGACGACCGCGGCCGAGAGGAACGCCGCGCGGCCATAGGGGAACCCGCGGTCCTCCACGAGCCACGTGATCGTGTGCTGCGACGCGGAGCTCGTGAAGGCGAAGAAGGCGCCCGCGAGGCTCAGCAGCAGGATCGAGGGCCGCTCGACGAGGGCGGCGGAGAGGCCGCGGACCATCCCGGCGGACGGACCCGCCGCCGCTCCCCGTCGGCGGGTGTCGCGCAGGGCGGCGACCGCCACGATCGCGACGAAGCCGGCCACGCCGAGGAACACGAAGCAGGCCCGCCAGCCCAGCCACGGCCCGATCCACCCCGCGAGCAGGAAGCTGAGCCCGAAGCCGACCGGGATGCCGGCGTAGAAGACCGAGCTCGCGAAGCCGAGGCGCGAAAGAGGGAAGCGGTCGCTCAGCATCGACAGCGCGGCCGGCGACAGCGTCGCCTCGCCCACGCCGACGGCCGCGCGGAGGAGGACGAGGTCGGCGAAGCGCCGGGCCACGCTGGTGAGAGCGGTCGCCGCGCTCCACACGCCGAGCCCGGCCGCGATGAGGCGGGGGCGCGAGACGCGGTCCGCCGCCGCGCCCATCGCGAGGCTCAGGCCGGCGAAGGCGACGATGAACGAGGCGCCGACGAGGAGCCCGATCTGGCCGCGCGAGAGGCCGAGGTCCCGCATCAGGAGCGGAGCGAGGGTCACGATCAGCTGCCGGTCGACGTAGCTCAGCACGTTGAGGGCGGTCAGCGCGGCGAGCAGGCCCCACGCCGGACGGTCCTCCGGCGGCACCGATCCCGCGGATCGCGCGACGGAAGCCGGACGCGGCTCCCGTGGCGAGGCGCGCCGGCTCAGGACGGCAGCACGTACGGCCAGCGCTGGGGCCGCGACACCATCGCGTTCGCCTCGTCGTCGTCGTGGAAGCGCTCGCGCACCGGGTCCCACCGCAGCTTCCGCTTCGTCTTCATCGCGATGTGGTGCAGCAGGCAGGCCGAGCACGAGCGGTGCGCGACCTCGACCGGCGCGATCGGCTGCTGGCGGGTGCGGATGGCGTCGAGCCAGTTGCCGTGGTGCTCGCGGCTCTCCGGCAGGTGGATCTCGGACGGGCCGATGACCGACGTGATGATCTTCGGGTCGCTGGCGGACAGCGCCTGCGCGTCCTTCAGCTTGGCCACGGGGTCGCTCGACGTGACCGTGTCGTTGCCGCGCGAGACGAAGACCCAGCCCTCGGTGCCCTCGAACTTCACGCCGTTCGGGAAGTCGCCGCTGATGATCATGTGGACGCCGTTCGCGTAGACGGCCTCGGTGCGGAACGGGCCGTGGACGTTCCACAGGCCCTTCTTCGGGAACTCCGCCGTGCCCCAGATCTCGACCGGCCCCGTGTGCTCCGTGTCCATGCCCCAGTGGGCGGAGTCGACGTGGTGCGCGCCCCAGCCGGTGATCATCCCCGCCCCGAACTGCTCGCAGCGGAGCCAGCCCGGCCGGTCGTACCCGACCTGCGGGTGCACGCGCTTCTCGGTGTAGTAGACGTACGGCGTCGAGCCGAGCCAGGCCTCGTAGTCGAGGTTCTTCGGCACCGGCATCTCGGCCTCTTCCTCGCCCGAGGGGTCGCCGGGGAGGCCGACGTAGACGGTCCTCAGCTGGCCGATGCGGCCGTTCCGGACGAGCTCGGCCGCGTAGCGGAACTGCGGGGCCGAGCGCTGCTGGCTGCCGATCTGGAAGATGCGGCCCGTGCGGTGGACGGCGTTCGAGAGGGCGCGGCCCTCGGCGATCGTCAGCGACGTCGGCTTCTGGAGGTAGACGTCCTTGCCGGCCTCGACCGCGGCGATCGCCGGGATCGCGTGCCAGTGGTCGGGCGTGCTGATGACGACCGCGTCGACGTCCTTGTTCGCGAGGAGGTCGCGGTAGTCGCCGTAGGTCGCGACGCCGTCGTAGGGCTTGCCCGTCTTCTTCGCGTAGACGTCGTTGACGAGCTTCTTCGCGTCTTCGAGGCGGTTCGCGTCGAGGTCGCAGACGGCCATGATCCGCGCGTGGTCGTACTGCCAGATGCCCGGCATGTCGTGCGTGCGCGAGATGCGGCCGGTGCCGATCGCGCCGACGTTGATCCGGTTCGACGGCGCGTTCGCGCCGAAGACGGAAGAGGGCACGATCGACGGGAAGCCGGCGGCGACGGCGGCCGCCCCCGCGCCCCGCGCCGCGAGCGACAGCGCCTGACGGCGCGTGAGGGAAGCCTTCGAGCGGCTCATGCGCGACCTCCGTGCGCCTGGCCCTTCGTGGCGAGGGCCTGCGCCTTCAGGACCATCTCCGCGGCGAGGAACGAGTGCGCCTGCGTCATCGCCGTCTCCGTGCGGTTCAGCACGTCGTCGACGAGGCGCGGCCCGTAGTCGAGGACCTGCCCGGAGCAGTCGACGTAGCGCGTCTCCTTCTGATCGACGAGGAAGAGGTGCTCGGGGCCCTTCCGCCCCGCGATGTCGACGTTCGTGCGGATCTCGATGTAGCCCTCGGTGCCGACGAGGGTCAGCCGCCCGTCGCCCCAGGTGGAGAGCCCGTCGGGCGTGAACCAGTCGACGCGCGCGTAGCCCGTGCCTCCGTCGCCCGTCCACATCACGTCGCCGAAGTCCTCGAACCGCGGGTGGTCCGGGTGGTTCCGGTTCGAGACGCGCGCCGCGTCGACCTCGCCCCGCGTCGAGCCGGTGAACGAGAGGAAGTGGTCGGCCTGGTGCGACGCGATGTCGCACAGGATGCCGCCGTAGTACTTCGTGTCCCAGAACCAGGCCGGCCGGGTCTTCGGGTTCGTGCGGTGCGGACCCATGCCGACGACGTGCAGCACGCGGCCGATCGCGCCCGCCTTCACGAGCTCGTGGGCGCGGACGACGGCGCGGTTCTCGAACCGCTCGGAGTAGCAGATCGAGTAGATGCGGCCCGTCTCCTTCTGCACGCGCCGGGCCTCGGCGAGCTGCTCGAGCGAGGTGATGCCCGGCTTGTCGACGAGGAAGTCCTTCCCGTGCTTCATGACCCGGACGCCGAGGGGCTCGCGCTCGCTCGGGATGCTGGCGCTCGCCACCAGCCTGATCCCGGGGTCCTCGAGGATCGCCCGCTCGTCGGCCGCGCGCTTCGCGGCCGGGTAGCGCTTCAGGAACTCCACGGCGAGGTCGTCCTCCGGGGCGTGGAACCCGGCGAGCTCGCCGCCGCCGCGGATGACCGCGGCCACGAGGCCGTAGATGTGGCCGTGGTTGAGCCCCACGACGCCGAACTTCATCCGCGGCGGAACGGGCGCGGCGGCCGACGGCGCCTGCGCGGAGGCGGGGCCCGGCGCGAGGGGAACGGCCGTCGCGGCGGCGATGCCGGCGGCGGCCTTCAGGAAGCGGCGGCGGTCCTCGGATTCCTGGTCGGACATGAAGCGGACGCTATTCCGGTTCCGCCGCCGCCGCAAGAGGCCTTCAGCGCTTCACGAAGGCGACCGCGTTCTCGAGCGCCTCGAGGGCGCCCGGCAGCAGGGCCTCGCCCTGCGGCAGGTCCGGCCGCTTCTGACCCTGGTTGCCGAGCACGAAGTCGTGGTAGCCGTGCTCGTAGACGTCCATGCGGACGTTCTTGCCGGCCGCCGCGAGCGCGTCGTGCAGCATCGTGTCGAGCGGGAGGAGGCCGTCCTTCGTTCCGACGAGGATGAGGATCGGCGTGCGGATCGGCGCGATGTTGGGGTCCGCGATCGCGGGATCCGGCTTCGCCTTCGAGAAGTCGCGCGGGCTCCCGGGCGGCGGCATCTGGACGCCCAGGAACCAGATCGGCGCGGGAGCGCCCATGACGACCGCGTGCAGCGTCTGGACCTTCGACGCGAGGAACGCGACGAGGTTCCCGCCGAGGCTCACGCCGTAGACGCTGATCCGGGCCGGGTCGACGTACGGCAGCGCCTTCACGTGATCGAGGACGGCCAGCCCGTCGTCGATCGCCGTGGCCGACGCGTTCGTCGACGGCACGTTCATCGCCGCCCAGTCGCCGCCGCGGTAGTCGGCGACGACCGTGACGAAGCCCTCCTGGAGGAAGCGCTCCCACACGGGACCGCCCGTCTCGCCGCGCGACCAGCCGAGAAGCTGCTCCATGCCGCGCCCGCCGGGCGCGCCGTGGAAGAAGACGATGGCCGGGAACGGGCCGTCGCCCTTCGGCTTGCGGACGACCGCGGCGACGTAGGCGCCGTCCTTCGACTTCACGTACACCGGCTGGAGGGGCGAGTCCTTCTCGCTGACGACGCGGACGTACTTCTCGTACGGGATCGGGTCGGGCGAGCCGGGGTGGTTCCTGACCTCGGCCAGGGCCGAGGCGGGAAGCAGCAGGAGGAGGAACGCGGCGCCGTGTCGCTTCATGGGCGGAAGCATACGCCGTGGCGATCCGGCGCGGAGGCCTAGCGGCCGTGCAGGTCGACCCTCGCGTCGGACTCGAAGCCGATGCGCCGCTGGCCCGTCGCGTAGAAGTGGCCCCTGACGCGCGCCTGCACCCAGTCGTCGCGGAGGAGGTCCCGGACCGTGCCCGGCAGGCTCAGCAGGTTGACGTCGAAGCGGCTCGTCAGCTTCCCCTCGCCGAACCCGGCCAGCTGCAGGCCGGTCGACTCGAAGCCGCGGCCCAGGCGGTTGCCGTTGATGAAGAGCTCGTACTCCAGACGCTCGATGTTCAGCGGATCGGGGTTCGGATTGCGGACGCGGAAGCGGACGTCCATCGCGACGCCCGTGATCCCCATGTCGCGGACCTTCACGCCGTCGACGGCGAGGATCGGCGCCTTGGCGGCGCACCCCGCGCCGGCCAGGGCGACGGCCGCGAGCGCGGCGGCGGCCCAGCTTCTGATCCGTGAGCTCCTCATGCGATCCCTCCCGATCGGGGTCGAGCGCGCCTTCAGTCGGTGGCGGCGTCGATCTCCTCGACCTCTTCCTGCGCGTCGACCTCGTGGCGGATGTACTGCAGGCGCGACGACAGCTCCGGCACGTCGAGCTCAACGGCGGCGCCGCGCGACAGGTCGAGGCGGAGCTGCTTGAGCTGGTGCCCGGCGAGGTCGCGGCGCACGCGCAGCCGGTCGCGCACGCGCACCGCCTTCTCCATCGCCTCGGACCGGCGCTTCAGCACGTCGAGCTGGCGCTCGTAGAGCCTTCGGTCCTGCGCGAGTGTCGCCGCGGCGAGCTTCGACTCGGCCTCGGCGAGCGAGGCCGCGACCGACGCGCGCTCGCTCGGGGTCGTCTGCTCCGCGAGGTCGGCCTCGCGCCGGGCGAGCTCGGCCACGAGCGTCACGATGCCGTCGACCTCGGCGACGAGGCGCTTCGCGTCGGGCACGTGGCGCTCGGCGATCAGCTGCCGCACCCGCACGGCCTCCTGCTCGAGCGGCGACGCCGCGGCGGCATCCAGGGCCGGCCGCGGGCGCCCGCCGGCGGGCAGCGCCGCCGGCGCCTGGGCCGGCGGCAGCGCCGCGCCCGAGGAGCCACCGCGGAGCGCCGACCACAGAGCGGGCGAGGTCCGCAGGACCTGCGCCGCGAGGACCGCGCCCCAGATCGCCATCCAGAACGGCAGGTGGCCCTGCGTCGAGTACATCACGACGCCGACGATGAAGAAGCCGGTGAAGTGCCCGCCGAGCGCGCGGAGCGCCCGCCAGCGGGCGGCCTGGCGCGGGTCGCCGGTGGCCGGCACCTCGCGCTGGAAGACGCGGCTCTCGAAGAGCGGGCGCCACTCGTCCTCGTCGTCACGCCGCGCGAGCTCGACGCCGGTCAGTCGGCCGCGGCGGATGCGCTCCGCGAGCTCGCCCTCGTCGTACGTCTTCACGCGGCCGCCGCCGTCTCCCTGCACGTGGTAGAGGGACGGCCGCCGCGGGGCGGACACGATCTCGGCCGAGACGAGCGGCGGCCTGGCGGCGGGCTCGGCGGAGAAGGCCGGCGGCACGGCCGCCGCCGGGGGCGGGAGCGGCGGGGGCAGGCCCACCGAGGCGATCGAGCCGCCGCCGCGCGAGCGGCCGGCGAGCGCCGCGAGCCCGCTCGCGAGCTCGTCGGTCTTCGCGAAGCGCCGCTCGGGGTCCTTCTGGAGGCAGCGGGCGACGAGAGCGTCGAGGGCCTCGGGCGCGTCCGGACGCAGCCGCCGCAGCGGCTCGGGGTCGCGCTCGATGACCGCGGCGAGGACCTGCGCGGGCGTGTCGCGCCGGAAGACGGCGCGGCCGGTGGCCATCTCCTGGATCACGAGGCCGGCCGCGAACTGGTCGGTGCGGTGGTCGACCGGCTTGCCGCTCGCCTGCTCGGGCGACATGTACTCGAGGGTGCCGAGGAGGACTCCGGCCTGCGTGCCCTGGCGGGTCAGCGTCTTTCGGTCCTCGACGTCGGCGAGGGGCGCGGGGAGGAGCTTGGCGAGGCCGAAGTCGAGGATCTTCAGCAGGCCGTCCGGCGTGACGATCAGGTTCTCCGGCTTGAGGTCGCGGTGCAGGATGCCGGCCCGGTGCGCCTTCGCGAGGCCGTCCGTGAGCTGGGCGCCGAGGTCGAGGACGTCGGCCATCGGCAACGGCCCGGACGCGATCCGCCGCCGGAGCGTCTCGCCCTCGACGTGCTCCATCGCCACGTAGTGCGCGCCCTCCTCCTTCGAGGAGACGCCGACGTCGTAGATGTGGACGATGTTCGGGTGGTTGAGGGCCGAGGCGGCGCGCGCCTCGGTGTCCAGCCGGCGCAGGAGCTCGGGGTCCTCGCCGGAGCGGAGGACCTTGAGCGCGACCACGCGGCCGAGACGCGTGTCGCGGGCGCGGTAGACGGCGCCCATGCCGCCGGCCCCGATGCGGTCGACGATCTCGTACACACCGATCCGCGAGCCCGAAACGAGCGCCTCAGCCACCTCGTGAAGCTCCCCGAGCGGCCCTCCCGCACGCCCGCCGCCGCCCGGCGCAGCGTAGCACGCCGGGAAGGTACAATCGCCGGACTCGCTTGGCTCAGGAATGAGACGGTCCTACGTCCGGAACCTGGTGGCGTCGGTCGTCGCGGTGGCGGGAGGGCTGCTGGCGCTGTCGGCGCTCCTCTCCTGGCCGGACCTCGTCCGGGCCGGCGCGGTGGCGGCCCGCTTCGCGCCGCTGAGCCTCGAGGAGGCGCGGGGGCTCAACGTCCTCGTGAACCAGAAGCTCAACCAGCTCCTGGGCTCCTACTTCATGACGGTCGCGATCGCCGTGCCCCTGACGGCGAACATGTACTCGATCAAGTTCCTCGACTTCTTCATCAAGGACCGGATCAACACCGGGGTCCTCGGCCTCGTGGTGTTCGCGGCGGTGGAGAACGGCTGGGTCGCCTACCTGACCCGCGATCACTTCGTGCCCGCGGTCGCCCTCCACGCGAGCTTCGCGCTGCTCATCCTCAGCTACGCCGCGTTCATCCCGTACGTCTTCTACGTGTTCCGCTTCCTGCACCCGAACACGCTCCTCCACCGCCTCGAGCACCAGTACGAGGAGGCGATCGCGGCGGTGATCGCCGGCTCCGAGCGCCTGCCCCAGGAGCGCGAGCAGGTGTCCGAGGCGTTCGAGCACATCGCGAGCATCGCGATCCGCTCGCTCGAGCGCCACGACCGCAGCACCGCGATCGAGAGCGCGACCGCCCTCGAGCGGATGACCCGCCACTACTGGCTCTACAAGAACCGCTTGCGCCCCGACTGGTTCCGCGTCGAGCCCCAGCTCTTCCTCGGCTACTCCTCGGCGGCCATCGAGGAGCTGAGCCAGACGCGGATGTGGGTCGAGACGAAGTTCCTCACCAAGCTCCGCTCGATCATGGCGGTGGCCATCCCTCGCACCCACGACCTCGCGAGCAACCTCGCGAAGGCTCTCCGCCGCTTCGGCCTCGAGCCGCCGGCGACGAGCGACGTGGCCCTGCGCGAGTCGACGATGGAGTTCTTCAACACCTTCGTGCGGATGGCCCTCGTCGCGCGCGACCCCCGCACGGTCTTCATCGTCTTCGACCAGTACCGGCTGTTCGCGGTGGCGATGAACCCGCACTACCCCGCCCTCGTGAACGAGATCGCCTTCTACTTCACCTACTACGGCAAGCTCGCGCGGGGCATGGGCCTCGACTTCGTCGCCGAGGTGGCCGCCCACGACCTCGCCAAGCTCGTCCGCCAGGCGTGGGAGGCCGACGCGCCGAACCGCCAGAAGCTCCTCGACCGGCTCCTGAGCTTCGACGCGGACGGCTCGAAGCCGCTGCCCGGGGTGAAGAAGGCCCACGCGATCCTCGCGAGCTACTTCGCGCTCGTCGGCCTGCCCGAGCCGGCGAAGCAGGTGCGCGCGACGCCTCGACGGCCTGCCGCCCGAGCTGGTGGAGCGCGTGCGGGACGACCTCCTGCACGTGCACCGCGAGAAGTACTGGGAGGTCAACGAGCGGCGCATGAACCTCGACTACGTGCCCGGCGAGCAGCGCGAGACGCTGCGCCGCATCCTCGACACGCTCGGCAACCGGCCGCCGACGGACGGCGGCGCGGCCTCGGCCTGAGCGCCGCCTTGGGGCTGCCGCTCTCCGCGATCGACCACGTCTTCACCGGCCGCGGCGCGTACCCGCTCGAGTTCGTCTTCGCCTACGACGGCGCGATCGACGCCGGGCGGCTGGAGGAGGCCCTGCGCCGCGCGATCGACGCCTTCCCCGCCGCGTCGAGCCGCCTCGTCCGCCGCGACGGCCGCTACGCGCTCGAGCCCGGCCCGTCGGGCTGCGTGCTCGAGATCGCCTCGTCGGAGGGGGCTTCGACGACGCGCCGGACCGCGCCCGGTTCGTCGCGCCGGTCGAGACGCGCGAGGGCGAGCCGCTCACGCGCCTGCGCCTCACGCGGACGCCCTCCGGGTCGGTGCTCGGCGTCGCGATGTCGCACGCGGTCGTCGACGGCTTCTCGTACTTCCACTTCCTCGCGGCGTGGTCGCGCGCCTTCCGCGGCGAGCCGTTCCCCGCGCCTTCGCACGAGCGCGAGCGGCTCCTCGCGCCGGCCCCTCGACCTCGCGACGCTCGACGCGGAGGCGGTGCGGGAGGGCTGCGGCCTCTTCCTCGACGAGCCGCGGGCCTCGGTCCGCCGGGAGAGCCTGAGCTGGACGCGGCGCGTGTTTCCCGCCGCCGAGCTGCGAGAGCTGCACGAGGCGGCCCAGGCGGAGTGCCCGGCGCGCCTCTCGCACAACGACGTCCTCGCCGCCTGGCTGTGGCGCGAGCGCGCGAGCCGCTGGATCGCGCCCGGCGAGGCGCGGGCCTTCGCGAGCTGCCCCGTCGACGTGCGGCGGCTCCTGCCCGGGTTTCCCCCGTCCTACTTCGGCTGCGCGGTGGCCCTGGCCAGCGCCTCCATCGAGAGCGAGCGGCTCGCCTCCGCGCCGCTCGCCGTTCTCGCGCGCCGGGTCCGCGACGCGGTGGCCGCGATCGACGCGTCGGCCATGGCCCGCTCGCTCGGCACGCTCGAGGCGCTGCGGGAGCGGCTGGGCCTCGAGGCGCTCGAGCGGCTGCACGTCGTCCACCCGCGGGCCGGCCTCCTCGTGACGAACCTGTCGCGGCTGCCGGTCCGCGAGATCGTCTTCGACGTCGGCCCGCCCGTCGCGTTCGACATCCTCGTGCCGGCCGAGCGCTGCGCGGTCGTCCTGCCGGCCGCCGACGGCCTCGACGTCCGCGTCTGCGAGCCGGGCGCCGCGGACTGAAGCCGAACCTTGACGCTCCCGGCCCGCGGGAGTAGCGTCGGCGCGGAGTCCGCACGATGCTCTGCCCGTCGTGCCGCGCGGAGAGCCTTCCCGGCGCGAGCCGCTGTGGCCGGTGCGGGCAGTCGCTCGGCGCTCTCGCTCCCGGCACGGTGTTCGCCTCGCGCTACCAGGTGATCGCCGCGCTCGGCCAGGGCGGCATGGGCTCGGTGTACAAGGCCCGGGACCTCGAGCTCGACGAAACCGTCGCTCTCAAGGTGCTGCGCCCCGACGTGACCGGCACCCCCGAGATGGAGGCGCGTTTCCGGTCGGAGATCCGCCTCGCGCGCCGCGTCAGCCACCGCAACGTCTGCCGCGTCCACGACTACGGAGCCGCGCAGGGCCTGCACTACGTCTGCATGGCGCTCGTCGAGGGAGTCGACCTGAAGAGGCTCCTCGCGGCGCGGGGCCCGCTGCCACCGGATCGCGCCTACGACGTCTGCGCGCAGGTGGCCGACGGCCTGCAGGCCATCCACGACGAGGGCATCGTCCACCGCGACCTCAAGTCGGCCAACGTCATGGTCGAGCCCCGCGGCGTCGCCCGGCTCATGGACTTCGGGATCGCGAAGCCGCTCGACCCCGCGCTGGCCCACGGGGTGACCGCGACCGGCGTGATCGTGGGGACGCCGGAGTACATGAGCCCGGAGCAGGCCCTCGGCGCAGAGGTGGACGCGCGCAGCGACGTCTACTCGCTCGGGATCGTCGTCTTCGAGGCGTTCACGGGACACGTGCCTTTTCGCGGCGACACGCCGGTCGCGACCATCCTCCTGCACGTCCAGCAACCGCCGCCGCTCGAGGGCCCGGGCGCGGCCGGATTGCCGCCGGAGCTCGCGCCCCTCCTCCGCCGCGTGCTCGCGAAGACGAAAGCGGAGCGGCCGTCGTCGGCGCGCGAGGTCGCGGACCTGCTCCGCGCGGCGTGGGGCGAGCGCGCGGCGGCGAGCGCCGTCACGCCCACGTCGCCGCCGACGGTGACCCTGCACGGGCCGGCCTCCGCGCCGTCGCCGCCAGGGCCCGGGACCGAGCCGACGCGCCCGGGGACTCGACCGAGGATGCCGCGGCTCCGGACCGTCGCGCTCGTGTCGGCGACGGCCGCCCTGGCGCTGGTCTCGGCCCTGGCGGTCCGAGCGAGGGTTTCGGTCGGCGTCCCCGGGACCGCGCCGGCCGTCCGTGCGACCGCCTCGCCGACGGCGGCCCCGGACGGAGCACCGCGCGGAGCTCCGCCCGCGGTCGCGCCGGCGTCCGCGGCAGCCGCGACGGCGCCGCCGGGGCCGCGGCCGGCTCTCCCCGCCGCGGCCACTCCGCCGACGCGGCACGCCTCGCTCCCGAGCCGGCCGCCGCTCGACCGCCGCCCGGCTCGGCCGCCGTCGCGGCGGCGCCCGCGCCGGCGGCCGCCGGGCCGGGCGAGGCGTTCCTCGTCGTGATAGTCGTGCCGTGGGCCGGCGTCACGCTCGACGGCGCGCCGGTAGAGGGCGGTGCCGTTGCGGCGTCTCGCGATCGCGCCCGGCGCCCACGTCGTCGAGCTCTCGCACCCGGACTACCGGGTGCTGCGGCGCGTAGTCACCGCGAGGTCCGGCGAGACGGTGACGCTGACCGTCGACCTGCCCGAGTAGCGTCGAGGTGGTGGCATGTGTCGACGATGATCCTCGCGGTGGCCCTCCAGCCTCCCGGCGGGATCGCGGACGATCCGGGGCTCGCGCGCAGCATGGCTCTCGTCGAGCGCGGCGAGGCGGCCGCCGCGGTGGCCGAGTTGGACGCCGCCGCGCGCCGGCTGGCGGCGGCCCGCCACTTGGCTCCTCGCGGTCGCCCACCTGCACCTCGCCGCGGCGTACGCGCGGCTCGGACAGGACAAGGCCGCGCGAGCGAGCTTCCGGGAGGCGCTTCACTGGTCGCCGGGCGTCCGCTTCGCCAGGGGCCGCCAGCCGTCGGCGGTGATCGCCCTGTTCGCGGAGGTGCTCCGCGAGTCCGGGCGCGGCGGCCCGCCGCCGGAAGTCGAGGGCGGCGTGTGGTACGAGATGCCCTCCGGCGACTGCTGCCTCGAGGCCGGCCTGCCTCCCGGCACGCGGCAGCTCGTCGTCGACGCGGCGGGCGGCGGGGACTTCCGCAGCCTGGCCGCCGCGATCCGCTCGGAGGGCGCGGTTCGGGTCCGCGTCCGGCCGGGCACCTACCGGGAGTCGCTGGTCCTCGACCGGCCGGCCGTTCTGGTGGGGGACGGTCCGCGTGAGTCGATCGTGATCGAGGGCCCGGGAGCGCCCGCGATCGCCCTGGCCTTCGCCTTCGCCGTGGTCGAAGGCGTCACTCTGCGGACGAGCGGCGGCGCGGCCGTCGCGGTGGACGTCCCGCAGGGCCACCTGACGCTGCGGCGGTGCGACGTGGGCGGCGACGCGCGGTCCGGCGTCGCCGTCCGCGACTCGGGCGCGGTCGTGCTCGACGAGTCGGAGGTGCACGACGCGGCCGACGCGGGGGTCGTCGCGTCGACGGGCGGGCGGGCCGTCGTTCAGGGTGGAGCGCTGCGCCGCTGCCGTTTCGGCGCTCTCGCCCGCGGCGGCCGGCTCGAGGTCCGCCGGACGCGGATCGAGCGCTCCTCGGCCCACGGCCTCCTGCTCGAGGCGGGCGCGCACGGCACGATCGAGGCGGCCGACGTGTCCGGGAGCGGCACGAGCGAGCTCGCGCTGAGCGGCGCGGAAGCGGCGGTCGTCGGCGGCCAGTACCACGACGGGCGGCGGGGGATCGTCGCGATCGCCGGCGCGCGGCTGGCGATGGAGGACGTCGCGGTCTTCGGGCACGCCTCCACCGGGGTCGTCCTCGACTCCGCCGCGTCCGCGACCGTCCGGAGAGGCCGCGTCGCCCGCAACGAGGAGATGGGGATCCTGCTCGATTCGTCCGAGGCGCAACTCGAGGACGCGCGCGTCGAGGACAACCGCATCGGCGGCCTCGTGGTCAGGCGAGGCGGGACCGCGACCGCCCGGCGAGGGGAGTTCCGCCACAACCGGGGCTACGGGGTGCTCGTCCTCGCGGGCGGCCGGGCCACGGTGGAGGGAGCGGTCGCGTCCGAAAACCACGCCGGGAGCTTCAAAGCCGAGAAAGGCGGCGTGCTGTCCAGGGGCACCGCGCGGGAGTGAGGCCCATGCCGATCCTGATCGCCCTGCTCCTCTCCCTGGCGTCGTCCGACGCTCTACCCTCGGCCCGCGACGCGGAAGTCGCGCGCGGAGTGCGCCTCGTCGAGCAGGGCGACCTGCAGGGAGGACTCCGAGGCGCTCGATGCGGTGGTGCGCCGCCTGTCGTCGGCGCCGGACTCGAGCGACGACGCCGCGCTCGCCCACCTGTACATGGGACTCGCGTACGCCGGCCTCGACCAGGAGAGGGCCGCGCAGGCGAGCTTCCGGGAGGCGCTGCGGCGGCGGCCCGACCTCGATCTCGACCCCGGACGCTTCCCCCCGCGCTCGCGCCGGCTGCTCGCGGAGGCGCGAAGCGCGCCGCCGCCGGACCCCCGCGGCGCGCGCGGCGCGCAGCACGGTCCGCCCGAGCGGAGCCGACGGGAAGCCGCTCGCGGCGGCCGTGGTCGTCGACGCGGCCGGGCACGCCGTCACGGTCCTGTCGCGGCTCGGGTCGAGGGAGACGGTCGCCGCCACCCTGCCCGACGGCCGACGATCCGCGGGCCGCGTCGTCGGGCGCGACGTCCTCCTGGACGTCGCGCTCGTCGCCCTCAAGCGGCTCCCCCCGCTCTCGGCCTCGGGGATTCCGACGCGCTGCCGGACGGCGCCGCGGTGATTGTGGTGCCGACCGACGGGACGACGACCTCGGCCGGCAAGGTCCTGGGGCGCGATCGCGCGGGCACCTTCCTGGCCACCGACCTCTCTCTGGTCGAAACCGCGGGGGGCAGCCCCGTCCTCGACGCCGACGGGCGCTGCGTCGGGATCGCCCTGACGGACGAGCCGGCGGTCGAGCCGGATCCCGCCGGGGCGCCGCCCACCGCGAACGGCCACCTCAGGACGTTCGTCGTGCCGGCGAGCGCCGTGCGCGCGGCCCTGCCCCAGCTCGTCGAGCTCGGCCGAGTGCGGCGCGGGTGGCTCGGGGTGTCGCTCGAGGCCGTCACCGAGAGGGAAGCGGGGCGGCGCCTCGTCGGCGCGGTGGGCGCGCTCGTCACGGAAGTGACGCCCGGCGGCCCGGCGGCGACGGCCGGCTTCCGGCCGGGCGACCAGATCGTCGCGCTGTCGGGCGGGAGCGCGTTCCGCGACGGAGGCGAGATCGTCCGCACGATCGCGAGCCTGTCGCCGGGCACGGTCGTCCAGGTGATGGTCACGCGATCGAAGACGAAGCGGATCGAGTGGCTCACCGCCACGATCGGCGAACGACCGACCGACCGATAGGCGCCCGCGGCGCGTCCTCCTATAGTTGTGCGATGACGCCGAGGGGAGGAACCGGGACGGCGGAGGGCCTCACCGTCCGCGGGGCGCGCCGGCTGGCGCTCGCCCGCGCCGGGCTCCTGAGGCCCGAGCCGACGGGCCTGCCCCGGCGGGCGCGCGGGCACGGGCCCACGGCCTTCGCGGCGGCGCACGCGATCCTCGCGCGCTTCGGCTACCTCCAGCTCGACACCGTGTCGGTCGCGGGCGCGCGCAGCCACGCGATCGTGCTCCTCTCGCGGCTCGAGGGCCTCGATCCCGCGGTCGGCGAGGAGCTCCTGCGGCCGGGCGCGCCGGTCTTCGAGTACTGGGGCCACGAGGCGAGCTGGATCCCGATGGCCCTCTACCCCGCCTTCGAGTTCCGGCGGCGCGAGTTCCGCCATCACCCGTGGTGGGGCGACGTCGTCGGCAAGCACCCGAAGGTCGCGGCCGAGCTGCGGCGGAGGATCCGCGAGGACGGCCCGCTGCGCTCGGCCGACATGGAGGGCCGCGCGAGCCGCGGCTGGTGGGACATCGGCGTCACGAAGCGCGTGGCGGCCGCGCTGTGGTCGAGCGGCGAGCTCGCGATCCGCGAACGCCGCTCCTTCCAGCGCACCTACGACCTCGCCGAGCGCGTCATCCCGGAGCCTCTCCGCCGCCGGCCGCTGCCCGCGGCCGAGGCGCTCGAGGTGCTCCTCCTGCAGGCCCTCGACGGGCACGGGTGGGCCACGACCGGCACGCTCGCCGCCACGTGGCGCCTCCGCAACCGCCGGAGCGAGATCGACCGCGCGCTGCGGCGGCTGCAGGAGAAGAAGGCGATCGTCGCCTGCACGGTCGTGCCGGAGAAGGGCGCGGGCCGGGCGAGCGGCTGGGTCCGGCCGTCGGACCTCGAGCTCGCCGGCCGGCTGGAGGCGGCCCGCCCCCGCGGCGACCGCGGCGTCCTCCTCTCGCCCTTCGACCCGCTCCTCTGGGACCGCGGGCGCGTGGAGCGCCTGTTCGGGTTCGACGCGATGCTCGAGATCTTCAAGCCCGCACCGCGGCGCGTCTACGGCTACTACTGCCTCCCGGTGCTCGCCGGCGAGCGGCTGGTCGGCCGGGTCGACCTGAAGGCCGAGCGGGCGAAAGGCCGCCTGCGGGTCCTCAGCGCGCACTACGAGGACGCCCCGGCCGCGGTCGTGCGACGCGACCGCGAGGCCGCGCGGGGAGCGGTCGACCGCTTCGCGTCCGCGCTCGGCCTCGAGCCGGCCTGGTAGCGCCGCCCCCTCGCGCGGGCACCCTCCCGGACCGGCGTAGACTCGGGCCCGACGGGGGACGGGCATGCGCGAGACGGGTCGACGAACGTTCCTGCGCGCCGCGGCCGCCGCGGCCGCGGCGACGACGGCCGGCGCGAAGGGCGAAGCGGGCGGCGGCACGGAAGCGGCCACCGGCCCGCGCCGGTCGCCGAAAACGATCCCTGAAGCTCAGCGCAACCTGTACTCGTTCAACGATCCCGCTGCGCGCCGGGACGACGAGCCTCGAGCAGGTGATCGACTTCTGCGCCGAGCTGGCTTCGACGCGGTCGACCCGACGGGCTACTACTTCCGGCTATCCGGACGCCGCCCCCCGCGTACGCCCACGCCATCGCGCGGCGCGCGTTCCGCAACGGCCTCGACATCAGCGGCACCGGCGCGCGCAACGACTTCACGCTGCCGGACGCGGCGAAGCGCGCGGCCGAAAACCTCGACCGCGTCAAGCGCTGGGTCTCGAGGTCGTGCCGCGACGCTCGGCGCGCCGTGCCTGCGCGTCTTCGCCGGCAACGACCAGACGCCGGGGCCGACGCGCGAGGAGCGCCTCGACTGGCTCGTCCAGGGCCTGCGCGAGGCGATCGCGTGGGGCGAGCGCCACGGCGTCGTCATCGCCCTCCAGAACCACGACGACTTCCTGAAGACGGCCGCCGACACGCTCGCGGTCCGCGAGCGCGTGGCCTCCGACTGGCTCGGCCTCAACGTCGACATCGGCAGCCTGCGCCAGGGCGACCCGTACGAAGAGGTCGCCCGGCTCGCGCCCTACGCCTGCACGTGGCAGCTCAAGGAGCTCGTCTACCGCGGCGCCCGCGAGGAGAAGACCGACGTGCGGAGGATCGTCCGGATCATCCGCGAGGCCGGCTACCGCGGCTACGTGCCGATCGAGACGCTCGGCGCGGGCGACCCGAAGGAGAAGGTGCGACGGTTCCTGGGCGAGGTGCGCGAGGCAGTGGGAGGAAACGCTTGAGCGCGAGCGCGAAGGACCGGAGCGGCTTCCCCGCCACCTTCTGGGTGGCGAACGTGATGGAGCTGTTCGAGCGGGCGGCCTACTACGGGATGAACTCCGTGCTGGCCGTCTACCTCGCCGGTCGCGTCGAGGACGGCGGGCTCGGCTTCTCCGAGCAGTCGGTGGGGTTCCTCCAGTCGATCGTCTACGCGGCGACCTACGTCCTGCCGATCCTCGGCGGCGCCCTCGCCGACCGCTACGGCTACCGCCGCATGCTGATCGTCGCGTTCTCGCTGCTGACGGCCGGCTACTTCGCCTCCGGCCGGGCCTCGAGCTACGCGCTCGTCTTCCTCGCCCTCCTGGTGATGGCGACGGGGGCCGGGCTCTTCAAGCCCATCATCTCCGGCACGATCGCCCGCACGACCGACGCGTCGAACTCGGCCCTCGGCTTCGGCCTCTACTACTGGATGATCAACCTCGGGGCCTTCGCCGCCCCGTTCGTCGTGAGCTGGCTGAAGGGCTTCTCGTGGCGGTACGTCTTCGTCGCGTCGGCCCTCTACACGGGCCTCATGCTCCTGCCCACGCTCTTCGCCTTCCGCGATCCGCCCGGCGTGGGCGCGGGTGGCGGCCGCCGCCTGCGCGAGGTCCTCGTGGGCGCGGCCGAGGTCCTCGCCGACTCGCGCTTCATGCTCATGATCGTCGTCTACTCGGGGTTCTGGGTCCTCTACTTCCAGAACTTCGGCTCGGTGCTGTGGTACCTGCGCGACTTCGTGGACGCCGCGCCGGTGAGCGCGGCGGTCACCGGCGCCCTGGCCGCCCTCGGCCTGCCGTGGCGATTCACCTTCGACGCCGAGCACGTGACGGTGATCAACGCGGGCACGATCATCCTGCTCCAGGTGCTCGTGAGCCGGCTCGTCAAGGACTGGAAGCCGCTGCCCACGATGGTGGCCGGGATGGCGATCGGGGCGGCCGGATTCCTCCTCCTCGCGGCCTCGCGCGACGCCTGGGTGTTCGCGGCCGGCATCGCGGTCTTCTCGCTGGGCGAGATGACGGCCCATCCGAAGTACTACAGCTTCGTCGGGCAGGTCGCCCCCGCCGACCGCAAGGCGGTCTACATGGGATACGCGTTCCTGTACGGCGTCTTCGGCTCGCTGCTCGGGTCGAGCTTCGGCGCGTTCCTCTACGAGCGGATGCTGAAGCCGGCCCTCGGGACGCCCGAGGCCGACGCCCGGGCGCGCCTGTTCTGGCTCCTGTTCGCGGCCCTCGACGCCGTGGCCGCCGCGGGCCTCGTGCTGTTCGCCCGCTCGTTCGGCGACGACACGGCGGAGGCGCGGCGCCGGGCGACCGTGATCATGCGGGCCGTCTACGCGGCGATCCTGCTGGCCGGCGCGGCTTTTCTCTGGTCGGCGTTCGCCGGGACCGAGGCGCGGCCGCGGGTCGCGGTGCAGGCCGCGATCTTCATGGCCCTCGGCCTCGGCGGCCTCGCGATGAGCCGGTCTCAGCTGCCGGCGAGGAACAGCCGGTAGGCGGCGTTGTCCTCTTCCCGCGTGCTCGGGTAGCCGAGGCGCTCGAGGAACTCGCGGAGCTCCCCGAGCTGGGCCTCCGGGACCTCGAAGGCGCACAGGACGCGGCCGAAGTCGGCGCCGTGGTTGCGGTAGTGGAACAGGCTGATGTTGAAGCGGCCGCCGAGCGTCTCGAGGAACTGCATGAGGGCGCCCGGCCGCTCCGGGAACTCGAAGCGGAAGAGCCGCTCGTCGCGCGCGTCGGACGCGCGGCCGCCGACCATGTGGCGCACGTGCAGCTTCGCCATCTCGTTGTCGGTGAGGTCGACCGTCGGGTAGCCGCGGCCGGCGAGCTCGGCCGCCACGGCCGCCGCGTCGGCGCGCGACGCGGTCTTGAGGCCGACGAAGATGTGGGCCTCGGCGCGGCCGGCGAGCCGGTAGTTGAACTCGGTGACGACGCGGCGGCCGAGGACGGAGCAGAACTCGCGGAAGGCCCCCGGCCGCTCGGGGATGGTCACCCCGAGGAGCGCCTCGCGCGCCTCGCCGACCTCGGCCCGCTCGGAGACGAAGCGCAGCCGGTCGAAGTTCATGTTGGCGCCGGAGAGGATCGCGACCAGCCGGCGCTCGGCGACTCCCCCGTGCTCCTCGGCCCACTGCTTGAGCCCCGCGACCGAGAGGGCGCCGGCCGGCTCCATGACGCTGCGCGTCTCGTCGAACACGTCCTTGATCGCGGCGCAGATCGCGTCGTTCGAGACGCGCACGACGCCGTCGCACGCCCGCCGCGCCCAGTCGAACGTGCAGGCGCCGACCTGCCGCACCGCGACGCCGTCCGCGAAGAGCCCGGGGTGGTCGAGGCGCACCCGCTCCCCCGCCGCGAGCGAGCGGAACATCGCGTCGGAGTCGACGGGCTCGACGCCGAACACGCGCACCTTCGGCATCAGGGCCTTGATGTAGCCGGCGACGCCGGCGAGGAGGCCGCCGCCGCCGACGGGGACGAAGACCGCGTCGAGCCGCCCGTGCGCCTGGCGCAGGATCTCCTCGCCGATCGTGCCCTGGCCGGCGATGACCAGGGGGTCGTCGAACGGGTGGACGAAGGAGAGGCCGAGCTCGACGGCGAGCTTGTCGCAGTGGGCCTGGGCGTCCGAGTAGCTGTCGCCCTCGAGCACCACCTCCGCGCCCATCGACTGGACCGCCTCGACCTTGATCTCCGGCGTCGTGCGCGGCATGACGATCACCGCGCGCAGGCCGAGGTGGCGGGCCGAGTAGGCGACGCCCTGCGCGTGGTTCCCGGCGCTCGCGGTGATGACGCCGCGGTCCCGCTCGGCCTGCGTCAGGTGCGCGACCTTGTTGTAGGCGCCGCGCAGCTTGAAGCTGAAGACGGGCTGGAGGTCCTCCCGCTTGAGGAGAACCGTCGCCCCGAGCCGGCGCGACAGCCGCGGCGCCGCCTCGAGCGGGGTCTCCCGGGCCACGTCGTAGACCCGGCTCGTGAGGACGTCGTGCAGCAGGGAGCGGTCGCCGTCCGGCCGTGCCATGGAACGCACAGGCTAGGGCCCGGGCCCCGGCCAGTCAATCGGCTCGCCCCGAGCTGCCAATCCGCGCGACCGGATCACATGCCTCAGGACGACCGACCGCCGCCGGGGTAGCATTCGCGGCGGAGGACGCCATGGACGAGGCTCGCGCCGCACTGAAGAAGGCCATCGAGGAGGGCCTCGCGAAGGACGCCGCGAAGGCCGTGCAGCAGGCGCTCGACGCGGGCGGCGAGCCCGGCGCCATCCTGCGCGAGGTCATGATCCCGGCGATGGACGAGGTCGGCCGGCGCTACGAGTGCGGCGACTACTTCCTGCCGGAGATGCTCATCTCCGCCCGCGCGATGAAGGAGGCGCTCGCCATCCTCCGGCCGAAGCTCGTCGCCACCGACGTGAAGCCGGCCGGCCGCGTCGTGGCCGGCACGGTGAAGGGCGACCTCCACGACATCGGCAAGAACCTCGTGTGCATGATGCTCGAGGGCGCGGGCTTCGAGGTCGTCGACCTCGGCGTCGACGTGACCCCCGAGAAGTTCGTCGACGCGGTGAAGCAGGGCGGAGTGAACCTCGTCGCGCTCTCGGCGCTCCTCACCACGACGCTGCCGAACATGAAGGTGACGATCGACGCGCTCACGACCCAGGGCCTGCGCGACAAGGTCGGCGTGATGGTCGGGGGCGCGCCCGTGAACGGGAAGCTCGCGACCGAGATCGGCGCCGACGGCTACGCCGAGGACGCGGCCGGCGCCGTCGCCCTCGCCCGCCGGCTCGTCGGAGTCACCGCGTAGAAAGGCCGAGCCCCGCAGGCCCACGGAGGCCGTCATGAACTCCCGCGAGAGGGTCAGGAAAGCGCTCCGCCACGAGGCGACGGACCGCCCGCCCATCGACCTCGGCAGCACGCCCGTCACCGGCATCGCCGCGAGCACCTACCACCGCGTCCGCGAGGCCCTCGGCCTCGGCACGGGGCCGGTCACCGTCGGCGAGCCGTTCCAGATCCTGGCCGAGGTCGAGGAGCCCGTGCGCCGCGCCCTCGGCGTCGACACGATCGGCATCTGGAACCCGACGAACATGTTCGGCTTCCGCAACGAGGGCTGGAAGCCGTGGACGCTGCCCGACGGCACGCCCGGCCTCGTCCCCGGCGACTTCCAGGTGGACGTCGACGAGAAGGGCGACACCCTCATCTACCCGAAGGGCGACCGGACCGCCGCGCCGTCGGCCCGCCTGCCGAAGAACGGCTACTACTTCGACTCGATCGTCCGCCAGAAGCCGATCGACGAGGAGCGGCTCGACCCCGAGGAGTGGCGTGAGCAGTTCACGCCGTACTCCGAGGCGGACCTGCGGTACTTCGAGGACGAGTCGCGCCGGCTCCACGCCGAGACCGAGTACGCGCTCGTCGGCAACTTCTGGCAGGGCGGGATCGGCGACATCGCGCACGTGCCGGGGCCGGGGCTCACGGATCCCAAGGGGATGCGCGACCCGAACCTCTGGTACGAGTACCTGATCACGCACCAGGACTACATCCGCGGGATCTTCGCGATCCAGGCGGAGGTCGCGCTCGCGAACCTCGAGCTCTACCGCCAGGTGATGGGCGACCGCATCGAGGTGCTCGTGATGAGCGGCACCGACTTCGGCGGCCAGCAGCGGCCGCTGTGCTCGCCGAAGCTCTTCCGCGAGCTGTGGAAGCCGCTCTTCGCGACGCTCAACGCGTGGGTCCACGAGCACACGCCGTG
The DNA here is from genome assembly GCA_046331285.1 of Vicinamibacteria bacterium. GTDB lineage: Bacteria > Acidobacteriota > Vicinamibacteria > Fen-336 > Fen-336 > DATBSL01. The sequence goes on from JAXLRD010000018.1 coordinate 108,445, forward strand.
GAAGATCTTCTACCACTCGTGCGGCGCCGTGGCCCCGCTCCTCGACGACTTCGTCGACATGGGGCTCGACATCCTGAACCCCGTGCAGTGCTCCGCGGCCGGCATGGACGCGGCCGTGCTCAAGCAGAAGTACGGCGACAAGCTGGTGTTCTGGGGCGGCGGCGTCGACACGCAGAAGACGCTGCCGTTCGGCACGGCCGCGGAGGTGCGGGCCGAGGTCCGGGAGCGCGTGCGCGTGCTCGGCGCGGGCGGCGGCCTCGTCTTCAACACCGTCCACAACATCCAGGCCCGGACCCCCACCGAGAACGTCCTCGCGATGTACGAAGAGGTCCGGGCCGTGGCCGCCGTCGGCTCGCGCTAGAGCCGCCGCTACAGGTCCCGCCGCGAGAACGACCACACCGCGAGGGCCAGCGTCGCCGCGACGTGCAGCCCGGCCCAGGCGACCATCGCCGCGCTCGGCACCGAGACGGGCACGAACGGGTTGAAGCCGAGGTCGCGCACGAGCGCGGGCTGCATCTGGTACGAGGCGAGCTGCCACAGCGACTCGCTCGGCACGAGCAGGCTCGTGGCGATGCCGATGTAGCGGGCCGACGGGTTCCCGGCGTACGTCCCGATCTGCTCCACCCAGCCGCCGACGAAGGCGAGGCCGAACAGGCCGAACACGGTCACGCCGTTCGCGAGCGTCGCGAGGCGCGTCCCCAGGGCGAGGGCCAGCGTGAGGAGGACGGCGCCCTCGAAGAGGATGAGGAGCGCGCCCCGGAGCGCGTTCGGCGGCACGAAGCCGCCGACGAGCCGCGCCACGAGCAGGACCCCTCCGCAGAGCACGGTCGCGTACACGGCGAGGAGCGCGAGGCAGCCCAGCCACTTGCCGAGGACGACGCTCGCGCGGGCGCGGGGCTTCGTGCACAGCGTCTCGATCACCCCGGAGCCGATCTCGCCCGAGAGGGTGTCGATCGTGACGAGCACGGACGTCATCACCACGAGGAAGTTGGCCGCGTACAGCGCGGCCATCGTCACCGCCGCGAGCGCGACGAGCCGCGACGGCCCGGACGCGCCGGCGCGGCCGAGGTCGCGCGCGATGAAGTGGAGGCCGACCGCGAAGACCGCGACGAACGCGAGGCCGAGGGCGACGGCCGCGGCGAGGATCCGCCGGCGGCGCGCCTCGGCGAGGGTGAGGTGAGCGACGACGAGGACGCCCCTCACCCCATCACCTCCAGGAACACCTCCTCGAGCGACGAGCGGCGCGCCGCGAGGCGGTAGAGGCCGATGCCCTGACCCGCGAGCCAGCGGCTCAGCTCGGGGAGGCGCGACTCGTCGTCCACGCGCAGGCTCGCGCGGTCGCCGTCGGCCCGCGCGTCCCGGCCGAAGCTCCCGAGGCCCTGGACGAGCGGCGCCGCGGGCCGGTCGAGCCGGAGCTCCACGACGAGGTCCCGCTCGGCCTCGCCCAGGGCCCTCTCGCGCACGACGCGGCCGGCCTTCACGAACGCGACGCGGTCGCAGGTGACCTCCACCTCGCCGAGGAGGTGGGAGTTCAGGAAGACGGCCGTGCCCTCGGCCTTGAGGTCGCGGATGACGTCGCGCACCAGCCTCCGGCCGAGGGGGTCGAGGCCGGAGGTCGGCTCGTCGAGGAACACGATCTCCGGCCGGCCGAGGAGCGCCTGCGCGAGCCCGGCCCGCTGCCTCATGCCCTTGCTGTACTCGCGCAGGGGCCGGCCGGCGGCGCCCGCCAGCTCGACCCGGGCCAGGAGCGCCTCGATCCGCGACTCGAGCGGAGCGCCCGAGAGCCCGAGGAGGCGCCCGTGGAAGCGCAGCAGCTCGCGGCCGGTGAGCCACTCGTGGAAGGCGAAGTGCTCGGGCAGGTAGCCGACGCGGGCGCGGGCGCGCACGCTGCCGAGGGGCTCGCCGAGGAGCCGGCCGCCGCCCGACGTCGGGCGCACGAGGCCGAGGAGCATCTTGATCGACGTCGTCTTCCCGGCGCCGTTCGGCCCGAGGAAGCCGAAGACCTCACCCCTCGGCACGGACAGGGTGAGGTCCCGGACCGCCGTCGCGGCGCCGAAGTCCTTGCGGAGCGCGCGGACCTCGAGGGCGGGCTCGGCCATGGCGCCCTACTCTAGCGTCTGGGCCATCTCGAGGAGCTCGAGGCCGCCGCCCGGGCCCTGGAGCGCGTAGACCTGCGCGCCTTCCGACCACAGGAGGAGCGAGCTCCAGGCCGCCCGCTTCGAGCCGTCGGCGGGCGCGGGCCCCTGCGACGTCACGAGGAGAGCGGAACGGCCGCGCACCTCGACCTCGCGGTAGTTGGCGCGCGCCATCGGCACGGGCACGAGCAGCGTGCTGCGCCAGTCGACCCGCTGCGAGAAGGCCAGCGCCTCCTCGGCGCTCATGCCGCCGACGCGCAGCGCGAGCCGGCCGAGCGTCGCGAGCTCGACGCCCTCGGGCAGCTCGATCTCCGGGCTGCGGGCCTGGAGGAGCACGTAGCCGGCGCCGGCCGCGGCGCCCTCCTTCGCGTAGCGGGTCACGAGGACGGGCGGGACCTGCACGTCCATCGTCGCGCCGGTCCAGTGGTCCGGCACGTCGATCTCGTCGGCGCCGGCGACCTCCGCGAGCGAGCGGAGCTTCGCGGCGTCGAGCCGCACGCGGAACTCGCCGGGCCGGGCCACGGCCGCGCCCGCGAGCGCGTAGCCGGCCGGCAGCGAAGCGGGCTGGCGGGCCGTCAGGCCCGCGTCCAGAGCACCCGCCTCGGGGCTGTTCACGGCCACCGGCGCGACCGGCTTCACGACCACCTCGACCTGGCCTCCGACGAGGCTCCCGAGGTCGAGGCCGGACTTCTGGAGCGCGGCGAGGCGCGCGGGATCCACCTTCACCGCGGCGAAGCGCTGCACGCGGAAGAGGTCGAGGAACTCGCGCGCCGCGGCGCGCACGGGCTCGAACGAGACGGCGAAGGCCACGAGGAAGACGGCGGCCGCCCCGGCGAACGCGGGCACGAGCCGGCGCGGCCGCGGCGCGGCGGCCGCGGCGCGCTCCTCGTCGATCGCCCGCAGGCGGCCGCGCAGCTCGCGCTCGAACTCCGGCCGCGGCTCCTCGCGCAGCGAGGAAAGGAAATCGTCGCTCACCGTTCTCCTCCTTCGGTCTCGTGCCACCGCGCGCGCAGCGCGGCGACCGTGCGGTGCAGGATCGTCCCCACGTTCGACTCGCCTATGCCCGTGAGCCTCGCGATGGCACGGTTGGTGGCGCCCGCCCCGTACTTGAGCGCCACGACCTCGCGCTCGCGCTCCGGCAGCGCGGCGAGGAGGCGCGCGAGCCGCCGCCTCTCCGACGCGCGGAGCGCCTCCGTCTCCGGCGTGTCCGGGGAGGCCGCGTCCGTCCGCTCGTCGAGCGGGACGTCGAGCCGCGGCCGCCGCAGGTGGTCGATCGCCGTGTTGCGGGCGATCGAGGCGAGCCAGGTCGAGACCGCGGCGCGGTCGCGGCGGTAGCGGTCGCGGGCGCGCCAGGCCTTCTCGAAGGTCGCCGAGGTCAGGTCCTCCGCCGTCGCGCGGTCGAACCCGCGGTAGCGGAAGTAGCCGAGAACCCGCGGCAGCTCGTCGCGGAAGACGTGGTCCCAGTCGACCGCCTCCGTCGCCGCCGCCGGGGAGAGCCACTCGAGAATGCGCACGCCGCCCATGCCGCCTGTATGTACGGTGAGGCGTCGAAAGTATCACGCGGCCGGATGCGACGCGGCCGTTCAAGAATTTGAAGGCGGCCTCCCGCCTCTCTCCCCGGGCGCTAGAATGGCCGTCGCCGAAAGAGAAACACTCTCCATCCAACGAGGTGCCCATGCGGCCGAAACTCCTCCTCGCCGCGGCGATCGCCCTCCTGCCCGCGCCCCTGCTGTGCGCGGCCGAGGTCGCGGTTCCCGAGATCGCCTTCCAGAAGTACGTCCTGTCGAACGGCCTCACGCTCATCGTCCACGAGGACCACAAGGCCCCGATCGCGGCGGTGAACGTCTGGTACCACGTCGGCTCGAAGAACGAGAAGGCCGGCAAGACCGGCTTCGCCCACCTCTTCGAGCACCTGATGTTCAACGGCTCCGAGAACTTCAACGACGACTACTTCAAGGTCCTCGAGAAGATCGGCGCGACCGACCTCAACGGCACGACGAACGAGGACCGCACCAACTACTTCCAGAACGTGCCGGTGAGCGCCCTCGACACCGTCCTGTGGATGGAGTCGGACCGCATGGGACATCTCGTCGGCGCGATCACCCAGGCGAAGCTCGACGAGCAGCGCGGGGTCGTCCAGAACGAGAAGCGGCAGGGTGAGAACGAGCCCTACGGCCAGGTCGAGGAGCTCATCCAGACCGCGGTCTACCCGAAGGGCCACCCGTACTCGTGGACGGTCATCGGCTCGATGGAGGACCTCAACGCCGCCTCGCTCGACGACGTGAAGGAGTGGTTCAAGACCTACTACGGCCCGCAGAACGCCGTCCTCGTCGTGGCCGGCGACGTGAAGGCCGAGGACGTGAAGGCGCGGGTCGAGAAGTACTTCGGCGACATCCCGCCGGGCCCGCCGATCGCGAAGCACGACGCGTGGGTCGCCCCCCGCACGGGCGAGCACCGCCAGACGCTGCAGGACCGGGTGCCGCAGTCTCGGATCTACAAGGTGTGGAACACGCCGCAGTGGGGCGCGCCGGAGGACGACGCGCTGAGGCTCGTCGCGCGGGTGCTGACGTCGGGCAAGAGCTCGCGGCTGTACAAGCGGCTCGTCTACACGGACCAGATCGCGACCGACGTCGCGGCGTACCAGGGATCGTCGGAGATCGGCAGCACGTTCGTCGTGCGCGCCACCGCGCGGCCGGGCGGCGACCTCGCCGCGGTCGAGAAGGCGGTCGACGAGGAGATCGCGCGCCTGCTGAAGGACGGGCCGACGGCCGAGGAGGTGGAGCGCGCGAAGACGGAGCAGCTCGCCGGCTTCGTGCGCGGCGTGGAGAGGATCGGCGGCTTCGGCGGCAAGTCGGACGTCCTCGCGCAGAGCCAGGTCTGGGGCGGCCGGCCCGACTTCTACCGCACGCAGCTCCAGCGCGTGCAGGCCGCGACGCCGGCCGAGCTCGCGGCCGCCGCGCGACGCTGGCTGTCGGACGGCGTCTACGCGCTCGAGGTGCACCCGTTCCCGCAGCTCGCCGCGGGCCCGGGCGGGGCCGACCGCAAGACGCGCCCGACGCCGGGACCGGCGCCGGAGGGCCGGCTTCCCGCCTTCCAGCGCGCCACCCTGCCGAACGGCCTGAAGCTCGTCGTGGCCGAGCGGCACGAGATCCCGGTCGTCCGGATGAACCTGCTCGTCGACGCCGGCTACGCCGCGGACCAGGCCGCTCCGGGCACCGCCCGCCTCGCCGGCGACATGCTCGACGAGGGCACGAAGACGCGCGCCTCGCTCGAGATCAGCGACGAGCTCCAGCGGCTCGGGGCCCAGCTCACGACGGGCTCGGACCTCGACTCGACCTCCGTCAGCCTCTCGGCCCTCAAGGCGAACCTCGACCCGTCGCTCGCGATCTTCGCCGACGTGGTTCTGAGCCCGTCCTTCCCGCAGAAGGAGCTCGACCGGCTGAAGCGCCAGCAGCTCGCGGCCATCCAGCAGGAGGGCGCCCAGCCGTTCGGCATGGCCCTCCGCGTGCTGCCCCGGTTCATCTACGGGACCGGCCACGCGTACTCCGTCCCGCTCACCGGCTCGGGCTACGCGGCGACCGTCGAGAAGATCACGCGCGACGACGTCGTGCGGTGGCACGAGGCCTGGTTCAAGCCGGGCAACGCCACGCTCATCGTCGTCGGCGACACGACGCTCGCCGAGATCCGCCCGAAGCTCGAGGCCGCCTTCGCCGCCTGGAAGGCGGGCAGCGCGCCGAAGAAGACGGTGAGCGCGGTGACGCCGAAGGCGACGGACGCCGTCTACGTCTACGACCGGCCGGGCGCCCTGCAGTCGACGATCCTCTGCGGCCACGCGGCGTCTCCGCGGGCGAACCCGCAGGACATCGCCCAGCAGGTGATGAACACGATGCTCGGCGGGCAGTTCACCTCGCGGGTGAACATGAACCTGCGCGAGGACAAGCACTGGTCCTACGGCGCCGGCACGCTCTTCTGGGACGCGAAGGGCCCGCGGCCGTTCCTCGCCTACGCGCCGGTGCAGACGGACAAGACGAAGGAGTCCGTGCAGGAGCTGCTGAAGGAGCTCAAGGGCATCCGCGGCGAGCGTCCCGTGACGCCCGAGGAGCTCGCGGCGGCCCGCGACAACATGACGCTCAGCCTGCCGGGCCAGTGGGAGACCTCAGCCGCGGTCCTCGGCTCGATCGCCGAGATCGTCCGCTTCGGCTTCGACGACCGGTACTACGACGGCTTCGCGGCGAAGGTGCGCGCGGTCTCCGCCACGGACGTCACGGCCGCGGCGAGCGCGGTCCAGCCCGACAAGCTCGTGTGGGTCATCGCCGGTGACCGCGCGAAGATCGAGCCGGGGCTTCGAGAGCTGGGCCTCGGCGAGATCCGCGCGATCGACGCCGACGGCAACGTGGTGAAGTAGCCGGGGCTACGCCTCGGACAGCCAGCCGATCCAGTCCCGCTGCGGGCCCTGGTGGGTCCACTCGAGCCCGCAGCGGGATCGGTGACCGTTCGCGGGCGCCGTCCAGACGACGCGGGCCGTGGCCGGCACGAGGCGCTGGTTCTGGCTGAAGTGCAGGTAGAGGATCAGCTCGTCCCCGACGTCGAAGATCGCGTCGTCGATCGCGACGCAGGCGCCGCCCTCCGAGAGATTGAGGGCTTCCCCGGCGACACCTCCGTGCTCGGCCTCGGCGGCCACGCTGACGGGGTGCTTCGGCGCACGACGCGCGGCGCGGCGGGGGGGTCGATCTCCGTTGTCCACGTGCGCGCTAGTAGAACACAGGTGAGCTCCGCCGCATCAACTATCGCTGGCCATTGGCAAAATGTAAGATCCTCCGATGCTGACCTGCACCGTTCGCCCGGCTCCCGCGGGGCTTTCCGTGTCCGACTCCTGGGACGACGCGGGCTGGGCAGGGGCGGAAGCCGTCGAGATCGCCTCATTTCGGCCGGAAAGCAGCGGCCATCGCCCGCGCACCCAGGCTCGACTGGCGTACACCGACGCCGGCCTCCTCGGGATCTTCCGCGTCGAGGACCGGTATGTACGATGCGTGCACCGATCGTTTCAGGATCCGGTCTACGAGGACAGCTGTGTCGAGATCTTCGTGCAGCCGAAGGCCGACCGCGGCTACGTGAACCTCGAGATGAACTGCGGCGGCGCGACGCTCCTGTCCCACGTCACCGACGAGCGACGGACGAAGGACGGCTTTGCCGCGTTCCGCCGACTGCGCGAGGACGAGGGGCGGCGGGTCCTCACCCGCGGCACCCTGCCGGCGATCGTCGACCCGGAGATCGACGCCCCGCTCGCGTGGGAGATGGCGTTCTTCCTGCCGACCGCGGTCCTCGAGGGCTGCGTCGGGCCGATCGGTCCGCTCGCCGGCCGGGAGTGGCGCGCGAACCTCTTCAAGTGCGGCGACCGCACCTCGCACCCGCACTGGGCCTCGTGGTCGCCGGTCGACGCGCTCAACTTCCACCTGCCGCGCTGCTTCGGCACGCTCCGCTTCGCGCCGTAGCACGGCCCCGGGCCCGTCCGGTCACCGGGGTCTAGAATCGCGGTGTGATGAGACGAACGCTCGCCTTCCTCCTGCTCGCCTCGGCCGCGGCTTCGGCCACCCCGACCGCCCCGGCGCCTCGGTCGTCCGCCCCGAAGCCCGACGCCCGCGCGGCCGCCGCGGCGCAGCGCGCCGCCGACCGGTGGGTGAAGAAGACGCTGGCCGCGCTGACGCTCGACGAGAAGATCGGCCAGCTCGTCGTGCCCGGACTGAACGGCGTCTACACGCCGGTCGACAGCGACGCGTACGAGAAGCTCGACCGGCTGGTGCGCGAGGGTCGCGTGGGCGGCTTCCACGTGTTCGGCGGCGCGGAGCCGCTGCCGTCGGCCCTCCTCAACCCCGTCTACGGCACCTCCGGCGGGCGCGCGACGAAGGCGAACCCGCTGGCGGTGGCCGTGCTGCTGAACCACCTGCAGCGCACGTCGAAGCTGCCGCTGCTGTTCACGGCCGACTTCGAGGGCGGCGCGGGCTACATCGTGGACAGCGCCACGCGGCTGCCGCGAGCGATGGCCCTCGGCGCGAGCCGCGACCCCGCCCTCGCCGAGCGTGCGGGCGAGCTCGCCGCCCGCGAGGGCCGCTCGCTCGGCGTGCACGTCTTCTTCTACCCGGTCGTCGACGTCAACAACAACCCGCGCAACCCCGTCATCAACGTGCGCTCGTTCGGCGAGGACCCGGCCCTCGTCGCCGAGATGGGGGTCGCGTACATGAAGGGCATCCAGAAGGGCGGGATGCTCTCGACGGCCAAGCACTTCCCCGGCCACGGCGACACCGCCGTCGACACGCACCTCGACCTCGCGGTCGTCGACAAGCCACGCGCGGCGCTCGACGCGGTCGAGCTCGTGCCGTTCAAGGCGGCGATCGCGGCGGGGATCGACGCCGTGATGTCGACGCACATCCGGATGCCGGCGCTCGACCCGACGCCGGGCCGGCCGGCGACGCTCAGCCGGCCGATCCTCACCGGCCTGCTGCGGAAGGAGCTCGGCTTCGACGGCCTCGTCTTCACGGACTCGATGTCGATGAAGGCGATCGGCAAGGGCTTCGGCGACGAGGCCGCGGCCGGCCTGGCGGTGGCCGCCGGCGTCGACGTCGTCCTCGACCCGCCCGACCCCGAGGCGGCGCTGCGGGGCATCCGCGCGGCGATCGACCGCGGTGAGATCGCAAAGGACGAGATCGACCGCTCCGTCGAAAGGATCCTGCGCGCCAAGGCGAAGCTCGGCCTCGACCGCGCGCGCCTCGTCGACGTGGAGGCGGTCCCGGCGTCCCTCGGCGGGCGAAGGAACACGGCGGTCGCCGAGGAAGTGGCGGCCCGCGCGATCACGCTCGTGAAGGACGACCGCTCGCTCGTGCCCCTGCGCCCCGCGCCGGGGACGAAGGTGCTCCTCCTCTCGCTCGTCGACTACGCGAGCGGCTGGCGCGAGGGCCCTCCCGGCCGGCTCCTCATCCCGGAGCTGCGCAAGCGCTTCCCGGACCTCACGGCCGTCGAGGTCAACGACCGCGCGACGGCCGGCGAGGTGGACCTCGTGAAGGCGCTCGCGCGCCGCTCCGACCTCGTCGTCGCCGCGACGTTCGTGCGCGTGGCCTCCGCGAGCGGGCGCATGGACCTCTCGCCCGCCCAGGAGGGCCTCGTCGAGCAGCTCGCCGCCGACCCGAAGCGGCCCTTCGTCGCGATCGCCTTCGGCAACCCGTACATGGCGGCCCTCGCGCCGAAGGTGCCGGCGATGATGCTGACCTACGAGCTCGGCGACGCGCCCGAGGTCGCGGCCGTGCGCGCGCTCTGCGGCGAGGCGCCGATCGGCGGGAAGCTGCCGATCTCGATCCCGGGCCTCTTCCCGGTCGGCCACGGGCTCGCGCGGTAGCGGCTGGGGTCCGATCTCGACGCGTGCTCCGCAGCCAGGCACGGTCGAGATCCGACTCCAGCCGCTCAGTGCACCTTGCGGACCTTCTTGTTCAGGAAGTCCATGAGGACGTACTGGCCGAGGCTGTACGGGTTCGTGAAGTAGGCCTTGCCGCGGCACATCTCGGTCACCTTCTTGACGAACGCCACGAGCTCGCGGTCGCGGGCGAGCATGAAGGTGTTCACGAGGATGCCCTGGCGGCGGCAGTTCGCCACTTCCTTGAGCGTCAGGGCGACGACGCGGGCGTCGAGGCCGAAGGGGTTGCGGTAGATCCGCCCGTCGTCCTCGGTGAGCGCCGACGGCTTGCCGTCGGTGATCATCACGATCTGCTTCATGTCCTTGCGCTCGCGGGCCAGGATCCGCTGCGCGACGCGAAGGCCCTCGCGGGTGTTCGTGTAGTGCGGTCCGACCCGCACCCGCGCGAGCTGGGAGAGCGGCACCTCCTCCGCGGAGTCGTGGAAGAGGACGAGATGCAGCGTGTCGCCCGGGTACTGCGTGCGCAGGAGGTGCGACAGGGCGAGGGCCACGCGCTTCGCCGGGGTGAAGCGGTCCTCGCCGTAGAGGATCATGCTGTGCGAGCAGTCGAGCATGACGACGGTCGCGCACGAGGACTGGTACTCCGACTGCCGCACCTGCAGGTCGCGGTAGTCGACGTCGAGCGGCACCCGGAGCCCCTCGCGGGCGATGGCGTTGAGGAGCGTGCCGGACACGTCGAGGTTCATCGTGTCGCCGAACTCCCACTCCTTCGACGGGCCCGACGCCTCGACGCCCGTCGCGACCTCGCGGGTGTCGTGGCGGCCGAAGGACGAGCGGCCCACGGAGCCGAGGAGGTCCCGCAGCGCGCGGAAGCCGAGGAAGTCGACCGCCTTCTCGGTCAGCTCGAACTTCACCGGCTTGCCGCCCGGCCCCTCGCCGCCGCCGCCGGTCGGGTCGTGGAAGGGCTGGGCCTCGCTCGAGCGCAGGTAGCCCTCGCGCAGCAGCCGCTCGACCACCTTCTGGAGGAACTGATCGAGCGTCTCCTGCTCCGTCATCAGCTTCTGCAGGTCCTCCTCCGAGAGGAGCCCGCGGCGGAGAACCGCGTCGAGGATCGCGTCGTGGAGCGACTGGAGGCTGTCCTCGTCCCACTCGTCGACTTCCTGCCCGAAGCCCGACTGCAGGAAGAAGTCGGACAGCTCGTCGACGAGGTCCTCGAGGTCGAGGTCCTGCCAGAGCTCGCCGACGTACTTGTGGTACCGGACGATGGCCATCAGTTGACCTGCTTCTTGAGCTTCCTCAGCCGCTCGAGCCGCTCGAGGTCGAGCTCCCCCTCGCCCCGGCGCTCCGGCGCGACGAAGCCGCGGTCGTCGCTGCGGCCGATCTTCTTCTGGGCCCACAGGCCCTCGAGGACGAACTCCGCGGCCGCGGCGCGGACGGGCGCCGGCGAGTCGGGAAGCGCGCCGAGGGCCTCGAGGTGGTCGAGCACCTCGGGCACGCGGCGGAGCTGGTCGAGGACCTCGCGGGCCGGCGAGCCCTCCTTGATGCGGAGCGAGCCCCCCTCCTCGAAGAAGCGCACCGTCTGCCGGAAGCTCACCGAGCCGAGGACCGTCGAGAACACCTCGCCCACCGCCTCGCGGATCAGCTCGCGGGCCACGTTCTCGGCGCCCATCAGCTCGCCCTCGTACTCGAGCTCGAACTTGCCGGTGAGCGACGGCAGCGAGGCGTAGACGTCGGAGATGCGCGGGACGATCGGGGTCTCGCCGGCGAGGAGCGCGCGCCGCTCGGCGTTGCTGACCGCGTTCTCGAGGGCACTGATCGGCAGGCGCTGCGAGACGCCGCTGCGGCGGTCGATCTTCTTGTCGCGCCGCGCGGCGAAGGCGATCCCCTCGACCACCTCGCGCACGTAGCGCGGGACGAGGAGGCCCGGCTCGCGGTCGGTCCACGCCTCCTGGGCGGTGATCGCGACGCCGTGCTCGAGGCTCGTCGGGTAGTGCGTGCGGATCTCGCTGCCGATGCGGTCCTTGAGCGGCGTGATGATCTTGCCGCGGGCGGTGTAGTCCTCGGGGTTCGCGGTGAAGACCATGCAGACGTCGATCGGCAGGCGCACCGGGTAGCCTTTGATCTGGACGTCGCCCTCCTGGAGGATGTTGAAGAGGCCCACCTGGATGCGCCCGGCGAGGTCGGGCAGCTCGTTGAGGGCGAAGATCCCCCGGTGCGCGCGCGGCAGGAGACCGTAGTGCATCGTCAGCTCGCTCGCGAGGTCGAGGCCGCCCCGCGCGGCGCGGATCGGGTCGACGTCGCCGATGATGTCGGCGATCGTCACGTCGGGCGTCGCGAGCTTCTCGACGTAGCGCGCGTCGCGGCCGAGCCACGCGACGGGCGTCGCCTCTGCCTGCTCGGCGATCAGGTCGCGGCAGCGCTTGCAGAGGGGCGCCTCGGGGTCGTCGTTGATCTCGCAGCCGGCCACGACCGGGACCGCCTCGTCGAGGAGGCTCGTGAGGGCCCGGAGGATGCGGCTCTTCGCCTGGCCGCGCAGGCCGAGCAGGATCATGTTGTGCCGCGAGAGGACCGCGTTCGCGACCTGCGGGATCACGGAGTCCTCGTAGCCGAGGATGCCGGGGAAGAGCGCCTCCTTCGCCTGGAGCTTGCGCATCAGGTTGCGGCGCATCTCCTCCCGGACGGACACGCGCGCCG
>JAXLRD010000019.1:0-112700 GCA_046331285.1 Vicinamibacteria bacterium
CTTCACCTTCTCGGTCGTGAAGAACTCGATGACGTCGCCGGGCTTGATGTCGTTGTAGTTGGCGATGCCGATGCCGCACTCGAGGCCGGTCTTCACCTCGGAGGCGTCGTCCTTGAACCGCTTCAGGGAGGACACCTTGCCGGTGAAGATGACCACGTTGTCGCGCAGGAGGCGGACGCTCGCCGTGCGGGTGACGCGGCCGTCCTGGACGTAGCATCCGGCGATCGTGCCGACCTTCGAGATCTTGAAGGTGTCGCGCACCTCGGCCGCGCCGAGCCGCACCTCGCGGATCGTCGGCTCGAGAAGGCCTTCCATGGCCTTCTTCATGTCCTCGGCGACGTCGTAGATGATCGTGTAGAGGCGCAGCTCGACCTCGTCCCGCTCGGCGATCTCCGCCGCCTTCCTCTCCGGCCGCACGTTGAAGCCGATGACGACGGCGTTCGACGCGGCGGCGAGGAGCACGTCGCCCTCGGTCACGGCGCCGACGCCCTGGCGGATGATGCGGATCTTGATCTTCTCCTGCGGCAGCTTGGCGAGCTGGTCGGCCACCGCCTCGAGCGAGCCCTGCACGTCGGCCTTGAGGACGATCGCGAGCTCCTTCAGCTGGCCCTCGGCGATCGCGCGGCCGAGGTCCTCGAGGCGGATGCGCGCGGAGGCGGCGAGGGCCTTCTCGCGCATCTTGAGCTGGCGGAAGTTCACGATCGACTGGGCCTTCAGCGCGTCGGTCACACCGATGAGCTGGTCCCCCGGCTCCGGCAGCGAGGGCAGGCCGAGGATCTCGACCGGGGTCGAGGGGCCGGCCTTCTTGAGGCGCTGACCGCGGTCGTCGACCAGGGCGCGCACGCGGCCGGCCACCGCGCCGGCCACGACCGTGTCGCCGATCCCGAGGGTGCCGTCCTGGACGAGCACGGTCGCCACCGGACCGCGGCCCTTGTCGAGGCGCGCCTCGAGGACGGTGCCGAACGCGGCCTTCTTCGGGTTGGCCTTGAACTCCTGGAGGTCGGCCACGAGGAGCAGCATCTCGAGGAGCTGCTCGAGGCCCTGCTTCTTCTTCGCCGAGACGTTGACGAAGACCGTGGTGCCGCCCCACTCCTCGGGCATCAACCCGCGATCGGAGAGCTGCTGGCGCACGCGGTCGGGCTGCGCCTCCGGCTTGTCGATCTTGTTGACGGCCACCACGATCGGCACGCCGGCCGCCTTCGCGTGGTCCATGGCCTCGAGCGTCTGCGGCATGACGCCGTCGTCGGCCGCCACGACGAGCACGACGATGTCGGTGACCTTCGCGCCGCGGGCGCGCATGAGGGTGAACGCCTCGTGGCCCGGGGTGTCGAGGAAGACGACCCGGCGGGACCCGACGTCGACGTGGTAGGCACCGATGTGCTGGGTGATGCCGCCCGCCTCGCCGGCCGCGACGGCGGTCTGGCGGATCGCGTCGAGGAGCGACGTCTTGCCGTGGTCGACGTGGCCCATGACCGTGATGACGGGCGCGCGCGACTCGAGGTCCTCGGGCTTGCTCTCGACCGACTGGACCTGGACGAGCTCGTCCTCGAACGACTGGATCTTCGCGGCGTAGCCGAACTCGCGGGCGATCTCGATCGCGAGCTTCGGCTCGAGGCTCTGGTTGACCGTCGCCATGATCCCGCGGGTGATGAGGGACTTCATCACGTCGCGCGACTTGACGTCCGGCATCTTGTCGCAGAGCTCCTTGACCGTCACGCCCTCGGTGAGCGTGATGTCGCGCGGCGGGCCCGAGTAGCGCTTCGGCTCCTCGCGCTGGACGACCACCGGCGTCTTGCTCTTCGAGCGCGGCGCGGGACGGCCGACCGGGCGCAGGCCCGGCGGCGGCCCGCCCGGGCGCGGCGGGAGCGGACGCGAGGTCGGCGACGCCGGGCGCGCGAGCGTGGTCGCGTGCGGCGAGCGCGGCAGGGCCCCGCCCGTCGTCGGGTGCGGGCTCGTCGGGTGCGGGCCGGCCGGCCGGACCGTCGGGTGCGGACTGATCGGCCGCGGCGGAGCGATGGGGCGCAGCGGCCGCGGCGCGGGCCGCGGCGCGTGCGTCGTGCTCGCCGCCGAGGCGGCGGCCAGCGGCGCGGCGGGCGCGGCCGCGGGAATGGGCGCCACGGGCGCCACGGGCGGGCGTCGGGGCGACGGCGGTTGCGACGGCCGCCGGCGTCTCCTCGGCGAGCGGAGCCGGGGCCGGCGGCGGGACCGGCGCCGGAGGAGGAGGCGGGGGCGGCGCGATCGGCCGGACCGGCCCGCCCAGACGCGGCCCCGTCACCGTCGTGCGCACCGGGGCGACGGGCACCGGCGTCGGCGGCGCGGCGGCGGGCGCGGCGGCTACCGGCTCGGGCTCGGGCCCGGGCTCCGGCTCGGGGGCCGGCGCGACGTCGGACGGCTCGGGCAGCGCGGGCTCCGCCTCCGCTTCGACCTCGACCGGCGCCTCGGCCGGCGGCTCCTCGGTCGTCGGCTCGGCTTCGTCGAGCGGGACGATCGGGTGCGCCGACTTCGGCGCGAGGCGGGGCGCGCCGGGCGCGTGGGCGAGCGCCGCCGGCGTCCCGTCGGCCGGCTTCTCGGGCTCCGGGCGCCGCTTGCCGGTCCGCCGGAACTCGGCGGCCTCGCGGGCGGCCTCGGCCGCCCGCTCGCGCTCGGCGCGCTCGGCCGCGACCTTCTCGGCCTGCTCGCGCTCGATGCGCTCGCGCTCGGTCTCGTCCTCGTCGCTCCCGTAGACACGCTTCTTGCGGGAAGCCAGCAGGTCGATCTTCAGGGCGCGCCGGAGCTTGTCGGCCGTGTCCTCGTCGACGGAGCTCGAGGCGGTCTTCGCCTCGATGCCCATCTTCTTGAGGCGGTCGATGACCTCCTGGCTCGAGAGGTTCAGGTCCCGCGCGAGGCTGAAGACCCTAACGTTCGACATCCGTCCCATCCTCCTCGCCCGCGGCGGCCGGGGCCGGCGCCATGCCGGCCTCCTCGGCCTCCCCGTCGGGCTGCGCCTCGTCTGCGGCGGCCTGCGCCTCGTCCGCGGCGGCCTGCTCCGCGGCCAGACGGTCGGCCTCCGCGGCCGCGGCGTCGCGCTCGTCCCACTCGATCCGGGCCTGGGCGGCGGCTTCGCGGATCGCCTCGAGCTCGCCGGCGTCGATCCCGGCGACGTCGACGAGCTCCTCGTCCGGCAGCTCGAGGAGGTGGGCGAGCCCGTTCACCCCCGAGTCGACCAGCCGCTGCACCGTCGCGTCGGCGATGCCGTGGCGCGTGAGGCTGCGGACCTCGTCGACGGCGCGGGCCATGCGGGCCATCTCGGCCTCGACCTCGCGCCGCTTCTCCTCCTCGCTCTTGATGTCGATGCGCCAGCCGACGAGCTTGGCCGCGAGGCGGACGTTCTGGCCCTTCTTGCCGATCGCGAGGCTGAGCTGCTTGTCCTCGACGACGACCTCCATGATCCGCTGCTCCTCGTCGACGACGGAGACGCGGCTCACCTTGGCCGGCGAGAGGGCGTTCACCACGAAGGTCGAGGCGTCGTCGCTGTACTCGACGATGTCGATCTTCTCGCCGCGCAGCTCGCGGATGATCGACTGCACGCGGGTCCCCTTCATCCCGACGCACGCGCCGACGGGATCGACGTCGCGCTCGCGGGAGACGACCGCGACCTTGGCCCGCTCCCCCGCCTCACGCACCGCCCCGCGGATCTGGACGGTGCCGTCGTAGATCTCGGGCACCTCCATCTCGAAGAGCTTCACGAGGAGAGCCGGGTCGGTGCGGCTCACGATGACCTGCGGGCCCTTCGCCGCCTTCGCGACGCGCACGATCGCGACCCGCACGCGGTCGCCGGTCTGGTAGGACTCGGCGCGGCTCTGCTCCTTGCGCGGCAGGAGGGCCTCGGCGCGGCCGAGGTCGACGACGAAGTCGCCCATCTCCTGCCGCTTGACGATCCCGTTCACCACCTCGCCGACGCGGCCGGAGTACTCGGCGTAGACGTTGTCGCGCTCGGCCTCGCGGACCTTCTGGAAGATCACCTGCTTCGCGGTCTGCGCCGCGATCCGCCCGAGCACGTCGGTCGGCTTCGGGAACTCGATCTCCTGGCCGAGCTCGATCTGCGCCCCGGGGAACAGCCGCCCCGCCTCCTCGAGGGAGAGCTGGGTCTCGGCGATCTCGACGGCCTCGACTACCTGCTTCACCGCGAAGACCTCGATCTGGCCGGTCTCCTCGTTGAAGCGGCTGCGGAGGTCCTCCGCGCCCTTGTAGTACTTCTTCGAGGCGGTCAGGATCGCGTCCTCGATGGCGGCGATGATCACGTCGGGGTTGATGTTCTTCTCCCGGCTGATCTGCTCGATCTGCTGTCGCAGCTGGTTGGCCATGAGTCGTCTCGCCTACTCCGGTTTCTTCGCCGGGAACTCGACCTCGAGCCGTGCGTGCGAGATCTTCCCGAGCGGTACCTTCGCCGTGACCTTCTCCTTCTCGAGGTCGAGGACCAGCGCCCCGTCCTCGCAGGAGACGATCCGCCCCGTCCAGTGCCGGCGTCCGTCGACCGGCTCGTAGCTCGACACCTTCGCGAGCTTCCCCGCCGAGCGACGGTAGTCGGCCTCGCCCTTCAGCGGACGGTCGAGGCCGGGCGACGAGACTTCGAGGGTATAGGTGCTGTCGATCGGGTCCTCGGCGTCGAGGATGGCCGAGACCTCCTCCGAGACCGACTGGAGGTCGTCGAGGCCGATGCCGCCGGGCTTGTCCACGAAGAGGCGAAGCACCGCGCTGCCGCCCGCGCGCTTCAGCTCCACGTCGACCAGCTCGAAGCCGCGGCCGCCCGTCACCCTCAGGGCGACGGACCTCACCCGCTCGAGCGTCCCTTCCTGCCTCGTCAGTTCTCGCCTCCAAAAAAAAGAGTGGGCGTCCCCACTCTGGTCCTGCACCCGAAGCCAGACCCGTAATAATAGCAGTTGTCCGCCCCCGCCACAACCCATCACCTGCACTAAAGCTCTGTTCACGGGGGGGTTCGGGGGGGTGCGCAGCACCCCCCCGAGACAAGGAAGTTGGCAGCAGAAGGAGCCCGAACGCTCGCCCGTCCCCGGATCGTCCGTTCCCCCCGGGCCGCGCGCATCGGTCCGTAGTCGTGGGCAAACGAGCCCGAGCGCTCGCCCGTCCCCGGGCGACTCGCTCCCTCCGGACGGCGCGCTTCAGTGCGTAGCCCCCAGCCGCGGCGCCCTGACGCCGGTTGCCGATTGCCTCTAGACGATCCGGGCCACCAGGTCGTAGGGGTGCGCCTCGGTCACCTCGGCGGTCACGAAGGACCCGGGCTCGGCCGTGCCGTCGTTCAGGATGACCTGCCCGTCGATCTCGGGGGCCTGGCCGGCGGAGCGTCCCGTCAGGAGGAGGTCGGAGTCCGCGTGCGTCCCCTCGACGAGCACGGTCAGCCGCTCGCCCACCCGGGCCCGGTTCTTCCGGGCGCTGATCTTCTTCTGCAGGCTCATCAGCTTCCGGCGGCGAGCCTGCTTCACCCGCGCGGGAACGCGGTTCGGCAGATCGTAGGAGGCCGTGTTCTCCTCGTCGGAGTAGGTGAAGACCCCGACGTTGTCGAACTTCGCGGCCTCGACGAAGCGCAGGAGCGTCTCGAAGTCCTTCTCGGTCTCGCCGGGAAAGCCGACGATGAACGACGTCCGGATCGCGACGCCGGGCACCCGCTCGCGGATGCGCTCGACCATTCCGAGCAGGTTGCCCCGGCCGGTGGGCCGCTTCATCCGCCGAAGGACGCCCTCGCTCGCGTGCTGCAGGGGGATGTCGACGTACTTCACGACCTTCTCCTCGGCGGCCATCGCGTCGAGGATCGGGTCGGAGAGCGTCGCCGGGTAGGCGTACATCACGCGGATCCACCGCAGCCCGTCGACGCGGCCGAGGCGGCGAAGGAGATAGGCGAGCCCGTCGCGGACGCCGTGGTCGAGGCCGTAGCGCGTCGAGTCCTGCGCCACGAGGACGACCTCCTTCACGCCGCGGGCGGCGAGGGCCTTCGCCTCGGCGACGACGTCCTCGACGTTGCGGCTGCGGTGCCGTCCCCGCAGCGTGGGGATGATGCAGAACGAGCAGGTGTAGTCGCAGCCCTCGCTGATCTTCACGTAGGCGAGCCAGGGCGGCGTGGAGAGCACCCGCGGCTGCTCGTGGTCGTAGACCCAGGTGGGCAGCCCGGGCCCGGCCCCGGCGAGCGACGTGGCCTCGCCGCCGACCGCGTCCACGATGCCCTCGACCTGGCCGGTGCCGAGGGTGGCGTCGATCTCGGGGATCTCCCGCCGGAGGTCGGCGTCGTAGCGCTGCGTCAGGCAGCCGGTCACGACGAGCCGCTTCGCGCGGCCCGTCTCCTTCTCCCGCGCCATCTCGAGGATCGCGTCGACCGACTCCTGCTTCGCGGTCTCGATGAAGGCGCACGTGTTCACGACGATCACGTCGGCCTGCTTCGGGTCGGCGACGAGGCCGTAGCCCGCGCCCTGCAGCCGGCCGAGCATCACCTCGCCGTCCACCAGGTTCTTGGGGCAGCCGAGCGAGACCATCCCCACGCGCAGGCCGCCCTGGTTTCCGCTCCGCCTCATGCCGGCGTCGTCCGGGCCGCGCGCCTCAGTGCGCCTTTTCCGGGGTGTCGATCTCGTTCCCCCACTCGCGCAGCTTGTCCCGGTCGCTCGCCGAGTAGAGCTCGTCGGCGATGTCGGCGATCTGGTCGCTGATCCCGCCGAGAACCTCCATCTCCTCGCCCTGCTGGGACATGAGGGACAGGTGGTGGGCGATCGCGTCGAGCCGCGGCACCGACTTGTCCATCGCCAGGAGCAGCCCCTCGACCAGCTCCACCAGGGCTTTCCGGCTCAGGCCGTCGTGCCACGTCGGTTCCATCGATCCTCCTCGGGAGGGCCCCTTCGGAAGAGGGCCGGTCGACCATTCTAGCGCGGTTCGGGGCCCGCCCGCGGCGGCCCGCCCCGCGGCCTTATACTCGGCCGACGGAGGAGACCGCCATGGGCACGGGCCAGAAGATCGCTCTCGGCTGCGGCTGCATCGTCCTCGCCGGCGCCGCCCTCGCGGCCGGCACGTGCGGCCTGCTCGCGTACTGGGCCAAGGGCAAGGCGGAGGGCGTCGTCAGCGACTTCGACAAGATGGCGAAGAAGGCGAGCGCCGTCACGGAGGAGATCGAGCGCTGGGAGCAGAAGGCGAACGCCAACCCGTACGACCCTCCGGCCGACGGCGTCATCCCGGAGCCGCGCCTCGTCAAGTTCCTCGAGGCGCGCAAGCAGGTGCACGCCGTCTACGAGGCCCGCCGAGCGGACCTCGAGTCGATCGAGAAGAAGCCCGGGTCTTCGTCCGACAAGCTCACGCCGAGCGAGCTGTGGAGCGCGGGAGGTCAGCTCGCCGACGCGTTCGGCGCGCTCAAGCTGGCCCAGGCGAAGGCGCTCGCCGAGGTGGGGATGAGCGAGGCCGAGTACCACGCGATCCAGCTCGCGGTCTACAAGACGGCCTGGGCCGCGGACGCCCAGAAGCAGACCGGCCAGATGCCGGCCGAGGCGCTCGAGAAGTCGATGGCCGAGGCCGGGAAGCAGGTGCAGGAAGCGGTGGCGCGCGGGGTGGCCGAGGCGCAGAAGCAGCAGGTCCCGGGCGCGGCCGGGCTCTCGCCGGAGGACGCGAAGAAGATCGGCGACGGCCTCGCCGAGGCCGGCAAGGCGGCGAAGGCGCTCGAGGTGCCGAAGGCCAACGTGGAGCTGTTCCGGAAGCACGAGGCCGAGATCCGCCTCTACGCGATGAGCGGCCTCGGCCTGCTCGGCCTGTAGACGGCCGCCGCCCGCTCGGGACGGCCCTCAGCCGCCGAGAGCGTCGAGGAGCGCCTCGGCCGCGACCGCGGCTCCGTCCGTGCGCGGCGGCTCCGGGCGCGGCAGGCTCAGGACGGCCTCGAGCGCGGCGCCGATGCGGCCCCGCCTCACGTCGTCGTTCGAGGCGTGGACGGCCGGCAGGTAGCGCGACATCTCCGCGACCATGATCGGGTACTCCGGGAAGTCGCCGCGGTCGGTGTAGACGAGGCGCGTGCCCGCTCCGACGCAGTCGCTGACGATGCCGTAGCCCGGCTTCGTGACGACGACGTCGGCCGCGCCGACGAGATCCGGGTACGCGAGGCCGAGAGACGTCAGCTCCGGCGCGCCCAGGTGCCGCACGTTCGGCGCCCGACCCGCGGCCGGCGGTCCGGTGAGCACGAACTGCCATCCCTCGATCGCGCCGAGCTCCTCCGCGCCGAGGCCGGGGACGCCGATGCCGCCGAAGGTGACGAGAGCCATCCTCCGCCCGTCCACGGCGAGCCGCCGCCGGGCTTCCTCCCGGCCCACGGCGGGCCGCCGGGCGACGAGCGGCACGTCGCGCGCGTTCCGGAACGCCGACATGTCGCCGGCGAAGGGCAGCCGGAGGAGCCCCGCGGCCGAGGAGTAGGCCTCGGCCGCCCGGTCGGCCGCCTCGGCGAGCGCCGGCTGCCGCCCGGCCATGTGCCGGTAGATCCAGTCCCAGGAGAAGTTGCCGTGGCCGAGGGCG
The DNA here is from genome assembly GCA_046331285.1 of Vicinamibacteria bacterium. GTDB lineage: Bacteria > Acidobacteriota > Vicinamibacteria > Fen-336 > Fen-336 > DATBSL01. The sequence goes on from JAXLRD010000019.1 coordinate 8,524, forward strand.
GGCACGCCCGCCTCGCGCGCCGCGGCGAAGGCGAGGGGCGGGATGTCGCCCACCACGAGCCGCGCGCCGGCCGCCCGCAGCCAGCGCGCCTCCTCGCGCACCAGCCTGTCCCAGCCCTCGGCGAAGCGACGCCACGCCTCGGCCGTGGCCGGCTCGTCGATCCGCAGCGCGTCGTGCTGCACGAGGCCCACGTCGACGGCCTTCGGCCGGACGCCGAGCGGCGCCGGGACGACGTCGAGGAACAGGAAGCGCGGCGCGCTCGTCGTCACGACGATCGGCAGGTCGGGCGCGCGCTCGCGCAGCGCGCGCAGCACCTCGGCGAGGCGCGTGCCGTGGCCGAAGCCGTGGCCGGAGACGTAGGCGGCGAGCACCGCTACGGGTAGATCCGGTAGAGCATCCGCGGGAACGCGATCGTCTCGCGCAGGTGGTCGATCCCGCAGATCCAGGTGACGACGCGCTCGATGCCCATCCCGAAGCCCGCGTGCGGGAAGCTGCCGAAGCGCCGAAGGTCGAGGTACCAGCGGAACGCCTCCTCGGGCAGCTGGTGCTCGTGGATGCGCTTCAGCAGGAGCTCGGCGTCGGCGAGGCGCTCTCCCCCGCCGACGATCTCGCCGTAGCCCTCGGGGGCGAGGATGTCGGCCGACAGGCTGTACTGCGGGTCCTCCGGGTCGGGGGCCATGTAGAAGGCCTTGATCGCCGACGGGAAGCGGTGGACGACCACGGGCCGGTCGTACTCCCCGGCGATCACCGTCTCGTCGGTGCCGCCGAAGTCGCTGCCCATGGGCGTCTGCGAGCCCTTCGCCTGGAGGAGGACCATCGCATCCTTGTAGTGCAGTCGCGGGAACGGGGCCTTCACGTTCTCGAGCTTCGCCACGTCGCGCTCGAGGACCTTCAGGTCCTCCCGGCGCTTCTCGAGGGCCTGGGCGACCACGTAGCACACGAGGCCCTCGGCGAGGGCGACCGCGTCGTCGAGGTGGGCGAAGGCGATCTCGGGCTCGACCATCCAGAACTCGGTGAGGTGCCGCCGCGTCTTCGACTTCTCGGCCCGGAACGTCGGCCCGAAGCAGTAGACCCTGCCGTGCGCCGCCGCCGTCGCCTCGTTGTAGAGCTGGCCGCTCTGCGTGAGGTAGGCCGTGCCCTCGTCGAAGTACGGCACCCCGAACAGCGTCGTCGTGCCCTCGCACGCGGCGGGCGTGAAGATCGGCGTGTCGACGAGGATGTAGCCCTGGTCGTCGAGGTAGTCGCGCACGGCCTTCACGACCGTGTGGCGCACGCGGGCGATCGCGTGCTGCCGCGCGGAGCGCAGCCAGAGGTGCCGGTGCTCCATCAGGAACGCGGTGCCGTGGTCCTTCGGCGTGATCGGGTAGTCGTGCACCGCCTGAAGGACCTTCGCCGAGCGCACGTCGACCTCGTACCCGCCCGGGGCGCGCGCGTCGGCGCGGACGGCCCCCGTCACCTCGACGGAGGACTCCTGCCCCGCCTTCTCGAGGGCGTCCCACTCCTCGGGAGCCACGGCCTTCTTCGACACGACGGCCTGGGCATAGCCCGAGCCGTCCCGGACGATGAGGAACTGCAGCTTCCCGCTCGACCGCTTGTTGTGGATCCACCCGCGGACGAGGACCTCCTCGCCGACGTGGCTCCCGAACTCCTCGATGCGGGCCGTCTTCATGGTGTCACCCCGTGTGGGTCAGGCGAGCTCCGGGACGTGGCGCGCGAGCGTCCGCCACAGCCGCTCGAGCTCCGGGTAGCGGGACAGGTTCCACCGCGCGTGGGCGAGGGTGCGCGGGATGTAGGGCAGGTAGACCGGATTGCTCCTCACGGTGGCCATGAAGCCGAAGGTGCCGAGGGCCTTCAGGTTCCGCTGCACCGACATGAGGTCGAAGCGGCGGCGGAACACCTCGCGCGGCTCGCCCGGGCACGCCTTCTGGCGGAAGCGCTCCTTCAGCTCCTCGACGAGCGGCTCGGCGACGTCGACGTAGGCGTCGCGCAGGAGCGAGGCGAGGTCGTACGTGGCGGGCCCCATGCGGGCGTCCTGGAAGTCGATCCAGTAGAGCCTTTCCGCGTGGCTCATCAGGTTCCGGCTGTGGTAGTCGCGGTGGCACAGGACGCGCGGCCAGCTCGCGATCTCCTGGCTCAGGACGTGGAAGGACTCCGACAGGGTCGCCCGGTCCTCGACCGAGAGGTCGCAGCCGCGGTGGCCCTCGAGGAAGTGCTTCAGGAAGTAGTGCAGCTCCCAGGTGAGCTTCTCGATGTCGAAGGCGATCCGGAAGCACTCGGCCTTCTGCGGCCCGGCCGCGGACTTCTGCTGGAGGAGGGCGATCTCGTCGACCGCCTCCACGTACAGGTCGAGCGTCCGGCTCTCGCCGCACCCGCGCAGGTCCTCCTGCAGCGTGCGGTCGCCGAGGTCCTCCTGCAGCACGACGCCCCGCCGGCCGTCGACGTCCACGGTGCCGGGCACCGGCAGCCCGTAGTCCTCGAGCAGCCCGTGCACGGTGAGATACGACAGCGCCTCCGGCTCGAACGGCTCGGGGTAGAGGGCGACCACGTACGGTCGCGCGCCGTGGCGCACGCGGTAGTAGCGCCGCGTCGACGCGTCGCCCGACAGGGCGACGACCTCGAGACGCGGGGCCTCGTCGGGCCGCCGGTCCGCGAGGTGCTCGCGCACGAGAGCCAGGGCCGCCTCGGCCCCGAGCGTCCCGGAAGAAGCCGCCGCCGTCCTGGAACTCTTCACTGCACGCTCACCCACGCCATGTCGCCGTGGCGCTCGACGGCGCCCCCGGCCTCCCCGCCCTCGAGCGCCGCCGCCGGGAGGACGATCACCCCGGCCGCCCGCTCCCCTCTCCTCACCACCGCGCCCGCGGTCACGATCGAGCGCGACACGCGCGCTCCGGCCTCGACCGACGCGCGCTCCCACAGCACGCTCGACTCGACCGCCGCCCCGGCCGCGACGCGCGCGCGCGCGCCCACGACCGCGCGCCTCACGACCGCGGCGCTCGAGACGCGGGCGCCGTCCTCGACCAGGGATCGGCCGCCGGGCAGCAGCCGCAGCTGCGCGTCGCGGTAGAGCGACGGGCGGCCGAGATCGTACCACGCGCCAAAGACGCGGCCCCCGTGCACGGCCTCGCCGCGGCCGAGCATCGGGATGTAGAGGTCGAGGACGCTGTCGCACGGCCCCTCGGGCAGCCGCTCGAGCAGCGCCGGGTCGAGGACGTGGACGCTCGCGAACATCGAGATCGTCCCTTCCGCCGGCCGCGGCCGTCCCGCGATCGCGAGGATGCGCCCGGTCCGGGCCGCGCTCACCACCGGCGAGTAGCCGCCCGGGTTCGGCCGGAGGGCGAGCGTCGCGCGGGCGCCGCGCGCGCGGTGGCGCGCGACGAGGGCGCGGAGGTCCATCGTGAAGAGCACGTCGCCGTTCACGAGGAGCACCGGCCCCTTCCCGAGCCAGTCGCGGACGGCCCGGGGCCCGCCGCCCGTGCCGAGGATCTCGGGCTCCTCGCGCACGGTCCTCACCTTCAGGCCGAGGCCCCGCGCCCCGCGCGCCGCCGACTCGACCGTGTCCGCGAGGTGGTGGGTGTTGACGATCACCTCTCGCACGCCGGCCCGGGCCAGCCTCTCGAGCGTCCAGTGCAGGAGGGGCCGGTTGAGGACGGGCAGGGCCGGCTTCGCGACGAGCCGCGTCAGCGGCCGCATCCGCAGGCCGTAGCCGGCGGCGAGCACCATCGCTCTCATCCGGGGAAGACCATGTCCCCCCGGCCGCCGCCGGCGAAGAAGAGGGCGACGTACGACTCGAGCACGTAGTCGGCCCGCGAGAAGCCGAGCTCTTTCGCCACCGCGTGGATCCCCTCGACGTCGCCCTCGATCTCGAGGAAGGCGCCGATCGGCGTCTCGTCGACCTCGATCTCCTGGCCGCGGTGGCGCCACGTCTCGCGGTACTTCTGGTAGCGGAAGAGCGGCCGGAAGCCGAGGCGCTCCAGGATCGCGCGGAGGGCTTCGGGGTCCGCGACCCCCGTCTCGCGCTCCTCCCGCGACTTCAGCCCGTCGTGGTCCTCGCGCGGGCCCTTGAACGTCAGGACGCCGCCGTCGGGCGTCGTGCGCAGCCGCAGCACCGTGCCCGCCGTGCGCAGCGAGCCGTAGCCGTCGTCGTAGAGGACGTTGTCCTCGAGGTGTCGCGCGCGGGCGAGGGCCGCTCCCGCCCGCGCGAGCGCGTCGCGCGCGGCCGAGACGTCCGCGACGCGGAGCTTGATCTCGGTCTCGCGCGCGCCCATCGCCCTAGGCCGTCTCGACCACCCGCACCTTCATGTCGATGCGCTCGTTCGGGTTGTCGCGGCCGTCGCGCGGAGCGGACACGATCTGGTCGGCGACCTCCATCCCCCGCACGACGCGGCCGAAGGCGCTGTACTGGCGGTCGAGGAACGTCGCGTCCGCGACGCAGATGAAGAACTGCGAGCCGGCGCTGTTCGGGTCGTTCGACCGCGCCATCGACACGATCCCCCGCCGGTGCGACGTGTCGTTGAACTCGGCCTTGATCGTGTAGCCCGGGCCGCCCGTGCCGTGCATGCCGCGCGGCGTGGCGGCGTCCTTCGTCTTCGGGTCCCCGCCCTGGATCATGAAGCCCGGGATGACCCGGTGGAACGTCGTGCCGTCGTAGACGCCCTTCTTCGCCAGGTCGACGAAGTTCTTGACGTGGCCGGGGGCCTTGTCGTCGAGGAACTCGATCTCGATCTCGCCGAACTTCGTCTCGATCACTGCGCGGGCCATGTCACCTCCGTTGTGCGATCGCGGTCCCCGACTCTAACCGGTCTACGGCTTCGCCGCCACCTTCTCGAGCAGCTCGTCGATCGCCTCCTCGAAGCGGGAGTCGCCGGTGCGCAGCAGGATGCGGCGCGCTTCGTCCCGGCGGCCGAGCCCGGCGAGGCACAGCGCGCGGTCGAGCCGCGCCTCCGGCGGGAGGAGCCAGCCGTCCGGCCGGCCGGCGAGGGCCTCGACGCCGTCGAGAGCCGGCTGGTAGCGGCCCGCGCGGTAGGCCTCGACGACCGCCACGAACTCGGGAGGGACGGGCTCGTCCTCTCCCGGGGCGAGGCCCTCGGGCAGCCGGCCCGGGGGCGGCGGCAGCGGCGAGCGGTCGACGGGCCTGCGGTTCCACGTCGCGCGGGGCACGCTCTCGGCGACGTCGCTGCGCTGCAGCGCCGCGAGGGCCGCGCCGAGCTCCGCGCCGAAGGGCGCCTTCACCACCGCGAGGGTGAAGCCGTTGCGGGCCACGAGGAGCGCGGAGCGGGGCGCCAGCGCGAGCTGGCCCGCGACCCCGCGCCCGACCAGCAGAGGCCAGGGGCGACGGTAGATCGAGAGCACCTGGCGCAGCGCCGCGTCCTGGTCGTCGCCCGGCGCGAGGGCCAGCACCCGCGTCTCCCGCGGGGCCTGGCGGCCGATCTCGTCGAGGTCGGCCGAGCAGCTCCGGCACGAGGCCTCGGCCGCGTAGACGAGCGTGAGGGGAGCGTCTTCCACGCGGAACGCGGGGGCGTTCGACAGGTGCGCGCCCGGCGGAAGGTCGAGCGGCCCCTCGCGCAGCTCGACCTTCTGGCCGAGCTGGGCCTTCAGGCGGCCGCGGTCGATCTCCGCCTGCGCGCTCGGCAGGCCGGCGACGTCGACCGCGCGGCCGATCGCCTCCGCCGCGTCCGGCTTCAGGCTCACGAGGCCGGCGATCGCCCGCTGGACGGTGTCGAGGGCCTCGCGCCCCCGGCCGAGGGCGGAGAGCTCGTTCGCGAGCGCCACGCCGCGAGCCGGGGTCGGATCGAGGACGAACGCCCGGCGCAGGTAGCGGGTGGCCGGGAGCGCCTGGCCCTGCGCGGCGAGGGCGCGGCCGAGCGCCTCGTAGAGAGTTGCGCGGTGACGCTTGTAGCTCTCCCGCGCCGCCTGGAACTCGTCCTCCACCACCTCGCCCTTGCGGCCGGCCGAGACGAAGGCGGGCGGCTCGAACTCGGCGGTCGCCGCCACGGCCCGGCGCGCGCGCTCGGCCGCCGCGGCCGGGTCGCGGGCCAGCAGCTCGAGGGCTTCCTCGGCCAGCCTCTCGGCGGCCGCGGTGGCGCCCCTCGGCCCGCCCGCGCGCGGCGGCGGCGGGGCGACGGGGCGCGGCGTCGGCGGCGCGGCGGCGAGCAGCACCGCGAGAGCGAGCATCGTCATGGACGGGAGCCTCCTCCGAGCAGCGTAGCGCGCTCAGCGCGCCGGCGGCGCCGGGGCGGGCGGCGGCCCCCCGGCGGACGGGGTCGCGGCCCGCTCCGGCTCGTCCGCGGGAGGCGGGAGCGCGGGCACCGCGACGAGGGTCATGTCGGGCGGCAGCGGGCGGCCGACGTCGATGTGCCCGCCGAGCGACGGGACCACCGAGTCGTTCACGAGGATCTGGACGCGGCTCGTGGCCGGGAAGTTCGTGACGATGGTGTTCACGACGGAGTACACCGTGTGCAGCTCGGCCTGCGAGCCGCCGGGCAGGCCCGACGCGGCCTCCCCCGAGAGGTCGACGTACACGACGCCGCCGCGGCTCACGAAGACCTCGAGGACGCGCGTGCCGGGGGGCAGCGTCGGCAGCAGGCCGGCGGTCGATCCCTTCGCGAGCTCCTCGATCACCGTCCGCAGCTGCCGGGCGAGGTCGGCGGAGAAGAGGACCTCGCGCTCCTCCGGCAGGAGGCCCGCGCGGTCGGGCGCCTCGAAGTAGAGCCGCACGCGGATGCGGCGCGCCGCGCCCTCGGGCTCGGCGCTCGCGGCCGGGGCCGGCTCCCCCGACGCGTCCTCGCTCTCGACGCTGGCCGCGGGGCTGCGCAGCGACGCGGCCCAGCGCGGGGCCGTGAACGCGAGCGCGGCGACGAGGGCCGCGAGGCCGACCACCGTCGCGGCGTTCGCCTGCCGCGGCGTCACGGCCGCTCGCGACGGTAGCGCTGGATCCCGCGCGCCACCGCGGCCGCGATCTTCGCCTGGTAGGCGTCCGACGTGAGGAGCTTCTCCTCGTCCGGGTTGCTGAGGAAGGCCGCCTCGACGAGGACGGCCGGCATCGACGCGCCGACGAGCACCCGGAACGGCGCCTGCTTCACGCCGCGGCCCTCGCTGCCCGTGACCGCGGCCAGCTCCTCCTGGACCCGCGACGCCAGGGCCGAGGACTCCTCGAGGTGCTCGGCCTGCGCCATGTCCCAGAGGATGAGGGCGAGATCGGAGTTCGACGGCCCGGCCGGCACCGGCTCGGCCGCGCCCTCGGCCTGGGCGATGCGGCGCGACTCGTCGTCGCTCGCCTGGTACGACAGGAAGTAGACCTCGCTCCCGCGGGCGCCGCGGGCCCGGCTCGCGTTCGCGTGGATCGAGACGAAGAGGTCCGCCTTGTAGTTGTTCGCGATCGCCGAGCGGTCGTCGAGCGCGACGAGCGCGTCACGGTCGCGGGTCAGGAAGACGGAGAGGCCGCCGTTCACGAGCTCGGCCCGCAGCTTCCGCGCGATGGCGAGGCTCACGTCCTTCTCGAGCGCCCCGCCGGGCCCCTTCGCCCCCACCTCGTCGCCGCCGTGGCCCGGGTCGATGACGACCGTGCGCACGCGCTCGTCGCGCTCCTCGCGCGCGGCCGGCGCGGGCGCGGGCCGGGCCGCCCCGACGCCGGCCGCCGGGCGCTCCGGCGCGGCGCCGGCCACGAGCGGCGGGCCGTGCACCTCGAGGACGAGCCGCGACGGCTGGCTCTGCTCGCTCGCCTTCATGTCGCGGAAGCGCGGGCCGAGGTGCACCGCGAAGACGTTCTCGCGCCCGCCCACGAACTGCACCGACTCGACGATGCCCCCGGCGAGGCGGGTCGGAGGGAGGGCGACGTCGAGCAGGTCGCGCGGCACCGCGACGGTCACCCGTCCTTCCTCCTGCGCCACGCGGAAGGGCACGGGCTCGCTCGCCTCGAAGACGACGCGCACCATGTCCCCCGTCACGTAGGTGCTGACGGCGACCTTCGGGACGGCGACCTTTCCGAGGACGATGACGCGCTCCGCGGCGCGCCACTCCACGGGCCGCTCGAGCAGCGGCGAGAGCAGCCGCGGCAGCGCGTCGACCGGGACGAGCCAGCGGCCCTCGTCGCGAGTGACCGCGGTCGACAGCAGCCGCAGGTCGCCGTCGACCGAGGCGAGGCTCTTCTTGTCGTAGAGCGCGACCTCGTGCGAGCCGAGCGTCAGCGTGGCCGCGCCGCCGCGCGGGTCGCTCGTCAGCTTCACGCCGGTCCCGGCCAGCACCTCGTCGATCGGCACGAGCTCCCACGAGCCGCGGATCGAGGGCACGATCTCCCGGCGCGCGTTCGCGGTGAGGATGGTGATCGGCGCCCCGGCCGCGAGGAGGCCAAAGGGAGCGAGGGCCGCGAGGGCCGCGAGGGCCACGAGGAGCGACGGCAGGAGGCGACGCGAGAAGCCGTTCAACGTCAGCAGTCTAGAGGACGGCCCGTGGTGCCGCAACACGGCCGCGGGCCGCGTCCCCGCTCGCCGGAAGGGGCGCCGTGAGACGCCGGCCCGCGGCGCCGCGGCGCCTGTGCCGATTTGGACGCGTCGAGCGGATTGAGGCCGTGCCTCCGCCCGCCCGGACGGCCCGCCAGCACCCCTTTTCACAGCATGGAGCGGAGCGGCCGCGTCGTAGAATTCGCGAAGGAGGGTCCTACCGATGCCGACTATCGAAAAGTCGCCGGAGGTCACCGAGAGAGAGTCGTTGAAGGTCGCCGAAGCCTCGCGCCAGGCCGAGTGGGAGAAGCCCAGCTTCATGCGCGAGTTCTTCCTCGGGAGCTTCCGGTTGGATCTCGTTCACCCGTTCCCGCTGCCGGGCACCGAGAGGCCCGAGTTCGCGGCGTTCTACGCGAAGTTCCGCGACTTCCTGAAGCACGAGGTCGACCCCGTCGAGATCGACGCGACCGGCGAGTACCCGGAGCGCGTCCTCGCGGGCCTGCGCCGCCTCGGCGCCTTCGGGATGAAGATCCCGGCCAAGTACGGCGGCCTGGGCTTCTCGAACGTCGAGTACAACCGGGTCATGACGCTCATCGGGACGTACGACGGCAACCTGGCCGCGCTGCTGTCGGCGCACCAGTCGATCGGCGTCCCGCAGCCCCTGAAGACGTTCGGCACGGAGGAGCTCAAGAAGAAGTATCTGCCGCGCTGCGCGGCCGGCGAGATCTCCGCCTTCGCCCTCACCGAGCCGCGCGTGGGCTCCGACCCCGCCCGCATGATCACCACCGCGGTGAAGACGGCCGACGGGAAGCACTACGTCGTCAACGGAAAGAAGCTGTGGACGACGAACGGCACCCTCGCGAAGCTGCTCGTCGTGATGGCGATCGACCCCGCCTCGAAGAAGATCAGCGCGTTCGTCGTCGAGGCCGACTGGCCCGGAGTGAAGGTCGAGCACCGCTGCCGCTTCATGGGCCTGCGGGCCATCTCGAACGCGGTGATGAGCTTCGAGGACGTGATGGTGCCGGCCGAGAACCTCATCGGCCAGGAGGGCAAGGGGCTCAAGATCGCCCTCACCACCCTCAACGACGGGCGCCTGTCGATCCCCAACATCTGCGTCGGCACGGCGAAGGCCTGCCTCGGCGTCGTCCGCCGGTGGGCGAACGAGCGCGTGCAGTGGGGCAAGCCCATCGGCAAGCACGAGGCGATCACCCACAAGATCGTCGACATCGCCGGCCGCACGTACGCGATGGAGTCGGTCGCCAGCCTCGCGACCGAGATGTCGGACCGCGGCGGGTACGACATCCGCCTCGAGGCGGCCGCGGCCAAGGAGTGGAACACCTTCCGCGGCTGGGAGATCGTCGACGAGACGATGCAGATCCGCGGCGGCCGCGGCTACGAGACGGAGAGCTCGCTCGCCGCGCGGGGCGACGAGCCCATCCCGGTCGAGCGCATGATGCGGGACTTCCGGATCAACAAGATCTTCGAGGGCTCGACCGAGATCATGCACCTGTTCATGGCGCGCGAGATGGTCGACAAGCACCTCCAGATCGCGGGGGCGATGGTCGACCCGGAGAAGCCCCTCTCCGCCAAGCTCGCCGCCCTGCCGAAGATGGCCGCGTTCTACTCGTGGTGGTACCCGACGCGGTGGATCGGCTGGGCGTTCTGGCCGAAGTACTCGGGCTTCGGGCGCCTCGCGACACACCTGCGCTTCGTCGAGCGCGCCTCGCGACGTCTCTCGCGCGCGAGCTTCCACGGCATGCTCGTCTACCAGGCCCGCCTGCAGAACAAGCAGGCGTTCCTCTTCCGCCTCGTCGACATCGCGAACGAGACCTTCGCGATGGCCGCCTCGTGCGCGCGGGCCCAGGCCCTCGTCGACAAGAAGGCCCCGGAAGCCGCCGACGCGGTCCGACTGGCCGACGTGTTCTGCCTCTCGGCGCGGCGGCGGGTGAAGGCGCTCTTCGCCGAGCTGTGGAGCAACGACGACGCGGCCCGGTACCGCCACGGCCTCGACGTCCTCGCCGGCCGCCACGAGTGGCTGGAGACCGGCACGCTCGGCCTGCCGGAGAAGAAGGCCGCCCCCGAGGCGCAGGAGGTCCCGGTCGGCGCGTGACCGGGACGACATGGCCGTCCGCATCCGCAAGCTGACCCTCTGGCGCACGCGGGTCGAGCACCGGCCGGGAGCCCTGGCCGACCTGCTCGACCCGCTCGCCGCCGCGGGGGCCGACCTGTCGATCGTCATGGGCTACCGCCTGCCCGGCGAGAAGCAGCGGGCCGTGATCGAGGTCGCGCCCATCACGAGCCGCCGCACCGGCGACGCCGCCGCGCGGGTCGGCCTCGGTCCCGGGGGCGCCCCCACCCTGCTCGTGGTCGGCGACAACCGGCCGGGGCTCGCGACGCGGATCGCGCGGGCCCTGGCCGCGAGCGGCGTCAACATCGCCTTCCTCGTCGCCCAGGTCGTGGGAAAGCGCTACTCCGCGGTCTTCGGGTTCGACAACGAGGGCGACCTCGACAAGGCGGCCGACCGCATCCGCGCCGCCGTGGTCGCCCGGCCGGCCCCGGCGAGGAAGACCCCGCTGGCCCGAGCCCGACCGCGCCGGCTATAATCGTCCCGACATTCGGAGCGGCCCGATGGAGGGCCCGGCAACCTGGGCAGGCATCCCAAGGTGCCGATCCCGTTCCCACCGCGGGAGCGGGAGATGTGGCCGCGTGACGCGGCAACGAAGTGCCTGGCGCGGCCCGCCGCGCGCTCCCGGGTGTCCTGGAAGAAGGAGAGATCGCCCGGTGAGTGAGAGCAAGTCCGGCCCGAACGGCCGCCCGTTCGTCTTCACGTCCGAGTCCGTCACGGAGGGACACCCCGACAAGGTCTGCGACTTCATCGCGGACTCCGTCCTCGACGCCTACCTCGGCCTCGACCCCAAGGCGCACGTCGCGTGCGAGGTCCTGTGCAAGTCCGGCGTCGTCGTCGTCGCCGGCGAGATCACGGCCGGAAAGGACCTCGACCACGAGAAGATCGCGCGCGAGGCCATCCGGACGATCGGCTACACCGACCCCGCCGAGTCCTTCAACGCCGACGGCGTGAAGGTCGTCCAGCACGTCACGCGGCAGGCCGCGGAGATCAACGTCGCGGTCGGCGAGAAGGACAAGGGTCTCGACCAGGGCGCCGGCGACCAGGGCCTCATGTTCGGCTACGCGACGGACGAGACGCCCGACCTCATGCCGCTGCCGATCTACCTCGCCCACAAGCTCGCGCGGCTGATGGCCGAGGACCGCAAGAGCGGCAAGGCTCCCTGGCTGCGGCCGGACGGCAAGACCCAGGTCTCGGTGCTCTACGAGGGCGGCCGCCCGGTCGAGGTGAAGACCGTGCTCGTGTCGACCCAGCACGCGAAGGACGTCGCGCAGCCGACGATCGCGCAGTACGTCCGCGCCGACCTCGCCCCCCGCGCCCTCGGCGACTGGGGCCGGCCGGGCGTCGAGTACATCGTCAACCCGTCCGGGAGCTTCGAGCAGGGCGGCCCCTCGGCCGACTGCGGCGTGACCGGGCGCAAGATCATCGTCGACACCTACGGCGGCGCGGCCCACCACGGCGGCGGCGCCTTCAGCGGCAAGGACCCCTCGAAGGTCGACCGCAGCGCGGCCTACTTCTGCCGCCACATCGCCCGCGAGGTCGTGAAGGCCGGGATCGCGAAGCGCGCCGAGATCCAGGTCGCCTACGCGATCGGCCAGGCCCAGCCCGTGTCGGTCAAGGTCGACACCTACGGCACCGGCGACTCGTCGGCCGCCGAGGACTTCGTCCGCCGGTTCGACTTCCGCCCGGCCGCGATCATCGAGCGGCTGAGCCTGCTGCGGCCGATCTACCGCGAGACGACGAACTACGGGCACTTCGGCCGCCCCGGCCTGCCCTGGGAAGCCTGATCTTGCTAGACTCCGGGGCCGGAAGACATGCCTGAGACGATCGCCCCGCCCGGCGACCCCGCGGCACCGGCCCCCGCCGCCCCGCCCGCCCGCTCCGCGAGGAGCTGGGCGGCGCGGGCGGCCCGCACCCTCCGCAACCTCCTGATCCTCGCCGTGCTCGCCGCGGCCGCCGCCGGCGCCCTCTACCTGTGGCTCGCGACGAGCTGGAGCTACTCGACCGGCGAGCGCGCGGGCTACGTGCAGAAGTTCTCGAAGAAGGGCTGGGTCTGCAAGACGTGGGAGGGCGAGGTGGCGATGGTCGCCCTTCCCGGCAGCATGCCCGAGATGTTCGCCTTCACCGTGCGCGACGCCTCGGTGGCCGCCGCGGTCAACAAGTCCCTCGGCGAGAGGGTCGTCCTGACGTACGACTACCATCTGCCGCTTCCCGACTGTTTCGGCGACACGCGCTACTGGGTGACGAGCGTGCGCCGGGTCGGCCCGTAGGAGCCCCCATGGCCGCCGGCATCGACTTCTCCTCGCTCTCGCTCCAGGACGCGCTCGACCTCGCCATCCTCGTCGAGGAGGAGGCGCAGGAGCGCTACGTCGAGCTCGTCGACCAGATGGAGATGCACCACACGAAGGGCGCCGCGACGTTCTTCGCGGCCATGGCCCGCAACGAGCAGAAGCACGGCGACGAGCTGCGCTCGCGCCGGCGCGCGCTCTTCGGCGACGCCCCGCGCCGAGTCACGCGCAAGCAGCTGTGGGACGTCGAGGCCCCGGGCTACGACGAGGTGCGCATCTACATGTCGGCCCGTCAGGCCATGGAGACGGCGCTGCGCTCCGAGGTCAAGGCCCACGAGTTCTTCGTGAACGCCGTCCCCCACATCCAGGACCCCGAGGTCCGCAAGCTCTTCCAGGAGCTGCGCGACGAGGAAGTCCTCCACCAGGGGCTCGTGCGGGAGGCCATGCGCGGAGTCGCGGCCGACGGCGAGGCGGGCGCGGCCGACTACGAGGACGAGCCGGTCGGCCACTGAGCCGGCCGCGACGGGCCGTGCGGCCCTAGCTCTCGACCGTCTTCCAGGACGACTTGTCGAGCCACTCGACGAACGCCGGCCCCGGCATCGGCTTGGCGATGTGGTAGCCCTGCGCCTGGTCGCAGCCGAAGATCTGCAGCTGGTCGAGCGTCCACTCGTCCTCGACTCCCTCCGCCACCACCGAGAGGCCGAGGTTGTGGGCCAGGTCCGAGGTCGAACGGACGATCGCCGTGTCCTCGCCCGTGTTCTTCATCCCGTCCACGAACGTGCGGTCGATCTTCAGCTCGGCGAGCTGCAGCTGGCGCAGCAGGTTGAACGAGGTGAAGCCCGTGCCGAAGTCGTCGATCGAGACCGACACCCCGCCCTTCGAGATGTCGCCGAGGATCTGGGCCGCCCGGGCCGGGTCGTGCATCATCGCGCTCTCCGTCACCTCGACGATGAGGCGAGACGGGTCGAGACCGGACTTCTCGAGCGAGTCCTTCACGTCCTCGACGATGCGCCCGTCGTGCAGGCTGCGGGCCGACACGTTGACCGCGATATCGATGCGCCGGCCCGCGCGCTGCCAGCCGCGTGCCTCGGCCACCGCGTGGTCGAGGACCCACTGCGTGAGCGCGCGGTTCAGGCCCGCGTTCTCCGCGAGCGGGATGAAGTCCGACGGCGGCACGAAGCCGCGCTTCGCGTGCGACCAGCGCAGGAGCGCCTCCGCCCCGACCACCGAGCGGGTCTTGAGGTCGATCTTCGGCTGGAAGTAGAGCTGGAGCTGGTTGCCCTCGAGCGCGTGGCGCAGCTTCGCCGAGCAGCGCGAGCTGCGACAGGTCGTAGGGCTCGATCTCGCGGGAGTAGACCTCGACCGCCATGCCCCCGACTTTCCTCGCCGCGTGCATCGCGACGTCCGCCCGGCGCAGCAGGGTCTCCGCCTCGGACCCGTGGTCGGGGGCCACGGAGATCCCGATGTTCGCGGTGACCTCGATCGGCAGCTTCTGCACCATGAACGGCCGGTTGAAGGAGTCGAGGATCCGGTGGGCCAGCTGGCGCGCGAACGCGGCGTCGGCGTCCGGCAGCAGCAGGCCGAACTCGTCGCCGCGCAGGCGCGCCACGCTGTCGGTGTTCCCGACCGCGTCCGCGAGGCGGCCGGCGACGTCTCGGACGATGACGTCGGCGTTGTGGTGGCCCAGCGTGTGGGCCTTCTGCCGGAACTCGTGGAGGGCGACGATCAGCAGGGCGAGGGGCTTTCCCGTCTCGGCCACCGTGGCCAGCTCGCGGCCGAGGCGCCCCAGCAGCCAGACGCGGTTCGGCAGCCCCGTGACCTGGTCGTAGTAGCGGAGCCGGCGCAGCGACTCCTCGGCGTGCTTCTGCTCCGTGATGTCGAGGATGAAGCCCCGAACGAAGCGCGCGGCCCCGTCGGGGCCCGGGAGGACCCGGCCGTCGTCGCGCCACCAGACCACCCGGCCCTCGCGGTCGAGCAGCCGGTACTCGGAGGTGAAGCGGCCCCCGAGCTCGCAGGCGTCGCGGAACTTCCGCAGCACGGCGTCGCGGTCCTCGGGGTGCAGGCGGCGCACCCACATGTCGGGCTCGGCCAGCCACTCGCTCGGGCTGTAGCCGGCCATCGTCAGCAGCTGCGGGCTCACGTAGGCGCGGCTGCCCACCTCGTCGGCCCACGCGACGTACGTGAGGGCCGGGATCTCCTCGATCAGGGCGCGGTACCGATCGCCCGGGTCGGTCTCGCCGTGGAACCGGCGGGCCGCCTCCATGCTCGTCTCGCGGTCGAACGCCTTGCGGATCCGGCGGAAGTCCCCGCGGCGCAGGCAGTCGCGGGCCCCGGCCCGCATGAGGTCGCCGACCTCGTCCTCGCTGAACGGCCCCTCCGCGTAGACGACGACCGGCGGCGCCCCGCCCTGCGTCGCGAGCAGCTGGAGGGCCCGCAGCGCGGGCAGCACGTGGTTCGGGTGCCAGGCCACGACGAGGTCCGCGTCGGCGACGGAGGGGACGAGCTCGCTCTCCGTCGTCACCAGGACGAACGACGGGTCGTGGCCGCACTCGTTCAGGTCGGCCGCGACCTTGAGGGCCTCGGATCTGCTCTCGCCGACCACGACGACCTTCACCGCCCTCGCCATCCCAATGCCCCCGTGCGCCATCCGGGCCGCGTCCGTGGCCGCCCCGCCGCGAGGAGATTATAGCGGCTGGCTCTCAAGCCGCGGCGAGATCGCGCAGAAGCGAGGCCGACAGGTTCAGGGCGTGGCCGAAGCCGAGCACGAGCCGGCCCCCCTCGACGCCGAGCCGGTACAGCCCGAAGTCGGCCAGGCCCAGGGTCATGGCCGCGCCCGGGAAGCGCGCGAGAAACGCGCGCGCCGCCGGCTGGAACTCCGGCTGCCCGCCGCTGAGCGGCTCCACGCCGCCCTCGAGAACGACGCGCGGGATCTGGAGCGGGTCCTTCTCGGGAGAGTCCGGCTCGTGGATCGCTCCGCTCCACCGCGCGCCGGACTGCAGGCCCCGGCTGTGGCGCGCGAGCCGCGACGCCTGGATGTAGAGCGCTCCGAAGTCAGGGGCCATCGCGTAGGGCACGAGACCGACGGCGGGATCGCCCTCGACGATCACCGCCAGCGCCAGGAGGCGTTGTCCCGCCAGGATCTCCCGCAGCCGGGACCGATCTTCGTCTCTCACGCCCCCTCCTTCGGTCGCCAGCCCGGCCCGGGCGCTGCGGACGCTCCCGCGCCGTCGGCATTAGCGTATATCGACTGTATATAGAACAACAAGGTCCTTGTTCACTGCGTTCTTCAAGAGTAGCAGCCGTCGCAATCCCCTGCTTGAGCGAGGCGAGCCGACGCCAGAGTGGGTCCCGGCGGCTCCGACGAAGCCTCGAGAGAGGTCCTGTCGTCGGCTCGAACGGCGCCCGCGCGTGGCCGATTTCGGGACAGACGAGCTGCGGGGGCGGAGAGGCGCTCGCCCTCAAGTAGGCACTGAAGCACGTTTTTCGTGCGATCATTCGCTGCCCGCTCCGACGGCACGGGCGTTGCTCTGAAAGGCTCGGGAGAGATATCGAGTGAGCCCCTCGAGCCATAACGACACGATCGCGGTCGCTCCCGGCTCGGAACGATCATCCTCTCCGGACGCGGGGCCGCCTTCCTCTCCCGACGCGGGCGCCGAGCCGCACCGCCCTCAGGCCGACGCGGACTGCGCGGGCCTGCGGATCGGGCGCTACGAGGTCCTGAACCAGCTCGGCCGCGGCGGCATGGGCTCGGTCTACCGGGCGTTCGATCCGGTCCTCGAGCGGGAAGTGGCGCTCAAGGTGATGCTCCCCGGCATGGTCGGCGATGCCGAGATGAAGCAGCGCTTCGAGCGGGAGGCGAGGGCGGTCGCCCGGCTGAGCCACCCGGCCGTCCTCACGGTCTTCGACCTCGGCTACCACACGGACGGCTCGCCCTACATCGTCATGGAGCTGCTCCGGGGCCGCGACCTGCTGGCTCGCATGCGGGACCCGTCGCCCTTCCCTCTCGGCGAGAAGCTCGCGATCGTCGGCCAGATCCTCGAAGGCCTGGGGCACGCGCACAAGGCCGGCATCGTGCACCGCGACGTCAAGCCGGCGAACGTCTTCCTGACCGAGGACGGCGCCGCGCGGATCATGGACTTCGGCCTCGCCTTCTTCACGTCGTCGGGAGCGACGAGCCGCACGATCATGGGCACCGTCGCGTACATGTCGACGGAGCAGGTCCGGGGCGAGCGGCTCGACGGACGCAGCGACCTCTTCAGCGTCGGAACGCTCCTGTGCGAGCTGCTCACCGGCCAGCGCCCTTTCGACGCCGAGAACCCGGGCGGGACCCTCTTCCGGATCGCCAGCGAGGAGCCCGTCGTCGAGATCCCGGCCGGTGACGAGCGCGCGCGCTTCCTGCCGGTCATCCGCAAGGCCCTGGCCCGCCGGCGCGAGGATCGGTACCAGACGGCCGCGGACTTCGCGGCCGACCTGCGCGCCGGCGTCGAGCCGGAGCGCGCCGCCGCCGCGCCTCTCGCGGCCGCGCCGGTCGCCACGCCGGCCCAGCCGGTCGTCGCGCCCCCGCCCGCCCCGGCCGCCCGGCCGATCGAGGCGCCGTCCGCGACCCCGGTCTCCAGCCCGCCCCGTCGTGCGGCGGACCCCGGCCGGCTCTTCCAGATCCTTCGCGACGCGTACGTCGGCGGGAAGACGGGACAGCTGCACCTCGCCTGCGGCGGCCACCGCAAGGGCCTTCGCATCCTCAAGGGACGCCTCCTGCACGGCACGAGCGACGCGAACGGAGAGCACCTCGGCGACGTGCTCGTGCGCTACGGCCTGCTGGCTCAGGCCGACCTCGACCGCGCCGTCGGCGCCGTCCTGCGCGAGCGCCGCCGCCTCGGCACGGTCCTGCGCGAGATGGGGCTCATCGAGCCGGACGCGCTCGCGGAGGCGATCGGCATCCACGTCCGGGAGATCCTCTTCAGCGCCCTCGACGAGGCCGACGCGGTCTTCTCCTTCGAGGAGCTCCCCGAGGACAGCTTCGACGCCGAAGTGGCCTGCCCCCAGTCGATGGGCCAGGTCATCCTCGAGGCGACGCGGCGCGTCTTCGACCCGGCGCTGGTGCGGCGGCTGATCGGCGACACGTCGCGCGTGCTCACCCTGTCCCCGGACCCGATGCTCCGGACGCAGAAGATCACCCTCACGCCGACGGACGGCTTCGTCCTCTCGCGCGTCGACGGCACCCTGTCCGCGCGGGAGATCGTCGATCTCATCACCCTGCCGGAGGAGGACACCGAGCGCAGCCTCTTCAGCCTCCTCTGCACGGGCGTCGTCAGCTACGCGAGGCGGCCCCGGCCCGCCAGGCCGCGTCGCGACCGGAGGCGTCGCGTCGACGCCCTCTTACCCGCCGCCTCGCCAGCCCCACGTCGCCGCGCCCGGCGCGCCGAGCGTCGGCCGCCCCAGGCTCCCGGGCGACTCCGGCGACTCCGGCGACTCGTCGATGCCGGCGCCGCCGGCTCAAGGCACCGCCGGCGACTCCGCCGGCGACCTCGTCGCCGACGGCCAGTCCGGCCTTCACCGTTGCGGAGACCCGCGCGCTCCTCGAGGCCAGCCGTCAGCCGAGACGCGACCCGTTCGAGGTGCTCGGCGTCGACGCCACCGCGGACGAGAGCCGCATCCGCCTCGCTTACGCCCGACTCGCCCGCGTGCTCCACCCCGACGCGCCGCTCGACCCGAGCCTCGAAGATCTCCGCGGCCTGCGCCAGGCGGCGTTCGTGCAGCTCGGCCAGGCCGTCGAGACGCTGCGAAGCCCGGGCTTCCGCCAGTTCGCGGCCGAGAAGGCGGCCCGGGCACGGTCCGCCTCAAGCCCGCCGCCGCCCGCGCAGGCCTCCGCGCCGGCGACGGCGCAGGCCACGCCCGCCCCGTCGACCCCGGCCCCCGCGCCTCGCGAGCGCCCGCCCCAGGAAGTGCTGCGTGAGGCGCAACGCCACTTCGACGCCGGCGAGTTCTGGGACGCCATCCAGCTGCTCGAGCCCCTCCACGAGAAAGCCGAGGGCGCGGTGAGGGCTCACGTCGGGACGCTCCTCGCGCAGGCGTACCTGAAGAACCCGAAGTGGAGGAAGCGGGCCGAGGAGGTTCTTCTCGACGTGGTCCAGCGGGCCCCGAAGCACCTCCCGGCCCACCTCGCCCTTGCCGACGTGTACCGAGCCGGCGGCCTGCAGACCCGGGCGCGGAGCTTCTACCAGAAGGTCCTCGCCCTCCAGCCCGACCACGAGGCCGCCGCCCGCGCGCTCGCGGAGCTCGACCCTCTCCCGGAGGCACCGGCTCCGGGGCGCATCGGCGGACTCTTCCGCCGTCACTGAGCCGCCGCCGTTCCGGGCGCTCTCCCGTCCAGTCGGCGTCCTCCCCGCCAGGTGGGGCAAAATGCCCGGGTCGCGATGATGCGTGAGGATCCCAGCCGCCGCCGCGCCGCTCGACGCACCTTCAACTGACTAATCTCAATAGACTTAGCGCCGCTCATCCATCGGGGGAGCGACGGCACGTGCGTTGCAGAGCGAACTGTCGGTGAGGTCCTCCGCCCGCGAATGACCGCTCACAGACAGGAAGCCGATCGCGGGACGCCCCCGATCTCGGAGGCGTCCGTCTTCGCCGCGCTCGAGGCCGCCTTCCCGACGCCGGCGGAGCCCCGCGTCATCGGCCATCCGGCCCTCGACGCCTCGTCGGCCGGCCAGCACATCGGCCGCTACGCGGTCCGCGGCATCCTGGGTCGCGGGGGCATGGGCTCGGTCTACCGGGCGTTCGACCCGGTCCTCGAGCGCGAGGTCGCACTCAAGGTGATGCTCCCGGAGATGGTCGGCGACGCGGAGCTCAAGCAGCGCTTCGAACGCGAGGCGCGGGCCGTCGCGCGGCTGAGCCACCCGTGCGTCGTCACCGTGTTCGATCTCGGCTACCACACCGACGGCTCGCCGTACATCGTCATGGAGCTCCTGCGCGGCCGCGACCTGCACGACCGGATGTACGACGGCCGGCCCTTCCCCGTCGCGGAGAAGGTCGGCATCGTCGCCCAGGTTCTCGACGGCCTCGGCCACGCGCACCGGGCCGGGATCGTCCACCGCGACATCAAGCCGGCGAACGTCTTCCTCACCGACGACGGCACCGCGCGGATCATGGACTTCGGCCTGGCGTTCTTCACCGCGTCGGGCGCGACGAGCCGCTCGATCCTCGGCACCGTCGCGTACATGTCCGCCGAGCAGGTCCGCGGCGGACGACTCGACGGGCGCAGCGACCTCTTCAGCGCCGGCACGGTCCTCTGCGAGCTTCTCACCGGGAGGCGGCCGTTCGACGCGGACGACCCCGGCCGCACGCTCTACCGGATCGCCAACGAAGAGCCCGACATCGTCTTCGCCTCGGACGAGGACCGACGGCGGTTCCTGCCGATCCTCCGGCGCGCGCTCACCGCGACCCGGAGGAGCGCTACGCGTCCGCGGCCGAGTTCGCGGCCGGTACCGGGCCTGCCTCGTCGAGCCCGCTCGACCCGTCCCGCCCGCCGCCGCGCCCCGCCGCGGCGGGCGGACGACGAGCCGCCTCTTCGAGCTGCTGCGCGAGGTGTTCGTCCGCGGCAAGACCGGCCAGCTCCACCTCTCGTGCGGGGGCAGCTTCAAGAGCCTCACGATCCTCAAGGGGGGCCAGGTGCTGCGCGGCACGAGCGACGATGCGGGAAACCCTCGGCGGCGTCCTCGTGCGCGCGGCCTCCTCGCGACGACGTACAGCGCGCCGTCGCCGTCGTCCTCGGCGAGCGCCGGCGCCTCGGCGACGTGCTGGCCGGGATGCGCCTCCTCGACGCGGCGTCGATCGCGGAGGCGGTGGGCATCCACGTCCGCGAGATCCTCTTCAGCGCCCTCGACCGGGCCGACGCCTCCTTCTCGTTCGAGGAGCTCGCCGAGTCGAACCTCGACGACGACCTCGCCTGCCCCCAGTCCATGGGCCAGGTGATCCTGGAGGCGACCCGGCGCGTCTTCGACCCCGAGCTCGTTCGCCGCCTGCTCGGCGACACGAGCCGGCCCCGATTGCGCTGGGCTCGGACCCGCGGCTGCGGGCCCAGAAGATGACGCTGACGACCGACGGCTTCGTCCTCTCGCGGATCGACGGGACGCTCAGCGCGAGCGACCTCGTCGCCCTCATCCCGCTGCCGCCGGAGGACATGGAGCGCAGCCTCTTCAGCCTGCTCTGCACCGGAGTCGTGAGCTACCGCGAGGACCCGCCGCGCAGACCCGCCGCCCCGGTAGTGGCACCCCTGTCCGTACCCCTGCCCGTACCCGCTCCAACTCCGGCTCCGGTCACGCCGCGCGCGGCCGAGCCCGCACCCCTCCCGCCCGTGTCCCCCCCGCCCGTGTCCCCCGCCCGTGCGTCCCCCGCCCGCGCCCGCGCCTTGGCGCCCGCGCCCGCGCCCGCGCCCGCGCCGGGGGCACCGCCCGAGCCGTATGTCGAACCCGTACGCCGCGGCGCTGCCGCCCGCGGCGCCGCCCGAGGCCGTCATTCGCGTGGCCAATCGCGCGCTCGAGGCCGGGGCCACGCGCGAGGCCGTCCAGCTGCCTGAGCCGCTGCTCGAGAGCGCGGAGGGCGGCGCCCTCGTGGCCGCGGCGACGCCGCCCAGGCCTACGCGCGCAACCCGAAGGAAGAAGCGGGCGGAGGCGGTCCTCCTCGGGTTCGTCGAGCGGGTGCCCCGCTACGTGCGCGCGCACCTGATGCTCGGGGAGATGTATCGCGCGGCCGGGCTCGCGACGCGCGCGAAGGCCGCCTACCAGAGAGCCCTGGCTCTCGACCCGGAGAACAGCGACGCCCTGGACGCCCTCGCGGCGCCGGAGCCTCCGCCGCCTGCAACCCGCCGCCGGCGCGCTTCGGCGGCCCTCGCGCGCCGCTGAGCTCGGTCGCCTGGCGCCAGCTTCGGCGTGGCCCGGCGCCAGCTCGAGCACCCGGCGGAAGGACTTCAGCGCGCGGCCCGCAGGCCCTGACCCCGGTAGATGAGGCCGAGCTTGCAGGTGCGCCTCGACCTCGGCCGGGTCTTCCTGGCCACCGCGACGAGGAGCTCCTCCGCCTGCTTGACCCAGTCGGGCGTGCGCGCGTAGGCCCGCGCGGCGGTTGCCGCCCGCGCCGCCTTCAGGGACCTCGGCGCGCGGCACCGCCTTCTCGAGGATCTGGATGACCTCCCAGTAGCGCTCCGCGGCGAAGCTGGCCGCGGCCCGTTCGACGGCGGCGTCGGGCGCCTCGAGGATCACGGTGACCGGGCCGCTCGCTCGCCGGGGGCGCGGCTGGCGCGCCAGGTTCTTCTCGTAGACGACGCGGATGCGGGGATTGCGAAGCACCTCGTAGGCTTCCCCGGGAGGCGGCGGAAGATCTTCTCGAGCGCGTCGCGCGTGGCGCCGAGGTGCTCCTCGTGCTGCCTGGCCCGGGTGGAAGCGCTTGGCGAGACGGAAGTACGCCTCGCGCACCTGCGCCTCGGTGGCGTCGCGTGGAACGCCGAGGAGCTCGAAGTGGGTCCGCGTCTTCAGCCCCTGGTACATGGCCCTGGTAGATCTCGAGACGGCGCAGGTCGGCCGGCGCGAGCTGCGGCACCTCGCGCAGGAACACCGTGCGGTCGGCGGTCGGCGCCGGGCCGGGAGCGGGAGCCGGCGCGGCTCGCGGCTCCGGGATCGGCGCGCCGGGGCGGCGCGACCGGGGCGTCGAGGATGACGGTGGGATCCACCGGCAGGCGGGCGCGTTGGAGCGCTCGCGGGATCGAGGACGACGGTGGGATCGACCGAGCGGCCCTCGACGAAGCTGGGCGCGTCGAGGATCGCCGGTCGGCCTGGCCCCCGGGCTCCTCGACGCCGACCTCGGCGAGCCCCGGGTCCAGGGCTCGGCCGGCGGGACCGGCTCGGAGGCGCCGACGACGGCTCCTCGGGCCTGACGCCCGGGTCCGACGCGGCGGCGGGAGGCGCGTGTCCGACGAGGGCGACGCTCGGCCTCCAGGGCCCGGCGGTCAGCCGCGGGCGCTGCGACGGCCGGGGACATTGAGGCCGTTGGCGAGACGCTGCTCGCCCCGGTAACGCCGATGATCCCGGTCGACAGAAGGCCGAAGAGGCTGCGCTCGATCTCGGCCTTCGGCGCGGCGTGCACCAGCTCCGACGACCCGTCGCGCCGTGAGCGTCCCGTCCACGCGCGACATCACGTAGCCGTCGAGCGTCGTGAGGCGGATCCGCTGGAAGCGCAGAAGCGGTCGCTCGACGCGACGAGCGCCCGGTCGAGGCTGCCGAGGTTGTAGCGCACGACGTCGGGGTCGGTCACGCTGTGCGCGGCCTGGAGGATGACGTCGCCCGTCGAGACGCGCAGGGTCATCTCGTCCGCGAGCGGCAGCTGCGCGTAATGGCGGAACTCGTAGCGGCCGTCGGGCCACGCGAAGACCTTCGAGAGGACCGCGTCGACGGTGTAGCGGGGCGAGCGCCTCCTCGAGACCGGACCGGTCGAGCAGGCCCAGCTCCACCAGCACGGAGCCGAGGCGTCGTCCGTCGCGCAGCGCGAAGCCCTCCGCCCGCTTGCGGTCGGCGTCGGTCAGCCGGCCCGCCCTCTGGAGCACCGGTCCGAGGCGGTCGTCGCGGACGTCCGTGTCGGCGTTCACGATGCAGCCGCGCCGGAAGTGGACCCTCGCGGTGCTCGCCGGCCCGCTCGAAGGTGAGCGTGCTCGTGCGACGGCCCACGTAGAGGCCGCGCAGGATGCCGGGGACGACACCCTCCCAGATCTCGCCGCTCGATGACCTGCCCGTCCTCGACCGGTGACTCGGCGCTCATCGCCGCTGAATTGCATGGCCGCGCTGCCCGGTCGCGGCTGGGTGCGCGCTACGATCTTCCCGAGTGGGGGCGCCGCCGAGCTCGACGGGAGCGACGACCCGGAGACGGTCGATGCCGCTGGCCGAAAATCCGAGGAACGGCAGGTGCTGCACGCTGGCCTGGCGCTGGCTGCCCACCAAACCCGGCGGTACCCCGTCGGCCGGCTGCGCCCGCCCACGGCGGCTGGACAGAGCGTCACAAAGGTGGGCGCTGGCTGCGAGCTCTCGGTCCGGGGCGGACGGCGAGATCAATCGGACTAGCCTTTGCCGAGCCAGGTGTCCGGCCTCCACGCTGGAAGAACAACAGGTCGGACTAAACCCAGAGCCTCTCGCAGGCGTGGCTTCCGGATGTGGTTCTACCTGCCGCTTCCACCAACCCCGCGGGAGTTGGTGGAGGCGCCGCTCGTTCGGCGTTCGCGGCGCGACACGGTCGCGCCGCTCGGCTGCGACCCTGCTCGGCGTTGTTCGTCGCGCGCTTCGCGCGCGACTCGCCGCCGACCTGGTCTCAGCCTTCGCGCGCGCGACGAGCCGCCGACCTGGTCTCAGCCCTCCGCCGAGCGCGATCAGCGACCCAGCCCGATCTCGCGGCGGTACTTCTCGTCGCCGGGCTTGTTGAGCTGCCAGTATGCGAGTCGGGTGGAGCCCGTGAGCTCGAGCTTCTTCGCCGTCCGGGCCCGTCTGGCGCAGGAGGCGGAACGAGGGTCGTCTCGACCGCGAACGACAGGCGTCGGCCGTCGGCGACGACGACGCCGTACACCGTCGCCTCGAACGTCCCGGCCGGCACCGTCACGCGGGACGCCGCCCGGGCCCGCGTCAGTGTCGCCGTCGTCCAGGCGAGCGGCCGGTGCTGCAGCCGCGCCCAGAGAAGCGACGGCAGCAGCGGAACCGTGCGGGTCTGCCCCGGGCCCCGCCAGCACGCCGTTCCAGCCGCGGACTAGACCGGAAGGGCGTCCTCCGCCACTTCGGCCGGCAGGTGGTCGAGCGCGTCGCTGCCGTCCGCCTCGCCGTCGAAGTAGCTGTGGAAGAGGCCCGCGAGCTTCCTGCCCCGCGGCACGAGCTGATGCCAGACGTGGCCGCACCACTCCTGGCTGGAGAAGCTGACCTTCGCGAGCGGCTACCCCGGCGCGACGCGCAGGAATCGTCGACGCCATGACGGCGTAGTCGTAGATCCCCGTGCCGAATCGGCGGACCGCGTTGAGCTTCAGGACCGGAAGACGCTGGCCGACGGGTGACGGCCGGGGTCGGCCTTCACGCGGAGCGAGTCGGAGAAGTCCTCGGTCACGAAGACGAGCACGGCGGAGCCCGGGTCGCCCCGTAGCGCGCTGCACGAGCGTGTAGCCGTCGAGCCCGGCGCGGCCGTCGCCCCAGTGCTTCCAGAGAAGTCCTGCGCCGAGGCCGGCGCGGCGAGCAGGGCCGTGACACGACGAGCGGAAGGCGAGGAGGCGGAGTCGCATGGCCCGATCTGGCGCGCGACTGCCGGTCGGCCTCCTCGCGCGACACCCGGCGGGGGCAGACGCGCTCGAGCGTGCCGCCGCAGCGCGGCCGCGGGCGGCACAATGTCCTTGCCGAGCGCGACGAGTCAAGGCGTGGAAGTCGTTGTAGAGCGCGACGTCGCGCGGCAGCCGACGGTGGAACAGCGCCTTCGAAGCTCGTCGTACGGCTCGTCGCCGCGCGAGGCCGAGCCGCGCGAGGATCCGGCGTACGCGTCGATCACGAAGCGGCCGCCCTGCCGGCGTAGGGCGATCGAGTCCGCGGTCTCGCGGCCGATGCCGTGCACGCCGAGGAGGGCTCCTCCGCGCCTCGGCCGCGTCCCAGGAGCGCATCGCCCTCGACGCGGCTGCCGCACTGCTCGCTGAGGAAGTCGACGAGCGCCTGCGCAGCCGCCGCGCCTTCACGGTAGACACCCGACGAGCGGACGAGCGGCGCGATCCGCCGCCCGTCGAGCCGCGAGAGCGCCTGAACGAGGGAGTCCGCGCTCGCGCAGACGCCAAGGAGCGCCTTCTCGACGTTCCGCCAGGAGGTACTTGACGAGGACCGCGCCCACGCACACCTCGAACGGGCTGTCTCCGGCCACCAGCCGGTGCGCCCGAAGCGCGCGCGCAGGCGCCGGTAGACGGCGGGAAGCGAGGGCGACGTAGTCGGGAACGCCGGATCACGTTCGTTCGTTGACAGCCCCGCTTCGAGTGCCAGATAATGCGCGGGGACGTAAGTCGGGATTTTGCCGCATTTTCGGCGCATCTGCCGAAGGGGAACGATGGGCCTCGAAGACGATCTCAAGGCACGAACTCCTCAGCCCTCATCAGTCAGCAGATGGCCAACTGGGTGGTGGAAATCCAGCGGGCGATCCAGGGCCACCAGGCCTCCTCGTCCGCGCTCGACGAGCTCGGCGAGACCGTCGCGCGCTACGACGAGAAGGTCGACGTGGGCGCGATCGGCGCCGCCGTGGCCGAGGTGCTTCCGCAGCAGCCGCGCCGACGGCGGCCGCCGCGGACTACTTCGGGCTCAAGGCGTCCGTCGCCGCGATCGAGAAGGGCGCGAACCTCTCCGAGGTCCTGACGACGCTCGTCAACGAGGCCACGAAGCACGTCCCGCGGGCCGCGATGTTCATCCTCGAAGAACACGCCGCGGTCGGATGGCGTTCGCGCGCGGGTTCGACCACAACGACGCTGTCCGCTCGCTGTCCGTGCTCCTCACCGCCGACACGATCTTCCGGATCGTCCACTCGTCGCGCCACGCGACGCGGGGCCACGTCACGCACTCGCCGGGCACGGCTCAGGCCCTCGCCCGGCTCGGCGGCGGTCTGCAGGGCGTCCTCGTGCGGTGCCGCTCATCCTGCGGGCGACAAGGTCGCGGCCGTCTTCTACGCGACGACCCGGAAGACGAGATGCCGGCGCCGCTCGCGGACGCGGTCGAGATCCTCGCTTGCTCGCCGGGAAGGTCATCGACGTGCTGAGCCCGCGGCAGGCGCGCCCGCCGCCTCGGCCACGAGCCCTCGGCGTCAGCACGGGCACGAGCCCGGGAATGCGCCCGGTGACCGGCCCGGTGCCGGTCGCCGCGCCGGCTCCCGCGCCGGCCCTGCCGCCCGCTCCCGTCTCGAGCCCCGACGCCGGCGGATCGACCGTCATGTTCGCGAGCCCGCTCCCGCACGACCGGCGCCCACGCGCCCGTCCGGCCGGCCCCGGCACCGTCGTTCCCGCCGCCGTCCGCGCCGTCCTTCCGCCTCCTCCGCTCCGTCCTTCGCCCCGCCCGCGGCGCCCTCGTCTTCCCCGCCGCGCCGGCCCCGGCCCGCGCCCCCGCGCCCGAGGACCAGAAGGGCGACCATCGACGAAGCGGTTCGCGCGCCTGTCGAGCGAGATCAAGCTCTACAACGAGGCGAAGGTCGCCGAGGGGCGACGCACGAAGGACATCTACGAGCGGCTGAGTGACATCGAGCGCGGCCGGCAGAGTGTACCACGACCGCGTCCTTGCCGCGGTGCGTGACGCGACCGACTACTTCCACGACGAGCTCGTGCGGATCCTGGCCGGGCATGACGCGGCGCCCTCGGCGCCCCTGTAGCCTCCGGCGAGCCCCCGGCTTGCTCGCCACGGTCGCCCCGATCGCCGGCTGCCGCGGCGGCGTCCAGGGTCCCCTCTGGCGCTACTCCGCCGAGCCCGAGTCCACCGCCGAGGCCGCCCTGCGCGACGCGGCGGCGCGCGACGGCGACGCGGCCTGCCGCGCTGGCCGCGGTCGCGGCCGGGAACGCGGACACCCCGACCGGCGGCCTCGCCCGGATCGCCGCCGGCCTGCGGCTCGAGCCGGCCGGCACGCCGACGCGATCGCC
This sequence comes from Vicinamibacteria bacterium, assembly GCA_046331285.1. Taxonomy (GTDB): domain Bacteria; phylum Acidobacteriota; class Vicinamibacteria; order Fen-336; family Fen-336; genus DATBSL01. Next base: position 36,031 of record JAXLRD010000019.1, read on the forward strand.
CAGCTCACCCACGTCGACGCCCTCCGCACGTCCTCCGCGACCACGCCCCGCGACCGCCCGGGCGCCGGAGGCCACGGGCCGGGCGGACGAAGCGGCGCGCTCCTATCTCGCCGCCAGCGCGGAGCCGGCCAGCGCCGTGGTGTGCGACCCCGCGCGGCCGCGCTCCTCCTCGCCCTCGCCCAGCCCGACGCCGCCGTCGAGGCGCTCAGCCGGCCGAAGCCGCGTGCCCGCGCGAGCGCCCTGCGGTTCTCCTCGCGCTCGGCGACGCGCACCTGCGCCGCGGCGACCGGCGCGGCGGCGGCCGCCGCGTTCGACCGCCTGGAGCGCGAGCACCCCCGCGGCCGCGTCGGCACCGCGAGGCGCGATCGCGTCTCGCCTCCTCGCCGACGCCCGGCCCGCCCGCGGCGCGGCCGAGCCGCGCCGAGCTCGACCGCGGCCTGGCCCTCCTCGCCGCGGGGCGTAGCGCGGACGCCGCGGAGGCCCTGCGCGGTGCTTCGCTCGCCGCCGGACTGACCCCGGAGGAAGCCGACCTCGCGCGTCCGCCTCGGCCGGGCCTCGTCGCGCGCGGCCGAGTCGCGGAAGGCGTCGCGCTCCTGCGGCGGGTCGCGCCGGACGCCGGCCTCGGCCGCGGAGGCCGCGTTCTACCTCGCGCGCGAGCAGGCGAAGCGCCCGGTCACCGAGTTTCTACCAGGCGGTGGCCGACGGCCACCGCGGCACCGAGTGGGCGAGGAGTCGCTCCTCTCGCTCGCCAACCACTACCAGAAGGACGCGATCGACGACGGCGCTCTCCCGTGGTGGCGCCGGCTCCTCGCCGAGTACCCGCAGGGACGCTACTACGGAGCGCGCGGCGTGGCGTCGGCTACGCGGACTTCCGCGCGGCGCGCTACGAGCAGGCGGCGACGACGCCGAGTCGGCGGCCCGCTCGCGGCCGCCGAGCAGCGCCACCGCGGGCCTCCTGTACTGGGCCGGCCGCTCGCGCCTGGCGATGAACGACGTGGAGCGCGCGCGCCGCCTCTTCGACGAGACCGTCCGGCGCTACAAGAACGCGTACCACGGCCTGCGGGCGCGGGAGGCGCTCACCGCATGGGCGCGGCCCCGGCGGCGCGGCCGGCGCTCCTCGCCGCCGCCTCGGGGACGGAGACCCTCGTCGAGCCGCGGGGCACGCGGCTGCGCTGGTTGCGCTGCTCCTCGACCGGCCCGACGAGGCGGCTGGCGAGCTCCGCCTCGTCGGCGACTTCGCCGCGGCCCTCGCGACCCTCGCCTGGATCGAGTGGCGCCAGGGCCGCTACCGCCCGGCCATCGTGGCGATGGTGCTGCTCTATCCGGACTGGGTCGGCGAGGCGGGCGACCGCCTCCCGGCCGAGGTCTGGCGGATCCTCTTCCCGCTGCGCTTCATCGCGAGCTGCGCGCCGCGCAGGGCGCCGGCCTCGACGCCGCCCTCGTCGCGGCCGTGATCCTGCAGGAGTCGACGTTCGACCCCGGCGCGCTCAGCCGGGCCGGCGCCCGCGGCCTGATGCAGGTGATGCCGTCGACGGCCAGAAGATCGCGCGGGCGAAGGGCCAGCGCTTCCGCCGGTCGGCCCTCCACAATCCCGGCACGAGCCTCGACTTCGGCACGCACTACCTGCGGCAGATGAGCGACCTCTACGACGGCCTGGTCGAGAAGGTGCTGGCGGCGTACAACGCGGGGCCGCACCGCGTCGACGCGCGTGGGTGAAGCAGCGGGGCGAGCGCCCGTCCGAGGAGTTCATCGAGACGATCCCGTTCTCCGAGACGCGCACCTACGTCATGATCATCATCCTCGCCGCCCGCGAGCAGTACCGCCGCCTGTACGGCCTGGGCCGGGCGGCGGCCGGGCCGGCGATCGAGGACCGCGACCGTGAGCTTCCGACCTGGCGACTTCAAGGGAAAGGATCACCCGGCCGTGCCGAAGCGCGACGCCGGCGCGGGCACGACGGACGCCGGTTCGATCAGGTCAAGGCCTGAAGGAGGCATCACCCCGGCTTCTCAAGCACGCCGAGGGCTCCTGCCCCGTAGAGGTCGGCGACACGCGTCGTCTGCGCCGTCAGCCTCGAGGAAGGTGCCGCCCTTCCTGAAGGGTGGCGGGCAGGGTGGGTCACCGTTGCCGAGTACGGCATGCTCCCCCGCGCCACGAACACGCGCTCGCCGCGCGAGACCGGCCGCGGCGGACCCTCCGGCCGGACCCACGAGATCCAGCGGCTCATCGGCCGCTCGCCAGGCGGTCGTCGACATGAGCAAAGGCGAGCGCACCGCGTGGGTCGACTGCGACGTGCTGCAGGCCGACGGCGGCACGCGCTGCGCCTCGATCACCGGTTTCTTCTCGTGGCCTCGTCGGCGGCCTGCGGAAGCCGAAGAAGCAGGGCACGCTGCCGGCGGTTCTGGTCCGAGACTTCGTCGCCGCCGTCTCGGTCGGCCGCGTCGGCGACCGCATCCTCCTCGACCTCGACTACGAGGAGGATTTCGAACGCCCACGTCGACATGAACGTGGTGAAGACGGGGCCGGCCGGTTCGTCGAGATCCAGGTGTCCGCGGAGGGCGAGCTGTTCGGCGACGACGAGATGCTCGCGTCGCTGCGGCCGCGGACGCGGGCATCCGCGAGCTCGTCCTTCTCCAGAAGAAGGCGCTCGGCGACTTCGAGCCGAAGCCCTGTGCCGCGCCGGCTGGATAGCGCCCAGGAAATCGCGCAGGCGGCGCGAACGCCTTGCCGCGGTGGCTCACCGGTCCTCTCCTCCCGCGGCACCTCGCCGAACGTCCGGCCGAACGGCGGGTAGAAGAACAGCGGGTCGTAGCCGAAGCCGTGTGACCGCTCATCGCCTCGGCGATCCGCTGTCCTCGACGTGCTGTTCGGTCGCGAAGAGCACGTCCTCGCGCGCGCGGTTACCACGGCGCTCGTGAAGCGGGCGCCCGCTGCGCCGGCGGCACCCCGCGGAGCTTCGAGCAGGAAGAGGCCAGGTCCAGGTCCGAGGCGCTCGCCCGCGAAGCGGCTCGAGTAGAGCCCGGAGCGCCGTCGAGGGCGTCGACCGACAGCTCGAGTCGCCGGCCACGGCGAGGAGCCCCGACTGCCGCGAAGTGCGGCGTGCGCGCCTTGATCTCGTCGCGTTCTCGATGAACGTCCGCCCCGTCTCCTCGGGCGAGTCGTGGATGCCGATGTCCCGCGGGCCCACGACGCGGAAGGGCAGGCCTTCCACGAGGCCTCCCGTCGAGCTTGCCCGGGTTCTGGCTCGCGAGAAGGAGGTCGATCATCGTCCGCGCATTCTACGACGGCCCGCTTGAGCGCTCGGCCGTCGCGGTGTAGCGTCGCCGGCATGAAGGCTCACCCCTCCGCCCTCCGCCTCGCCCTTCTCCTCGCCGCGGGCCTCGCCCTCGGCTCCCCTGGCGGCCTCCCGACGGTGCCGGCGTACCTGATCCGGAGCGTGTGCCCTTCACGCAGGTCCGCCTCACCGACACGTTCTGGTCCTCGCGGGTGGCGACGAACCGCACGGTGACCATCCTGTTCGGGTTCCGCAAGAGCGAGGAGGAGGGTCGCCTCCGCGATCTCCTCGAGCGGGCGGCCGTGGCCGGCGGACGGGGCCGTTCGAGGGAAGATGCTGTTCAACGACACCGACGCTTACAAGCTCATCGAGGGCGCGTCGTACTCGCTCCAGACGAACCCCGACCCGGAGCTCGAGCGCTACCTCGACGGCATCATCGCCTTCGTCGCGTCGGCCCAGGAGAAGGACGGCTACCTCACCACGTACAAGACGGATCGACCTCGACCGCAGCCCGGCGGACTGGCCAAGCCGGGGCCGAAAAGTGGGGACCTCGAGCTCCAGGGCAGCCACGAGCTCTACAACTCGGGCCACCTGTTCGAGTCCGCCTACGCGCACTTCCGCGCGACCGGGAAGCGCTCGCTCCTCGACATCGCCCTGCGGAACGCGGTCTCCTCGACCGCACGTTCGGCTCCCGGCAAGCGCCTCACACCCCCGGGACACCAGATCGTCGAGACGGGCCTCTTCAAGCTGGCCGAGGTGACGCGAGGAACTACCGGAAGCTCGCGCGGTTCTTCCTCGACGAGCGCGGCAATGCGGCCGGCCACGCAGAGCTCCACGGCGACTACAACCAGGACCAGGCTCCCGCGTCGAAGCAGGACGCGGCCGTCGGCCACGCGGTTCGCGCGGCCTACATGTACTCGGCGATGGTCGACGTCGCGAGCGCTTGAGGACGATCCGCTCTACCGCGAGGCGACCGAGCGGATCTGGACGGACGTCGTCGGGACGAAGCTCTACCTCACTGGCGGCCTCGGCTCGCGCCACGAACAGGCCGGCGAGCTGCTCTCGCTGCCGAACCGCACGGCCTACGCCGAGACCTGCGCGTCGATCGCGAGCGTCTACCGGAACCAGCGGCTCTTCTCGCAGTCGGGCGACGCGAAGTACGTGGACGTCCTCGAGCGCACCCTTTACAACGCGGCGATCGCGGGCGTCTCGCTCTCGGGCGACCTCTTCTACCCGAACCCGCTCGAGTCCGACGCAGTACAAGTTCAACCAGGGAGCGCCGACCTGCAGCCCTGGTTCGACTGCTCGTGCTGCCCCACCAACCTGGCGCGCTTCCTGCCGTCGCCGCCCGACTACGTCTACGCGACGCGCGGCGCCTCCGTCTACGTGAACCTCTTCGTGGCGAGCGAGGCGTCCTTCGACCTCGACGGCGGCAGGGTGATCTTCGCGCAGGCGACCGGCTACCCGTGGACGGCCGCGCTCTTCGCGTCACGCCCGACTGGCCGCGCGCGTTCGAGATCCACGTCCGCGTCCCGGGCTGGGCCCGCGACCAGCCGGTGCCGAGCGCGCTTCTACCGTTACGTGGCCTCCTCGCCCGGCGCGCCGAAGCTGGCGGTGAACGGCGAGCCGGTCCCCATCGCGCCGGCGAAGGGCTACGCCGTCCTCGCCCGCACGTGGAAGCCCGGCGACGTCGTCGCCTCGACCTTCCGATGGAACCGCGCCAGGTGGTCGCCGACGACCGAGTCGCGGACGACCGTGGCCAGGTGGCTCTCGAGCGCGGGCCGATCGTCTACTGCGCCGAGGAGCGGACAACGGCGGGAGCGTCCTCGGGCTCGCCTGGCCGACGACGCCGCGGTCCAGGCGAAGCGACGGACCTTCTGAAGGGACTGACGGTGCTCGAGACGACCGCACGCGGCCGACGGCACGGCTCGCCCGCTCGTCGCGATCCCCTACTACGCCTGGTCGCACCGCGGCCCGGGCGAGATAGCGATCTGGCTGAGGCGCGGCGCGAAGCGGTGAGACGGGCTAGGGCTGCGGGGGCGCGGACCGGAGCTCCGGAGCCGCGCCTGATTGAGCGGTCAGCCTCCGCCTGGTTCGCGACGTCCTTCGCGGCCCGGGACCAGGACTCGCCGACGCCCTCCGCGACCTTCTCGTAGCGGCCGGCGGCGAGCTTCACGTAGACGGCCGCAGCTCTGCACCGCGTGGGTCACGGTCACGGCCTGCCCGATGCGGCTGTTCAGCTGACGTACGGCGAGGAGTCCCGGACCTCCTTGGCGCGGCTCTCCACCTGCAGGATCACGTCGGCCGCCTTCTCGTCCGCCGTCACCGCGAGAACGTCGCGGCCACGGAGAGCCTTGGCGAGGTCCTTCATCGAGTCTTCCGCCCCGGGGCGCCACGAGCCCGCCCGCGACGCGCCCGTGCGCAGGTGGACGCGGATCGGGTCAGGCTCGGCCGCGCGCGCGACGCGCCGCCCACACGCGAGGGCCAAGGTCAGGAGCGCTCCGAGATGCCGCATGCCACCTCCCCCGCCGCCGCATCCGCCGGCGGCTCGTCCCATCCTCCGGCAGACCGGCCCGCTTATCACGACCCGCCCGCTTGGCACCGCCCGCGGTCCGTGTGATAACCGTTCCCGACGGAGGCCGCCATGCCACGGTCCTCATGACAGCCGTGCCGGCCCGACTGTTCGGGCACGAAGTCGAGCCGGAGCGCCAAGTGGCTCCTCCTCGTCCTCGGTGCGCTCGTCGCGTGATGCTCGTCGCCTCGGTCGTCATCTCGGCCGTGGAGATCCTGCCCCCGCCGGCCGGCTCGCCCCAGGACGCGGCGCCGGTACACTGGCCGTTCTCCCGCGCGGCCTACTTCACGATCACCAACGTCACGGGCGTCGGCTTCGGCGATGTCGTGCCGCGCACCGCGACCGGGCGCGCGATCGCGCAGCCAACTCCGCCCGTCAGGTTCTCCTCTTCGCCGCGATCGTGGCCGCGCTCGTCCTCGCCCTCTCGCCGGGCGAGTTCCGACAGCCCGGCGAGCACGCCTCCGAGAAGCCCGAGGCGCCGCGGGCCCTGGGCAACGACGGCGCGCTCGCCCTCGCCCTCGAGGCTCGGGTACATCCTGCGAGAGTCGGCCGTCGCCGACGCGGAGCGTCCGCGGCGGGGCCCCGACCGGCGAGTGGCGCGAGCGCAGCTTCATACGTCATCTCCGACCGCCAGGAGATCCAGATCATCCGCTCGCGCTAGCTCGCGCGGTTGACGCGGCCGACCGCGTAGAGTCCTTCCTCTCCGGGCTCTTCGCCCCCGGGGAGTAGCTCAGCCTGGTAGAGCACGAGCCTTGGGCGCTCGTGGCCGCGGGTTCAAATCGCCTCCTCGACCAGACGCGACACGGCTACTCCGTCTCCGACTCCCCGGCCGAGAGCCACGCCACCGCCTCGCTCTCGTCGGTGAACATCTCCAGGCGGAAGCCCGGGCGCAGGCGGGCGGCCTCGGCGGAAGTACTGAGGGTCGCCCGCCAGCTCGTTGACGAGCACGCCTCCGCGGCGGGACGACGCCGCGGGCGGCGAGGTCGGCCACGAGGTCCATCCTCCAGTGGAGGTCCTCGGTGGAGAGCGGTCTGCGAGTCGCGCGTCCCACAGAGGCCGCCGAGGCCGCGGGCGGAGCGCGGGTCGGCGAGAGCGGCTTCGAGGCCTTCGATCTCGTGGCGCTCCACGAGCCCGGTGAAGATCAGCCGCAGCACGAAGCCGCGGAGCTCCCAGTCGACCGGCACGCTCGGGATGGTACTCGCCGGCCAGGCCGGCCGCCATCGAAGTCCTGGCGCGCCGGACGGCCAGGTGGTACTATCGTCGGGTCCGGCCGCGCGCCTGTAGCTCAGTTGATAGAGCGGCAGCCTTCTAAGCTGCGGGTTCGAATCCCTTCAGGCGCGCCAAGACCCCGAGCGAGGGCCGCCATCGCGCCCGCGCCGGTTGGGCGCCCGCGCGCGATTGATGTAGAATCACGCGTTCGCCGGTGGTGGCTGTAGCTCAGCTTGGTTAGAGCGCCAGGTTGTGGCCCTGAGGCCGCGAGTTCGAATCTCGTCAGCCACCCCAAACCTCTTCCTGGAAGGCCGGGGCCCTGTGCCTCGGCCTTCGGCGTCTCGGGGCGGCCTCGGTCAGCTTCCCGCGGTCAGGTACTTCAGCCAGCGCCCGATGATCTGCGGGTTCGGGCCGCTGCCCTCCACGTAGGCCCGGGCGAAGCGCACCAGGCGCGCGCGCTCGGCCGTCCGCGGCTCCTGCGGCCTCGCGCGAGAAGCCGTCGAAGAGCACGGCCAGCGTCGGTCATGAGCGCCTCGCTGTCCTCGGGGTGCTGCTCGACCCAGGCCGAGGAGCGGAGCGCCTCCCGGCGCCAGGCCCGCGGCCGCGTGGGCCAGGCGGCGGCGCAGGCCGGCGTCCTCCGGGAACGCCGTGAGGCCCTCCCCCAGGATCTCGACCGCCTGCCGCGGCTCCTTCACGCGCGTGAGCGCGTCGGCCAGCACGGCGTAGACGACCAGGCTGCCGCCGGCCTCGCCGACGAGCGCCGTCTGCCACGCGCCGATCGCGTCCATGTCCTTGCCGAGGGAGGCGTAGCACGCGCCCATGTAGACCGCGGCCGGGAAGAGCTCGGAGCTTCTCCCGAGGGCCGCCTGGAGCTGCGTGAGAGCGACGGCGTGCTGGCCGCGCGCGTGCAGCGAGACCCTGCGGACGAACGACGCCCGCGCGTCGTCGCGCCCGCCTGGGTACAGCCGAGCGCGGCCTCGGGACGGGCCGGCGCGCACCTCGGCGAGCGCGGCCGCGAGCGCCGGCGGCGGCGCTGGAACGCCTGGAGGACCCGGTCGGTGAACTGGCCGAGCGGGCCGGACGCGAGCAGTTCCGACGCCGCGAACGGGCGCGGCTCGACGAGAAGGGCGGCGAGCGGCGCCGACGCTCTGCGCCGCGCGCCGCGGCGATCCGGAAGGGCCGTGCCACGGCCGCGACCGCCTTGCCGTCGAGCGACACCGCCGCTCGCGCGGCGTAGGCGCCGGAGGCAGGAGGCCGGCCGCGACCGACACCGTGGCCTCCTGCGAGCCGTCGGGCCGCGGGGGCCGAGGATCACCGGCACGCGCAGGAGCGACGGCGCGGCCGCGTCGGCGAGCTCGAGCGCGACCGCCTTCGCCTTGTCGGCGTCGCGCCCGCCCATTCCTCGACGAGCGCTCAGGCCGCCGCCCGCGAGCTCGAGGTCGACGGCTGCAGCCCGCCGGCTCCCCCGAGGCGGCCAGTACCAGATCCGACACCTCCAGCCCGCCGGCCGACACCGGGGTCGCCTTGACCGGATGCTCGACGCTGCCCCGCCGGCCCTCGGCGTCCACCGCGGCGAGCCGCAGCGTGTAGGCGCCGCCCGACTCGACCACCGCGTCGCCGACGAACTCGACCTGCTCGCCCGCCCCGCCGGCGATCCCCTGGTACAGGCGGCTCGCGACGACCTTGCCGGCCGGGTTCGACAGGGTGAACGCCACGGTCAGGGCCGCTGCGCCCGGCCGACGGTCGCGGCGACGAGGAGGCGCGCCTTGCCGGGGGGCTCGGTCAGCACGTAGGCCGTCGCACGCAGGGGCAGGCCGCGGTCGACGAGGGGCGAGCGCAGGGCGGACGCGAGCATGGCCTCGTGGCTCGGCGGCGTCGCCGGGATGCTCAGCAGCGACCGCGCGCGGACCGCCGCCCCCGGACGCGACACGGACACGCGGACCTCGTGCGTCTTGCCGTCCCGGTCGGTCGCCTCCGGCTCGAACCCGAGGAGGTAGTAGCCCATGAGCTCGCGGCCGATCCGCTGGAACGCGTTGTCCGGGTTCGCGACCGCGCTCAGCACGAGGCCGCGGGTGAGGCCGGCCAGCGCGAAAAGGCCGCTCGTCTCCTTCTCGCGATCCTCGTTGAGCGCCGTCGTGGGGTTGACTCCCCCGACGCTCGCGTCCACCCACGTCCCCTGGGTGTTCAGCAGGACCACGTAGAGCGTGATCTGCGCCTCCGACGCCAGGGTCGCGAGGTCCCTCATCTCGTCGTCGGACCGGGTCCCGAGGCCTTCCGTCACGAGCACCACCGTCTTCGGACCCTCGACGCGCTTCAGCGCGGCGAAGGTCGTGGCCAGCCCGCGCTGGGTCGCGAGCGAGCGCTCCCGGTAATTGAGGTACACCTGCGCCGCGTCGCCCTCGAGCTGGCGGCCGCAGTCGGCCACCTGGTCCGCGATGACGAACGCCTGGCACGTCAGCTCGACGAACTGGTTCCACCGCAGCTCGTCGTGGCCCTCGGCGTGGGAGATCGCCTCGGCGAGCGGCACCTTGTAGCCGCTGCGCTGGGCCTGCCCGACGACGCTCTTGAGCCCGCGCCGGACGAGGTCCCGGTCGCCGCTGAACTCGATCGACTGGCCCGGTCCGGGGACGAAGGCCAGCGCGACGCGGTCGGCGGGCGCGAGGTTCGCGATGAAGCCGTCGGCCGCCTTCAGCACGTCGCGCCCGTGGCCCATGCCGATGTTCCCGCGGTCGACGAGCAGGAGCACCATCCGCCCGCGCGGCGCGTCCTCGTTCGAGCTGAAGGTCGCGGCCGCGGCCGCGGGAGCCGGCGCCGCCGGCGCCTCGATGTCGCGGCCGAGGTACTCGACCGAGACGACGCTGCGCGGCCGCCCGTCGACCTGCACGCGGAAGTCGGCCGGCGTCAGGTCCAGCACCGGGCGCCCGTCGGCGCCGACGACGCTCGCGTCGACCGCCACGACGTCGACGCCGACGCCGAACACGAGGGGCGGGGCGGCCGGGGCCTGCGCCGGGGCCTCCTGCGCCGAAGACGCCGCCAGAGCGGCCACCAGCAGTCCTGACGCGAGCGCCACGCTCACCTCCCCAGCTTCACCGCGCGATACCCCTGGCGCGCGCGGACGGCGTACTTCTCCTTCGGGACCTCGACGCGGATCTCCCGCCAGCGCCCGTCGGCTTCCGCGTCGGCCGGCGTGTAGGCCAGGAGGTACTGGCTCGCGATGTCCTCGCGGATCTCGGCGAAGAGCCCCTCGAGCTGCTCGATGCGGTCGCTGTAGAAGGCGCGGCCGCCGCTCACGTCGGCCACCCGGTCGAGGACCCGCTTCAGGGCCGGCTCCCGCATGCCGCGGCCCTGGGCGACGATGTACACCGGCGTCGCGCTCACCTCGATGCGCGACTGCACCTCGGCCGCGGTCGCGTGGCTCACCATGTCCTCCCCGTCGGTGAAGACCACGAGGGCGCGGCGGCCGCGATTGCGCTCGAGGAGAGAGAGGCCCTTCAGCACGGCGTCGTAGAACGCCGTGCTGCCCCACGAGCGGAGGCGATCGACCGCGCGCAGCCGGGCCTCCGGCGTCGCCTCTCGGCGAGCCACGGTGAAGACACCGTCGTTGAACGCGAGGAGCGTGACGTGGTCGATCGGCCGGAGCGACGCGAGGAAGCGCTTCACCGCCTCGCGGCAGACCGCCATCGCCGGTCCCATGCTGCCGCTCATGTCGACGGCGACGACGAGCTCGCGCTCCGCGTCCTCCCCGATGAAGTGGGTCAGCTCCTGCGGCCGGCCGTCCTCGTACACGCGGAACGACTCGCGGGCGAGGCCCTTCACGAGCCGGCCGTGGCCGTCGCTCACCGTGGCCGCGACCTGCACCACCGCGACGTCCGAGGCGGGGGCGAACGACGCGTCCTGGGTGCGCACGGTGTCGACGAGGCGCGATCCGTCCGGGAGCACGGCGACCGCGCGCACGCTCCGCCCGGCGGAGTCGGTGCCGGCGTCCCAGCCGCACTCCCACGGCGGCGCCTCGAGGACGCACGCGACGGCGCCGTCCACCGAGAACGTCAGGCGGCGCGGGCGCAGGCCCTCGGGCCGGACGCGCGCGCGGAGGAGCGAGGGGCCGCTCACGAACTGGCCCGGCGCGGGCTCCTCGATGACGAGCTCCTTCCGCGTCGGATCGTCCTTCGGGTCGTCCGCCGCCGGCCGCCCGGCCGCCGCCGCGAGAAGGAGGAGCGCCAGAAGCCCGGGCGCCCGCCTCACCGCGTCCCCCGCGCCGGCTGCAGCGGGCCGTTCCCGACGAGCGACGCCACCGCGTCGTCGAGCCGCTCCGTCGTCAGGCCGCGCACCCAGGCGTCGAGACCGAAGCGGTCGTCCGGCGCGAGCGGCTGCGCCTCGGCGAAGAGGTCCGGCAGCAGCCGGCCGACGACGGCGGGCCCGAGGCTCGCCGGCAGCCGCCGCTCGCGCAGGTGCAGCGCCACGCGCAGCGGCAGGTCGACGAAGCGCTCGGCCATCGCCGCCTCGGGCGCGCGTCCGGCCAGCTCGTCGAGCGGCCGGGGCCCGGGCAGACGCAGGCGCAGACCCGTCGTCAGCGGGTCGGACGAGCCCCAGGCCGCCGCCTCGTCGAGCCCCGCCGCCGGGGCGCCGAGGAGGAGCAGCTCCCCGAGCGAGAAGAAGGCGTCGCGGGCCGACGGCTCCTCGCGCAGCAGCCAGTCGAGGGCCCGGACCCGCCACGGCTCGAGACCCGCGTCGCGGCCCGCGACCTCGACGTCGGGGGAGCCCGGCTCGAGCGCGGCGGCGCGGCGGCGGCCCGCGGCGACGGCGTCGGCCACCGCCTCGAGGCCCCGATCCCGAAGGTCGCGCGGGTCGGCCAGCACCGCGAGCGGTGCGAGAGCGCGCACGTGCGCCGCGGTCAGCACGGGCGGGTGGTCCGGCATCGAGTCGCCCGCGCGGCTGAGGACGGCGACCCCGGAGAGCGCCCGCTCGAGACCGACGAGCGAGCCCCGCACGCGCCACGAGACGCCGGGCGCGAATACCTCCTCGGGGAGGGCCCACGGCTCGGACGACAGCTCGTGGTGCAGCGAGGGGTCGCCCCCGGCGAGCGCGGGGCCGTCGGCGTCTCCGAGGTGGAGCGCGTAGACGAGCGACACGAGCGCCGCGCCGAGAGGGCCGGGGCAGGGATCCTCCTTCGCGGGCGCCGCGCCGCGGCAGGCCTCGAGCGCCGCATCGAGTCGCGGCCCCGCCTGGCGCTCCCGCACGCGCTCCGCCCGGCGGACCTCGGCGCGGCCGACGTCGACCCGGTAGCGAAGACCCTCCCACTCCACGAGGGGCGCCCCGGCCGAGCGTCGCGCCACGTCGCCGAGGACGCCCCGCAGGACGATCGCCTCGGCGTCGGCCCCGCTTCCCGGGGATTCACCGCCCGCGCGAGCGCGGGTCGCAGCTCGCCGTCGATCCAGCCGGCGATCGCCCGCGGGCCGCCTGGCGCCGCGGCGAACAGCGAGCGCGCGAGCCGCTCCCCCTCCGCGAGGTCGATCGTCTCCGCGAGCCGCGCGTGCTCGACGAGCGCGAGGGCGGCCTCGAACGCGCCCAGCGCCGCCTCGCGGCCGGCACCGCGCCCGGGCACGCCCCGCGCGGCCTGCACGCCCGCCGCGTAGACACCGGCGTCCCGCGTGCCGAGCCGCTCGAGCGCGAGCACGAGAGCGCGCGCGTCGCGCAGGCCGTCGAGGGCCACGCCGAGGCCGGAGTCGGACGGCCGCGGGTCCGCGAAGACCCGCTGGGCGAAGAGGACCTGCTCGAGACGCAACGAGCGGACCGCCGGGGGCGACAGGGCGATCCGGCCGGCCAGCCACGCCGCCGACGCGTCGCCCGCGATCACCGGGCGCTTCTCGGAGTCGACCCTCGAGCCGCCGCCGAAGATCCCGTCCCAGAGGGCGGCCGACCTCGGCGGCGCGAGACCGCCCTCGGGAGAGAGCCGCACCTCGCGGAGCACGCGCGCGGCGTCGGCGGCCGGGCGGGCGAAGGCCGGCCCGTCGCGCCGCCACCACGGCGCCTCGCCCTCGAAGACGGAGGCGAGCTCGGCCAGGGCCGTTTCGCGCGCCGGCTCAGGGCGGTCGAGCGCGAGCGCGAAGCGCAGGCGCGGCTCGTCGAGGCTGGCGAGGGTGTCGTAGAGGAGGGCGTGCCGCCCGCCGCGCGAGCGGAGCAGGGCGAAGAGGAAGCGGGCCGGCTCGCGCGGGTGGATGCCGACGAGCCGCTGCCACGCGGCCTCCGACGCGGGACCGCCCGGCACGGCGACGACGCCCTGGCGGACGCGGAAGCGCGCGCCGAACGCGGCGAAGGCCTCCGCCTCGGGCCCGCGAATGCCGTCGAGCGCCTGGTAGCCCGCCGCGAGGGCCGCGAGAGTCTCCTCGTCGAGGCCGGAGAGTCCGCGGTAGAGGAGCGACGCCCGCCGGTCGGCGAGGATCGCGGCGGCGATCCCGTCGTCCGCCAGGTCCGGCTTCGCGAGCAGGATGCGCCAGACCCTCGGCTCGAGCGGGAGCGCGACGGCGCGGGCGGCCTCGGCCGCGGCGGACGTCGCCGCCTTCGCCACGTAGGCCGGGGCCATGTCCTCGCCCCAGACGCCGTGGGTCCGCCGCACGGCCTCGTAGAGGAGCCGCCAGCCGGGCAGGCCCGGCGGCAGGCCCGCCTTCGCGGCGAGCGAGTCCGCGCCGCCCGCGACGCTCACCGCCGCCCACTGCCGCTCCCCGGCCACGGCCGCGCCGGCGTTCGCCGCGAGCGCGAGCCAGGCGATGCCCGCGGCAAGCCTCCGGCGTCGCACTCCTGCGAGGAACATCCGCGCGATTCTATCTTCGCCGCGGCCTCCGCGGCGCGGTGTTACGATCGGCCGACCATCGGAGAAGGAGCCTCATGCCCCAGCGGCCGCCCGACGTCACCCCCGAGATCGTGAGCGGAGACCTCACCGACGAGCTTCTCCAGGCCTATCTCTCGAGCGGCGAGATCGCCGTCGACACCGAGACGATGGGCCTGCAGACCCGCCGCGACCGGCTCTGCCTCGTGCAGCTGTGCGACCGCAGGGCGCGCGCCGCGATCGTGCAGGTGCCGGCTTCGGCCCTCGACCCCGCGGTGCCTCCCGCGTCCCGGATGCCGCGGCTGAAGCGGCTGATGGAGGACCCGCGGGTCCTGAAGGTCTTCCACTTCGCGCGCTTCGACGTGGCGGCCCTGCGCCACTGGGCCGGGATCGACGTCGCGCCGCTCTACTGCACGCGCACCGCGAGCAAGCTCTGCCGCACGTACACCGACCGCCACGGCCTCAAGGACAACCTCCTCGAGTTCCTCGACGTGGAGCTCGACAAGGTGACGCGCGCCTCCGACTGGTCGAGCCCGACCCTCTCGCGCGAGCAGGTCGCCTACGCGGTCTCCGACGTGACGCTGCTCCTGCCCCTCATGGACCGGCTGCAGGAGATGCTCGTCCGCCAGGGCCGCGCGGAGCTGGCCCGCGAGTGCTTCGGCGTCATCCCGACGATGGCGAAGCTCGACGTCGCGGGCTTCGACCTGCTCTTCGAGCACTAGCGCCCGCGGCGGCGACCGCCTCGGCCCGCGCCGGCCGCGGGCCTACGCGCGCCGGCGGACGGGCTCCGGGCGCGACGGCGACGAGCCGACCGCGTCGAGCAGGCCCTCGACGTCGGCCGGCTGCAGGCTCTGCAGGTCCCGCAGCGCGGCCACGAGCTGCCGCGCGAGCTCCTGGCAGTGCGCGAGCATCGGCCCGTTGCCCCCGACCTTCGGCGGGGACGCCGGGTCGACGAGCTTCCACTCCGTCCGCTGCTCCGGGGTCAGCGGCACGCACGCGCCGCCCTCGACGCGGTGCGGGGGCCGGCGGTCGTGCTTGAAGCCGGAGAGGCCGGGGAACGCCTGCTCGAGCAGGTAGTCGATCACCCGCACGATGCGGCGCTGGTCCTGGCCGAGGAGGCGGCTGTCGGCCCGGATCGAGGCCTCGACGCCGCGGGTCGTCACCGCCAGCGTCACCGCGATCGACGTTCCCTCGACCCGGAGCAGCTCGTTCGCGATCTCGGCGATCACGTCGCGGTGGTCGTCGCGCACGAAGCCGACCGGGGCGACCCGCACCTGCCCCGTGACCTCCTGGTTGCGAAACGCGGCCGCGCGGTAGAGGTGCCACTCCGGCGGCACCCGGTAGTCGCGCAGCTCGTCGAGGATGTCCTGGGTCTCCTCGGTGCGGGTCAGGACCTCGAACATCTTGAAGTCGAGCGGGGTCGAGCCGTGGAGGAGCGCGCTCGTGTCGGTGTAGATGCCGAGGGCGGCGGCGGCCTTCTCGGCCGGCGAGAGGCGGTCGAGCACGTCGAAGGCCGCGGCGATGACGGCCATGAACGCGGAGGTCGAGCCGACCGGCAGGCCGACGAAAGGCAGCCGCACCCGCCGAACGCCCTTCGCGCGGCCGAGCTCCTCGACCTCGGCGGGGTCGGCGTGGTGGTCGGCCACGAAGAAGAAGTCGCGCACCGGTTCGACGCCCGTGGTGCTGAGCATGCCGAGCGGGGGCGACGTGTCGACCATGCAGTGCAGCCCGCCGCGGATCCGGTCGCGGTTCGGGTCGTGGAGGGTGAGCCCCACCCGCTCGACGAGGTTGCGGTTCTGCGGGTGGCCGAGGCTGCCGGTGAGGATCCGCACCTCCTGCGCGCCCAGCCCGCGCAGGACGGCCCGCAGGAGGACCGCGCTGCCGAGGGCGTCGGGATCGCCCACCCACTGCGTGAAGACGTTCGCGCCCCGGCCCCGGATCGCCTTCGCGCTGCGCTTGAGGCCCATGTACGCCGCGTGGGCGAGCGAGAGCAGCTCGAGGTTCTCGATCGTCCGGCGCTTCCCGACGATCCCCTGGAAGCGCCGCGTCACCACGTGCGGGCCGGCGATCCGCGGCGGCGTGAGGATGCTCAATGGAAGCTCCGGCCGTCGCGGGCCATGTCGACGAGGACGGGCGCCGGCGCGAAGCGGGCGCCGTGCTTTCCGCGCAGGCGCTCGAGCGTCTCGACCGCGAACCGCGCGCCGAGGTGGTCGAGGTAGCGGAACGGCCCGCCGAGGAACGGCGGGAACCCGAGGCCGAAGATCGCGCCGACGTCGCCGTCGCGGGGCGAGCGCAGGATGCCCTCCTGGAGACAGAGCGCCGACTCGTTCAGGAACGCGAACACCAGGCGCTCCTGGACCTCGCGCGGGTCGAACGCCCGGCGGCTGGCGCCTCCGGGCAGCAGGGCGTAGACGCTCGCGTCGACCCGCTTCTCGCGCCCCTCGAGGTACGTGTAGAAGCCCCGGCGGTTCTTCCTTCCCTGCCGTCCGTCGGCGAGGACGCGGGCCATCGACGGCGGCGGCGCCACCCGCTCCCCGAAGTGGTGCTGCATCACCTTCGCGACCTTCGCCCCGACGTCGATGCCCACCTCGTCGAGCAGCGTGACGGGGCCGACCGGGAAGCCGAACCGCGTCATCGCCCCGTCGAGCGCCTCGACGGCGGCGCCCTCCTCGAGCAGCCACGACGCCTCGTTCATGTACGTCGCGAGCGCGCGCGTCGTGTAGAAGCCGGGGCCGTCGCGCACGACGATGACGTGCTTGCCGATCCTCCGCCCGAACTTCACCGCGGTCGCGAGGGCGGGGGCGGCCGTGTCCTTCGTGACGATCACCTCGAGGAGCGGCATCTTGTGGACGGGCGAGAAGAAGTGCATGCCGAGCACCTGGGCCGGCCGGCGGCAGCCCGCGGCGATCTCGGCGATCGGGATCGACGACGTGTTCGTCGCGAAGACGCACTCGTCGCGGGTCGCCGCCTCGGTGTCGGCGAGCACCCGCCGCTTGAGGTCGAGGTCCTCGAACACCGCCTCGATCACGAGGTCCGCCCGGCGGAAGCCGCGGTAGTCGAGCGACGGCGACAGCCGGTCGAGGCGCTTCTCGACCTCGAGCCGCGTGAGGCTGCGCCGCTTCAGGCGCTCGTCCCACACCCCGCGGGCGTACTTCATCCCCCGCCCGAGGGCGTCGGTGGTCGCGTCCTTCAGGCGCACCGGCACGCCCGCGTCGGCGGCGGCCGCGGCGATCCCCGCGCCCATGAGGCCCGCGCCGAGGACGCAGAGCTTGCCGACCTCGACGGCGGGCGTGCCCTCCGGGTAGCCCGCGTCCTTCTTGATCTCCTGGGTCGCGAAGAACACCGAGACGAGGTTCCGCGACACCTCGCCGGCCGCGAGCCGGCCGAACGCCTCCGCCTCGAGCTTCAGGCCGTCGGCGAGAGTCGTGGCCGTGCCCTTCCGCACGACCTCGATCGCCTCGAGCGGAGCCGGGTAGTGGCCGCCCGTCTTCGCCACCACCGACGAGCGCGCCTTCGAGAAGATGATCGGGCGCAGCAGCCTCTCGCGCAGGCCGATGCCCGGCCGCTTCGGCGGGGGCTCTCCCGCGGCGAGGCGCAGCGCGGCCCGCCGCGCGACCTCGAGCAGGATGGGCGCCGGGCACACCTCGTCGACGAGCCCCGCCTTGAGCGCCTTCGGCGCCTTCAGGTTCCGTCCGGTCAGGACGAGGTCGAGTGCCGTCGCGAGGCCCACGAGCCGCGGCAGCCGCTGCGAGCCGCCCGCGCCGGGCAGGAGGCCGAGCATCACCTCGGGCAGGCCGAGCGCCGTCTTCGGGTCGTCGGAAGCGACGCGGTAGCGGCAGGCGAGCGCGAGCTCGGTGCCGCCGCCGAGGCAGGTGCCGTGGATCGCGGCGACGACGGGCACGCGGCACGCCTCGACGCGGTCGAAGATCGCGTGGCCGGCGCGCGAGAGGGCCTGGCCCTCCTCGGCCGAGCGGATCCGGGTGAAGTCCTTGATGTCGGCGCCGGCGACGAAGTTGTCGGGCTTCCCGCTGCGGATGACGACGGCTTTCACCGCGCGGTCCGACTCGACCTCGGCGAGGAGCGCCTCGAAGCCCGCGATCAGGCCCTTCCCGAGCGTGTTCACCTTCTCGCCCGGCACGTCCAGGGTGAGGACGAGGACGCCGTCCTCTCCCTTCTCCCTCGTGAACGCCTGCGGGTCGCTCATCGCTCCAGCACCATGGCGAAGCCCATGCCGCCCTGCGCGCACACCGACAGCAGGCCGAGGCCGGCCCCGCGACGCTTCATCTCGCACGCGAGGGTGGTCGCGATGCGCGCGCCGGTCGCCCCGAACGGATGGCCGAGCGCGATCGAGCCCCCGTTGACGTTGAGCTTGTCCCGGTCGACCCGGCCGACCGGGCGGCTCCGCCCCAGCGTCTCCTTCGCCCACGCCTCCGACTCGAGGGCCTGGATGTTCGACGCGACCTGGGCCCCGAACGCCTCGTGCATCTCGAGGAGCCCGACGTCGGAGAGCTCGACGCCGGCGCGCTCGAGGGCGAGCGGGACGGCGAGCCCCGGCCCCATGAGCAGCTGGCCGCCGGGATCGACCGCGGCCACCGCCCACGACCGCACGAACGCGAGCGGCTCGCGGCCCTCGGCCCTCGCCTTCTCCTCCGACATCAGGAGGACCGCCGCCGCGCCGTCGGTGAGGGCCGACGAGTTGCCCGCCGTCACCGTCCCGTACCGCCGGTCGAACACCGGCTTCAGGGCGGCGAGCGCCTCGAGGGTCGTGTCCCTGCGCACGAGGTTGTCGGCGGTGACGGCCGTCTCGTAGGTCGGCGGAACGAGCACCGCGCAGGTCTCCGGGGCGAGGCGCCCCTCCTCGATCGCGCGGGCCGCGTTGCGGTGCGAGGCGAGCGCGATCTCGTCCTGCTCGCGGCGCGAGATGCCGTTCTCCCGGGCCATCTTCTCCGCCGACTGCCCCATCGTGAGGCCGGTCGACGGCTCGGCGATGGCCGGGGCCTGCGGCACGAGGTCGCGCGGTCGGATCCGCGAGAAGACGGCGAGGCGCTCGCCGAGCGAGCGCGCCTTCTGCGCGTCGACGAGCGCGCGCGCCATCCGCCGGCTGTGGAGGATCGGCACGTCGGAGAGGCTCTCGGCCCCGCCGGCGATGCCGGTGTCCGCGTGCCCGAGGAGGATCGCCGAGGCGACCTCCGCGATCGCCTCGCCGGCGGAGGCGCAGGCGCGGTTCACGGTGTGGGCGGGCACCGACCGCGGCAGCGTCGTCCGCAGGACGACCTCGCGGCCCAGGTTCGGCGCCTTCACCGACGGCACCACCTGGCCCATCACGACCGTGCCGACGGCGGCCGGGTCGATCTCCGTCCGCTCCAGCAGCTCGCGCACGCAGGCGGTCGCGAGATCGACCGCCGTCATGTCGCGGTAGACGGTGCCCGAGCGGGCGAACGGCGTGCGGCACCCGGCGACGATCGCGACCCTCGTGTTGCTCATGGAAAGACCCTGGAGGTGCGCTCCGAGCGCGACCCGTCGCGGCATTCCGGAGGGCGGGTCCCCTTCTTTCGACCGGCGGGTTCCGGGTGGGTCCCCGGCGCTTCGCCCGTCACGCCCGGATGCTAGCGCAGGCGGCCTTTCGGTTTCCAGCCTTTGCTGTCAGCAACTTAGCCATGACGCAGCGTCATTGGATCCATGCCGCCGCGTTCTGGTCGGAGCGCCGGGATCTGCCGGAACGGGTATCCACTTCACGCAAACGAACGAGACGTTTGAAATCACATTTCAACACCGGGGTCCGGGGGCTATCATGTCCCCGTCAGCGGGTCCGCCCCCCTCCCTCCACGGTCCCGGCCGTACCACAACGGATACTGGACGAGTTCGACTTCGGCGCTGTCCCTTGTGCCTCCGGGACTCGAGCCCGCCGGACTCCCGGCAGACGGAGGATGAGGACGTGTACACACCCCCGAGACGACGCGCCCGGATCGTTCCACCGAGCCCCATGACGGTCGCCATCGAGGACGAGTCCGGACTCCCCATCTGCTACGGCGTCATCGCCAACGTGTCCGAGTCGGGCGCCTGCGTCTGGACCGACGGCATCATCGCGACGTCCTCGCGCCTCCAGCTCCGCGTGAGCTTCGCTCACCTCTCCGAGGTGCACGAGATCGCCGGCGTCGTCGTCTGGGAGGGAGCCGAGAACGGGGCGCGCGGCGCCGCGATGCGCCGCTTCGGGGTCGCGTGGGTCGACGCGAGCGCGAAGTGCGTCGCCCGCCTGCGCGAGCTCGCCCTGCGCGAGAGCGCCGTCCCGCTGACGCCGGCGAATCCCCTGGCCGCGCTGCTCCCGCCCGCGGGGCACTGAGCCGCGGCCGGCCCCGGCCTTTCGTGAGAGGATGTCGCGCCTCGCGCGGCGCCACTCCTCTCGTCTGTCGCGCGGCCAGGAGATCCCGATGAACCGCACCGCCGCCGCGCTCGCCGCGGCTCTCGTTCTCGTTCCGGCTCTCGCGCTCGCCCAGGCCGCCGCGCCCGCCCGCGCCGCCGGGGCGGCCGCCGCCCGCCCGGCCCCGTCGCCCCAGCCTCGCCCCCACGGCTCCCGGATCGCGGTCGATCCGGCGCTGGTGACGGTCGACGACGGGGACACCGTCGTCGTCCGCTGGTCGAAGGACGACGTCGAGACGGTGCGGATCCTCGGCATCGACACTCCCGAGACGCGCCACCTGCCGCACGACCTGCCGTACGCGCAGCCGTTCGGTCCCGAGGCCCGCGCCTTCGCCCAGGGGGCCTTCTCGGTCGCCGCGCAGGTCGAGCTTCTCCGCTCGGCCACCCTCGATCCCTTCGGGCGCACCCTCGGCTACCTGTACCTGAACGGCCGGAACTACTCCGTCCTCGTCGTGCGGGCGCGGCTCGCGGCGGAAACCGTGACCTTCTACGGAGACAACGGCCTGCCGGCGCCCGCGGCCGAGGTCCTCGCCGCGGCCAAGGAGGCCGGCCCCGTCCCCTTCGAGCCGCCGCACCAGTTCCGCGGCCGGATGCGCGAGGTGACGAAGTGGATGAAGGAGCACGGCGCGGAGGCGGAGCAGTAGCGCCCCGTCGAGCCCGCCCCCGATGAAGGCCCCCCGCCGCCGCCTCGTCCTCCCGCTCCTGCTGGGTCTCGCCTTCGTCGTCCTCTTCGACTCGCCGTTCGTCTACCCGTTCCGCCTCTTCGTCGTCTTCCTCCACGAGATCTCGCACGGCGTGGCGGCGGTCCTCACCGGCGGGCGGGTCGTGTCGATCGGCCTCGGCGCGGACGAGGGCGGGGTCTGCGTGACGCGCGGGGGCTGGCCCTTCCTGATCCTGAACGCCGGCTACCTCGGGAGCCTGCTGTGGGGCGCGGCGTTCCTGCTCCTCGGCCGCCGGCCGAGGAGCGCGCCCACGGTCGTCGGCGTCGTCGGCGCCGTCACGCTGGCGGTCGCCGCGCTCTACGTGCGCACGCCGTTCGGCCTCGCCTACACGGTCGTGGCGGGCCTCGTGCTCCTGCTCGTGGCGGCGAAGATGCCGCCCGGCGCCTCCGAGGTCCTCCTCGCCGCGATCGGCGCGATGAGCGTCCTCTACGCCGTCGCGGACATCACGTCGGACGTCCTCCGGCGCTACGCCGCGCAGAGCGACGCGGCCGCCCTCGCCCGCCTGACCCACGTCCCGGCCGTCGTCTGGGGCGTGGCCTGGATCGCGATCTCGCTGGCCGTCCTCGTCGCTCTCGTCCGCCGCCTCGCCTGAGAGGCCCCGCCCGGCGCGGCGAGCCATGAGTCCGCCCGGAATGAACCATGCGTCCGCCTCATGCGACGCCGGCCCACGCCCGCCGTACAATCGCGCACGGTGACGCGCGGGCCTCGCCCGCGCGCGATCGGAGTGTGACAGCATGAAGCGGATCGGGATCCTCACCGCCGGTGGCGACACGCCGGCCCTCAACGCGACGGTTCACGGCGCGGTGGTCCGCGCGAACCAGCGCCGCGTCGAGGTCTTCGGGTTCGTGAAGGGCTACTCGGCCCTCCTCAACCCCAGCGTCCCCTACGTCCACCTGAACCCCCTCTTCACCGAGATCCCCGAGCTCGACCCGACCCGCGGCGGCACGGTGATCGGCGCTTCGCGCGCGTTCGTGGACCCCGACGACCGCGAGACGATCGACCAGATCTCGAGCCGGCTCGCCGAGCTGAAGATCGACGGCCTCATCTGCGTCGGCGGCGACGGCACGCTGAACGGCCTGCAGCCCTTCGCCGAGCGCTTCCCCGTCGTCCTCGCCCCGAAGACGATCGACAACGACCTCGGCCTGAACCACCGCAACGAGCCCGACGAGTGGGAGCGCGTCCCGGCGGTGTCCTCGGGCGGCTACGAGTACCGGCTCGGCCCCTCGCTCACGCGCTTCGACATCGACGGCATGGTCAACTACGTCACGCCGGGCTACGCCACGGCCGTCTACGTGACGGTCGAGAGCGTCCAGCGCGTGCGCACGACGGCCGAGAGCCACCGCCGCATCGGCATCGTCGAGGTCATGGGCCGCCACTCCGGCTACATCGCGCTCGCCACCGCCTACGGCCAGCCGGACATCATCCTCGTGCCCGAGGTGCCGGTGAAGATCCCCGCCCTCGTCGAGCGGGTGCGCGACCTCTACGAGCTGCAGAAGAACGTCGTGATCGTCTGCGGCGAGGGCATCATCGGCGAGGACGGCCGCGAGCTCGGGGCCCAGCGCGAGGCGCACGACCCCGCCGGCAACGTCTGGCTCTCCGGCGCGGCCGACGCCCTGCGCGACCTTCTCATCGACCACTTCGGCGACAGCTACTTCCAGCAGTCCCGTCGCGCCGAGTCGGCGAAGGCCGCGGTCTTCTCCCGGAAGGTCGGCCACACGCAGCGCGGCGGCCGCCCGGTGCTCTTCGACCGCTTCCACGGCGCGCAGCTCGGGGGCAAGGCCGTCGACATGCTGCTCGAGGGCCAGAACAACGCGATCGCCATCCTGCAGTGGAACCGCGAGCGGGGCTTCTACGTCGACAGCTACGACGGGAACAAGTTCCGCGACCGCTGGGGCGTCATCCACGCCCGCCACCTGCACCCGAGCTTCTACGACGAGGAGCTGATGCGCCCCTCGCGCACCGCGGTCGAGTACATGCTGCCGATCTTCACGAACGCGGTCGGCCACGCCGACATCGAGGCCATCCGCCAGACCGTCTTCGACTCGGGCTCGCTCTTCCGCCCGTACCACTCGGTCAACACCGACATCAACAAGCGGATACGGTATTTGCAGAGTTAGGCTCTTTCGGGAAGCGCCAGCGAACGCGCTTCCCGAAAGCTCCGTTGTCGTTTCCGTTGTTGTTGCCGCGTCCTGTTTCCGTTTCCTCTTGGTCCGTTTCCCCTACCCATAGGGCCGTTTCCGTTGCCTTGTTGCTTGATACGGACAACGGACTAGAAGGAAACGGAGAACGGGAACGGACGACGGACGGACGACGGAAACGGACAACAGACCACTCGTGAGATCTCGCCCGGCCAACGACGGCCCGGCGAGATCTCCCTCGGACATCACTCGTACCTCAGAGCCACCACCGGATCGAGCCGTGAGGCCTTGATCGCCGGGACCAGGCCCGAGGCGATGCCGACCACGACCAGGATCAGGCTCGAGCCGAGGACCGTCCAGGCCGAGATCGCGAGCTTGAGGTCGCCGCGGCCCGAGTCGTCCTCGTAGAGCGGGCCGAGGAGAGGCAGGACCGGCAGGGCGGCGGTGAGCAGGTACGAGACGACGATGCCCGCGACGCCGCCCACGAGCGTCAGCACGAGCGCCTCGGCGAGGAACTGGAAGCGGATGTGGCGTTTCCTCGCGCCGAGGGCCCGGCGGAGGCCGATCTCGCGGACGCGCTCGTCGACCGACACCAGCATGATGTTCGCGACGCCGACCCCGCCGATGCCGAGGGTCAGGGTGCCGATGAAGACGAGCAGCACCTGCAGGCCGATCGTGATGCCGTCGATGATCGGCCGGAACTCCTCGCGCCCGAACATCTGGATCGCCCGCTCGTCCGTCCCGGAGAAGCGCTGGCGCTTGCCGATGACGTCGCGTACCTGCTGGATCGCCCCCTTCTCGAGCGACGGCGTCACCGCGCCGAAGACGAGCACCGCCGCGTAACGGGTGTCCCAGAGGTCTCCCGCCGTCGTGTACGGGATGAAGACGCACTCGTCGTCGCTCGTGAAGTAGTTCGACATCTGCATCTTCCGGTCCATGCTGCCCACGACCGTGAAGCGCATGCCGTCGATGCGGATCGTCTCCCCCACCGCCGGCCGTCCGGCGAAGAGCTTCTTGCGCAGCTCCGAGCCGATGAAGGCCACCCGCCGGCGCTCGACGTAGTCCTCCGGCGAGAGCCACCGGCCGTCGCTCGGGACCTCGTTGCGCAGCTCACCGTAGACGGGCTCCACGCCGCGGACCGCCGTGTTGGCCATGCGGTCGCCGTAGGCGATCTGCTTCCACTGCACCGTCTCCATGCTGATGCCCTTCACCAGCGTGGCCTCGGCCTCGATCGCGTCGCGGTCCGCCCGCTCGAACCTCACCCGCTTGCCGGCGCGCTCGCCGCCCGCCTGCTCGCTCGTCTGGCCGGGCCAGGCGACCACCGCGCTCTTGCCGAAGGCGTCGAAGGCGTGGGTGAGGATCGCGCGGAAGCCCGAGCCGTAGGCGAGGAGCACGGTGACGGCGACGATCCCCCACACGATGCCGAGCATCGTGAGGAAGCTGCGGGTGCGGTTGCGGGTGAGGTTCGTCCAGCTCTGGACGACGAGCTCGCGCAGCATGGCTAGCCTCCCGCCTCCCAGCGCAGGGCCTCGATCGGGTCGATGGAGGCCGCCCGCCGCGCCGGGTAGACCGCCGCCGCCATCGCGATCGTCCCGAGAAGGGCGAAGGCGAGGAGGCCCGAGCTCCACGTCGGGAGCAGACCCGCGAAGAAGGGCGGCATCGGCAGCAGGTTCACGAGCCCGCACAGCCCGTACGCGACGCCGAGGCCGGTGCCCCCGCTCACGAAGACGACGAGCAGGGTCTCGACGAAGAACTGGCGCACGATCGACCTCCGGGTCGCCCCGAGGGCCTTGCGCACGCCGATCTCCCGCGTCCTCTCGCGCACCGCCACGAGCATGACGTTCATGACGCCGATCCCGCCGATGAAGAGCGTCGCGATCCCGACCGCCCCGAGGAAGTACTTCATGCCGTCGGTCATCGTGCGGAAGGCCTTGGCCTCCTCGACGGTGTCCCAGATGTGGGCGGCCTCGGTGTCCTGCGGGTCGAAGTCGTGGATCCGGCCGAGGGCCCGCCGCAGCTCGCCCTTGCACGCGTCGTGGTCGGCCACCGAGCGAGGCGTCACGAGGAGCCGGTCGACGGAGTCCGGCAGGGCCGGCGGCTTGTTCGGGAAGTCCTGGATGACCGCCGAGAACGGCACGAACACCTTCGAGATGTCGCGGCCGTCGTAGCTCGAGTCCTGCTCCTTGTGGACCATCGTCCCCACGACGACGTAGGGAAAGTCGCCGATGCGGATCGTCTCGCCGAGGGCGGGCCGCGCCCCGAAGAGCTGCTTCTTCGCGTCGCTGCCGAGGAACGCGACCCGCCGGACGTCGCGCTCGTCGTCCCAGTTCGGGTAGCGGCCCTCCGCGATCGGGATCGTCCGGACGTACGCGAAGTCGGGCATCGAGCCGGTCACCAGCAGGTTGCCGCTGTTGTAGGCGCTGCGGACCGGGGCGTTCTGCCCGAGCTCCGGCATGACGTGCCCGCACGACGGCGCGTCCTTGGCGATCTGCAGGTGGTCGGTGGCCGTCCACTGCACGCGCCGGCCGGCCCGCGTCCCCCCGGCCTGCAGGCTCGTCCGGCCGGCGAAGACGATCATCACGTCCTTGCTGAAGTTCTGCGCGACCTTCGCCTGACCGACGCGGAGGCCCTCGCCCGCCGCGACCATCAGCGTGATCGAGACGATCCCCCACGCGATGCCGAACATCGTCAGGAGGGTGCGGAGCTTGTGGGCGAAGATCGTCCGCATCACGTCCCGCAGGAGATCCGAGAAGATCATCGCCCGCTCTCTCCTACTGGAGGACGACCTTGTCGCCTTCGCGCAGGCCCTCGGCCACCTCGGTCTTGACGCCGTTCGAGATGCCGAGCTTCACCGCGACCTTCCGGCGGCCGTTCTCCGCCTTGGGGTCGGGCACCTCGAGCGAGGGCTTGCGGTCCTTGTCGTAGACGACCGCGGACTCGGGGACCATGAGGACGCCCTTCTTCTCCTCGAGGATGACCTCGGCGTTCGCGGTCATGTTCGTCTTCAGCTCGCCGCCGGGGTTCTGGATCGAGACGCGCACCTCGAAGGTCGTCACGTTGTCCTTCTCGACGCCGAGGGGCGAGATCTTCGTGACCTTGCCCTCGAACGACTTGTCCTTGAACGACTCGACCACGATGCGCGCGCGCTGGCCGATGAAGACCCGGCCGATGTCGGCCTCGTCGACCTTGCCGAGGACGTAGACCTCGCTCACGTCGCCGAGGCTCATGACCTTCGTCGCCTGCGAGCCGAGGACGAGGATGGAGCTCACCGCGTCGCCCACCTCGACGTCCCGCGACAGGACGAGCCCGTCCATGGGGCTCGTGATCGTCGCGTACTTGAGGTCGCTCTCGTACCGCTCGAGGCTGGCTCGGGCCTTCTCGACCTCGGCCTTCGCGACCGCCGCCTGGCTCTTCGCCGCGGTCTGCTTGTTGACGCCCATCTGGTAGGCCTTGTCCGCGTCCTCGAGGAGGGACGGCGCGATCAGGCCGTCGGCGTAGAGCTTGCGCGATCGCTCGAGGGAGCTCTTGAGGAACGGGAGATCGGGCCCCTCGGCCTCGATTCGGTTCCTCTCGTAGGACGCCTGGGCGGCGAGGAGGTTCGCCCGCGCCTCGCGCACGGCCGCCTCGAGCTGCTCGCGGTCGAGCTCGGCCAGCACCTGGCCCTCCTTCACGCGGTCGCCGTAGAAGACGTAGAGCTTCTTCACGATGCCGCTCGCCTTCGACTTGATCTCGACCTTGGTCAGCGGCTGGATCTTCCCGGTGGCGACCACCGACCGGGCGAGGTCGCCCCGCTCGACCGCCGCGAGCTTCGACGGGTCGATCGGCTTGCCCCCGCTGCGGGCGGCCACGAGGCCGAGCACGGCCAGGACCGCGACCGCCACCGTGGCGAGCACGATGGTGCGTCGCTTCTTCTTTCGTCCGTTGCCGTTCCCGTTCGTCATCGCGTCTCCAATCGATTGAACGCGGAACCGGCGGCCCCGCTCATCAGACTCCTACGCACGACCCCGGCCTCGGGTTCACACAAGTCACGGATACGCCTGATAATCCGGGGATGGACCTCGACCTGATCCGCCGGCTCCCCAAGACAGACCTCCACGTCCACCTGGACGGGTCCCTGCGCCTGCGCTCCCTGATCGAGCTGGCCCGTGACGCGAAGGTCACGCTCCCCTCTGAGACGCCCGAAGGGCTCGAAGAGTTGGTCTTCCGGCCGCGGTACGCGAACCTCGGCGAGTACCTCGAGGGCTTCAAGTACACGGTCGCGGCCCTCCAGACGCCCGAAGCGCTCGAGCGGGCGGCCTTCGAGCTCGCGGAGGACTGCCAGCGCGAGGGCGTCCGCTACCTCGAGGTCCGTTTCGCTCCCCAGCTGCACGTCAACCGCAACCTCGACGTCCAGACGGTGGTCCAGGCCGTCGACCGGGGCCTGCGCCGAGCCAGCGCCGAGTTCAACCGGCGGCCCGAGGTCGTCTCCGGCGAGGAGCCGGCCTTCGGGGCCGGGATCCTTCTCTGCGCGATGCGCTTCTTCCGGCCGGAGTTCTCGGTGGGCTTCCTGCGCTTCTTCGAGGCCCTGCCGGAGGCGAGGGACAAGGAGATCCACGCCGCCGCCAGCCTCGAGGTCGCCCGCGCCGCCGCGCGCCTGCGGCGCGAAGAAGGCCTCCTCGTCGTGGGCATCGACCTCGCCGGCCAGGAGAAGGGCTACCCGGCGATGGACCACCGCAAGGCGTACCAGGTCGCGCACGAGGCCTTCCTCGGCAAGACCGTCCACGCCGGCGAGGACTACGGCCCGGAGTCGATCTTCCAGGCGATCGGCGACCTGCACGCCGACCGCATCGGCCACGGCACGTGGCTCTTCGAGGCCTCACGCATCAAGAACCCGCGGATCGCCGACCCGAAGCGCTACGTCGAGGACCTCTCCGAGC
This sequence comes from Vicinamibacteria bacterium, assembly GCA_046331285.1. Taxonomy (GTDB): domain Bacteria; phylum Acidobacteriota; class Vicinamibacteria; order Fen-336; family Fen-336; genus DATBSL01. Next base: position 64,099 of record JAXLRD010000019.1, read on the forward strand.
ACATCGCCGACAAGCGCATCACGATCGAGGTCTGCCTCACCTCGAACCAGCAGACCGTCCCCGAGCTCGCCGACGACCTGCGCCGGCACCCCTTCGCCGAGATGCGCCGGCGACGCCTCTCGACGACCTTCTGCACGGACAACCGCCTCGTGTCCCACACGACGGTCTCACAGGAGATCGCCCGCGCGGTCGAGGCCTTCCGCCTGGAACCCCGCGAGGTCCGCGACATCCTGATCTACGGCTTCAAGCGCAGCTTCTACCCCGGCACGTACCTCGAGAAGCGCGACTACGTCCGCAAGGTCATCGACTTTGCGAATAGGGTGTTGGCCCCGACTCCGACCTCGCCACGTTCGTAGAGAAGCGAGGTCGGAGTCGGAATGTCCGTTTCCGTCGTCCGTTGTCCGTGTCCGTTTCCTCTGAATCCGTACCCAACCAATAGGGCCAGGCCGTCGGTTCGTTGCGAGGCCAGGCCCTACCAGCGATGAAACGCCGGGTGCCCCTCGGTCACGGCGACGAACGTGCCGCGGCAGGTGGCCGTCGTCCGGCCTCCCGCCTCGATCGTGGCCTCGACGGTGGCGCGGTCGGCCGCCGCCTCGACGACGCGCGCGCGCAGCCGCAGCGGCCCGGCCGAGGGCGTGACGCGCAGCAGCTTCACGTGGAAGTCCGCGGTGACCGTGCACGGCGGGCGATCGCCGCCCGCCTGCTTCATCAGGTGGAGGGCGGCCGCCCAGTTGCTGTGGCAGTCGAGGAGCGCGCCGAGGATGCCGCCGTTGACGCAGCCGTCGAACGCCTCGTGGTGCGCCTCGGCGGTCCACTCGGCCACGAGACCGTCGCCGTCCGCGAAGGAGCGGACGTGCAGCCCCTTCGGGTTCGCCGGCCCGCAGCCGAAGCAGCGGTTCCCCGGCGCGTAGCGCTCCTGGACGCTCGGCCCCTTCACGGCACGGGCCGCGGCAGCCGCCCGGCCCAGATCGTGTACGTCGGCTGGAACCACTCGAGGGTCGTGATCGGCGGCGGCTGGTTCGAGCGGTACTGCACGTAGAGGCGGTCCTCCGCGCGCATCTTCCGCAGCCACGGCCCGTACGCGGCGAAGTCGCCGTGCGACGTCTTGACGTCGCGATACACCGCGTAGTCCTCGGCCGGCATGAGGGCAGGCTCGAACCCGAGCGCGTACTTCCACGGCGCGTCGGGATTCGTCAGGAAGATGGCGTAGAAGACGCCCATCTCGGTCGAGTACGCGACGCCGCCGGGCCCGGGGAGCCAGGGCGCGTGGGTGGGGTTCTGCCGCGAGAGGAACGGCCGGCCGGAAAGCGGCGACCACCGCTGCTGCACGTCGGCGCCGATGCCGAGGAAGACGAGCCCGCCCGACAGGGCCAGCGCGACGAGCGCCGGCCGCTCGTCGGCCGACGAGAGCGACTCGAGCGCCGCCTCCGCCTCCTGCGCGGCGAGCGTCATGAGGGCGAAGAGCCCCCAGTCCACCCAGAACCGCGCGGCGACGTACCCGAGGGCCCAGCACAGCGCCGTCGTCACCGCGACGGGATCGCGCCACGGCGGCGGGGCCTCGGGCGCGCGGCGGCGCCGCCAGGCGAGCAGCAGGAGGAAGACGAGCGCGCCGACGGCCCGGCCCTCGAAGGGCTGGAACTCGCTGACGAGCGCGTCGGTCGCGTTCGCGGCGCCCGCGGACACGTAGCCGTGCCGCACCATCTGCGCGAGGTGCCCCAGCGGATGCCCGGTGAGCACGGCGCCCGCCAGAACGCCGACCGCGAAGGCCCCCGCGAGGCGGACGGCGGCCCGCACGCGGCCGGCGAGAAGCACGCCGGCCACGGGCAGCGCCAGCAGGTAGTAGCTGCCGTGGACCCAGGACGAGGCGACGCCGCAGCCGGCGAAGAGCACGAGCACCCGCCACGGCCGCTCCTCCTCGAGCCGGTGCCACAGGAGCAGCACCAGCGGAACCACGGCCGAGGACACGAGGAAGGGCCGTCCCGAGAGCAGGCGCGACATGTTGAGCGGATCGAGCACGTTCGCGAGGACGAGGGCGACGAGCCACGCCTCGGGCCGACGCAGCACGAGGATCGGCCCGATCGAGAGCACGACGAAGAGGAGCGCGACCGAGACGAGGACGAGGTCGACGGCGCCGAGGCCGAGAAGCCCGTGCACCGCGCCGAGGATCGCGTGCCAGCCCGGGTTGGAGTCGAGGTCGAAGCCGGGCCGCAGCAGGAGGATCTCGGACCAGGGCTTGCCCGCGACGGCCTTCGCCGCGTGGCGCAGCGCGTCGTCGCCCGGCAGGTAGCCGCGGGCCAGCACGCGCAGCGCCGTGGCCGCGACGACCGCGAGGGCGAGCGCTCGGGCGAGGGCGGTCCTCATGGGCGCGAAGCGTACCACGCGCCCGCCCGCGGCCCCGGCGGCTACCGAAGCCGGTCGAGCGCCTGCTTCGCTTCCCGGCGCACGCCCTCGTCGGCATCGCCGGTGGCGCGCTGGAGCGCCGCCGCCGCCGGACGCGCCGCGGGCCCGATGCGGCCGAGCGCGCGCGCCGCGTGCAGTCGCAGGGCGGGGTTGCCGGAGTCGCCGAGGGCGTCGGCCAGCGGGCCGACGGCCGACGCGGCGGCCGGACCGATGCGGCCCAGCGTCCGCGCGGCGCGCCAGCGCCGGTCGGCGTCCTCTCCGCGGAGCGCCGCGACGAGCGTCGGCACGGCGCCTTCCGCGGCCGGCCCGATCCGCGCGAGAGCGCCGGCGACGACCGCGTCCGTCCGGGCTCGCGAGAGGGCCCGCGCGAGCGCCGGCACCGCCTCGCGCGCCGGCGCGCCGAGGTTGCCGAGGCTCCACGCGGCGAACGCGGCCACGTAGTCGTCGGGGCTGTCGAGCGCGGCGACGAGCCGCGGCACGTCCGCCGTCGTGCGCTCGGAGCGCGACAGGGCGAGCGCGGCCTCGTGCCGCACGGCCTCCGACGGGTCCGCGAGCGCCGCGAACAGAGCGTCGGCCGCACCCGCCGCGGCGAGCGAGCGCGCGGCCTGGGCCCGACGGCGGTCGACGCGTCCGCCTTCAGCGCGGCCGCGAGAGCCTGGCGCACGCCGTCGTCGGTGGCGAGCCGGCCGGCCGTCCACGCCGCGGCGAGCCGAGTCGCGGGGTCGGCGTCCGCGAGGAGCGACGCCACGGCCCGGGCATCGACCGAGGGCGGCACGCGCTCCCCGCCGCCGGCGGCAGGTCGAGGACGCCGGAGGCCGCGATCGCGTTCGCGGCGGCCTGCGCTCGTCGGGGGTCAGGTGGTCGTAGTCTCGAACGCCGCGGCGCCCATGGGCGCGAGGGCCGGCCGCAGGTCGACGCAGCGCAGCCCCTCCGAACGACAGAAGGCGCCGATCCTCTCCTGGACGATCGGCGGCGGCGCGCCCGGCTCCACCTGGAAGCGGAAGGGGAACACGACGAGCGACAGCCGCGCCCCGTCCCTCTCCACCTCGGCGCGGAGGGCCCGCACCTCGTCGAAGAAGCCCCGCAGCGCCTTCTCGACCCGCGCGCTCCCCGCGTCGGCGAAGAGCCGCTCCACGCTGTCGATCTCGCGGCCCTCGGCGTTCACCGCGAGCCGGACGAGGGCCGAGCGCGCGTGCAGCGCGGCGAGCCACCGCGGCGGGCGCGAGAGGTTGTTGAACAGCTCCGGGATGTCGTTGAGGCAGACGGCCAGCACCGCCGCGTCGGGCGAGTAGGCGCGGGCGATGCGGCCCCACGCGATCCGCTCCTGCCGCGTCGACCAGCCCCAGAGCGAGACGCTCATCACCTCGACGGGCCGCCCCTCGCCGGCGAAGCGGGCTTCGAGGAGCTGCGGGTAGGCCTCCGCGGGCTGAAGCCCGTCGCCGAGGGTCACGCTGTCGCCGAGGACGGCGATCCGGCGCACGAGGTCGGGCTTCTCCCGCGGCCGCGTCCGGTCGCGGAGGCCGTCGCCGTTGAACTCCTCCCACGGCGGCCACCCCGCGCCGTCGGACTTCATGACGTAGAAGCCGCCCGGCATCTTCTCGTCCCAGTCCCAGATGTAGTCGGCGACCTGCGGCCGCGGCGGCCGGCGCTTCTCGACGAGCCGCGCGCCTCCCTCGAGGACGGCGAGGAGGGCCACGGTCACGCCCAGGCTCAGCCCGACGTTGACGAGGAGCGTGCGGGCCCTCAAGCCGCGGCGCCGGCCGCGCCGCGCAGGGCGGCGGCGATCCTCTCCCAGTGCGTCCCCTGCCAGTACAGCCGGTCGCACGCGGCGCAGACGAAGTACTCGTCCTTCCAGCGCGCGGTCCGGGGCGGGATCCGCGCGAAGACGCTCTCCTTCGCTCGCGCCACGAGCGCTCCCCCGCACGCCATGCAGCGCGGCTCGCGGAGCGAGAGGCCGAGGTCGCGGAAGACGAGCGCGAGCTTCTCCTCGACGCGGAACGACGTCGGCAGCCACACGACGCGCAGCGAGCCGTCGGCCGCGATGCGTCGCTCGAGCGCCTCCGCGTCGGTCGTCAGCAGCACCGCACCGCGGCGCCGCGCCTCGTCGGGCAGCCGCTTCGGCGCGACGAAGGGCGCGAGCGCCGCCTCGAAGCCCGCGGCCCGCAGCCACCGCGCGAGCCCGCCGAGGCTCGCGTCGCAGAGGAACACCGGCGCGCCGCCCGCGGCCTGCCCCGCGCGGGCGTGGCGTGCCCGCAGCTCCTCGAGCACCTGCAGCAGCGCGTGCGCGACGTCGCCGTCTCCTGCGCGGACGCGCCCGCCCCTCGGCCATCAGCCGCTCGATCTCTTCCGCGTCGTCTCCGCCGACGAGCGTCGCGAAGCGGTGCCGGAACCCGGCCTCGATCCTCCCGTCCACGAAGCAAGCTTACAGCGCGCGTGACGCGACGACCTCGGCCGCTTGACGATCGGCGAATCGTTCGGTAAATTCCTTCTCCGCCAGTTGGCCCGCTAGCTCAATTGGTAGAGCAAGAGACTCTTAATCTCTGGGTTCTAGGTTCGAGTCCTAGGCGGGTCACCAAGACGATCAGCGGCCGGGCGGACGCGCGGCCGCACTGGCGGCCGGGCGCCGCCCGTCGGCGCGCAGCCCCCGATCCTTTCCCGCCTCAGGCCAGGTTCTTCTTCAGGAACTCCACCGTCCGCTGCCACGCGAGCTTCGCCGCGGCCGCGTCGTAACGCGGCGTCGTGTCGTTGTTGAAGCCGTGCTGCGTGCCCGGGTAGACGTGGCGCTCGTAGCGGACGCCCGCCGCCTTCAGCGCGGCCTCGTACCCGGGCCAGCTCTCGTTGATCCGCGGATCCGTCTCGGCCGACTGGATGAGCAGCGGCGCCTTGATCCTGGCCACCTCCTCGAGCGGCGCCGCGCTGCCGTAGAACGCGACGCCCGCGCCGAGGTCGGGCAGCTTCGTGGCGAGGTAGTTCACCATCCCGCCCCCGTAGCAGAAGCCGACGGCGCCGTACTTCCCGGTGCAGGAAGGATGCGCCTTCAGCCAGCCCGCCGCCGCGACGAAGTCCTCGCGCGTCTTCGCCTGGTCGAGCTTCGGGAAGAGGGCCCGCGCGTCGTCCTCCCCGCCCGGGTAGCCGCCGAGCGGGAAGAGGGCGTCGGGCGCGAAGGCGACGAAGCCCTCGAGCGCCAGCCGGCGCGCGACGTCCTCGATGTGCGGGTTGAGGCCCCGGTTCTCGTGGATGACCAGGACGCCCGGGAGCTTTCCCTTCTCCGCGGCCGGGCGCGCGAGGTAGCCCTGCGCCTTGTCGTAGCCGGCGGGCGACGCGAACGGCACCCGCTCCGCCACGAGCCGCTTGTCCTCCGGCGCGACGACCTGCGCCTCCGCGAAGCGGGGGCTGAGCTCGTCGAGCAGCATCGCCGCGGTCACCCCGCCGACGGCGAAGCGCGAGGCCTTGTCGAGGAAGCCGCGCCGGTCGATGTCGCCGTGCACGTAGGCGTCGAACAGCGCGAGCAGCTCCTGGTCGTAGTCGTGGGCGGTCTTTCGCTCCATGGCGGGTCCTCTCTTTCGTCCGGCAGGGATGGCGCTGCCGGAAGGATAGCGGCTACGCGGTCGCCGCGTCGAGCCGGGCGGGCTCGAGCCGCGGGCTGAGCGCGTGCAGCACGCCGAGGGCCACGGGGTAGACGAGACCGGCCGCCACGAAGATCGGCCGGTAGAGCGTCGCGTCGGCGTTCAGCACGCGGCCGATCGCCTCGGCCGCGAGGATGCTCACCATCCCGGCGACGAAGCCGCCGAAGCCCGACACGGAGCCGACCCCGCGCTGCGGGAAGAGGTCCGTCGCGACCGTGAAGACCATCGTCGACCAGGCCTGGTGCGCGCCGCAGGCCAGGGCGATGAGCGCGATGGCGAGCCGCGGGTCGTCGAGCCTCCCGGCCGCGATCACGGCCGGCGTCATCACGAGGGCGAGAAGCGCCATCGTTCCCTTCCGCGCCGCGTTGATCGAGAGGCCCCGCCGGACGAGGATCGACGAGAGGCAGCCCGCGGCCAGGCAGCCGACGTCCGCCGCGACGTAGACCGCCGCGAGGTACGGGATCACGGCCGTGCCGCGCACGTGGAACTGCGCGGCCAGGTACTTCGGCAGCCAGAAGAGGTAGAACCACCACACCGGGTCGCCGAGCGACTTCGTCACCGCGTAGGCCCACGTCTGCCGCAGGCGCAGGAGACGTCGCCACGGCAGCGAGGCCGCGCGCGCGGGCGCTTCCTCCGGCGCCGGCCGGTACGCGAGCCACCACAGCGGCAGCCACGCGAGGCCGAGGGCGCCCGTGACCACGAACGTGGCGCGCCAGCCGTAGGCCGCTGCGACGAGCGGCACGCCGACCGACGCGGCGATCGTGCCGAACGCGACGCCGCTGTTGAACAGGCCCGTCGCGAGGGCCCGCTCCTCCGGCCGGAACACCTCCGTCACGGCCTTGAGCGCGGCCGGGAAGTTGGCGGCCTCGCCGACGCCGAGGGCGAAGCGGGCCGCGCCGAACCCGAGCGGGGTGCGGGCGAGGGCGTGGGCGGCCTCGGCGAGCGACCACCACACGACCGCCGCGGCGAGGCCGAGTCGCGCGCCCAGCCGGTCGAGGACGCGCCCCGAGACCGCCATGGAGACCGCGTAGGCGAGCTGGAAGGCGTTCACGATCCGGCTGTAGTCGAGCTCGCTCCAGCCGATGGCGTCCTGGAGGTCGGGCGCGAGGATGCTGAAGACCTGGCGGTCGACGTAGTTGATGACGGTGACGAGGAAGAGCAGGCCGCCCAGGAGCCAGCGCGCGCGGGCCGCGCGCGACGGCCCGGCGCCGGCCGCGGTCACTCCGTCTCCGCTTCCTCGAAGAACAGGCGCATGCGGTCCGGGTCGGCCTCGAGGCCGGTGAACAGGCGGAACGCCTCGACCGCCTGCCAGACGGCCATGCCGGCGCCGTCGAGGGTGCGGCAGCCCAAAGCCCGCGCCGCGCGCAGCAGCTCCGTCTCCCGCGGGAAGTAGACGACCTCGGCCACCCAGAGGTCGGGGCGCAGCAGGCCGGTGGCCACGGGAAGGCCGGGATGCGACGCCATGCCGACCGGCGTCGCGTGGACGAGCCCGTCCGCGCCGGGCAGGGCCCGCGTCGGGTCGTCGCCCGTGCGCGCGCGCCCCGGGAAGAGCCGCTCGAGCCGCGCGACGAGCGCCTCGGCCCGGAGCCAGTCCACGTCGATCACGTCGAGCCGCGCGACGCCCATCGTCAGCAGCGCGTAGGCCGTCGCGGAGCCGGCGCCTCCTGCTCCGAGCTGCACGACGCGGCCGAACCGCGCGCCGGCGAGGCCGCGCTGCACGCTGCGGTAGAACGCGAGCCAGTCGGTGTTGTGGCCGGTGCGCGCGCCGTCGCGGAAGACGACGGTGTTGACCGCGCCCACTCCGCGCGCGTCGTCCGAGAGCGCGCCGAGGTGGGTCATGACCTGCTGCTTGCAGGGATGGGTCACGTTCACCCCGGCGAAGCCCGCGCGCTCCGCCGCCTCGAGCACCATCGGCAGCTCGGCCGCCCCGCCGTCGATCTCGTCGAGGTCGAGCAGGCGGTACTCGCAGCGCAGGCCGTGCGCCGCGGCCTCGCGCTCGTGCATCGCCGGCGAGCGCGACGCCCGGATGCCGGAGCCGATCAGGCCGAGGAGGAGCGTGGACAAGGCGGCGGCCTCTCAGGCCTGGAGCGCTTCCTCGACCAAGCGCTCCAGTGCCGCCCGTGACGGCATCGCGACCACGAGCAGGCCCGCCGCCACGGCGGGCACGGCCAGGAGCCACCCGGGCCCGCCGGCGAGATAGGCGACGACCGCGAACAGGGCCGGCGATTCCGTGAGGGCGGCCCGCACGATGGTGAGGCGCTGGTACGCCGGGGCGGCCGCCGAGGCCGGGTCGCTCGTGCCGCGCAGCTCCGGCGCCCGGCCGCGGAGCTCGGCCATCACCTGCCGGCGGACCACGGCGTGCCCCGCCACGCTGGCGCCGGCGACGAGCACGGTGCCGAGGAGGAGCGCGTCGACGAGCCCGGGCGACGGAGAAGGGCGCAGCAGGGTGTCGCGCACGTAGACCGCGATGCCCGCGGTCGCCACGACGGACGCGAGGATGCCGCCCGCCACGACCCGCATCGCGGCGACGGTCCGCTCCGCGGCGGTCACTTCGCCCCCCGCAGCACCTCGACCTCGGCGGGCAGGCTGATCCATGCGCGGCGGATTGTACCGCCCGCGGCCTCGGCCGCCGTCAGCCCGTGCTCCCTGAAGCGGCAGAAGGCGCTCTGGTCTGCGACGACGAGGTCCGGCGGGGCTCCCGCCAGGGAAGCCTCAGTCGCCGAGCGACAGCGACGAGCGGCCCGCCTTCGCGGCGCGGCGCTTCGGCATCCAACGGAACCAGAAGCGGTAGCTCAGCCACCAGCCCATCGCCCAGATGCCGAAGAAGAGGACGAAGCCCAGCGGCGAGTCCATCCACGCGGTCGTCACCGTCCTCAGCGCGGCGATCGCGGCGAGCATGGCGAAGACGCCCGGGAAGAGCAGCACTCCCCAGACGAGGGGCATGAGGAGATCCGCGTCCCGGTCCGGGCCCGGCGGCAGCGTCCAGTGCCACATCGCGAGGGCGAAGGCCACGGCGTTCGCGCCCATCCAGAGCGGCCGCATCACGCGGCCGAACCGTCCCAGCCGGACCGCGGCGCCCGGGTCCGGCGCACCGCCCTCTTCGTCGGCCATGCTCCCCCCCATCCCCGGGACGGGAGCCTAGCACGGCCCGCGGCGGCTCAGTCCGGCTCGACCACCACGAGCGAGACACCGAAGCGCGGCAGGTCCGTCTGCACGGTCACGACGCCGCCGGGCGCGTCGACCCGCCCCGCCGGAGCGAGCGTCGCGAGCCGCATCGCGTCCTCGAGCCGCGCCCGCTGCGCGGCGTCGGGCGCGGCCGGCGAGCCGAGCGCGAGCCACGCGGCGTAGGCGTTCGAGTGCGTGTCGTCGACCCGGAAGTGCGTCAGCCGCGCGCCCTCGCCGTGCCCGGGCGGCAGGCGGACCGAGAGCGTCACGCGCGCGGGCGGCACGGGCACGAGGTCGTCGTGGTAGTTCCAGAGGAGGACGAGGACGCGGGCTCCGTCGCGCACGGCCAGCCCGTCGACGTCGGGCGCCGCGCCGCGGGCGCCGTCGGCGAGGATCGCGTCGAGGCCGAGGGCTCCGCTGCTCGTCACCGGCAGCCGGGTCCCCCCGAGCTTCCCGAGCATCTCGAAGACCTTCAGCACCGGCTTGTGGATCCCTCCCGTCGCGAGCTCGCGATAGCCGAGGAAGAGCGGCTGCGCGTCGAAGGTCCACGCCCACGTCAGGAGAGCGCGCAGGTTGACCCCCTCGCGCTCGGCGAGGTCCAGGGAGTGCTTCATCATCGCCGCGACGTACGCGCCGTACGCGGGGACGTTTCGGTAGGCGTTCGCCGGGTTCTTCGACGCCGGGCACGCCGCGCAGCCGTCGGGGTCGGCCTCTCCCACGATGATGGGCGTCGTTCGGAACTCCGGGAAGCGCGCCACCTCGCGGAAGCCCGCCCGGTGGATGCGGAGCTGGTTTCCGAGGTTCATGCGCACGTGTCCGTCCACGACCGACGTCCCGCCCTTCGCGTGGAAGGTCACGAGGTCGAGGCGCGTGCCGACTTTCCCGGTGACCGCGTTCACCCCGCGCGCGCAGTGCTCGAGGAACCCGGGCAGGAACGCGTCGACGCCGGCCGTCTCCGGCCCGCCGAGGGGCGCCCTCGGCATCACCTCGTGGAGCGCCGCCTCGGCGTGGTCGAACATCCTCGCGTAGTCCGCCGGCGTGCCCTTGAAGTACGGGATGTTCGGCTCGTTCCACAGCTCCCACTGCCACGTCGCCTCGGCGTCGGCGTAGCGCTCCCGCGTGTGCCGCGCCCACTCCCGCACGAGCGACTGCCACTTCCCGTAGTCCTTCGGCGGGTAGAAGCAGCCGCCGTCGAGCTGGTACGTGCCCGAGTTGCGGTACGGCTCCGGGCGCGAGGAGAGGTCCCGCGGCATGAAGCCGATCTGCGCGAAGGGCCGCGCGCCGGCGCCGGCGATCGCGTCCATGATCCCGTCGAGGGTCCGGAAGTCGTAGACGGGCTTCCCCTGCGCGTCCTCGGTGTAGACGTTCGTCGAGCCCCACTTGAGGGCCGGCGTGCCGTCGCCGCTGTTGAGCAGGAAGTGCGTGCGCACGTAGACCCGCTCGCGGTTCGCGGCGGTCACCGCGGCCAGGAGGTCGCGGCCGACGGCGGTCGTCGTGTAGTTGGGCTCGTCGTAGCCGTAGTACGGCCAGATGGGCCGCAGCGGGGTCCCCGCGGCGCACCCGTCGACGGTCACGACGACCTCCCCGGCCGACGACGCGGCCGGGAGGAGAAGGGCCAGGACGGCGACCGCGAGCCTCATCGGAAACCCCCGGGCCGCATCTTGCCACGACCCTCCGATCGGTTAGTCTCTTGTCAGCGTGCGCCCCGCGGTCCGGATCATCTTCGCGCCCATCATGTCCCGGTCGAAGAAGGACCGCGAGCGGGGCCTCTTCGTGCACGGCACCGCGCAGAACCGCACGATCACGATCGACCCGCGCTCGAGCGAGATCGGCAAGACGCTCCTCCACGAGATGCTGCACATCCGCCACCCCGACTGGTCCGAGGAGGCGATCGTCTCGGAGACGCGCCTGCGCTGGGGGAAGATGTCGTGGAAGGAGAAGGCGCGCCTCCTGCGCCTCCTCGGCTCGGCCCGCCTCGAGGGCGAGGAGCCCGAGTAGGAGGAGCCTTCACTCGCCGATCGCGATCTCGACCCCCTCGAGCTTCCCGTCGGCCGCGAAGCGGAAGCGGAAGGTCCCCGTCTCGTTCCCCCGGACGCGCACCGCGAGCTCCCGCTCGCCGCGCGCGACGACGCCCACCGGCTCCAGTCGGCCGAGGTCGCCCCGCAGGCGCTGGAGCTGCCGGTCGCGCTCCGCCTCGTCCATGCCCGGCCGCGGCGCCGCGTGCTCCCTCCGGAACGCGCGCATCGGCTCGACGCCCTCGGCGTTGTAGGCGTCGAGCCAGCCGCGGACGACGGCGTCTCTCCCGTCGGTCCCGAGCGGCGTCAGCGGACCGGCCGCGCCCCTCTTCGGCGGGACCGGCGCGTCCCCGCCGAGCGCCAGGCGCGCGAGGCCCTCGGCGATCCGGCCGCCGCGGATCGTCGAGTCGTTGGTCGAGACCACGACGAGGACGCCGGCGTCGAGCAGGCGGACGACCTCGGCGTAGAAGACCCCGTTGCCCCCGTTGTGCGAGACGACGCGGCCGGCGCCCGGCTCGTCGCGCACCGCCCAGCCGTAGCCGTAGTACGAGTCGCCGCCCGGCTCCTCGGCCACCTGCTTCGCGAACATCTTCGCCTTCTCGGCGGCCGAGAGGACGGCCTCGCCGAGGAGGGCGCGGTGCCAGGCGAGCACGTCGTCGAGCGTCGTGTGGATCGCCCCGTTCGCCCGCAGCGGCCAGAACGGGCCGTCCGGCGCCCACGGCCTCTCGGTCAGCCGCCCCCACCGCTCGCCGTTCCGGTAGCCCACCGCGATGCGCTTCTCGTCCCAGGACGCGAGCCGATAGCCGGTGTGCGGCATGCCGGCGGGAAGGAACAGCTGCTCGCGGAGGAAGCGCTCGTACGGCTGCCCCGACGCGATCTCCACGACCGCGCCGAGGAGGCTGTAGCCCGCGTTCGAGTAGTGGTGCGCCGAGCCGGGCGGCGACAGCAGCTTCGAGGCGAGGGCCCGCGCGACGTACTCGTCGCGGCCCACCGGGTCGAAGTCCCCCGCGAAGTCGGAGTCGAGGCCCGACGTATGCGTCAGGAGCTGGTGGAGGGTGATCGCCTGCTTGTCGGGGGGAACGCCGGGCAGGAACCGCCCGATCGGGTCCTCCACCCGGAGCTTGCCGAGCATCTCCAGCTTGAGAATCGCCGCCGCCGTGAACTGCTTCGTGATCGAGCCGAGGCTGAAGACGGTGTCCGCGTCGTACGGCACGGCCGCCTCGCGGTCGGACATCCCGTAGCCCTGCCGCAGGAGCACCGTGTCCCCCTTCGCCACGAGGACGCTCCCCTGGAACCCGGCCCGCCGCAGCCACTCGTCGAGGCGGGGCCCGGAGGCGGGGGCGGGCGGCGGGGCCGCCTGGACGGCGATCAGGGCGGCGAGCACGGCGACAGCAGGCATGGGACCCCCTTGTCCTACTGAAGACGCGCGCGCCCCCCGAAAAGTCGGAGCCTCAGCTCCAGTTCTTCACCTTCAGCCAGATCTCCCGCAGCGTCCAGCCGCCGCGGGGACGGCGGCACAGGAAGACGGTGAAGTGCTCCTGCCGCATCGCGTACGGGTGGCCGACCTCGGCCATCGCCCGCACCTCCTCGAACTCGCGCTCGAGCTCCTCCCGCCGCTCGCCGAGCACGATGAGGCTCTCCCCCGTGTAGTCTCGCGGGCCCCAGTACCAGTAGGTCAGGTGGCCGCTGATCGCCTTCGGCAGGCCGAGGCGCGGGCCGTAGAAGTCGATCGCCCCCGCCTGGCCGAAGTCGTGGGCGAAGATGCCGGTGCGCGCGCGCTCCTCCGCCGGCAGCGACCCGTAGACCCGGGCCACCGTCTCGACCATCTCCGGCCAGCCGAACCGGTCGGCGAAGAGCTGCGGCATGGCGTTCGTCGCGCGGTTCTCGAGCCTCGGCTGGCCGACGCCCGTCGCCCGCGCGTAGCGCAGGTACGTCTCCGGCGGCACGAGCGGCACGACGTGCGGCGCGAGGAGGGCCCCGGCGAGGGCGAGAGCGGCCGCGTAGCCCAGCCGAACGCGTCGCCAGACGCCGCCCGCGCCCGCCCGCTCGAGGAGGACGGCGCCCGCCGCGATCAGGATCGGGTAGGCCGCGGCCGCGTAGTACGACTTGTGCGTCCCGGGCGTCGTGGCGAAGAGGCACGCGACCGCCACGACGAAGGCCCACCCCAGCGGCCGCGCGGCGGCCAGAGCGCGCGAGAAGAAGAGCCCGGCGAGGCCCGCGATCCAGACGGGCGCCGCGAGCGGGTTCAGGAAGAGGATCTCGCTGTGCCAGAAGGCGGCGAAGCCCATCCGGCCGTCGCGCCCGTTGCGCTCGATGTTCGCGAGCAGCTCCGCGTGCGGGAAGCCGTGCCGCAGCTCCCACAGGGCGTTGGGCGCGGCGATCGCCGCGGCGAGGAGGCCCCCGGCCAGAAGCCACGGGGTCGCGAGCAGCCGCCGCTGCGGCGTCAGGAGGAGGCCGACCACGACCGCGAAGCCGTAGAGGAGCATCGTGTGCTTGTTCAGGAGACCGATGCCCGCGAGCAGGCCGAAGGCGAGCCACAGCCGCGTGTCGCCGGTCTGCGCCATCCGCAGCACGACGTACGCGCCGCCGGCCCACAAGAGCGCGTCGACCGGGTTCATCGAGAGGTAGGTCGAGAAAGCCAGGAAGACGGGCGCGACGAGGACGCACAGCGCGGCGAGCGCCTGGGCGAACCGGCCGCCGCCGAGGCGGCGGGCCATCGCGCCGGCCACGACAACGAGGCCGGCTCCCGCGAGGGCCGGGAAGAGCCGGATCGCATAGGCCGAGTCGCCGAAGAGGTGGCGCGCGAGCCACGCCTGGACGGCCGTGAGCGGCGGGAAGTCCACGTAGCCCCACGCCAGGTGCTCGCCGCAGGCGAGGAAGTACAGCTCGTCGATGAAGAAGCCGTATACGCCGGCCGCCGCCAGGTGCAGGGCGAGCTTCACCACGGCGATCGCGCCGACGAGCGCCGGCCCGCTCGGGCCGCGTTCCGGGGCCGGGTGTGTCGCCGGAGACTGGGCGGTCATGGGGTCCTCCAGGGTCGAGACGCTCCGCCGTCGAGAGACCAGACGGCGGCCGGCCGCGGATGTTCCGCGCCCGCGGCGCCGCGAGTCCGTTCGGGTGAGAATACGCGGCGGTGCCCATGAGACCCCTCGCCGCCTCCGCTCTGGCCCTCCCCCTGCTCCTCGCCGTCCCCGAGCGGGCCGCCGCCCAGGCCGTGTTCCCTTCCGCCGTCGAGCTCGTCGCGGTGGACGTCACGGTCGTCGACCGCGACGGCCGGCCGCTGACCGACCTCCAGCCCGGCGACTTCGAGATCAAGGTCGGCGGCCGGCGCCGCAAGCTGGTGAGCGCGCAGCTCGTGCGCCACACCGCGGCGGCCCCCGGCGCGCCGGCCGCGGTCACGCCGGCGCGCGCGGAGACGACCTACGCCTCGAACCGGGAGCAGCCGCCCGGCCGCCTGATCGTGGTCGTGCCCGACGTCGGCTGGATGTCGGACGCGGGCGGGCGCGTGGTCGTCGAGGCCGCCGGCCGCTTCGTCCGCGGCCTGCCGCCTCAGGACAAGGTCGCGCTCCTCACGATCCCGGTCGGCCCCGCCGTCGACTTCACGACCGACCACTCCCGCATCGCCGAGGCCCTGAAGAACGTGCGCGGCAGCCGACGGTGGCGGCCAGGCATCAGCGGCCGCCGGCTCAGCCTCGGCGAGACGATGGCTCTCTGCTCGTTCAGCGGCGACCAGGCGGCCGTCTCCGGAGCCGTGGAGCGCGAGTGCGGCATCATCGGCAGCTTCGGCGGGCAGAACTCGTCGAGCGACTGCGTCCGGGCGCTGAAGGCCCAGGCCCAGACCGAGTGCATGCAGATCCGCGCCGTCACCGAGTCGAGCGCCTCCGCGCTGCTCCAGGTCCTCGAGGCGCTTCGGCCTTACGAGGGGCCGAAGACGGTCGTCCTCGTGAGCCAGGGCCTCGTCACCGGCCGCTCCGCCGGAGACGTGGAGGCCGACCAGTCGCTCTACACGATCGCGGACGCCGCGGCGCGCGCGCGGGTGAGCCTGTACACGATCATGGCCGACCGCGGCTTCACCGAGGCGGCGGACGTGACGGAGCAGTCCATCCCGCAGACCCGGTCGCTCGACGAGAGCCTCTTCAAGGACGGCCTCGAGGCGATCGCGGGCTACACCGGCGGCCCGCTGCTGCGGACAATGACGACCGCCGACTTCGCCTTCGACCGCGTCGCGTCGGAGACCTCGGCCCCGTGGCTCCTGAGCTTCGAGCCCGAGAAGGACGACCGCGACGGCAAGGGCCACGACATCAAGGTCGCGGTCGCCCGCGGCAAGGTCGAGGTGCGCGCGCGGCCGCGCTTCGTGGCCGCGCCCCCCGCGGCCACGCCCGAGACGGCCGTGCAGCGCGTCAGGCGCTCGCTCGACGCGCTGCTGCCGGAGGCCGACGTGCCCGTCTCCGCGACCACCGTCGCGTTCGGCGACGCCTCGGGCAAGATCCGCCTCGTCCTCGCGGCCGAGATCGGCCTCGCGAAGGAGATGGCCGGGACCGCGGCCGCGGGCTACCGCCTCTACGACGCGGACGGCAAGGTCGTCACGGGCGGGGTCACGGACGGCGCCCTCGACCCGGTGCGCACGGCCGAGGGCGACGCGCTCGGCATCCGGGCCACCGTGAAGGTCGACCCCGGCACCTACCGCCTGAAGGTCTCGGCCGCGACGCCGGCCGGCCGCGCCGGCGGCGTCGAGACGACGTGCGGCGCGGCTCTTCGAGGGACAGGGCGGGATCACGGTGTCGGACCTCCTGATCACGGAGCCCGGCCGCCAGGGCGCGGCCCAGGCGTGTGCGTCGACGGCCGGATGCTCGGCCGCGCGGCCCGCGCCCTCGTCGAGGTCCGCGGCGCCGCGGCGCCGCCGACGGTGCAGATCGAGGTCGCGTCCGGCGACTCGGTCGTCTGGATGGCCTCGGCGCGCGTGCAGCCGACCGGGGAGGCGGGCGTCTTCGACGCCGACGCGAGCCTCGACCTCGGCCCCCTCGACGCCGGCCGCTACGAGGTGCGGGCCGTCGTGTTCCTCGCCGACGGCACGGAGTCCGCCCGCGTGTCGCGCCCGCTCGTGCTGCCGGCGAAGCCCTGAGTCTCAGGCCGCGTCGTCGCCGCCCCAGTCGGCGATCGGCCGGCCCATCCAGATCCACGCCACGTAGTCGGTCATCGGCGGCTCGACGCCCAGCTCGCGCAGGCGCCGGGCCACCTGTCCGCGGTGGTAGCTGCCGTGCATCGCCACCTGCAGCACCGTCTCCGACCACGTGGCCGGATGCGCCTGCCCGAAGCGCCGCACGAGGTCGTCCGCCCACGGGAAGCGGATCTCCCGCGCGAGGTCCGCTTCGGTGACTTCCGCCAGGTACGGCGTCAGCTCCTCGTAGTAGAGCCGCGCCCAGTCCCGGATCGCCCAGGTCGTCGGGAACGAGTCGAGCTCCCGGTGCCTCATCGGCTCGCCGCGCCACACGTGCAGGTACACCCACTCCACGGTGTGCACGTGGTGGAGCTTCGCCCGGACCTCGTCGTCCGCCTCCCCCGCGCCCGTCACGGCCTTCCACAGGAGCGCGTCGGCCCACTCCGCGTGCCCCAGCAGCGCCCGGTAGTCCGCCAGCTTCATCGGGCCCTCCCGCGCGCGGCCGCCGCCGCCCGCGCCCCGACTCTACGCCCGTTGCCGGCGGCGACGCTCACGGCTCCCGCGGCCGGCCTCCGCTCAGTCCCGGGCGGGCCGCAGCGACTGGGCCCCGGCCATGGCCGCGAGCTGGTCGGGCGACGGGAACTCGGCGACCCGGAAGCGCGGGAGGGCGTGGTCAGTCGGCTTCATCAGGTCCCGGCAGTGCAGCTCCACGATGTCCCAGTCGAACCGGCCGACGACCCGGTGCCCCTCGGGCTGCCCGTCGTCGAAGAAGGAGACCTCCTCGGTCCGCGGGAGCAGCGCGTCGACCCCCTTCGCCCACACGCAGTAGCTGCTGTGGCTGTCGGTCTCCTCGTGGCGCACCCCGTTGTAGGCCGCGACGTAGACGTCCTCCTCCTCGCGCTCGTGGACGCGGTCGAGGAGCTGCTTCTGGTCGGCGTAGACGCCGGAGAGCTCGATCACCCGGGCCTTCCGCAGGAGCGGCTCGACCGCATGGCCCCGCGGGAGCTCGAGCGTCACCCACTCGCCGCCGCGCCTCACGATCGGCAGCGCGCTCATCGCCTTCGGCTCCTCGGCGATGACCTTCATCGCGAACCGGATGGCCCCGGCGAGGCCGGCCGCGTCGTTCGCGCCGGTCAGGATCAGGTGGTTCCAGTTCGGCGCGACCGCCACGACGTCTCCGTCGACGTCGACGCCGCCGAGCAGGTCGGGAAGCGCGAGCCGCGACGGCACGTGGCAGTCGTTCCACGGCCCGACGTACACGCCCTCCCCGGCGGACTCGAGGCTCCGCGGCCGGCGTCCGAGGTTCGCGGCGGCGATGTCGAAGGCCTCGTCTTCCGAGACGCCCCAGTGGAGGAGATCCTCGTCGCTCACGAGCTGCATCGACTCCTCCGCGTCGATCACGAGCCCCGCGGCGAGCCGCGTCCCGAGCGGCCGGAGCGGGTGGCTCGCCGGCCGGTTGCCGTCGGCCCGCGCGACGAGGGCCACCGCCTCGAACATGTAGCGGTCGCGCACGGCCGGCAGCACGCGCGTGCGCACGGCGGCGAAGGGCGCCCTCTCGGTGGCGAAGCCCTGCCGCAGCCGGGCGAACCGCTCGATGCGGCCGCGGCGCTGCCAGGGCCACGCACAGCAGCAGTCGGCATGCAGGTTGGCGAGGAAGGACACTTCGCCGCCGTAGCGCAGGGCGTACTGCTCGCGGTCGTAGGCGATCGAGCCGCGCTCGACACCGCCGCGCACGAGGGCCTCGGTGAGGACGCGCGCGACCCAGTCGCGATCGGGCTTCGGCAGCAGCCGTCGGAGGGTGTCCATCGGGCTCGCCTCCCTACCGGCCCCTCAATGCGGGGGCGCGGCGGCGAAGGCCTCGTTGAGCTCGTCCCAGTACGCCACCACGAGCTCGCGGGCCCGGGCCTCGTCCGTCGGGCTCCCCGCGTCTTGCGCTCCCCCCAGAGCGGCGTCCGACAGCTCCCGCCAGTGCGCGACGCTCATGCGATCGAGGAGCGTCCGCACCGGCGCCGCCCCGCACTGGCGCACGGCGTCTCGGGCCAGCAGGCGGCCTCCGGCGAGCTCCGGGTCGAACCCGCAGGCGCCGAGGAGCTCCGCCTCCTCGCCGTAGAGCCGGTCCTCGTTGCCCGCGGCCGCGTAGTGGCGCAGCAGCGCGAGCAGGCCGCGGCCGTCCCGCCGCGCCGCCTCGCGCCCGTCGAGCCACGCCGCGAGCTCGAGGAGCGACTGGGCCGCGAGCGCGACCACGGGCACCGTCAGGTCCTCGCGCACGGCCACGGGAACGGCCGCCGCCGCCGCCGCGACCACGCCCGACGCCCCCGCGCCGACTCCCCCGGGAAGGAGCGCCACCCGAACACCGGACGCGCCGTGCACGAGGCGCCGGCCCTCACCGGCGGCGGGCGCGAAGGCTCCCCCGCCCGCGAGCGCGTCCGCCAGCCGCTCCTGAGCCGCCCGGTCCGCGGCGCCGACGAGAAGATCGGCCTCGGTCGCTCCGCCCGACGCGTCCTCGCCGAACACGTGGCCGAGCAGCAGCTCGCGCCCGAGCGCCCCGCCGACGGCGCAGCTCACGCCCGCGGACGCGGCCGCGCGGGCCGCGTCCCGCAGGAACACGACCACCGGCTCGGGCACGGGACGATCGGGCGGCACGGAAAGGGTCACTCGGACACCTCGGTGCGGGCGGCGGGACGGGATGGGGCCCGCCAGTTGTACCGCAAGAGACGCCGCCTGTCTCGCCCCGGCCTCACTCGGAGCGGCGGGCGGCCCGCGCGATCTCCACGTCGGCCGCGACCTCGTCCCGCACGAGGGCCCAGTGGAAGAGGTTCTTCTCGTTCGGGACGAACGCATTGTGGTTGTAGTGCGTCAGCTTCATGTCCCGGTACAGCGGCCGGGTGATACGGACGACCTCGTCCCACTCGCCGACGGCCTTCTCGAGCTCGGCGACGGCCAGGGCCTTCTTCTCTTCTCCCGCGCCGAGCCGGAACTCCTGGAGCGCCACCGCCCCGCGCAGCTTGTGGGCGAGGTGCAGGCCGAGGTGCGCCCACGTCCGCGCGTCGGCCACCTCGTAGAGGAGCGACGCGTTCGCACCGGCGTCGAGGCCCTCGAGCCGCCGGAGCGCTTCTCCGTTGTCGCGCTCCAGGCGCCCGGCGAGGGCCAGGGGCGTCACGCGGCCCTCCGCGAAGCTCTCTCCCTTCCGTCGGGCCGCGACGAAGTCCCCGACCGACACGTACGCGGGATCCATCACCGGCTGGCGGATGAGGGCGTCGACCGAGACGTACCGCGTCGTCTCGTCCTGGAGCGCGAGGAAGCCCGCGCCGGAGAGCGTGAAGTCCCAGCGCGAGTCGTAGAGCGACGCGAGCCGGAGCTGCGTCGCCGACGCGAGCGCGTAGGCCCGCAGCAGCCCCCGCGCCTTCTCGCCGTAGCGGCGCGCGAACTCCGCCTCGAACACCGCGTCGGGCGTCGACGGGTCGTAGAGCAGCCGGCCCCAGAGCTTGTAGAAGAGCCACTGCCGCTCGAAGGCCCACCGCCACGCGACCGGCTCCTTCACCGCCGTGAAGTAGTCGAGCGCGGGGATGTACGTCTCCGACCCCACGAAGTACCCGCCCACGTAGCTCGCCGCCGCGTTCCTCGCCACGTGCTCGCGGACGAAGTCGGGGACGCCCCAGCGCAGGGCGAAGAAGTCCTCGTTCCTCGCCGTCCACACGACCTTGTAGCCCGCCGGCGGCGGCGCGAAGTACGTGTCGCCGAGCTTCCCGCCGTGCACCTTCACGAGCGTCGTCGTGCTGTGGGCGTGCGACCAGTTGAACTTCATCTCGACCCAGATCGGGTCCGTGAACCGCCCGGCGAGCCGCTCGATCGCGGCCCGCGTCGTCCGCTCGACGCTCTGGCTCACCCCCGGCTCGGAGCCCGTGCCCGACGAGAAGGGCGCGCGGTAGACGAGCTTCACCGGCCGCTTCGCCGCGAGCATGCCCGCCACGAGCACGTCGTCCACCCACTGCTGGCGCTCGACCGGCGTCATGCCGGCCATGCCCTCGCCCTGCGACACCCCGAACCCGTCGAGGTCGGGGTACTCCTCGAGGGTCTGGGTGACGCTCTCGCGCAGGTGGCGCTTCACGACGTCCGACGTGTCGCCGGGCCCGTAGTAGTGCGGGTAGAAGCCGTCCTTCGCGACGCCGTGGGCCTTCGCGAAGGCCTCGCTCACGAAGATGCTCCAGTGCACGACGTACGTGTCGAGCGCGCGCTCCTTCGCGAGGCGGAAGATGCCGCGGTAGAGCCTGCGCCACTCCTCCTGCTGCGCGTCCGTCCACGGGCTCGCCTCGGGGAAGTTCCGCGGCCGGATCATGTAGGTGAACGGGTGCATCGTCCACAGGCTGATCGCGTTGAAGCGGTTCAGGACCAGCATGTCGAGGAACGCCTCCCAGAACCGCAGGTCGCGCGCCGTGTCGTAGTGCTGGTCGAGGGCCGAGCTCGGCCGGTAGCTGTCCCACGGCGTGTTGAACTTCACGCCGCGGAACGGGAGCCGCGGCGCCTCGCGCCGCGCGGCGATCGCCTCGAGCCGCGCGCCGTTCCGCAGGTCCTCGACGACGGCCAGAGCGCCGTAGACGAGGCCGCGCGGGTCGCCGCCGTCGATCGCGAGCGCGCGCGGCGACGGCGTCAGCTCGAACGCCTCGGCCGGCAGCTCCTTCGCCCGGACGGCGAGGCGCAGGACGAAGCCCGCGTCTCCCCCGTCCCGGACCGCGTAGCCCCGCTCGCGGAGCGCCTCGCCGAGCTTCCGCGCGGCGTAGGCCGCCGGGGGCGAGCCGGCGTCGCGGACGAGAGCGACGACCGTCGACGAGGAACCGGCCTCCGCGCGCGCGGAGACGACGGCGAGCGCGAGAGCGGCGACGAGAGCGCGGGCGCGCGGAGGCATGGCGGATCATCCCCGTGCCGCGGCGCCGGGGCAAGCGCGGTACGATCGCGGGAATGACCCCCGTCGAGAGGCTCCGGAAGATCTGCCTCGCCCTGCCGGAGGCGCGCGAGAAGCTCTCGCACGGCGAGCCGACCTGGTTCGCCGGCAAGGGCAAGGTGTTCGCCATGCTCGACGACCACCACCACGGCTCGCCGCACCTCGCGGTGTGGCTGCCCGCCCCGCCCGGCGTGCAGGAGGCGCTCGTCGAGTCCGACCCCGCGCGCTTCTTCCGCCCGCCCTACGTGGGCGCGAGCGGCTGGGTCGCCGTCGTCCTCGATCGCGACCCCGACTGGGCGATGGTGGCCTGGCTCGTCGACCGCGGCTACCGCCACGTCGCGCATCCGAAGCTCGTCGCGCAGCTCCCCGGCCTCCCGCGCCCCGAGCCCGCGGCCACCGTCCCCCGGAAGTCGATCGGCCCGCGACGGCTGCGGTAACATGCGCCTGCCTCAAGGAGATGCACTCATGAAGAGACTCGCCGCTGCCTGCACCGCCTTCCTCCTCGCCGCCACCTTCGCCGCCGCCGCCGGTGCCACGACCTACGGCAAGCCCCTCACGGTCAAGGAGACGACGAAGGTCTCCGACATCCTCGCCAAGCCCGAGCAGTTCGACGGCAAGCGCGTGAAGATCGAGGGCCCGGTGGTCGACGTCTGCCAGATGCGCGGCTGCTGGATCAAGATCGGCGGCGACAAGGACTTCGAGAGCCTCACGTTCAAGGTCGACGACGGGGTCATCACGTTCCCGATGAGCGCGCGCGGGAAGACGGCCCTCGTCGAGGGTGTCGTGTCCGTCACCACCCAGAGCGTCGAGGAGCAGAAGAAGCAGGGCGAGCACATGGCGAAGGAGCAGGGCAAGGCGTTCGACCCCGCGAGCGTCAAGGGCCCGAAGACCGTGATCCTCCTGAAGGGCGAGGGGGCCGAGATCCGGTGAACCCGGCGGGCGTCCCGCCGAGGGGCGGCCGCGTCAACTGGAGACGGCTCAACAACGCGCTCCACCGGGACGTCGGCTACCTGATCGTCGGCCTGACGATCGTCTACGCGGTCTCGGGCCTCGCGGTGAACCACCGGGCCGACTGGAACCCGAGCTACCGTCTCGGGAAGAGGTCGATGCGGATCGCGCCGATCCGGGCGACCGCGCGCGACGAGATCGTGCGCGAGGCGCGCGCGGCCCTCGCCCTCGGCGAGCCCGCGCCATCTTCCCGCCCCGACCCCGAGACGCTCCAGCTCTTCTACGAGAACGAGACCTGGGCGGTCGACCTGCCCACGGGCGCGGTGATCGTCGACGGCGTCCGCAGGCGCCCCGTCCTGTGGGAGATGAACCAGCTCCACCTCAACACGCCGAAGGGCGCGTGGACGTGGATCGCGGACCTCTACGCCGCGGCCCTCCTCTTCGTGGCCCTCACCGGCCTCTTCGTGCTCAAGGGCCGCACGGGGATCACCGGCCGCGGCGCGTGGCTCACCGCCCTCGGCGCCGCGATCCCCCTCGCCTGCTGGCTGCTCCTCGTCCCGCGCTGAGACCCGGGGCCCCGGCTCAGGGGACGATCGTCAGGAAGAGGTACGCCGCGAACAGCACGAGGTGCACGATCCCCTGGAGCACCGTCGTGCGGCCGGTGGCGAGCGACAGCACGGACACGAACATCGACAGCACGAGGAGCACGATCGACTTCGCGTCGAGGCCGAGGGTGAGCGGCCAGCCGTTGACGATCGAGACGACGGCCACCACCGGGATCGACAGGCCGATCGTGGCGAGGGCCGAGCCGAGGGCCAGGTTGAGGCTCGTCTGCAGGCGGTTCGCCCGCGCGGCCCGCAGGGCGGAGAGGCCCTCGGGCAGGAGCACGATCGCGGCGATCACGATCCCCACGAGGGCCTGCGGCGCGCCGGCCCGCGCGACCCCCGCCTCGAGCGCCGGCGAGACCGCCTTCGCCATGAGCACCACCGCCGCGAGCGCCGCGAGGAGGAGAACGGCGCTCGCCGCGGCCACGCGGCCCGACGGCGGCGGCAGGTGCTCGCCCTCCCCGCTCTCGCCCGACGGCAGGAAGTAGTCGCGGTGGCGCACGGTCTGCACGAACACGAACGTGCCGTAGAGCACGAGCGACACCAGCGCGACGAAGGCGAGCTGCCCGGGGGTGTAGAACGGTCCGGGCGCCGAGCTCGTGAAGCCGGGCAGGATGAGGGTGAGCCCCACGATCGCGGCGAGAGTCGAGAGGGCCGCGTTCACCCCCTGCAGCTCGAAGCGCTGCTCGAGCCAGCGCCGGCCGCCGGACAGCAGGCACAGGCCGACGATGCCGTTCAGGATGATCATCACCGTCGCGAACACGGTGTCGCGCGCGAGGGCCGACGTCGCCGCGCCGCCCGCGACCATGAGCGCCACGATGAGCCCGACCTCGATCGCGGTGACGGCCGCGGCGAGGACGAGCGTCCCGAACGGCTCCCCCAGCCGATGGGCGACGACCTCCGCGTGGTGCACCGCCGCCAGCACGGCGCCCAGCAGGCCGACGGCCAC
This sequence comes from Vicinamibacteria bacterium, assembly GCA_046331285.1. Classification (GTDB taxonomy): domain Bacteria; phylum Acidobacteriota; class Vicinamibacteria; order Fen-336; family Fen-336; genus DATBSL01. The sequence goes on from JAXLRD010000019.1 coordinate 87,904, forward strand.
GACGGCCTGATAGGCGCCGCCGAGGCCGAGGGCCGTCCCGCCGAGCAGCACCCAGCCGACGAGCGGGACGGCGATCGTCCAGAAAGGCAGCGGCGCGTGGGGCTTCATGGCGCCGATTATCCCCCGCGCCGCCCGGCGGTCAGGGCCGCCGCTCTCCCTGCGCGTTCCACCGCTCGCACGACCCGCGGCCGTCGCAGCGCGACTCGAGCCGGCCGTTCTCGTGGTAGCTCGTCGAGGCGCCCGTGGGCAGCCGCTCGCTCATCGGGCCGTTCGCCTCGTTGTCGTACCACTCGCGCCGCGGCCCGACGAGCGCGCCCGACGCGTCCGTCGTCCGGCCGTCGTCCCCGTAGACCTCTTCGAGCCGGCGTCGTCCGCTCGGATACCAGTACGTCCACCGCCCCGTCCTCGCGCCGATCCCGTAGTAGAGCCCCTTGTCGACGTCGTCGGTCGAGCGGTTCTCCCACGGCACGCTCTCGACGGTGTAGAAGTCGGGGAGATAGGACCCCTCCGCCTCCTTGACGCCCTTGCCCTGCCAGGTCGTCCACGGCCCGACCTTGCGCCCGCCCTTGAACTGGCCCTTCGCCCGCGGGTCGCCCTCGTGGAAGAACGCCTCGTACGGTCCCTCGCGGTGGTTCTTCGTGTACCGCGCGACGTCGAACTTCGCGCCGTTCTCCCAGTAGCGCGTCATCTCGCCCTCGAGGGCGTCCTGGTCGCGCGTGGCCTCGTACTCGAGGACGCCCGAGCGGTAGTAGCGCCGCTCGAACCCGTGCCGCACCTTCTGCCCGGCCACGATCACGTACTGGTACTCGCGCCGGAGGACGGTCTTCTCCGCGTCCCAGTACTCGCGCTCGACGAGCCCCTCGCTGCCGCACGCCTTCCCGTGCGCCCACATCTGCCGCCCGAGCTCCGCCCCGCCGCGGAAGTGCGAGAGCTGCACGAGCCCCCGGGCGTACTCGTCCTCGGAGCCGAGCCACTTCTGCGCCGCCTCGTAGCGGGTGGCGAGCTTCTCCGCCGCCGTGCCCTCGGTCGCGTAGACGAAGGCGCCGAGCCAGAAGTAGTACCAGTTGCCGCCGTTGCCGAGGTCCTCCTCGGCGCCGTAGAGGTGGGAGAAGGCCGCGCTGTCGTCGGTCGCGAACAGCCGGCGTGTGTACAGCGGGTCGCGCGCGTGGCCGGTGATGTCGTCCTCGATCTCCAGGCGCAGCCGCTCGTACGCCGCCTCGGCCTCCCTCAGCGCCCGGTCCATCCCCTCGAGCGCGTCCTGCATCTGCCCGATGCGGACGGCCGCGGCCCGCACGCTGCCGCCTCCGCCGAGGAGCGCCTTGCGCGCCTCCTCGAGCTCCGCGGCGAAGCGGTCGCGCTCGGCCTTCTGCCGGTCGAGCGCCGGCCGCTGCGCGGCGAGCGCCTGCCGCTTCTCCTGCAGCCGCTTCTCGACCGTGCGCCGGTGCTCCTCCTGCTGCTCCGGCGGCAGCGAGTCCCACGTCGCGCCGCGGAGCTCCGCGAGCGTCCGCCCGCCCGAGCCCTCGACCGGCGCGTGCCCCACGATGTCCTCGATGATCGGGAAGACGGGGTCCTTCCGCATGCCCCGCCATCCGGGCTCCCAGCGCCCCTGGCTCAGCTCGACCTCGCCGGCCGGCGTCCAGATGAGCCGCCCCCGCGAGTACGTGTGGTTCGTCCACCAGGTCTCGGGGCGGGCGAGGATGCGCACGACGTTGTGCGCGGTGAGGAGCGCGTCCTGGAGCGACACCTCGCCGCCCTTCGCGCAGGCCTCGAGGCTCATCTCGAGGACCCGCTCCGGATCGAGCCGCTCGCCCCGCGCGATCGCGTCCTTCATCGCGCGGTAGAGGGCGATCTCGTGGCCGGAGCGGGGCGGGAAGTAGCCGCGGCCTTCTTCGTTCACGAGGTCCACGAGGGTGAGGAGCCCGTACTTGCGGTCGAGCTTGAGGCACTTGCCTCCGAGCCGCCGGCCCTCGAAGGATTTCGCCACCTCGACGAGGCGGCCCGCGTCGGCCTTCGCCTTCGCCTCGGGCAGCAGGCCCGAGTTGCGGACGTAGGCCGTGGCGACGGGCGCCGCGGAGACGAGGGCCAGGGTGGTCACGAGGCGTGCGGCGCGTCCAGGGTGCATGGCTTCTCCCGCCGGCGGCGAGAACATACCATTGCGACGCAACGGAGGCCGCATGGCACGACTGCGCCAGCTGGGCCCGGACGGCACCTTCACCGGCCCCGCCGCCGAGATCGGCGGTGGCATCACGCTCGGGCGAGCCGTCACCTGCGACGTCGTCCTCGACGACGAGCGCGTCTCGCGCCGCCACGCGCGCGTGTCGCCGTCGGCCGCCGGGATCGTGATCGAGGACCTCGCCAGCGGGAACGGCGTCTTCGTCGGCGTCGAGCGCGTGACGCGCGCGGTCCTCGCGCCGGGTCAGCCCTTCCGCATCGGGATGACCTGGTTCGTCGTCGAGGCCGATCCCGCGGCGGCGCCGGTCGAGCCGCCGCCTCCGGCTCCCGCCGCGCCCCCTCCCCCGCCCGTCCGCGGGCGCGGACGGCTCGTCGGGTGCTCCGTCCTCGGCTGCCTCGGCCTCGTCGTCCTGATCGGCGCCGGCCTCGCCTGGTACTTCTGGACCTGCTGCGCCCCGCCGCCGACCATGGGCCCGGGCGCCTCGTCTCCGGCCGCCGACGCGGCGACCGCCGCCGCGGCCCCGAGCGCGCCGCCGCCCGCCAGCGTCCCGCTCGACGAGGCGGACGTCCTGCGCTTCACCCTGCGTGTCGCCTCGAACCCCGTCCTCTCCGGGTGCGCCTCGATGCCCGACGCGTGGCAGGCGCCCTTCGTCGTGGTCCCGCTCGCCGCGCGCGTCGCGGCGGACGGCGCCTTCCGCTTCGAGCGCGACTGGACGGACACGGCGGGAGAGCACCACGTCGAGGGCGCCGGCACGTGGAAGGACGGCGTTCTGTCCGCCGAGGGCCGCTGGACCACCCGGCGCGCGGCCGACGCGGCCGTGCAGGAGGACGAAGGCTCCTTCAGAGCCGCGGGACGCCTCGTCCTCGGCTCGTGGTTCGGCGACCGCCTCGAGGGCGAGATCGCCTCGCGCCTCGGCGGCGCGTCGTGCCGCGAGCCGATCGCCAACGGGCTGTCGAGGATCGACGCGCTGAAGTGGTGAGCGGCGGGCCCGCGGGATCGCGGGCGCTCAGCTCCCGAGCGGCAGGTCCTCGAGGGAGACGACCCGGCCCGGGAACGCGCGCGCCAGCTTCCGGTCGGCGGTCACCAGCGGCAGCCCTGCCGCGTCGGCGACCCACACGAACTCGGCGTCCCAGGCGGAGACGCGGCCCCGGGCCGCGAGCCGGAGGCATTCCTCGGTCGACGGCTCGACCGTGGCGTCCGTCACGAGCGCCCTTCCCGCTTCGCCCGGTCGAGGAACTCGTCCGTCAGCGGCGCGAGCCCGGCCATGCGACGGTGCAGTCGCCTCAGGGCCGCGACCGTGGCGGGACCGCTCGGCCGCGGCGAAGCGAGGCTCGCCTCGAGCCGCGCCAGAGCTTCCTGGTTCAGGCTCCGGCGGTTCTGACGAGCCTCCTGCTTCAGCCGCGTCACGAGCTCGACGGGCACGTTCTTCAGCGTCACGGTGGCCATGGCCGGTTCCCTCACGGTTCCATTATGCATCCGCGATGGATGCCGGCCCTGCCTGTCCGGGCGGAGCGGCCCCGGCGCCGACCCGATCGCCGGGAGCCCCCCGCCGACCCCCGGGGAACATTCCTCCGTCCGCCGCCGTCTCTCCGGTCGAGTCGAGCCGCAAGCCCAGTCTGTCCAATAACTTGGCAAGACCCGGATCCACGAACGTGGACGCCGGCCCGGAGGAGGACACGCGATGAACCGACGCTCCCTTGCGCTGGCGACGGCCGCGCTCGTCGCCGCGACCACCGCGGCCTCGGCCAGTGACGCGCCGACGTCGAAGCGCTTCGAGTGGACGACGCGCTCGGCCGACGCGAAGCAGAAGCTCTTCGAGCTGCAGCAGCGGATCGAGAGCTTCCAGTTCGGCGCCGACACGATGGAGGCCGCGCGTCAGCTCGTCGCGGCCGACCCCGCGTTCGCGATGGGCGAGTACTACCTCTCGGCCGTCGCTCCGCCGCCGGCCAACCAGGAGCACCTCGACAAGGCGGTGGCCCTCGCGAAGAACGCCTCCGACGGCGAGCGCCGCTTCATCGAGGCGATGGTCAAGGTCCGCGCGAACCAGGGCCAGGACTTCCGCGACGGGATCGCGCCGCTCGAGCAGCTCGCCGCGGACTACCCCGACGAGCGGCTCGTGCAGGTGATCCTCGGCCAGCTCTACCAGGGCGCGAACGACCTCGCGAAGGCGCGCGACGCCTTCCGCCGGGCCGACGCCATCGGCCCGAAGAGCCCGCGCGTGCGGGCGTTCCTCGCCAACGAGGACCTCCTCGACGGCCGCTACGACGAGGCCCGCCGCACGTTCGTCGACGTCGCGGCCTCCCTCCCGCAGGGCGCCGCGCCGTTCGTGGTGCGCTACGGGCTCGCCTTCGCCGACCTCTACCAGGGCCGCCCGGACGACGCGATCGCGTCCCTCGAGAAGTACGTGGCCGAGTACAGGGACAGCGGCGCCGGGCAGGGCTTCCCCGAGGTCTTCATCTGGAACTCGATCGCGCGCATCCAGCTCGAGAACGGCCGCCTCGAGGCGGCGATGAAGGCGTACGAGAAGGGCTACGAGAGCGTGCCCGGCAGCAGCCTGCCCGACGACCAGAAGCAGGTGTGGCTCGGCCGCCTCCGCCACGGCCGCTGCCGCACGCTCGCCCGCATGGGCCGCCACGACGAGGCGTGGAAGGAGGCGCTGTCGATCAAGAAGATGATCGACGACGGCGGCGAGGCCGGGAAGCAGTACCTGCCGGCGTGGCACTACCTCGCGGGCTACCTCGACCTCGAGAAGGGCGACGCGAAGGCGGCGGTCGAGGAGCTGAAGCAGGCCGACGCCACGAACCCGTTCCACCTGCTCCTGCTCGCGCGCGCCTACGAGAAGACGGGCCTGAAGGCCGAGGCGCGGACCACGTACCGCGCGATCGTCGACTCGCGGCAGAACGGCCTCGAGCGGGCGCTCGCCTATCCGGAGGCGAAGCGGAAGCTGGGAGCGTAGCGGGGATCAGCGAGCCTTCCGACGGTGCGGCTCGCCGTCGCGCCGTCGGAGGGCCGCCACGTCCGCGAGGTCCTCCTCGAACGCGTCCGGTGCCTGTCGCGTCCCGGGCCGCGGGAGCGGGATCTCGATTTCTTTGCCGCCACGGCGCACCAGGAGCCTGACCGGAATGCGACTGCGGCTGTAGCGCGGCATCGGAAGGCCGGCGACGCGCCACGCCGCCTCGGCGAGCGGACGCATCATCGCGATCCGCTCCTCGAGAGTGGTGGTCGAGGACAGGTCGTCACCCGGCTGCTCGCGCAGGGTCGTGAGCCGGACGGGCCAACGCCGCCGCGCCCGGGCCCGTTGCGAAGCCGCGTCCTTCATGCGGCTGACTGTAGCATGCGGCACGGCGACGTCTCCCTCCCGGGGACGGCTCTCTCCACTACGCCTCGCCGATGAACCTCATGATCTCGGGAGTCACGAAGACCTGGTCGCGCCGTCGGCCGGTCGCTTCCTGGAGAATCCCCGCCTCGACCAGCCGGCGCACGCTCGCCGAGGCGCTCGCGAACGTCACGTCGAGCACCCGCGCGGCATCCGCGATCGTGACCGACGGCCGGCGGAACAGGTGGTCGACGAGCCTCGGCAGCCGCGCGGAGGCCCGCGCGGACTGGACCTGCGCCTGGTAGCGCTCGCGCAGCTCGAGGAGGCGCTCCGTCTGCCGCAACCCGTCGCGCGAGGACTCGGCGATACCCGCCAGGAAGAAGCGAATCCAGCCGTCCCAGTCACCGGCGGTGCTCACCGCGAGCATGCGGTCGGCGTACTCGCCGCGCCGGCGCTCGAAGTACGAGCTCATGTAGAGTAGCGGGTCGCGGATGAGCCCCCACGCCACGAGGCTCAGCGTGATCAGCAGCCGACCCACCCGGCCGTTGCCGTCCCGGAACGGATGGATGGCCTCGAACTGGTAGTGCGCGAGCGCCGCCTTGACCAGCGGCGGCAGCGAAGCGGCCGAGGGCTCTTCGTTCAGGTATCTCTCGAGGGCGTCGAGTGCTCCTCGCATCTCCGCCGGCGGCGGCGGGACGAACCGGGCCGCGCGAATCGGCGATCCCGGCGCGCCGATCCAGTTCTGGATCGTGCGCAGCTCGCCCGGTCGCTCGCGGTCGCCTCGCACGCCTTCCAGCAGCACCTGGTGCAGCTCGCAGAAGAGCCGCACGCAGAGCGGCAGGTCGGCGAGGCGCTCCATCCCGTGCTCGAGCGCCCGCACGTAGTTCAGCACCTCGCGCGTCGAGTCGAGCCCGCTCGCGAGCGGCGGCACGACGGCGTCCGCCGCCTCCAGCACGAGGACGTCCTGCGGAGTGGCGACGGTTCCCTCGATCCGACTGGACACGATGGCCTCGCGCCGGAGCAGCGGTCCGGCCACCATGTGCGGGTTCAGCAGACGGCCGGCCGCCCCGGCGAGGCGGCCCAGCTCCCGCTCGGCCTCTCCCAGTTGTGCCATGAGACCCAACGTCGGCTCAAGCACGGGTGGGAGGCTCGCCGGGACGAACGCGGCAACCCCGTCGGCGATCGGAGCCAGCCGACCGGGGCTAAACTTCGAGAAGGAAGCGCTTTCCAAGCTATTTCAGATGCCCACAGCAGGGCGGTCGTTATTATAGCAATCGTGGCCTGACTAAAATAGACGACCATAGCGCCAGCGACCCCGACCATGAACCAGCCCGAAGCCCTGAAGAAGGACGAGCCGCTGAAGTGGTCGACCGGCCGGGGCACGGACGTCTGGGCCCTCTTCGTCGCCTGCGTCGACGGCGACCTCGAGGCGGTGAGGCGGCTGCTGGCGAAGGACCCGTCGCTCGTGCGCGCGCAGCACGCCTACCGCAAGCCGCTCTACTTCGCCGTGCGGGAGAACCGGCTCGACGTCGCGGCGTTCCTTCTCGACCGCGATCCCGACCCGATCGGCCTGGCCGTCAACGACAGCCTGCTCGACATCGCGCGCGATCGCGGCCTCGCGGCGATGGAGGCCCTGCTCGAGACGAAGCTCGCCGAGCGCCACGGCATCTCCCGCCGCGGCGAGCCGGTGGCCGCCGCGATCCGCGAGCGTGATCTCGCGAAGGTCCGGGCGCTCCTTGACGCCTCACCGGAGCTCCTCCACGCCGGCGACCTGCGCTCCAACCAGCCGATCCACTGGGCGACGATGACTCGCCAGCCGGATCTCATCGACGAGCTCCTCGAGCGCGGCGCCGCCATCGACGCCCGGCGGCACGACGGCGCCCGCCCGCTGCACCTGACGAACGGCGACTACATCTTCCGCGGCTGGCGCGACGTCCCCGGAGACGGCCCGGCCACCCCGCAGGACGTCTACCGACACTTGATCGCGCGCGGCGCGACGGTGGACCTCGGCATGGCCTGCGCCACCGGCGACATCGCCCGTGTGCGCGAGCTGCTCGACCGCGACCCGTCCCTGGTGAACCGCGTCTCCGACTACCGCGGCTACTACGTCGGCTGCGGCGCCCCGATCAAGAACGCCGCCGCGCGAGGCCACCTCGAGATCGTCCGCCTCCTCCTGGAGCGCGGCGCGGATCCCAACCTCCCGGAGGAAGGCATCGCCCCCGACGGCCACGCCCTCCACTCCGCCGTCGTCGGAGGCCACATCGAGATCGTCCGCCTGCTGCTCGCCCACGGCGCGCACCCCAACGTCCAGGTCGAGAGCTCCGCCGACACCCTGAGCGCCGCGCTCGCCACCGCCGGCTACAGCTACGCCAGCGCGAACGCGGAGATGGTCGAGCTCCTCTGCTCGCACGGCGCGTCGCGCGCGGTCCACCTCCTCGCCTACAGCGGCGACGTCCTCACCGCCGCCGCCGTCTTCGCGGCCAAGCCCGCGCTGGCCGACGATCCCGAGGCCCTCGCCAACGCCGCCAGCGAAGGCCACGAGGCCTTCGTCCGCCTGATGCTCCGCTACCAGCCCGATCTCCCCCGCCGCGTCCAGTTCCCCGGCTGGGCGGTCGGCGCGAAGACCCGCGAGCTGAACGAGCTCCTCTTCCGCCACGGCCTCGACCCGAGCGCGCCCGACTGGCTCGGCATCACGCCGCTCCACCACCTCGCCCGCAAGGGCGACGTGGAGACGGCCGCCCTCTTCCTCGACCACGGCGCGGACCTCCACGCCCGCGACGAGGACCTCTCTTCGACGCCCCTCGGCTGGGCCGCGAGGTCCGGCCAGAAGGCGATGGTGGAGTTCCTGCTGGAGCGCGGCGCGAAGCCGGAACTGCCCGACGAACCCCTGTGGGCCACGCCCTTGGCCTGGGCCACGCGCCGCAACCATCCCGAGGTCGCGGAGGTGCTGCGGCGGCACGGCGCGACGGCGGGCGCGAAGGCGGCGGATTGATCGAGCCGATGCGTCGCCGCGGCGAGAGGACGGGGGGGCAGAGCTCCGCTCTCAGATCGCCCATCTTCTTCGCCGGCTGCGAGAGGACGTCCGCGTCCGGCAGCCCGCTTACAGGCGCGACCGGAAGTGCTCCCGCCGCCGCCGTGGCAGGTCGTCCAAGTTCACCGGGCAGGCCTCCAGGACGGCCAGCCAGTCGTCGCCGCGCTCAGGCGCCTGAAGACGAGGGTCTCCTCGTCGCTGTCGAACACCGCCTCGAAGGCGTCGCCGGGCCGGCGCCAGAGCGACGGGCACGGTCAGCCTCCGCTTGCCGTCGAGGGTCACCCGCATTGGTGTGATGATCGCACCTTCTACGCCGCGTGCCGGCGCAGGTACTCGATGCTGCCCGGCACGTCCCGGATGAGCCGGAGCAGCGTGTCCATCGCCTCCGTCTGGACGTTGCGGCCGGACTCCCATCGCGACAGCGTGTTCGCGCCGAGCCTCAGCAGAGCCGCGAACTCCGCCTGCGTCAGCTTGAACCGCTCTCGGATGGCGCGCATCTCGCCCGCCGAGAGGAGCCCATGCTTGCGTCGGTACCTCTCGATCGCGTCCTCGCTCAGCCGCCGAGCGTCTTCGTATCGCAGGACGACCTCACGACAGCGCGGACAGCGCAGGTGCAGCGCGCCAGGCACGGCCACTTCCTCGCCATTCACCGGGAGGCTCAGCCGCCCGCGCCTCTCGACCATCACCGCCCCGCACTCAGGGCAGGTATCTTCCGGCACGGTCCCGCTCGGCCGAGCAGGAACCGCCCCGCGCCGATCAGGCGCTCTCTTCGCGGTCATCGCTCGCGCTCCCGTCATACCTCTTCGGTGAATTATGCATATGGTGATCGGTCCGGATCAAAGGCTTCGTCCGTCACGGCGGCCAGCTGCGGCCTATCGCCCGGGTCAGCCGATGTACGCGATCGCCTTCCGCTCGCGGCCGCAGCCCGCGCACGGCGCCTCGCCGAAGCGCCACTCCTTCGGCGCTTTCTGGAGAGGGCGGCAGATCTGGTTGATCTGGGCGGCCGGCATCACGCCCGTCTCGCGGCTGATGCAGTGGTGGCAGTAGTAGTTCCCCCGCCGCTGCCGCAGCCAGCGCATCACCCGCGAGGCGGGGTCGTTCGCCTCGGGCGCCCGCTCCACCACCGCCGCCGGCTTCGCCTCGGGGGCTTCTGCCGGCGGAGTGGCGGGCACCACGGCCTCGACCGGCGCCGCGACCTTCGCGAGCTCCGAGACGGCAGCCGAGTCGTGGACCTCGCCAAATCCGAGGCTGAAGTGGCCCTGCTGCTCAGCCAGCGCCTCGAACCAGGGCAGCCCGCTCAGCGGGATCGGCGGCGAGAACTCCCGCCCCTCGTCGCCCTGGACGAGGAAGTGATCGCCCTCAGCCGAGACGCCGTCGGGCGTGAAGACCGCCGCCAGCCCGAACAGCGTCGCGCCCGCCGCGTCGCGCCGCCCCTCGATCACCCACACGTCGGCGCCGATCGCCCGCTCGAGAAACGCGCGACTCTTGTTGCTCATGAAGACGAAGCCGTCCCCGGTCCGCTCCGAGTAGGCGTATCCCATCCGGCGAAAGCTGTGGAAGGCGAAGAAGTTGACCGCGGCCATGCCGCCCGATCATGTCACGCCTCAGCGGCCTCGGGGCGGAGGCGACTCCCCCATTTCTCGGAATTGACGCTTCTCGTGCCACGTCCAGCTCGGTAGGGCGCACGACGGGCAGGCGCGGGGTATACCTGCCGCGTCCAATCTCATCTCTACCAGGACGTCGAGATCGGTCGGAAGCTGCCGTTCAACGAGATCAGGCCGCCTCCCACGGCCAGCGACCGGTGCCCTCCTCGCCTACCGCCGGCGGCATCCTCGCGGTGGCTCCCGTCACCCGACGCCGGTGCTCCCTCCAGCCCGACATGACTCATAACGCAGCCTCAATCAGAGCAATCTCGCCGTGGTACATTCGCGCGCGCTGCGGCTGTCCGAGGAGGGCACCATGCCTCTGGACCAAGATCGCGTGATGTTCTTGAGGGGCCTTCTTGCCGCATTCGCTTCCGGCCATCAGGTCGTTACCTACGACGCTATCCGGCGTCTATGCCGACTGAGCGACGAGCAAGTCGGCGCCTATCTGGATGCGGCGCGAGCTGGGCGAGGCACTAACGAGCCCGACTTCTGCTCGATCGTGGTCCGTACTGCCGGTACGCCAGGCGCGGGGTGGGGAGACCTTTCGGACTGGGCGGCCGAGGTGCAGAGGACCCATCGCTACTGGTCCGATCGCAGACGCTGCGACAACACGGAGTTCAAGCAGGCGTACGCGGACTTGCCCTCGGTCCCGGCGCTGCGAACCGAGCGACAGAGCCACCCATCCACAACGCCCGTCACGGCCGATGAACTCTGGGCCCGCCTGATGGGCCTCGTGGGCGAGGAATTCACGACGACCACCGGCCTCCCCTTCACCTACGAGATCGCCGGCAACACCCTGCGCCCGAGCCGAGCCAATCAGAACATTGGCCGCCATGACTTCGAGAAGGCGCTGAGAATAGTGCCGATCGACAACCCCGGCGTCATCAGCGATCTCGTACGCGGCTCCGCATACGTCTGGGCCCTTCTCCACGATCATCGGGTTCGCGGAAGAGACTGGTAACGGGGGGGCCGCCTCGGCCCTACGGTGCTCCGACGGGCTCTCCCGCTGCGGCCTCGCTCAGCACGCCGCCTTCGGGTCTGCTGGAAGCGGACGCCGGCGGGCTCCCGCCGGGCTGAACGTCCTGGGGGACGAGATTCCAGAACGCGAAGTGCCTCCGCACGAGCCCGTCGTAACGCACTTTGGCCGCCCAGAAGCTAATCAGCGCCAGAAAGAGCAAGACGACCGAGTACCAGGCGAGTTTTTCGTCGAAACGCGCGGCGTGCAGCATCTGCGATACGGGCACGAGCGACAGCACGGTGAGGCCTGCGCAGATGTTGTCGCAGAGACCGGTCTCCCCGTTCATCTTCGGCAATACCAACTGAGCTTGTGGAAGCCGGGCCTTGAGGAGGTCGTGCAGCGGCGAATAGAGTTGTCGTGCGACCCTCGCCAAGGCCGCGCGGTCTGCAGGGCGCCACACCGAACCGCGGATCGCGTTGTCAAGCTCAGCAGCAAAATCACGGAGTCCCAGCTGCGCCTGCTTCTCGCAGATCACGGCGCGATTGCTGGCGAGGATCGGCTGCCAGACCTCGGGTATGTACCCTGACCGGACCCGCGCCTGCAGCGGAGTCAGCAGGATGCCGATGATGTACCCGCACGTCCCGACGCCCGTGACAAGAAAGACAATGGGCGCCCAGGCCGTTTGCGCAACGCGCTCGATCGCCGCCTTGACCTCGAACGCACCCAAGAGAAACAGCAGAGTGGCAGCGAAGACGACACCCGGCAGAATCCGCGCCATCAGGTCGTAGTAGAACTCCGGGAGGAGCGTCTGAGGCGTTGACAGCTCGGCTTTGGGCTCCTCCAGCCCCTTGAGCATCGGCCCCCCTCCTGCGATGTTGTCCGTCAGTCGACGCACCCGCTGGCGGCCGCGAGTGGCCTTACGCCGCTGCCCAGCCCTCCGACAGCAGCTCCGCCTGCTCCAGGACCGTCTTCGTCGCCTTCTCCTGCTTGTCCGGCGGGTAGCCGTGCTTCCGCAGGATCCGCTTCACCAGCACCCGAAGGTGCGCCCGGACGTTCTCGCGCGCCGTCCAGTCGATCGTCACGTTGGCGCGGACGGTCTGGACGAGTTCGCGCGCGATGACGCGCAGGTTCTCGTCGCCGAGCACCTTCACCGCGCTGTCGTTCGTCTCCAGCGCGTCGTAGAACGCCAGCTCGTCTTCATTGAGCCCCAGCGCCACGCCCCGAGAGCCGGCCTCGCGGAGATCCTTGGCGAGCTGGATCAGCTCCTCGATGACCTGCGCCGTCTCGATCGCGCGGTTCTGGTACTTGCGGATGGCCTGCTCCAGAAGCTCCACGAACGACCGGCCCTGGACGAGGTTCCGCTTCGAGCGGTTCCGGATCTCGCCCTTCAGGAGCTTCTGGAGAAGCTCGACCGCGAGGTTCCGCTGGGGCATCCCGCGGACCTCGGCCAGGAACTCGTCGGACAGGATCGAGAGGTCCGGCTTCTTGAGGCCGGCCGCGGCGAAGATGTCGACGACGCCGTCCGACACCAGAGCCTGGGAGACGATCTGGCGGATGGCGAGGTCCAGCTCCTCGTCGGTCTTCCGCTCCCCCGGTGCGCTCTTGGCGAGCACCGCGCGAACCGCCTGGAAGAAGCCGACGTCGTCGCGGATGCGCAGTGCCTCCAAGTGGGGCACGGCGAGCGCAAACGCCTGGGACAGCTCCGTCACGGCCCGGATGAGCCGCTCCTTGCCGTCCTCCTGCCGAAGGACGTGCTCTTGAGCGGCCGGCAGAAGAGCTACACGCTGCGCCGGAGTGCCCGTGGTCCACCGGCTCCAATCGAAGCCGTGGAACAGGCCGAGGCAGACCTCGTACTTCGAGAGCATCACGGCCACAGCCTCGGCCTGGTTCAGGGCCGTCTTCCCCGTGCCGCCCGCCTCCGTGTAGGTCGCCAGCGCCTGCTTCAGCTCGTCGGCGAGGCCCAGGTAGTCGACCACCAGGCCGCCGGGCTTGTCCTTGAAGACCCGGTTGACGCGCGCGATCGCCTGCATCAGCCCATGCCCGCGCATCGGCTTGTCCACGTACATGGTGTGCATGCTGGGCGCGTCGAAGCCCGTGAGCCACATGTCGCGGACGATCACGACCTTGAACGGGTCCCTGGGATCCCGGAAGCGCTGGGCCAGCACCTCCCGCCGGGCCTTGTTCCGGATGTGCGGCTGCCAGTCGAGCGGGTCGGACGCCGAGCCCGTCATCACCACCTTCAGGGAGCCCTCGTCGTCGGCCTCCCCGTGCCACGCCGGCCGAAGGGCGACCAGCTCTCGATAGAGGTCCACCGCGATCCGGCGGCTCATCACCACCACCATCGCCTTGCCGTCCATCGCGGAGAGCCGGTTCTCGAAGTGGTCGACCAGGTCGCGGGCGATGAGCTTGAGCCGCTTCTCCGAGCCGACCACGGCCTCGAGCTGCGCCCACTTGCTCTTGAGCTTCTCCTTCCGATCGACCTCCTCCCCCTCCGTCACCTCCTCGAACTGGGGATCGATCTTCGGCTTCTCGGAGTCCTTCAGCTCCAGCTTCGCGAGCCGCCCCTCGTAGTAGATCGGCACCGTGGCCTTATCGAGGACGGCCCGCTGGATGTCGTAGACGCTGATGTAGTCGCCGAACACCGAGCGAGTGTTCGCATCGGCCAGCTCGATGGGCGTCCCGGTGAAGCCGATGAACGAGGCGTGCGGCAGCGCGTCGCGCATGTGCCGCGCGAAGCCGTCGATGAAGTCGTACTGGCTTCGGTGCGCCTCGTCGGCGATCACCACGATGTTCCGCCGGTCCGAGAGCGTCGGATGCCGGTCGCCCTTCTCCTCCGGGAAGAACTTGTGGATGGTCGTGAACACCACCCCGCCCGCCGCGACCGACAGCAGCTCCCGCAGGTGCTCCCGGCTCTCAGCCTGCACCGGCGGCTGCCGCAGCAGCTCCTGGCAGCGAGCGAACGTGCCGAAGAGCTGATCGTCGAGGTCGTTCCGGTCGGTCAGCACCACGATGGTCGGGTTCTCCATCGCCGGCTCGCGGATCACGCGGCCTGCGTAGAAGGCCATCGTCAGGCTCTTCCCGGAGCCCTGCGTGTGCCACACCACGCCGACGCGCCGATCGCCAGGCTGCCCACCGGGCTTGACCCCGGCCTCGTACCGCCCCGGCCCGTCGATGACTCGATCGCGCCGAGCAAGCTCGGCCGCTCGCAGCGTCTCCCGCACCGCCACCTGCACGGCGTGGAACTGGTGGTAGCCGGCCATCTTCTTGACCAGCCGCCCGCTGCCGTCGTCCTCGAACACGATGAAGTCCCGCACGAGGTCGAGGAGCCGCCGCGGAGCGAACACGCCCTCGATGACGACCTGCAACTCGGGCAGATGCTTGTCCGCGAGCTGCTCCCCCGCGATCGTCCGCCAGGGCTTGAACCACTCCCGCCCGGCCCCGACCACGCCCACGCGCGCCTCGACCCCGTCCGACGCGACCAGCACGCCGTTCGTCCCGAAGAGCGAAGGGATCTCGGCCTGATACGTCTGGAGCTGCTGAAACGCCGTCCAGACGGTGGCCCCCTCATCCGCAGCGTTCTTCAGCTCCAGCACCGCCAGCGGCAGCCCATTCACGAACAGCACCACATCCGCCCGCCGGCTGTGCTTGTTCTCCACGACGGTGAACTGGTTGACCGCCAGCCAGTCATTGTTCGCGGGCTCGTCGAAGTCGATCACCCGCGCCTGCGCACCCCGCACCTCACCCTCGGCCGAGTGGTACTCGACGGTGACGCCGTTCACCACCAGCTTGTGCAGCCCCCGGTTCCGCTGGATCAGATCCGCGCCTTCGGGCCGAGTGAGCCTCCGGAACGCATCCTCGAGCGCATCGGCCGGCAAGCCAGGATTCAGCCGAGAAAGCGCAACGCGCAGCCGCCCGGCAAGCACCACCTCGCCGTAGTCCCGCCGCTCCGCGCCGGCCGTCTCGGGCGCGATCTCCGGCCCGTGGGCGACGCACCAGCCGGCCGCCTCGAGCCAGCCGAGGGCAGCGTCCTCAATGACGGATTCCCCGAAGGGCGCGCTCATTTCGTGCGCGCTGCCCCTTGACGCTTCGCCCAGATAGCCTCAGCGTCTTCGACCTGCAGGGCCTGGGAGACTACCTCGATCGCTTTCGGCGAGTAGCGTTTGAACGTCGCAGCTCCGATCTTGATCTCCTTGTAGCAGTCCTCCTGCTTCCTGAGCCCCAGATGGTCGACAACCGCTACGGCCTTCGGCATCGTGAGACCGACCTTCTGGGCCAGCTGCTTTGCTCCTAGGCTGTAGAAGTCCAGTTCATTGACGCGCTTCACGGCGACGACCGAGGCTCCTGGAGTGCCTTCAGCAACGAGTTGAATCGGTATGCCCTCCTTCTTCGAAAGCCGAAGGGAGAGGCTCGGGCCGACTCCATCCGCCGAGATCTCAACCGACGACGCGCCCGGAAAGACGTCCTTCCACGCCTTCCCCGCAAGCACGTCTTTCCCAAGTCGCCTTAGGTCCGAGTCGCTCGGCTGACCTTTCTCGCCGCGGATCGTGCCGTCAAGGATGGCGAGCGGACGTAGGCGGGAGAGTGCCTCCACTCGCCGCCGCTTGCCCGGACTCAACAGCTTCTTGACCTCCGCAACCTCCGACTCGAATAGCGTCGTCAGGTCGGTGGGCGGCGATGTCGATACGGGCAGCACCCGCGTCGGCAGGTGCGTGCTCAGCTCCTGCTTGAAGACCTTCTTCAGCAGGTCGCGGAACAGGGTGACGCCGGACTGCACGTGTACGTACAGCTGCCCCTCGGAAATGTCGAGGAGGTGATGATGAGCCGCATCCCGCAGTCCATTGATGCTCTGGAGCAGTAGCGCCTGCTCATCGGTCAGGAACTTCACCTTGCCGTCGCTCAGCGAGCGCCTCACGCAGGCATCGAATCCGATCGTCTCCTTTGCGCGCTTCTCGCGAATACGTCCTCCGCGGTGGAGGATCGCGGCCTTCAACAGCATCTCGAAGGCATGGTCCAACTGAATCAGCGTGCTGCTGATGCGGCCCCGGTCGTGAGGCCGATTGAAGAGCTCTATGCTTAGGACAAGGGCGTCACATGCCTTCTGCAACAGTAGGTTCGGTTCGCGTTTCATACGCTAGCTTCTTCGGTGAGACGCCCTGTGCTAACGCGGATCTCGCCCGCGACGAGCTTCGGCAGAAGGGCGTCGCGGGTCGCGGCAAGCGCACGGGACTCACCGTTGCACACGAGCTGGCGCCCCCAGGACTCAGCCTGCATCCGGCAGAACGCTTCTTGGACGTTCAGCGGCGGCGCAACCACTCGAAGCCCGTAGAAGTCCTCCCGACTCGTCGAAGGAATCGCGGAGCCGCTGTCCATGCTGTTGATGTCCTGCCGCAGGATCTCGTAGTAGGCCCAACGAAGGTCGATCTTGCGCCGTGGCTCGACGTAGAAGGCAGTGTCGATCACGAAGAAGGGACGCTCGCAGTAGTGGACACCTCGATAGGCACCCTTCCGGCCGATCACGATTCCGGCGTGGCCGCACAGCGGCTCCGAGTGCCAGCCGATTCGCCCGTTAGTGCCATAAACAGGGTACGCTGCGGTCTTGTCCGCGTATTGCCGCAGCGCGCGGCCGTATTCAAGCGTTATCACGCTTCCCCATGTCGTAACTTCCCACCCCTGCGGAACTTCGCCCAATTCCGAGTCAACGAGGCGGTCAGGGAAGAGGTCGGCGAGATGCTTGGGCAAACCAGGGTCGCGGCCTTCGGCCTTCGCCCGAACAGGGTCGAAGTCCACGAACCACGACCGGAAGAGCGCCCGCGCCATCGCCTCCAGCGTCTCGCTCATCCGCCGGTTCAGCTCGATCTTGTCGTCGAGCGTGCCGAGGATGTGGGCGATGGCCCGCTGTTCCGCCACTGGAGGTTCCAGGAAGGGACACGCGCCAAGGATAGAAGTGTTGAGATTGGGCATCGTGGCGCCGTGGGCATGGCGGACGATCCACTCACGAACCGCGGGATGCCCAAGATAGTAGGACGCGAACAACGGATCGGCGCCCTTTTCGCCCAGACGGATGCGCAGACAGCCCGTTCCGCAGAGCCATCCCGTCTCGTGCTCACGCACGAGGGCACGCCGTTCGACATCGCCTCGGCGGCTGTAGACGATATCCCCGACGCGGACCAGGTAGCGGCTGAGGCGCTGGGCGTCCGACCAAGTGATACGCGCGATCCCGTCTTCGACGATTCGGTTGTCACCGATGTTCTGGGGCATGATCGACGGGACGCCGATCGGTACGTAATCTGCCGCGTGGAGCTGGCTGCCAAAGGGGCCGGTCTGTATGTCTCCGCCTCCGGCTTGGCATGCAGCGCCGAGCGCCTTGTACCGCCAGCCTGCGGGAGGAGGACCAAGCAGTTCCTCAACCGCCATACCCAAGCTCCTTCAGGTTGGCGGCGATGGCGGCGTCCAGCTTCGCGCCTTCGGCTTGCTGCTCGCGCAGCGTCGCCACGAGGCGCTTCATCTTCTCTTCGAACGGCTCGCCGTCGTCCTCCTGGGCCTCGGCGCCGACGTAGCGGCCGGGGGTGAGCACGTGGCCGTGCTTGCGGACCTCGTCCAGCGGGGCGCTCTTGCAGAAGCCGGGGACGTCGGCGTACTCGCCCCCTTCCTTCTCGCCGCGCCAGGCGTGGTAGGTGGTGGCGATGCGAGCGACATCGTCGTCGGTCAACTCGCGGTGCGTGCGGTCCACCATGCGGCCGAGCTTGCGGGCGTCGATGAAGAGGAGGTGGCCACGGCGGTCGCGGAAGCTGCCGCTCTTGCGATCGCGCGCGAGGAACCACAGGCAGGCCGGGATCTGGGTCGAATAGAAGAGTTGGCCGGGCAAGGCAACCATGCAGTCGTTGAGGTCGGCCTCGATGAGGTTCTTGCGGATCTCACCCTCGCCGGACTGGTTGGACGACATCGAGCCGTTGGCGAGGACGAAGCCAGCTTGCGACACCCGCGGGCGCGAGGTGGTGGACGATGTGCTGCACCCAGGCGAAGTTGGCGTTGCCGGCAGGCGGCACGCCGGCCTTGCTGCCAGCGCTTGTCGTCGCGCAGGCGGTCGCCGCCCCAGTCGGAGACGTTGAACGGCAGGTTGGCGAGGATGAAGTCGGCCTTGAGGTCGGGGTGGCGGTCGTTGTGGAGGTGTCGCCGTGCCCGATCTGGCCGTCGATGCCGCGGATCGCGAGGTTCATCTTGGCGAGGCGCCAGGTGGTGTAGTTCGACTCCTGGCCGTAGATCGAGATGTCGGCCTTCGCCTTGCCCCCGTTGCCAGTGCCCTTGGCATGCGCACGGATGAACTCCACCGACTGCACGAACATGCCTGAGGAGCCGCAGCAGGGGTCGTACACGCGGCCGCGGTAGGGCTCGAGCATCTCGACGAGGAGCTTGACCACGCAGCGGGGCGTGTAGAACTCGCCGCCCTTCTTGCCCTCGGCGCTCGCGAACTGGGAGAGGAAGTACTCGTAGACGCGGCCAAGCACGTCCTTGGCGCGGCTCGCCTCGTCGCCGACCTTGATGTTGCTGATCATGTCGATCAGCTGGCCGAGGCGCGTCTTGTCGAGGGCGGGCCGGGCGTAGTCCTTCGGCAGCACCCCCTTCAGCGCGGGGTTGTCCCTCTCGATGCCGGCCATGGCGTCGTCCACGAGCTGGCCGATGGTGCTCTGGCGGGCCTGCCCCTTCAGGTGCTGCCAGCGCGCTTCGGGCGGCACCCAGAAGATCGAGAGCGCGCGGTACTCGTCCGGGTCCTCGGGGTCGGCCCCGCTCTTCTTGTCCGCGACGAGCCGGGCGTGCTGCTCCTCGAAGGCGTCGGAGATGTACTTCAGGAAGATCAGGCCAAGGACGACGTGTTTGTACTCAGCGGCATCCATGGAGCCGCGGAGCGCGTCGGCCATCTGCCAGAGCTGGGCCTCGTAGCCGACGGTGGCGCTGGTTGTCTCGGGAGACGCGGTCTTCCGTCTTGGCAACTGCCACCTCATCACTCATGGATGACGGCTGAGAGGCGGGGCCGCGGGCAGCCGCGCGCCTCAAGCAGGCCGGCGTCTAGTACCTTCCGGCGTATCAACTCAGCCGGTAGAAGTGTGTATCACATGTCTAGCCGGTCGAACGAGCGCCGAGAACGGCGTGCAGTTCGGATCTCGGGGTTTTTGGTGAAGCGCTGCTCTCCGCTTCGCAGGCTCCACTTCCGCGTGGCCCGTCCAAGGCCGGGAGGCCGCCCCCTTGCCCCGAAAGCACCACCAACATGACGCCGTGAGCCTGTGGCTCGGGCGATCCCGCATTACTAGGCGAGTCTCTTCCCTGTATCAACGTCTCGAAGAGCGATGGCCAAGGATGCGCCATCGCCGTGTGTTAGAGGTGGAAAATGCTCTCTCTTCAGCGCGCGTGCCTGTTCGTTGCGCTTGCGATCGTGCCCTCCGGGGCGCTGGCGTCCGGTCCGGTACTAAGGATCAAGCAGGGAAACACCCTGTATTTTGACCAGTACAAGGCCGCTTCGGGGCTACGGTACGAGGCTGATGGCCGCCTGGCAATCGCGGATCTCAGCAAGGCGTGGGCAGACGCCGCCAGCATCGTCATTGAAGGCACACTCGAGATCCGACGGAACAACCCTCTGGAGCGGGTCAAGGAGATCCTCGTTAGCGACAGCGTGACGATCGCGCCCGGAGGGCGCATCGTCACGAACGGGAACACTCTTCTCATCTTCGCTAACCGGTTCATCACTCAGAACGGCGCCACGATAGTCGCCTTCGAGCCCACAAAGAGGAAGGCGGGCAACGGTGAAGACGCGGCCGGCGCGGGCGCCGCAGGGAACGTCTCGGGGGCCAACGGGGGAAGTGGCCCGACCGGAAGCCCCGGGCGGCCGGGAGAGTCGGGCGGCTCGGTCCTTGTCTTCACGTCCAGCTTCAACGGGCCGCTGTCGATCGATCTTTCCGGGCAGAGCGGCGGGGACGGAGGTAGGGGCGGGCCGGGCGGAGCCGGGGCAAGGGGGCACAAGGGGGAGGATGCTGAATCCACTCCTGCTTGGTGCAATCGGGGCGGCGGCAAGGGCGGGCCAGGTGGAAACGGGGGCCCCGGAGGGCAGGGCGGTAGCGGTGGGGCGGCCGGTAGCGGCGGCGACTTCCATCTGTTCTATGTCTCCTCGACGACAGTGAATCCACCCGTGAATCCTGCTGTGGTAGTCGAGGCCGGCAGCCCAGGGGCTGGGGGCCAAGGCGGCGCCGGGGGGAGCCGGGGAGAAGGTGGAGAAGGTGGAAACGGGCAGGGTCACTGCCACGGTGGCGATGGAGGCGATCCGGGAGCTCCAGGCTCCTCGCTTGGTGGAGGTCCGACAGGCGCTCTCGGCTCAAAGGGCAATCAGACCATCCTCAAGCTGAATGCCGTTGCGCGGATCCAGCAGGAGTTCAAGACGGCTGTGGAGCAGACGAAGGCCCTGCAGCTGCCCACCGTCAAGGTGGCCCAGTAGCCCGCCAAGTCATACCGTTCCGGAGCGCACTGGGTGCCACCGGTGCCGGCTATAGGTCATGCCCGTTACGGCGCCGTATCCCTCACACACCGGAAGCCCACGGCGGGGCTGTGGCCGTAGGCGCTGACGGCGTAGCGGGCCCAGACGTGGTGGTTGTTCGGGCCGAAGCCCCAGCCCGCGCTGCGGGTCATGCGGACGGCGGGGTTGCGGTCGAGGCGGGGGGAGCCGTCTTTCGGGTGGCCTTCCAGGGGGGCGTTCTGGAAGACGGCTATCCCCTGGTCCTCGACCCAGTGGGAGACGTTGCCGGCCATGTCGTAGAGGCCGAAGTCGTTCGCGGGGAACGAGGCCACCGGGGCGAGGTCCGGGAAGCCGTCGTCGTAGCCCTTGTAGTGGGCGTCGTGACTCACGGTGCCGTCCTGCAGGACGTGGGGGCCGTAGGTGCGGTAGAGGCTCTCGTCGGCGACGTTGGCGAGGGGGGGCGTGCCCGGGACGAGGTCGCGGACACCCCAGGCGTAGTCCCAGTCGTGGTTGGCGCGGGCGGCGCGCTCCCACTCCGATTCGCTCGGGAGGCGGCCGCCCGCCCAGCGGCAGTAGGCATCGGCCTCGAACCAGTTGACGCCGACGATCGGGTTGTCGTCGCGGGCGAGGAGCTTCGGGAGGAGGCCCTTCATGGTGGGCTCGGGGTCCTCCTCGCGGTCGCGGCCGGGCACGGGGGTGCCCGTGGCCTTCGAGAAGGCCCGGAACATCGCCACCGTGACCTCGGTGCGCATCATCCAGTAGGGGCGCGCGATCGTGACGTCGACGAAGGTCACGGGATCCGCCCCGCAGTCGACGCGGGTGCGCGGGCCCTTCGGGTCGCAGCCCATGCGGAAGCTGCCGGGCGGGATGCGGGAGTACTCGGCGCCGTCCTTGGCGTTCGTGCGGAAGACGAGGCCGCCCGGCGAAGTCGGGAGGATGTCGCGGGTGCGCCAGAGGTGATAGCCCCAGGTTGCGGCGGCGGCGACCACCACGGCCGCCGTGCCGAGGCCCGCGACGAGGCGCCAGCGGGCGCGGCGGTGGACGGCGGCCTCGGCAGCGGCAGCGAGGGGCTCGAGGGCGTCGCTCAGCTCCTGGCCCGAGGCGAAGCGGTCGCCGGCGGGCTTCCGCAGGCAGCGCTCGACGATGGCCGCCAGGGCCTTTGGCGTGTCGGGGCGCGTGCGGCGCAAGGGCGCGGGCTCGTCGCGCAGGACGGCGGCGATCGCGCTGCGGAGGTCGTGGGCCTCGAAGGCGCGGCGGCCGGTGAGGGCCTCGTAGAAGACGCAGCCGAAGGCGAAGACGTCGGAGCGCGCGTCGGCGGGATGGCGGCGGGCCTGCTCCGGCGAGAGATAGCCGGCGGTGCCGGCGATGGCGGTGCCCGCGGCCGGGTCCTTCCCCGCCTCGATCGCGATGTCCGCGCTGCTGTCGGTGGCGTCGGCGATGACGCGCGCGATGCCGAAGTCGAGGATCTTGGCGCCGGTGCGCGCGAGGAACACGTTCTCGGGCTTGAGGTCGCGGTGGACGAGGCCCTTGGCGTGGGCGGCGGCGAGGCCGCGGGCGACGTCGCGGGCCACGCGCAGGGCCTCGCGGACGGCCAGGGGCCCGCGCTCGAGGCGCTCGCGGAGGGTCTCGCCCTCGAGGAGCTCCATCACCGCGTAGACGCGCTCGCCCTCGCGGCCCACGTCGAAGAGGGACACGATGTTCGGGTGCGCGAGGGCGGCGACGGCGCGCCCCTCGCGCTCGAAGCGGCGGAGGGCCCGCGGCTCCCCCGCCAGCCACGGGGCGAGGAGCTTGACGGCCACGTCGCGGCCGAGGCGCGTGTCGTGCGCGACGAACAGGACGCCCATGCCGCCGCGGCCGAGCGGGGCCGCGATCTCGTACGGGCCGAGGCGCTCGCCGGGCAGGAGCGTCTCCTCGGGGAGCGGGAGGCGGGGCGAGGGGCCGTCGAGCGGGCCCGTGACGCGCGCGTGGGCGGCGAGGAGCGAGACGACCTCGTCGTGCACGAGCGTGTCGGTCGCCGCCTCCTTCACGAAGCGGGCGCGGTCGGTCGACGGGAGCTCGAGGGCCTCGGTGAAGAGGCGCTGGATTTCGTCCCAGCGCTCGCGGCCGGATTGTGGCCCCGCGCTCAAGCGCCGGCTTCGCCCTTCACCTCGCGGTGGAGCCACGCGCGGGCGAGGGCCCACTCGCGCTTCACCGTGGCGGGCGACGTGTCGAGGACGTCGGCCGTCTCCTCGATCGTGAGGCCGGCGAAGTAGCGCAGCTCGACGAGGCGGGCCTTGGCCGGGTCGAACGCGGCCAGGGCCAGGAGGGCGTCGTCGAGCCGGAGGAGCGCGGGGCCGCGGCCGTCGCCGATCGTGAGCGCCTCGTCGAGCGAGAGCGCCTCCTTGCCCTGGTTCCTCTTCGCGGCGTTCCGGGCGCGGGCGTGGTCGACGAGCACGCGGCGCATGACGCGCGCGGCGATCGCGAGGAAGTGCTTGCGGCTCTCGACCTCCGGTGGCCGGCCCTCCATCAGCCGGAGGTATGCCTCGTGGACGAGGGCCGTGGGCGTGAGCGTGTGGGCGCGGCGCTCGCGGCGGAGGGCGCCCGCCGCGCGGGCGCGCAGCTCGCCGTAGACGAGCGGGATGAGGCGATCGGCGGCGCTCTCGTCTCCCCGGCGCCACGCGACGAGGAGCTCGGTGACCTGTCCCGCTGGGGGCATGCTCATCGGACCAGCCTCGGCAAGTTGTCTGGGTGTGCGAGGCGAGAGGGTACCGAGTGGGGACCTTCAGTGCAAGGGGCGACGGCTGTCGGCCGGCTGCAGTGCGGTACTTTGGACGGCGCGGCTCTGTAATGTGATTACAGAGACCGTTCCGACACCTGGGAGGTGTCGGAACGTGAACCACCGAGCCGAGTCGGCTAGACTCGGGCGGAACATCGCGATGAAGCAGAACGACTTGACAGAGGAACGCAGCGAGCCCTCACCGGAGCGGCTTGTGTCGGAGCTCGAGCGGCTCTGGGCCGAGGGGCACGGCGACTCTGACGGCCAGCGCATCCTCCGCGAGGAGTTGCACCAGCGGCCGGCTCGGCCGCGCCAGTAGTCGGTCGCCCTCGCCGCCGCAGCCTTCCGCTGCGACTCAAGATTCAAGATCTGACCCCAGGCGTTCAGGCCGACAGCGCGGGCCTCTCCTGCCGATGCGCGGCGAGCGCGGACTCGAGGGCCTGGCGGTGGGCGTCGTCCGGCGAGCGGCCCTCGGTCGTGGCGAGGAGGACGCGGTCGCGGGCCTCGTCGTAACGCGTGGCGATCCACATCTCGTGCGGGACGAGGTCGAGCTCGACGAGCGTGCGCAGGAGCGAGCCGAGGAAGCCGACGCGGTCGGGGCCGCGGACCTCGAGGTGCAGGAAGCCGCCGTGGTCGGGCGAGCCGTCGACGTCGAAGGCGTCGATCGTGAGCGGCGGCGCGTAGGGCGGCGGCGGCTCGCGGGTGAGCGAGAGGTAGTCGATCGACTCGGGGTCTCCCCCGCCGGGCTGCCGCTGGACGAGGAAGTCGGCGCTCCAGAAGCCCGTCGGCCGGAGCCGGCCGATGCCGCTCAGGATGGACACTCCCGCGTTCGCGATGCCGCGGGTGAAGCGGTCGGCCCACAGCGGGTGGAGCGGACCCCACAGCCGGACGGAGTGGAGATCACGGGTGTTGGCGGTGACGCGGCAGCCGACGCTCGTCGGCTCCGCCCCGGGCAGCAGCTCGTACCAGTCGCGCATGGCCGGTATAGGTGCAAGCCGCGTGCGCAGGAGGGGAGCGGGCCGGCCCGGGCTCGATGTCGTCGCCCTGCAGCGACTTGCGCGGAGGGGCGGCCGTCAGATCCGCAGGCAGCGGGGCGACGTGATTGTTGGATCACGGCCTCTGAGGAACAGAATTGTCGGCAGACGAGCGACAGGATCGTCGCCCGGGCCGGGCGATTCGAGATTCAAGATCTGACCCCAGCCGTTCGCCGCAGCCTCTGGTCGAAGTCGGCGCGGGCCGGTTCGGACACGTCCGACGGGTAGCGGGCCTGCGACCGCTCCCAGCGGGCGAGCCAGTCGGGGCCGAGGAGTTCGTGGGGGGAGCCCCCGGCTACCGCCGCGGCCGTGAGGGCGATCGTGCTCTCGGGGCGGCCGGTCGTGGGCCTTCCCTTCGCGACGTGGAGGCCGGCCGCGAGCATCG
>JAXLRD010000020.1:0-111055 GCA_046331285.1 Vicinamibacteria bacterium
GCGAAGGCGGTGCTCGATTTCACCGACCACCACCTGCTCGTGGGCCAGGGCGCCCAGTCCTTCGCGCGGCAGATGGGCTTCACGGTCGAGCCCGACCTCAACACCGAGGCCTCCCGCGCGAAGTGGCTCGAGTGGAAGCGCCGCGTCGACCCGGGCCACTGGCTCGACCCGAAGAAGCGGGCGGACGCGGGAGAGGCGGCGTCGCGCCGCATGGTCGCGGACGGCCTCCTCGACCCGGTGCGCCGCTACGGCACGATCAACTGCGACGGCGTCGGCCCGAAGGGCGAGGTGTGCGGCGTGACGACCACGAGCGGCCTCTCGTTCAAGATCCCGGGCCGCGTGGGCGACTCGCCCATCCTCGGCGCGGGCCTCTGGGTCGACGACGCCATCGGCGCCGCGGGCTCGACGGGCCGCGGCGAGGCGAACCTCTACAACCTCTCGTCCTACACCATCGTCCAGGAGATGGGCCGCGGCCGCTCGCCGAAGGACGCGGCGGTCGAGGCGCTGCGCCGGGTGAAGGCCAACACCGTCGAGAAGAGGCTGCTCACGCCGAAGGGCAATCCCGCCTTCCAGCTCATCTTCTACGCCGTCAACAAGAAGGGCGAGTACGCCGGCGTCGCGATGTACGGCACGGCGGACGCGGAGCCGCAGCAGTTCTCCGTCTGCACGGAGAAGGGCCCGGAGACGATCGACTGCGAGGCGCTCTTCCCCGGCTCGCCGGACGCATGAGCGACGGGGAGCCCATGCCGGGCGCGCCGGCCTTTACCGCGGCCGGCGCGCGGCCGCCGCTCTTCACGCCGCGCTACTTCATGATGTGCGGCTTCACGTTCACCGTCTTCCTCTCCCTCTTCCAGCTCCTGCCGACGGCGCCCTTCCGCATCCTCGACCTCGGCGGCAGCACCGCGCTCGCCGGCGTCTTCCTGGGCGTCCTCACCTACGCCTCGGCGCTCTCGGCGCCGGTCACGGGCGCCCTCGCCGACCGCGTCGGCAAGCGGCTCACCCTCCTCGTCACGAGCCTCGCGATCGCCGGCTTCTCGATCGCCTACGCCCTCAGCCCCACCTACTGGATCCCGCTCGTCCTCGTCTTCTTCCACGGCCTCTTCTGGTCGGGGCTCCTCTCCGCGTCGTCGGCCTACATGACGGAGGGCATCCCCGAGTCGCGGCGGGCCGAGGGGATCGGCTACTGGGGCATGGCGACGATGCTCGCCACCGCGATCGCGCCGGCGATCGGCCTGTGGATGTACCGCCGGGGCTGGGCGTGGCTGTGCGCGGGCACCGCGGTGCTGAACCTCGTCATGGCCGCGATCGCGTGGCGGCTGCCGCCCGACTCGATCGTGTCCGCGCGCATGCAGAAGGGCCGCTTCTTCGGCAGGCACCTCGTCGAGTGGCGGGTGGTGGCCGTGACGATCTCGCTCTTCCTCATCTCGTTCGGCTACGGCGGGATCACGAGCTTCGTGGCGGTGCTGTGCGACCGCAACGGCATCACGCCGCGCAGCATCTTCTTCACCGCCTTCGCCCTCACCGTCCTCGTGACCCGCATCTTCTCCGGCCGGCTGGCCGACGCCTACGGCCACCGCCGGGTGCTGCTGCCCTGCCTCGCCCTCGTCACGGTCGGCTTCGCCATGACGGCTCTCGCCCACACGCGCCTGCAGCTCGTCGCCGCCGCCGTCGTCTTCGGCCTCGGCTTCGGCAACCAGTACCCGGCCTTCGTCGGCTACGTGCTGAAGTTCGTCGCCGACGACCGCCGCGGCGCGGCCTTCGGCGGCATCCTCGCCGCGTTCGACACCGGCATCGGCACCGGGTCGGTGGCGATCGGGTGGCTCGCCGGCGAGTTCGGCTTCCGCGCGGCGTTCGGCTTCGCCGCGTTCCTCTCCTGCTTCTCGATCCCCTACTTCCTCTGGGCCGAGCGGCGCTTCCTGACGCCGGGAGCAGCCGCGGTCCGACCCTGAGCCGCGAGCCTCTCAGGGTTCGAGGCCCGGCCCCGGACGTGCCTCGGGATCCCCGGCGGCGAGCTCGGGAGCGATCGAGTACAGGATCATGAGCTTCTGCCAGATCTTGCGGGAGAGGCCCGTCGTCAGGTCCTCGACCTCGTTGACCGCCTGCAGCGCGACGGCGTCCGACGAGTCCTGGATGTAGAGCGCGGCGAGCTTGCCGGTGAGCGACAGCGCCTCCGAGCAGTAGTCCAGGTAGCGCGACAGCTCGAACCGCGTCATCGAGCGCTGCGGCAGGAGCCCCGTCTCCCGGCCGCGGTCGAGCACCCACTCCGGGTCCTTGGTGAGCTGGTGCATGTCGATCACGTGGGCGATCGACCGGAGCTCCTGGATCGCGGCGAGCGCGCGGCGGCGCTTGACGCGCGTCTCGAGGGTGAAGAGGAAGAAGACGGCCGCTCCCAGGAAGAGGAGGTCGTTGATGCTCGCCTCGACGCCCTGAGCGAGCTCGGCCCAGGACATCGGCCCGAGCTGGACGCGCAGCGAGGCGAAGCTCGCGGCCACGAGCGCCACGACGCTCGCGAGCACGACGAGCACCGCCACCCGGAGAGCCAGGATCGGGCGGCGGATGAAGGCGGCGGTCTCCGACGTGCGCCGCGCGATGCCGTCGAGCTCGCGCACGACGCGGGCGAGGCCGGAGGCGGGGAAGCGCATCTCGACGCGCTGGGCGAGGAGGTCGATCGTGCGCGCGATCCGCGCCGCGTCGAGGCTCAGGTAGGACACGAGGTCAGGCCCCCTCGCCCGGGCCCCAGAGCCAGGCCGCGCCCCGGACCCCGCTCGCGTCCCCGTGGACGGGCGGGCGGAGGAGGGTGTCGACGCGGTCGGAGAAGGACGACGCCTGCCACAGCTTCGGCACGTTCTCGTACAGCCGGGCGACCTGCGACACCCCGCCCCCGAGGACGACCACGTCCGGGTCGAGGATGTTGAGGACCACGGCCAGCGCTCGGGCCATGCGGCCTTCGTAGCGGGCGAGGGCGGCGTCCGCCGCCGGCTCCCCCCGCCCGGCGCGGGCCACGACCTCGGGGCCCGGCACGCTCTCGCCCGTCGCCTCGCGGTAGTCGCGCGCGAGGCCGGGCCCGGAGAGGAACGTCTCGACGCAGCCGGTCTTGCCGCAGTAGCAGGGCGGGCCCGGCCACTCGCCGGCCTGCGGCCACGGCAGCGGGTTGTGGCCCCACTCGCCGGCGATCGCGTTCGGCCCCGTGAGCACCTTCCGGTCGACGACGACTCCGCCGCCCGTGCCGGTGCCGACGATCACGCCGAAGACGACGCGGCCGTCGCGGCCGGCGCCGTCGACGGCCTCGGAGAGCGCGAAGCAGTTCGCGTCGTTCGCGAGGCGCACGGGCCGGCCGAGCCGCGCCGCGAGGTCGCGGTCGAGCGCCCTGCCGATCAGCCACGTCGAGTTCGCGTTCTTGACGAGGCCGGTGGCGGGCGAGACCGCTCCCGGCATCCCGACGCCGACGGTGGCCCGCGCGCCCGTCTCCCGCTCGAGCGACTCGACGACGCCGGCGATCGCCTCCACCGTGCCCTCGTACTGGTCGCGCGGGGTCGCCACCCGGAGCCGCCCGCGAACGACGCCCGCGTCGTCGAGGGCGATGCCCTCGATCTTCGTTCCCCCGAGGTCGATACCGATGCGCATCGCCGCGGATTCTCGTCCGGCCCGGCCGGCCGTTCAAGGCGGGGTGCCGGCCGGGCCCCTCGCCCGCCGCCCGGGGCGGCGGCCTAGAATGGCGCCCGGGAGCGTGCGATGAAACGCCTCTGGATCGTCCTCGGCGCCCTCGCGGTGACCCTCGGGGCGCTCGCGCTCGCGATGCTGCTCGGCTCCGCGAGCTTCGACTTCCGCCGCTACACCCAGCACGAGGACCGCCTGCGACGGGTGATGCGCGAGGCCCCGTCGGCCGACCGCCTCACGCGAGGCCTGGCGGAGGAGGGCTCGCCGCTCCTCGCCGCTCCCCGCACGGCCGAGGAGACCGCGCGCGTCGTCGCCGCGCACGGGGGGCGCAAGGCCGCCGAGGTCCGCGCGAAGGCCGCCCGCTACCCGCAGATGCGCCTCTACCGCGCCTCCGACATGCTGTACTTCGTCTACTTCGACGCGGACGGCGTCATGCGCGACTTCACCTGCGTCGGCAACTGACCGCCGCAGCCGGCCGGAGACGGCCGGGAGACGGCTGGGGTCAGATCTTGAATCTTGGATTTTCCCGGCCGACTGGCCGCCCGGACCCGCCCCGTCGCCCTCCCGCCGTAGGCTTTCGCCCATGGCCCGACCGCTGCGAATCGCGTTCCCGGGCGCGCTCTACCACCTGACGTCGCGGGGGAACGCGCGGCAGCCGATCTTCCTCGCGGACGCCGACCGGCGCGCCTTCCTCCACCGCCTCGGCCGCGTGGTCGAGGCGCACGGCTGGCGCTGCCTCGCGTACTGCCTCATGCCGAACCACTACCACCTGCTCGTCGAGACGCCGCGCCCCGACCTCTCGCGCGGGATGCAGCGGCTCAATGCGGCCTACACGCAGGGCTTCAACGCCCGTCACGAGCGGGTGGGGCACGTCCTGCAGGGGCGCTTCTCCGCGATCCTCGTCGAGCGCGAGGGGCACCTGCTCGAGGTCGCCCGGTACGTGGTCCTGAACCCGGTCCGCGCGGGCCTCGCCGCCGTGCCCGAGGCGTACCCCTGGTCGAGCCTGCGCGCGACCCTCGGCCTGGATCCGGCGCCGGGCTGGCTCGCCGTCCGGGAGCTCCTCGCGGGATTCGGATCGGCCGCGAGGTACCTGGAGTTCGTGCGGGCCGGCCGCGGAGCCGAGTCGCCGTGGGCTCGTACGCGCGGCCCCGCGCTGGGCTCGGAGACGTTCGTCGACCGCCTGGCCCGACGGCCCGAGCCCGCGGCGGCGGCCGGCGAGGTCCCGAGGCGGGAGCGCCGGGTGTCGCGGTCGTCTCTCGACGAGCTCCTTCCCGCCGAGGTCCGACTGGATCGGGAGCGGCGCAACGCCAGGATCCGGGAGCTGCGCGTCACGGCCGAGTTCTCGGCGGCCGAGATCGGCCGGCACCTCGGCCTCCACTACTCCACGATCAGCCGGATCGCGTCCGCGGCGCCCCCGCCGGCCGACTGAGCCGGCTGAGCCGACTCAGCAGGCCGGCCCGGCCGGCGGCCAGCGCTCGTCGAGGATGCGGCCGAGGCGCGGGGCGATGACGAGGTCGAACACGTCGCCCCTGTCGGGGAACAGGACGAGCGCCTCCTTGCGGGCGAGCGCCGCGAGCGCGTGGGCTTCCGACACATCGATCCGCGCCTGGCGCAGCAGCCCGCACGTGACGTCGACGACGAGGCGCAGCCGGTCGAGCCGCCGCTGCTCCTCGGCGATCGCCGCCGGGGTCGGCGCCCCGGGCGATTCAAGATTCAAGATCTGACCCCAGCTTCACTGGACGAACGTGACCTTGTTGATCTCGCGCAGGGTGGTCGTGCCGGCGAAGACCCGCTCGAGGGCCGAGTCACGCAGGAAGGTCATGCCCTCCTCGCGGGCGGCCTGCTTGATCTCCATCGCCGGGCGGCGCTCGAGGATGAGCTGGCGGATCCGGTCGGACATGTCGAGGAGCTCGGCGACCGCCGTGCGGCCGAGGAACCCCGTCCCGCCGCACTCGTCGCACCCCGCCGCGTCGTAGAACGTCTGGTCGTGGTAGAGGTCGGGGTCGAGGCCCGACTCGCGCAGCAGCGTCTCGGGCACCGCCGCCTTTCGCTTGCACGCGCCGCACAGCACGCGCACGAGGCGCTGGGCCATCACGCAGTTGAGGGCGGAGACGAAGTTGTAGGGCTCGACCCCCATGTGGATGAAGCGGCCGATCACGTCGAAGACGTTGTTGGCGTGGACGGTGGTGAAGACGAGGTGCCCGGTGAGCGCCGACTGCACCGCGATCTGCGCGGTCTCGGGGTCGCGCACCTCGCCGACCATGATCTTGTCGGGGTCGTGGCGCAGGATCGAGCGCAGGCCGCGGGCGAACGTGAGCCCCTTCTTCTCGTTGACCGGCACCTGCACGATCGAGGGGATCTGGTACTCGACCGGGTCCTCGATCGTGATGATCTTGTCCTCGGGGCTCGCGATCTCGCTGAGCGCCGCGTAGAGCGTCGTCGTCTTCCCGCTCCCGGTCGGCCCCGTCACCACGACCATGCCGTAGGGCTCGGTGATGTACTTGCGGAGCTTGCGCAGGTCGGCCGGCGAGAAGCCGAGGACGTCGAGACGCAGCGAGCGGAACGCGGCGTTCAGCTGCTCCTTGTCGAGGATGCGGATGACGGCGTCCTCGCCGTGGATCGACGGCATGATCGAGACGCGGAAGTCGATCGTCCGGCCCTTGACCCTCAGGCGGAAGCGGCCGTCCTGCGGCACGCGCTTTTCCGCGATGTCGAGCTCCGACATCACCTTCACGCGGCTGATGATCGTGTCGTGGTGCCGGCTGTCGAGCGGCTCGACCGCGGGGTAGAGGACGCCGTCGATGCGGTACTTCACGAGGACCTCGCGGTCCTTCGTCTCGATGTGGATGTCGGAGGCGCGGCGGTCGATCGCGCCGAGGACGAGCGAGTCGACGAGCCGGACGATCGGGCTCTCGGCGGGGAGGGCCCGCGCGTCGACGGCGTCGGCCAGGTCGTCGTCGGCCACGAGCTGCAGGCGCAGACCCTCGCTCGCCTGCTCCAGCAGGATCTCGCCGCCGCGGTGGCGCTTGAGCAGCGCCGAGACGCGGTCGGCGGGGGCGATGGCCGCTTCGACCGGGCGCTCGAGGAGGAGCTCCAGCTCGTCGAGCCTGCCGGGGTCCTCGAGCGAGCCGAAGGCGAGGCCGAGGCGGGCCCCTTCGCGGCCGACCGGCACGCAGCCGTAGCGCACCAGCAGCTCGAGGGGCGCCTCGGACCACAGCGCGTCGTCGGGCGCGTCGTCGAGCGGCGCGAACGGCAGGGACAGGCGCTCGGCCAGCGCCTGCGCGTCGCGAACCGCGTCCTTCACCGCCATCGAGCCGATGCTAGCACGCGCGTTCCCGTCAGGCGCCGCGCGCGACCCTCTCGCGGCCGCGCGGCGCGCGCCGCTCGAAGCGGCCGTCGCGCTCCGCGTAGCCCATGGCCGAGAGCACGGCCGGCACGTCGGCCGGCCGGCAGCCGAGGATGGACGGGAGGTCCTTCGGCGGGACGAACGGGCCAGTGCGCGAGAGCCGGGAGAGGACGGCCGCGGCCCGCTCGAGCCGATCGAGGCGGACCGCGCGCGGCCCGAGCGGCAGATAGCCGCACGCGGTGTAGAAAGCGAGGGGCCGCGCGAGGTCGTTCGGGACCGACGGCGAGCCGTCGGGCCCGGCCGCGGCGGCGAGGCCGTGGCGCGCCGCGAAGAGCCGCGCGCGCAGCCGCATCGCCGGGGGGTGCTGCAACGCGGGGAGAAAGAGCGCGAACCGGCCGACGGTGACGCCGAGGCGCGAGAGCGCGCGGCGGTCGTCGGGGTCGAGGGCGGCGACCTGGGCCCCGACCGTGCGCCGCGCGACGGCGCCGAGGCCCTCGCCGAGGACGAAGGCGAGGCCGCGGACGGCGCCCGCCGGCGCCTTCTCGCGCAGCGCGAAGAGCGGGCCGAGGGCCGACCGCAGGTGGCCGTCGAGCCACGCGGCGAGCCGCCGCCTCACCCGCTCGCGCAGGGGCGGGTCGAGGAGCTCGGTCGCGAGCACGTCGACCTGCGGCGCGAGCGCGGACTCGCCGGGAACGAGGCGGGCGACCGGCCCGCCCCGCCAGAGGATCTCGGCCCCGGGCCCGAGGACGAAAGCCCCGTCCGGGTCGCCCTCGAGGCCCTGGACGCGGTCGCGCACGAGAGTGCGCAGCGCGCGGTTGGCCGCCGCGAGCAGGCCCCGCGAGCCCTCGCTCGCGGCGCGGTCGGGGCGGAAGCGGAAGCCCTCGATCTCGCCGGCCCGCAGCCCCTGCACGAGCACCTCG
The DNA here is from genome assembly GCA_046331285.1 of Vicinamibacteria bacterium. Lineage (GTDB taxonomy): Bacteria > Acidobacteriota > Vicinamibacteria > Fen-336 > Fen-336 > DATBSL01. The sequence continues at coordinate 7,924 of JAXLRD010000020.1, forward strand.
CCGTCCGGGCCGATGCTCGTCACGAGCTCGGAAGGGTCGTGCCGCGCGATGACCGTGCCCGGCCGGTCCACGAACTCCTGCGTGAGCCGCTCGTGGAGCGCGTCCGAGAGCCGGTCCTCGACCGCCCGCGTCCGCTCCTGCCAGTAGCGGGGATCCGGCACCCAGGCCGACCGCTGCGCGAGATAGGTCCAGGTCCGGATCGAGGCGATCCGGCCGAGGAGCGCGTCGACCTCGCCGTCGACCCGGTCGAGGTCCTTCACGTGCCGCGCGAGGAAGTCCTCCGCGATGCGGCCCTGCGGGGAGCGGAGGTACCGGAAGACGCGCGCGAGGAGGCGCGTGTGCGCCTCGGTCAGCACCGACTGGAAGTCGGGCACCTGGCAGACGTCCCACAGCAGGCGCACCGACTCCGGGTCGCGGGCGAGGGCCATCGTCTCGGCGTCCCGCGTGAGCGCGGCGAGCGCGCGCTGGTCCTCGGCGTGGCGCATCCGCACGAGGAACGGGTGCGGCGGCTGGCGGTCGAGGCTGGCGAGGAGCGAGAGGGGCGAGAAGAAGTCGAGGTCGTCCGTTCGCCAGAAGAGCTGCGTGAGCGGGGCGAAGCGGTGCGACTCGACGGCCTCGACGAGGCGGCGGTCGAGCGGGCCGAGCGTGTCGGTCGCGGCGAACTGCCCGTCGCGCACGTGGCGGCCCGCGCGGCCGGCGATCTGGCCGACCTCGGCCGGGGTGAGCGGCCGCGGGCCGACCCCGTCGAACTTCGTGAGCCCCGTGAACACGACAGTGTCGATGTCGAGGTTCAGGCCCATGCCGATCGCGTCGGTGGCCACGAGGTGGTCGACCTCGCCGGCCTGGTAGAGGCCGACCTGGGCGTTGCGCGTGCGCGGCGAGAGCGCGCCGAAGACGAGGGCCGCCCCGCCGCGCTCGCGGCGCAGGCGGGCCGCGACCTCGTACAGCTCGCGCACGGAGAAGACGATCACCGCCGAGCGCCGCGGCAGCTTCGCGAGGCGCTTCGGCTCGGCGTAGGAGAGGGTCGACAGCCGCTCGCGCGTCTGGAACGCGGCGTCGGGCAGGAGCTTGTGGAGGATGGGGCGCACCGTCTCGGCCCCGATGAGCCACGTCTCGAGGGCGCCCCGCGCGTGGAGGACGCGGTCGGTGAAGACGTGGCCGCGCTCGCGGTCGGCCGCGAGCTGCACCTCGTCGACCGCGAGGTAGTCGACCCTCACGTCGACCGGCATCGCCTCGACGGTCGCGATCCAGTACGACGGCCGCGCCGGCACGATCCGCTCCTCGCCCGTCACGAGCGCGACGCGATCGGCGCCGGCCAGGGCCGCGACGCGGTCGTAGTTCTCGCGGGCCAGCAGCCGCAGCGGGAAGCCGATCATCCCGCTGCGGTGGGTCAGCATCCGCTCGATGGCGAGATGGGTCTTGCCCGTGTTGGTCGGGCCCAGGAGCGCGGTGACGGCGCGGTGCATGGGGTGGTTGCGGACAGCATCGGCCACGGCCGCGCGCGATGCAAACGGCCGCGCCGGGCCTTCAGGCCGCCGTGCCGTCCACGTCCGCGCCCGCGGCATCGAGCGGCGCGGCCGCGATCCACGTGCCCGGGCCGTCCGGCCGCAGCGTGCTGCCGACGAACACGGGGATCCCGGCGTCGGCCAGCGGCTCGAGCGTGCGCGGGTGGAGGACCCTGGCCCCCGCGCGGGCGAGTCGCGTGGCCTCGGCGTAGGAGAGCCACGGGATCGTCGCGGCCGTCGGCACGCTCCGCGGGTCCGCGTCGAGGACGCCGGGCACGTCCGACCAGATCTCCACGCGCTCGGCGTCGAGCGCCCAGCCGAGGATCGCGGCCGTGAGGTCCGAGGCGCCGCGGCCGAGGAGAGTCGTCTCGCCGGCCTGCGTCGCGCCGATGAAGCCGGTCACGACCGGCACGGCGGCGAGGCCGAGGGCGCCGACGGCCTCGCGGGCGAGCGCGCGCGTCGCCTCGAGGTCGACGTCGGCCTCGGCGAAGGCGGCGTCCGTCCGCACGATCGCGCCCGCGTCGAGGGCGCGCGCGTCCCGGCCCTGGGCGGCGAGGCCGGCCGCGAAGACGGGGGCGGAGAGCCGCTCGCCGGCCGCGAGCACGGCCGCCCGGTCGGCGGGGGCCGCCGCGCCCGCCGCCGCCACCGCCTTCAGCCGCCGTGCGAGCTCGGCGAGCCGCGTCCGCACGGCGGCGGTCGCGCGCGCGGCCGGCCGTCCCGTGGCCACGCGGTCGAGGAGGGCCGTGTGGCGTGCGCCGAGAGCCGCGACGAAGCCGTCGGCGTCGAGCCGCCGCGCGGCGGCGCCGCCGAGCGCGGCCTCGAGCGCAACCGTCACCCCGGCGAGCGCGGAGACGACGACCACGACCGGCCGCTCGGCCGCCGCGTCCGCGGCGATCGCGAGCGCCGCGCCGAGCGGCGCGGCCGAGCCGACCGACGTGCCCCCGAACTTCAGGACCCGACGCCTCAGCACGCCCACGACGCCTCCTCGCGCCCCGAGGGCGCCTGTGCCGTTCCGAGCTCCGCCGCCGTCTCCTCGCGGAACTCCGCGACGAGGGCGTTCACCGCTTCCGCCTCGATCAGGAACGCGTCGTGGCCGTGCGGCGAGCGCAGGGTCGCGAGCCGCCCGAACGGCAGCGCCTCGGCGAGCTCCTGCGGCTCGACCGGCGGGTAGAGCACGTCCGAGTCGATCGCCACCACGAGGGCCGGCACGCGCACCGGCGCGAGGGCCTCGCGCCAGCCGCCGCGGCCCCGCCCGACGTCGTGCGTGTCCATCGCGAGGGTGAGCGTCACGTAGGCGTTCGCGTCGAAGCGATCGACGAGCGCCCGGCCGTGGTGCCGCAGCCAGCTCTCGACGGAGTAGACGCCGTCGTTTCGCGCCCGGCCGAAGCGCGCCTCCAGGCTCTCGCGGCTGCGGTAGCTCAGCATGGCGATCGCCCGGGCCGCGGCGAGCCCGGCGGCGGGCGGGTCGGCCTCGTCGTAGCGCCCGCCGTTCCAGCGCGGGTCGGCGGCGATCGCCTGCCGCTGCGCCGCGGAGACGCCGATGCACCACGCCGAGTGGCGCGCGGAGACGGCCATCGGCGCGATCGCCTCGACCCGCTCCGGGAAGAGGAGGGCCCACTCCAGGACCTGCATCCCGCCGAGCGAGCCGCCGAGCACGAGGCGCAGCCGCCTCACCCCGAGCGCGTCGAGGAGCGCGGCCTGCACGCGCACCATGTCGCGGACCGTGATCTCGGGGAAGTCGGCGCCCCACCGCGCGGCCGAGCCGGGCCGGCGCGAGGCCGGCCCGGTCGTGCCGTAGCAGGAGCCGAGCACGTTGCTGCACACGACGAAGTCGCGCGACGGGTCGAGCGCGCGGCCCTCGCCCAGGAGGGGCCCCCACCAGGCCGCCACGTCGGGCGACCCGGTGAGGGCGTGGCAGACGAGGACGGCGTTCGTGCCGTCCTCGTCGAGCCGTCCCCAGGTGCGATAGGCGACGGTCACGGACGGCAGGCTCTCGCCCGAGTCCAGCCGGAACGGGCCCGGGATCTCGAGCGAGCGCGCTGTCGCCGCGCCGTCCCCGCCGGTCACGCGACCGCCTTCACGGCCGCGAAGGCCTGCTCGAAGTCCGCCTTGATGTCCTCGATGTGCTCGATGCCCACCGAGACGCGGACGAGGTCCGGCGTCACGCCGCTCGCCTTCTGCTCCTCTTCGGAGAGCTGCTGGTGGGTCGTCGTGTTCGGGTGGATGACGAGCGTCTTCGCGTCGCCGACGTTCGCGAGGTGGCTCGCGAGCTTCACGCTGTCGATGAACTTGCGGCCGGCGTCGCGTCCGCCCTTGATGCCGAACGTCAGCACCGAGCCGAAGCCGTTGCGCAGGTACTTCTTCGCGAGGGCGTGCGAGGGGTGCGAGGCGAGGCTCGGGTGGGAGACCCACGCCACCGCGGGGTGCTTCTCGAGCCAGGCCGCGAGGGCGTTGGCGTTCTGGTTGTGCCGCTCGACGCGGAGCGACAGCGTCTCGAGGCCCTGCAGGAACAGGAACGCGTTGAAGGGCGCGAGGGAGGGGCCGAAGTCGCGGAGCCCCTCGACGCGGGCGCGGATGATGAACGCGATGTTCCCGAAGGGGCCCTTCGGGCCGAACACGTCCCAGAACTTCAGGCCGTGGTAGCCGGGGGAGGGCTCGGTGAAGATCGGGAACTTGCCGTTGCCCCAGTCGAACTTCCCGGAGTCGACGATGACGCCGCCGATCGAGGTGCCGTGGCCGCCGATCCACTTCGTCGCCGACTCGACGACGACGTCCGCGCCGTGGTCGATCGGGCGCGCGGTGTAGCCGCCGGCGCCGAACGTGTTGTCGACCACCAGCGGGATGCCGTTGTCGTGGGCGATCTTCGCGAGGGCCTCGAAGTCGGGCACGTTGAAGCGCGGGTTGCCGATCGTCTCGACGTAGAGGGCGCGGGTGTTCGCGTCGATCGCCTTCGCGAAGTCCTTCGGGTCGTCGCCGTCGACGAACTTCACGCCGATGCCCAGGCGGGGGAAGGACACCTTGAACTGGTTGTAGGTGCCGCCGTAGAGGTAGCTCGTCGAGACGATGTTCTGGCCGGCGGTGAGGATGGTCGAGAGCGCCAGGAACTGCGCGGCCTGGCCGCTGCTCGTGGCGAGGGCCGCGACGCCGCCCTCGAGCGCGGCGATCCGCTTCTCGAAGACGTCCGTCGTCGGGTTCATGATCCGGGTGTAGATGTTCCCGAACTCCTGGAGCGCGAAGAGCCGCGCGCCGTGGTCGGCGTCGTTGAACGTGTACGACGTCGTCTGGTAGATCGGGACGGCACGGGCGTTCGTGCCCGGCGCGGGCTCCTGCCCGGCGTGGACCTGAAGCGTCTCGAATCGGTAGCCCGGCTTCTCGCTGCTCATCGGCCTTGTCCTCCAAGATCGGCCCGCCTGGGGCGGGCGCTCGTTTCGGTCTCGGCGGCCGGTGGGCAACAAAAAACCCGCTCCGGCTCTGCCGTTGCGGGTCTTCGTGGCGACGGTCGGTTGGGCTTGTCTCTCTAGCCCCCGTGCACCACGACCCGCATGGGCATACACATGCACATGTCCATGCACATGTTCCGGCGGGCGATGGTGGTCTGCGCCTTCATTGGAGCGGAGAGATTAGGCCGGCCACGGGGCGGTTGTCAACCACCAGCCGTCACCGGCCGCGGCCGAGGGCCACCACCTTGGCCGTCTCGAGGAGGACGGCGAGGTCGAGCAGCAGCGACATGTGCTTGACGTAGTAGAGGTCGAACTCGAGCTTCTCCTCGGCGTCCTCGAGGGTCGAGCCGTACGGGAACTTCACCTGGGCCCAGCCCGTGATCCCCGGCCGCACGCCGTGCCGCTCGTCGTAGTAGGGGATGACCCGGCGCAGCTTCTCGACGAAGTGCGGCCGCTCGGGGCGGGGCCCGACGAAGCTCATGTGGCCCTTCAGCACGTTCAACAGCTGCGGCAGCTCGTCGAGGCGCGTCCGGCGGAGGAAGCCGCCGACCGGGGTCACGCGCGGGTCGTGCTCCGCGCTCGCCCACACCGGGCCCGAGCTCGACTCCGCGTCCTGGCGCATCGTCCGGAACTTCAGCAGGTCGAACGGGCGGCTCTCGAGGCCGACCCGCGTCTGGCGGTAGAGCACGGGCCCGGCGCTCGTGAGGCGGACGGCGAGGGCGACGAGCGCGAAGACGGGCGCGGTCACCACGAGGCCGAGCAGGGCGAGCACGATCTCGCCCGAGCGCTTCACGCGCGCGAGGAGCCGGGGCTTGGCGAACCCGCCCGAGAAGATGAGCCAGCTCGGCCGCAGGTCGCGCAGCGGAATGCGCCCGCTCAGGGCCTCGAGGAGGCTCGTGGCCTCCACGACCTCGACCCCCGTCATGCGGCAGCGCAGCAGGGCCTCGACCGGCAGGCGCAGCCGGCGGTCCTCCTGAGCGACGACGATGAGCGTGATCCCGAGCCGCTCGGTGAGCGTCGGCAGGTCGGCGAGGGCGCCGACGACGCTCGGCCCGCCGAGCACCCGTCCGACCTCGGTCGCGTGCTCGGTGAGGAAGCCGAGGACCCGGTAGCCGACCGGCGAGGTCTTCGCCATCTCTCGCGCGACCTTCTGCGCCACGACACCCGTCCCGAGGATGAGCACGCGGTCGCCGAGGCCCGAGACGGCGCGCGAGCTCCACAGGAGCGCGAGCCGCCAGCCGAGGAGGCCCAGCCACGCGGTGACGACGAAGAAGGCGAAGACCCCGCGCCCGACCTGGAGGGACGGCACCAGGAAGAAGACGACGGCCAGGGTGACCGAGGCCGCGACCATGCACTGGCCGAGCCGCAGGAACAGCTCGGCCCGCCGTCGGGCCCGCCGCTCGTAGAGCTCGGCGTAGTAGAGGACGGCGATCACGACCGCCGTGCACAGGGCGCCCTTGCCGAAGATGCCGCGGTAGCCGAGCGCCTCGTCGCCGAAGCGGAGGAGCGCGGCCGCGAAGAACGACGCGGCGACGACCACCGCGTCGGCGACGATCTCGAGGCGCCTCGATGGCCCGCTCACGGGCGCGCTCAGCGCCGGGAGGGCTGGTTGTACTCGCGGTAGGCCGCGGGGTAGCGGGTCGGCAGGATCTCCGGCGCCTCGTTGAGGACGATTCCCTGGATCCGGCCGTCCTTGAGCCGCGAGACCGCGCGCTCCACCGCCTCGCGCGGCGTGTGCCGGGCGCGCACCACGAGGAGGAAGCCGTCGAGCAGGTCCTGGAGGGCCACGGTGTCGGCCACCGGGCTGAGCGGGGGGCAGTCGACGACGATGAACCCGAAGGAGAGCTGGCAGGCGCCGATGAGCGAGCCCATGCGGTCGGAGCCGAGCAGCTCCGGCCGGGTGAGCTTCTCGCGCCCGGCCGAGATGACGGCGAAGCCGGGCGGGTTCACGACGCGCACGGAGGCCGCCGTCGCCCGCCCCGTCAGCCACTCCGAGACCCCGGCCGAGCGCGGCAGGCCGAGGTACTTCTCGACCGCCGGTTGCCGCAGGTCCGCCTCGAGGAGGAGGACGCGGTTGGGATCGGCGCGGGCGAGGGCGGCGGCGAGGCCGAGGGCGACGGTGGTCTTGCCCTCTCCCGGTCCCGCGCTGACGACGCCGATCGTCGTGAAGCGGTTCCCCGCGAGGCCCGCCACCTTCGCCGCGAGGAAGCGGAACTCCTCGGCGAGCGCGTGGCCCGTGCCGAGCGCGGCGCGCTGCAGGGCCGGCCCCGACGGCGCCTGCGGGAGCCCCTCGACGAAGCGGACGAGGCCCGGGTCGCTCACCGCCGGTTCCGCCGCTTGCCGCCCGGCCGGCCCGACTCGTCTCCCGAGTACCGCCGCGGGCTGAAGACGACGACCTGCGTGTCCGGCTGCTCGTCGGCGGGAGCGTCGCCCTGCCACCAGTCGGCTTCCTTCGGCGCCTTCGTCGCCTGCGACGCCGCGGCGAGCCGCGCCTGCTCCTTCGGCTTCACGTACGGCAGGACCGCGAGCACCGGGAAGGTCAGCGAGGCCGAGACGTCCTGGACGTCCTTGAAGGTCGGGTCGAGGTAGTCGGTGGCCACGGCGAGGCCGAGGCCGACCGCGAGCCCGGCCAGGATCCCGCCGAGGGCGAAGAGCAGGCGATTCGGGAAGCTCGGCTTCTCGGGCTGGAAGGCGGGGTCGATGACGCGGAACTGCTGGCCTCGCTCCTGCTGCTCGAGACGGGCCGCCATCTCCGCGTCGAGCTTCTTGGTGAGGAGCTGGGTGTAGTTGTCGCTCAGCTTCTGGTAGTCGCGGGTGAGGCCGAGGATCTCCTGCTCGCGCCGCGGCGCCGCCTCGACCCGCGTCTGGAACGCCGCGATCCGCCGGTCGACGTCGGCGAGCCGCGCGCGGAGCGAGTCCACCTCGAGGCGCGCCTCGCGCTTGCGGGCGGCGAGGGCCGCGGCCGAGGGGTCGGCCGGGACCGCGTCCGGCGCGTCGGCCCCGCGGGCCCGGGCCGCCTCGAGCGCCGCGATGCGCGCGACGAGCGCGCGCACGTCCGGGTGCTCGGCGGTGTAGCGCGTGCGCAGCTGGGCGAGCGTCGCCCGCATCTCGACGAGGGAGTCGGCGGCCCGCGACCCGGCCGGCGCGCCCGGGGCGCCGACGGGCCCCCCCTCGAGCAGCAGCATCGCGTCCTGCGCCTTGCGCAGCGAGTCGGCCACCGACTGCTGCTCGAGCTGGAGCCGCTGGAGGGTCGCGAGATTGGCCTGGACCTGCTCCGGGAGCTGGCCCATGTGCCGCTCCTTGTAGTCGCGGAGGGCCGTCTCCTTCTCCTCGAGCTGCTGGCGCGCGTCCTGCAGCTCCTGCTCGATGAACTGGTAGGCGGCCGACACCTGCTGCTGGCGCGCGCCGGCCACCTCTTCCATGAAGAGGCCCGTCAGGCGGTCGGCCACCATCATGGCCGTCTTCGGGTCGCGGTGCTCGAACTCGATGCTGAACGCGTCGTTCCCCTTGACGTTGACGGTGATGGCCCCGCGCATCCGCTCGATCGTGTCGATGAGCGGCTCCTTCCCGAGGGTGCCGTAGGGGTCGAGGGCCTTGGCCACGACCTCGAGGCGGGTCCGGCTCTGCACCTCCTGGCGCAGCGTCTGGAGGCGGCGGGCCGTCTTCTCGGTGGCCATCTGCGGCACGAGGTTCGACGGCATCCGCTCCGGCGCGACGAGGATGAGCGTCGACGAGCGGTAGCGCGGCGGCAGGAGGTAGCTCGCGGCCACCGCGGCCACCGTGCACGCCACGAGCGGCGCGACGACGAGCCAGGGCCGCCTCAGGGGGGCCTCGGCGACGCGGCGCAGCTCGCGGAGCGGGTCGGTGGGGGTGGTCGGTGGCATGCGGCGCTCGCCGCTATCGTCCCACGAACGGGAGCGGCGTGCCCCAGGCCGGGGTCGGCATCTCGTCCTCGTCCGCCGGCCCGCGCCGGCGGTGGCGGGCCGTGTTGCGGACCTCGCCGCTCGCGTAGGCGGCGACGACGTCGAGGTCGTCGACGTGGCCCAGCACGAAGTCGACGTCCGCGGCGCGGCCGCGGACCCGGAGGCGCTCCGCCCCGCGCGACCACCCGACGAGCGCGACGTCGGGCGCGCCCCACCGCTCGACCTCGGTCGCCGTGTCGTGCCCCTCGATCTCGAACCCGCGGGCGCGGAGGCGGGAGGCCAGCCACGCCGCCGCCATCTGGTCCTCGGTCGCCACCTCGCCGTCGTCGCCGGCGCCGAGGATCGCGACCTTCACGTGGCGGGCGGCGAGCTCGGCCGCCGTCGCCTCGAGGTTGCGGAGGCACGCCACGAGCACGGCCGCCCGCGGCGTGGCCGCCGCGAGCATCTCGGCGAAGGCGGAGACGTGGACGAGGTCGCGCACCCGCCCCTCCGCGGCGGCGAGCGCGGCCGGCCCGGCCAGCGCCACGTCGGCGTCCGCGTCGGCGGGCGACTCGGCGATCACGAGGGCGTCCTGCGCGCGCGACCGCAGCCACGTGGCGTGGGCCGGGCTCGGCGCGGCGAAGACCCGCCGCCCCTGGCCGAGCGCCGTCACGATCGTCGTCGACGCGAGAAGGACGTCGACGCAGACGATCGCGTCGTAGCCGGCGTACCGCCACGCGCTCTCGGGCAGCGCGTCGATCCTCACCGCCTTCTTGATCGCCATGGTCGGCCGCCGTTCAGCGGAGCTCCACTCCGTAGGAAAGAGAAGCCATCACGCGCCCGCCCTCGACCCGCGGGAATCCCTCGGTCCCGTTGCGCTCCCAGCTGTAGCGGGCGGAGAAGGCGAGCCCCTTCGAGCTGCCCAGGTTCATGCCCCCGGTCGCGACCTGCGACCGGATCGTGTACGACGAGTCCTGCGTGTCGCGCCGATGGCCGTAGGACCAGCCGGCGTCGAAGCTCACGCGCGTCGCCGGCCGCCAGGTGAGCGAGGCCGAGCCGAGGTCGGCGACCGTGGCCCGGCCGTAGCCGAACGCCTGTCCGAAGTCCCGCTTGTACTGGAGCGAGAAGCCCGCGCGGCGCCCGCTCGCGGCGAGCCGCACCTTCCCCGCCGGGTAGACCTCGCCGCCCGGCTCCACGTAGGCGGCTCCCGCCGAGACGTCGACCTCCAGGCCGCGCTTCGGCCGCCGGCGCGCGCCCAGGAGGGCCTGGTGCGCGCGGAGCGTCGTCCCGTCGAACCAGGCGCTCGCGAGGTCGTAGCTCGCGTAGACCCCGCCCGAGCGCCCGACGAGCCGGGCGACCTTCAGGCCGACGCCGGCCGCCTCGCCGTCGACGAACGTCGCTTCGTCGTAGCGGCGCAGATCGAAGCTGCCCGCGAGCGCCATCTCCCAGCCCGGCGAGAGGCGGTGGGTGAGGCCGGCCGAGGCGCTCGCGGTGTAGAGGCCGGTCGTGGGCAGCGGCACGTCGCCGGTGTCGTACGCGAGCTGGCGCGTGTTCGTGCGCGCGAACGACTGGTCGAGCGTGAACTGCGTCCTCGGCGAGGGCGTCGTGGAGAGCGCCAGGTGGCCGCCGTAGACCGCCTGCCGGAAGGACTCGAGCTCGGGGTAGTACATCGACCCGCCGTAGACGCCCAGGTCGAGGGTCCCCCGCTGGAGCCGCCGCGACCAGTCGAGGCTCGCCCGCCCGCCCGTGCTCCACGACGTCCCGGGCTGGCCGAGGAACTCCGCGTTCTCGTACCACGCCGCGTCGGCGGCGAGTCCGAGCCGCCACGAGGACAGCGGCCGGGCCGCGCGGCCCTTCGGCGCCTGGGCCCGCGCCACGGCCGCGAGCGACACGAACGCGGCCGCGAGCAGGACCGGCGCGCCGGCCGTGGCCAGGGCGCTCACGGCACCACGATCACGTCGCCGGGCTTGAGGACGAAGTCCTGGTGGAGGTTCTGCCCCTGGGCGAGCGCCTTGTAGTTGGCGGGAAGGACGAGCTCCCGCGTGCGGTAGCGTCCCTCGGCCAGCGTGACGTCCTGGCGGATGATCTTGACCTCTTCCGTCTTCGCGAACTCCTGGAACCCGCCGGCGAGCGCGAGCGCCTGCAGCAGCGTCGTGCGGCCGAGGAGGGGGAACTCGCCGGGCTTCGTGACCTGTCCGACGACGAAGAAGCGCTGCGTGCTCGAGTAGACGATCGTGATCGTCACGGTGGGCGACGTCACGAAGCGGCCGAGCTGCTGCGCGAGCTCCGCCGCGAGGCCCTGCGGCGTCTTGTTCACCGCCGCGACGTCGCCGAGGAGCGGCACGGTCACGAGCCCGTCGGTGCGCACGCGGACCTCGCGCGAGAGGTCCGGCTCGCGCCAGACGAAGATCTGCAGCATGTCGCCGGGGGCGATGCGGTACTCCTCGGCGAGCGAGTCGCGGTCGTAGGGCGACGCGAAGACGGGCGGGGTGGCCGTCGCGGGCGCGGTGGCCGTCGCCGGCGCGGTGGCCGTCGCCGGCGCTACCGCGGGCGCGCTGCGGCGCGCGGCCGGAGCCGCGGGCCGGGCGGCCTGCGCCGCCGCCTCCACGGCGAAAACCACCGCGAGCAGAGAGAGCATTCCCGTCGTCTTCCTGGTGCTGACGGCTTCCACTCTTCATACCTCGTCGCCGGGGTCCGAGCGGACCGGCGACGCAATGGGAACGGCCCGAGATGCGGAGGGGCGTAACGCGACGGCTGTCTTCGCCTTCGCGCGGGAGGGGGGAAACGGCGGCGAAGAGCGAGGGTTAGATTCTTCGCATGGGGGTGACGTCTGTCAAGGAAGTGTGCACGTCACCGACCTTGCATTCTCCTTGACTTCGCGATTGGTAGGCGATTATCGAATACTTCGTAGGCATCGTGGAATGCAGGAACGTCGATAGAATGCCCCCGGCCGCCCACCCATGACCCCGAAGCCCAAGCTGCTCGTGGTCGACGACGACGAGGACCTCCGCGCCCAGATGCGGTGGGCCTTGGGGGACGAGTTCGAGGTCCTGCTCGCGGGCGACCGGGCGTCGGCGCTCGAGACGGTCCGCGCCGAGCGACCCGCCCTCGTGACCCTCGACCTCGGCCTCCCGCCGCGGCCCGCGGGCGTCGAGGAGGGCTTCGCCGCCCTCTCGGAGATCCAGGCCGAAGACCCCTCGGCCAAGGTGGTCGTCATCACGGGCCGCGAGGAGCGCGCCCACGCCCTGCACGCGGTCGACGAGGGCGGGTACGACTTCTTCGTGAAGCCGATCGACGTCGACGAGCTGAAGGTCGTCCTCCGCCGCGCGCTCCGGCTCTCCGCGCTCGAGGCCGAGAACCGCGAGCTGCGCCGTCGCGCGCCCCCCGCGGGCTTCCAGGGCATGCTCGGGGGGAGCCCGCGCATGCAGGAGGTCTTCGCCGCGGTGCGCAAGCTCGCGACCGTCGACGCCCCGGTGCTCCTCACCGGCGAGAGCGGCACCGGCAAGGAGATCGCGGCCCGCGCCATCCACGAGCTCTCGGCCCGCGCCGCCGCGCCGTTCGTGCCGATCAACTGCGCGGCGATCCCGGAGGCGCTGCTCGAGAGCGAGCTCTTCGGCCACGAGAAGGGCGCCTTCACCGGGGCCCACGCCCAGCGCCGCGGCCGCATCGAGACGGCCCACGGCGGCACGCTCTTCCTCGACGAGATCGGCGAGCTGCCCGTGGCGCTCCAGGTGAAGCTCCTGCGCTTCCTGCAGGACCGCCGCGTCGAGCGGCTGGGCGGGCGCGCGCCGATCACGGTCGACGCGCGGGTCGTCACCGCGACGAACGCGGACCTCCCGCAGCTCCTGGCCGAGGGACGCTTCCGCGAGGACCTCTACTACCGCATCGGCGTCGTCTCGATCGCGCTGCCGCCGCTGCGCGACCGCGAGGACGACGTCCTCGTCATCGCCGAGTCGCTCCTCCTCCGCTTCGCCGCGGAGGCGGGGAAGAAGGCGGCGGGCTTCGCGAAGGACGCGGTCGCGGCGATGCGGGCGCACGCGTGGCCGGGCAACGTCCGCGAGCTCGAGAACCGCGTGCGCCGCGCCGCGGTGATGGCCGAGGGCCCGCGGATCACGGCGGCCGACCTCGAGCTCGCCGGCGCGTCGGCGGCCGGCCGCCAGGGCCTGCGCGAGCTGCGGGCGGGCCTCGAGCGCGACGCCGTGCGGGCCGCCCTGAAGCGCAACCGCGGCAACGTCTCCCAGACCGCCGCCGAGCTCGGCATCAGCCGCCCGACGCTCTACGGCCTCCTCGCGAAGTTCGGGATCGACCGGACGTAGGAGGGAACCCGGAGCATTGAAGGCCGCCCCGGGAGGGTCTATGCTGGTCGGACTCCGACCACATCGATTCCGGGAGGTCGTGGGCATGCCACCCTCGCCTGGACGCGCCGGAAATCGGATCCTGGCCGCGGGCGCCCTTGGGGTTCTCGCCGCCCTCTCCGCGTACGCGAGCCTCGTCTTCGTTCCGCAGGAGCGCGCCGCCGCCGTCGCGGCTTGTCGGGCCGATCGGCAGAGCGTCGCGGTCAGCCGGACCGAGGCCATCGGGATGTGGGTCGACTCGCGCCTCGGCGATGCCGCGACCCTCGCCGCAGTTCCCGCCGTCGAACGGCTGCTCCGCCGACCGGCGGCCGTCGCGCCCCCGTCCGCCGGAGCCGACGAGGTCTCGACCTGGCTCGAGGAGCTCGGTGCGCACCACGGGGCCAGGGCGCTGGTCGTCGACGGCGCCCTGCGGGTGGTCGCGCCGTCGGCCGCGGCGGGCGCCCTGGACGCCGCTCTCGCCCCGGTCGCGCGTGCGGCGCTCGCCGGGCGGGCCCCCATCGCCGATTTCGTCCGCGACGGCACCGGTCGCACGACCGTCGTCTTCGCGCGCCCTGTCGATCCCGCTCGGGCCCGGCCGGGCGGCGGTCCTTCGGGTGTCGTCCTGGTCCTCGACGATCCGGCGGTCTGGCTCTACCCGTATCTCACCGAGCGGCTCGGCTCGTCCTCCACCGGGGAGTCCCTGCTCGTGCGCCGGGACGGCGACGACGCCGTCTTCCTGAGCCCGCTGCGCAAGGATCCCGGCTCACCGCTCCTGGTGAGAAGACCCCTGTCGTCGGAGCGGTTCGCCGCGGCGCAGGGGCTCCAGGGAAGCAGCGGGTTCGGGGAGTACCTCGACTACCAGGGCGTTCCGGTCTTCGCCGAGCTGCGGCGGATTCGCGGGGCCGGGTGGCTGCTCGTCGCGAAGATCGACCGGGCCGAGGCGCTCGCGCCCCTCCACTCGCGGCTGCGGGCCCTCGGCGTCGCCTCCGCCGTCCTCCTGTCGGCCCTCGTCGGCATCGCTCTCCTCTACCGGCGGGCGCACCGCGCGAGCCGGGCCGCCGAGGTGGCGGCCGCAACCGCCCGCCTCAACGCGCGCTTCAGGATCGCCGCCGAGAGTGTTTCCGACGTCGTGTACGAGTGGGACCTCGGCGAGCGCGTGGAGTGGTTCGGCGACGTCGACGGCCTCCTCGGATGGGGCCCGGGCGAGTACCCGCGGACGGCGGCCGGCCACGTCGCCTCGATCCACCCGGACGACGTCGACGGCGTGATGGCCGCGGTCGAGCGTCACCGCCGCGGCGAAGGGCCCTACGACGTCGAGTACCGCGTCCGGCGGCGAGACGGAAGCTACGCCTGGTGGGCCGTGCGGGGCACGGCCGTGCGCGACGCGAGGGGCGTCCCGGTGCACTGGGTCGGCGCGGCGAGCGACGTGAGCGGGAAGAAGGCCGACGAGGAACGGCTCCTCCACCTGAACGCCGTGCTCCGCGCCATCCGCGACGTCAACCAGGCGATCGTGCGCGAGAAGGACGCGCGCGCCCTCCTCGCGCGAGTTTGCGAGAGCCTCGTCGAGGCGCGGGGCTACCACGGCGCCTGGATCCTCGTGCTCGCGGGCCAGGCGGCCGGCCACATGGCTTCCGCCGGCATCGATGCGCACGCGGCCGAGATGCGGGCGCGCCTCGAGAGCGGAGAGACGCTCGAATGCGCGCGCCGCGCGATGGAGGGCGAGGGCGTGCAGGCCGTCCTCGCCCCCGGCACCGAATGCGGCTCGTGTCCGCTGGCCGCGCACTACAGCGGCCGTGCGGGCTTGAGCACCCGCGTCGCCCACGGAGGCCGCACTCTGGCCGTCCTGTGCGTCTCGGCGCCGAATCGCTTCGCCGGGGACCCGGAGGAGCGCGAGCTGCTGAACGAGGTGGCCGGCGACCTCGGTCTTGCGCTGCAGAGCATCGACACGGAGCGCGAGAGAGCGGTCGCCGAGCGCGGCCTCCGAGTGGCCGAGCAGGTGCTGAACGCGTCGATCGCGGCGCTGAGCGTCGCCGACCGCGATGGGCGCATCACGCGTGTCAACCCCGCATTCGTCTCCCTCTGGGGCCTTGGTCTCGCCGAGCACGCGGTCGGTCGGTCGGTCGCCTCCTTCTTCGCGGACCCGGGCGAAGCGGGCGGGGTGCTCGCGGCCCTCGACCGCCAGGGTCGCTGGGAGGGCGAGTTTCGCGCTCGCCGCGCGGACGGCAGCATCTTCGCCTGCCGTGGGCTCGCCACGGCGTTGCACGACGCGGAAGGGAACTTCGTCGGCTACCAGTCGACGAACATCGACGTCACCGAGCAGCGCCGGGCCGAGGAAGCGCTGGCCGCGAGCGAGCGGAAGTACCGCCACTTCTTCGAGCAGGGCCTGGCCGGACACTACGTTTCGGCCCGCGACGGCCGTCTGGTGTCCTGCAACAACGCCTTCGCCCGCCTGCTCGGGTTCGCGTCTGCGGCGGAGGCTGTCGGCTCCGACGTCGTGGGCTTCTACGCGACGCCCGCGAGACGCGAGGAGTTCCTGCGTCGCCTGAACGAGCAGGGCCGCGTCGACCGGCTGGAGACGGAGCTCCTGCGCCGCGACGGGCGCTCAGTGTGGGTCCTCGAGAGCGCGGTGGAGGTCGCCGGCGAGGGCGGGGCCCCGGGCGAGATCCACGGCTTCGTGATCGACGACACCGAGCGCAGGACGGCCCACGAAGAGTTCCTCCAGGCCCAGAAGATGGAGGCGATCGGCCGCCTCGCCGGTGGCGTGGCCCACGACTTCAACAACCTCCTCGGGGTCATCCTCGGCCACGCCGAGCTCCTGCTGCGCCGGTGCAGCGCGGACGCCGCCGTCGCCGCCGAGCTCGATCAGGTCCGGCTCGCCGCCGAGCGCGGCGGCCGCCTCACCCGCCAGCTCCTGGCCTTCAGCCGACGGCAGGTGCTCCAGCCCCGCGTCCTCGACGTCAACGCCGCCGTGCGGGCCCTCGAGCCGATGCTCTCCCGTCTGATCGGCGAAGACGTCCAGCTCGCGACCGTCCTCGCCGACGCTGTCGGGTGCGTGCGGGCCGACGAGGGCCAGGTCGAGCAGATCCTCATGAACCTCGCGGTCAACGCGCGGGACGCCATGCCGCGGGGAGGGACGCTGACGATCGAGACGGCGGCGTCCGGCGCGGGCGAGATCGCGATCACGGTCCGCGACACCGGGCTCGGCATGGACGCCGCGACGCTCGCCCACGTCTTCGAGCCGTTCTTCACGACCAAGCCGGTCGGGGAGGGCACCGGCCTCGGCCTCGCGACCGTCCACGGCATCGTGCACCAGAGCGGTGGCCGCATCGAGGTCGAGAGCGAGCCCGGGCGGGGCACAGCGTTCCGGATCAGCCTGCCCCGGGTCGAGGGGAGCGTCGCTCCCGTGTGCTCCCGACGCGAGCCCTCGAGCGTCGGTGGCCACGAGACGATCCTCCTCGTCGAGGACGACGCCGCGCTGCGCTCCGTGACCGTGGAGATCCTCCAGGAAGCGGGCTACGTCGTCCGCGCGGCGGCTCAGCCGGTGGAGGCGCTGGCGCTCTGTGCCAGCGAAGGCGACGGAATCGACCTGCTGCTGACCGACGTGGTCATGCCCGGCCTCAGCGGACCGCAGCTCGCTTCGCGCATCCTCTCCGAACATCCGGGGCTCCGGGTCCTCTACGTTTCGGGCTATACCGACGAGGCCGTCTCGCGCCACGGCCTGCCGCACGTCGGCGCCCTCAACCTCCTGCAGAAGCCGTTCTCCGCGTCCGACCTCCTGCACGCCGTGCGGGCGGCGCTGAGCGAGCCCGTGGCCGGCGACTAGCACCGACGCGGCCGAAGCCCGTAGCCCGCAGGAAAGAGAGAGGCGGCGCCGGTGACCAGCCGGCGCCGCCTCCATTTTGCGCTTCGCTTCCGAGTCCGTGCTCCGCCCGCCCCCGGACTTGACCGGCGACCCCGCTGGAGTGGAGACGGCGGGATCCAGCCGGGCCGGTGGCGGTCCTTGCCCGTACTCGGATTGATCGACACCGTGAGCAATCGAGGTGCCAGAGAGGCTACTGACCAGCGCCCGTCACCCCCCGGCCCACGTATCCGACGCTGCTTCCGCCACTTCCGGCGAAAGCCCCGGAGCGCCGTCCGGGGCGGTGGCTCCAAGTGGCGGTGTAAGGCTTCCCGACGCCGCCTGACACCCCTGACGGAGTTACGACCTCGACCGCGCTGCCCGCCGCCGCCGCGCCGCGAGCCCGACGAGGCCGCTGCCGAGGAGCAGGAGCGATCCCGTCTCGGGCACCGGGTCGCCCGTGACCCGGAACGCGCCGGAGTAAGTGGTGCTCTCGTGCAGGAAGCCTCCGGTGTAGTTGATCGCGTGCGGCCGGGACATGTCGTCGAGGGCGTGGTACCAGATGGAGCCGTTGCCATCGGCCGGGCCCGTGGCGATCAGCCAGTACTGCTGCCCGCCTTCGAGCTGCGGACGGAGAGTCGACGGCAGCACGACGAGCGGCGGGAAGACCGCCGGGTACTGGCTGTCGTCCCGCGGCGCCGTGTCGAACCGGAACGTCTCGAGCACCTGGCCCGGGGCGCAGGCCGAGGTCAGGCAGACGCGGAGGTCCACGGTGCTCGGATCGTCGTACGAGGTGAACGCCAGGCTGATCGAGTCGAGGTGGTAGTCCGTCGTACCCGGCACGACGAAGGCTTCTCCCTCCAGGTAGCCGTACGGCCCCCCGACCCACCATCCGATCTCGGTGCGGAACGTGTCGCCCGGCCCGAAGTTGTCGACGATGACGGTCGCCCCGGCGGCCGGCGCGAAGGCGAGGACGGCCAGCAAACCGACGACGGCCCACTTGGCGCGCATGCTGATCCTCCCGTTGAACGACCCGAAGAGGACGGCAGCAACGCCCGTACCACGCCCGGCGCGGCGCAGGCCCTCGTCGCTAACCGCGGGCCATCCCGGAGGAATCCCGCTGCGCCGGGAGCCGACCCATCGGCCTCCGGGCTCGCGCGCGTGTAAGCCGCGGCGACAGGTTGACGGCGTCGTTACACCGCCGCGCTGGGCGCGCCCAGTGTCTTCTCGGGTTGAACGGTCAGTGTGACCGGATCGCTCTGGTCGCACGCCTCGGTGCGGACGGCCGCGGCTGACGGTCGCGAGCGAGCGACCGCGGCTACCGCGCCGCCGGGAGGCTCTGGATCGTCGCCTGCGCCTCGGCCGCGCCCGGGTGGCCCGGCTGCACCGCGAGGCTCTTCTGCAGCGAGGCGCGGGCCTCGGCCGCCTTGCCGAGCTTGGCCTGCGCCATGCCGAGGTGGTAGAGCACCTCGCCGTTCGCGGGCAGCTTCTCGGCCGCCTCGTGCAGCAGCGTCTCCGCGCTCGGGTACGCCCCCTTCTTGTACTGGACCCAGCCGAGGGTGTCGGCGATCTGCGGGTCCTGCGGCGCGGCGTCGCGCGCGCTCTGGGCGAGGAGGAGCGCCCGCGAGAGGTCCTGGCCTGGCCCCTCCTCGGCGAGCATCCACGCGAGGTTGTTCGCGGCGGGGGCGAAGCGCGCGTTCTGCTTGAGGATCTTCTCGTAGCCCTCGCGCGCGGCGGGGGCGTCGCCCTTCAGCTGCTGCGCGATCGACTTCAGCATGAGCGCCGCCGGCAGGTCGGGCCGCTTCTCGAGCGCCTTGTCGAGCTCGGCGATCGCGCGGTCGTACTCCTTCGCCGCGCCGTAGAGCTGGCCGAGCGCGTAGTAGGCGGGCGCCGTGCCGGGGTCGATCTCGAGCGACTTCAGGTACGCCTGCTCCGCCTTCACGCGCTCGCCGCTCGCCTGGTACGCGCGGCCGAGCAGGAGCTGGATCGCCGCCGACTTCGGCTCGAGCATCGCCTGCCGCTCGATGCGCGCGACCGCCGCGCCCGGGTTCCTGTCGGCGAAGCTCATCGACGCGAGCTGCTCGAGCGGTTCCGGGTAGCCCGGCGCCATCGCGAGGGCCCGCTCGAACTCCTTCGCCGCCTCGGCCTTCTTCCCGAGCGCGCGCAGGGCGACGCCGGCGAGGAACGGTCCGCGGGCCACCGTCGGCGCGAGCTCGGCCGCCTTGCGGTAGGACTCGAGCGCCGCCGCGGCGTCGCGCGTGCGCAGCTGCGCGCTGCCGAGAGCCTCCCAGGCGCGCGGGTCCTTCGGCTGCTTCGCGAGGTAGTTCTCGAGGGCGGCTCGCGCGCCCACGGTGTCGCCCGCCCGAAGCTGCAGCTCGGCCTGGAGCATCACCGCGTCGCCGAAGAGCGGCTGCCGCGTGACCGCGTCCTTGGCCGCGGTGAGGGCCATCGCCGCGTTGCCGGCCGCGGCCTGGGCCAGCGCGAGCGTGTGGAAGGCGAGGGCGTTCCGCGGATCGGCCTTCGTGGCCGCGGTCGCGCTCTGCACGGCCTTCGCCGCGTCGCGCTTCGCGAGGTGGATGCGCGTCTGGATGATGAGCGCCCCCGCGTTGTCCGCGTCGGCCTTGAGCACGGGGTCGACGGCCTTCTGCGCGTCGTCGAGCCGGCCCTCGGCGAACGCGATCTCGGCGAGACGCAGCCACGCCGCGAACGCGTCGGGGGCCTGGGCCGTCATCGCGGCGAGGACCTTCTTCGCCTCCTCGGTCTTCCGGGTGAGCAGGTAGAAGTCGGCGAGCTGGAGCCGCGCGAGGCCGCCGGGCGGCGCGAGCGCGGCGGCCGTCTCGAACTCCTTCTGCGCCGCCGCGAGGTCGCCCTTGCCGAGGTGGAGCTGGGCGAGGGCGCCGTGCGCCTCGGGCGAGTCCGGCTTCGAGGTGACCGCGGCCTTGAACTCCTGCTCGGCCCGCGGCAGGTCCTTCCCCTTCGCGTAGAGGACACCGAGCGCCCGCGAGACGCGCTCCGCGTCGCCGAGCGCGGCACGCTTCGCCTCGAGCCGCGCGATCGCGTCGCGGATCTCCTCCGGCTTCTCGGCCGCGTCGGCCAGCAGCAGCAGCGCGTCGACGTCGTCGGGCCGCGCGGCGAGGATCGCCTCGGCCTGCTCGCGCGCCTTGTCGCCGGCGCGGCTCATCACGTAGAGCGTGCCGACCTTCTGCCGCGTCTCGAGGTCGTTCGGGTTCTGGTCGCCGACGCGCCGCAGGAGGGTGAAGGCCTCGCCGAACTGGCCGTTCTCGTAGTACGCGAAGCCCAGCTTCCGGATCGTCTGCAGGTTCTTCGAGTCGAAGCGGAGGCCGGCCCGGTACTCGATGATGGCCTCCTTGTACTTCTTCTCCGAGAAGTACCGGTCGGCCGCCTTCAGGTGGCGCTGCATGCGGAACTCGCGCACCTGGCCGCAACCCGTCCCCGCGAACACCGCCAGCGCCACCACGGCCCACGCCGCTCGCCGCTTCATCGTCCGCTCTCCTTGGAGGGTGAGGCAGTGTGACCGACGGCCGGACCGGGGGCAAGCCCGTTCGCCGCCGGCAGCTCCACGACCACCCTCGTGCCCCGCTCCGCCCCGCGGTCGACGCGGAGCGATCCGCCGTAAGACTCGACGATCCTGCGTTTCGACTCGTAGAGCCCGATCCCCAGACCGCCGGGCTTGTCCGACCGGAACGGGTGGAACAGCGTGCGCAGGCGCTCCGGCGGGATGCCGGGGCCGCGGTCGACGACGCAGAGCCGCACCCGGCCGGCGAGGCCTTCCACCGACACGTCGACGCTCCCGTCGTTCGAAGCCTGCCGCGCGTTCAGGAGGAGGTTGAGGACCACCTGCTGGAGCTGGTCGGGGACGGCGCGCACGTGGCCCGCCGCGCCCGCCGACGGCGCGAGGCGCGCCCCGAACTCCGGGCCGAGCGAGGCGATCGTGCCCTCCACGAGCTCGGCCACGTCGATCTCGGCCACGCGGCCGTGGTCCGGCGCGCGGCGCGAGAGCCGGGCGACGAGCTCGCTCATCTGCTCCGCGGTGCGTCCGACCGTTCCCATCGCCTGTGCGCGGAACTCGGGGTCGTCGCCGTGCTTCGTCGCGTTCTGCGCGACGAGAGACAGCCGCGCGATCAGGTTCTTGAAGTCGTGCAGGTAGAAGGCCGTGAAGCGGTGGAGGGCGTCGAGGTCCGCCGAGGCCTGGCGCTCCTCGGCGAGCTGCGCCTGCGCGAGGAGCACTCCGGCCTGGTGGGCGATCGCCCGCAGGAGGTCGCGGTCGTCGAGGTCGTAGCCCGACCGCGCGGTCGCCGCCCCGAGGGCGACGAAGCCGAGGAGCTCGCCCGCGCCCCGCAGCGGCACCCCGAGCGCCGCGTGCGTCCCCGCGAAGAACGGATCGCCCGCTCCGGCATCGTCGAGCTCCACGGCTCCGTCGGCCGCGTCGAGGGCGACCACGACCGGGTGGTCGGGCGCGAGGGGCGGCGGCGGGGCCTCGACGTTCACCGAGCGCACCTGGTGGAAGCGGCCGTCGGCGTCGAAGAGGAGCCACACCGACAGCCGGCCGGTGCCGAACGTGCGCGAGAGCAGGTGGAGCAGGCGGTCGAGGATCTCCTCGACGCCGTCGGCCGAGCCGAGCGCGTCGGTCACCTCGAGCCACTTCGTCCGGTAGTCGTAGCGCGAGCGGAGGAAGTTGCGCGACACGAAGTCGCGGAGGCGGGCCCGCGTGGCGCGCGAGGACAGGCCGACCACCAGCACGGTCGTGAGCAGGAAGACCGCGAGCTCCGTCGTGCCGACGTCGAGCCCGCGGCCGAAGAGGCGCAGCGCCTCGCCGAGGAGGCCGATGCCGAGGAGGTAGAGGCCGACGGCCAGCAGGGTGAACGAGCCGTAGACCATCTGCGGCGTCACCGTCACGCGGTCGAGCGTCCGCGCGAGGCGCATGCGGCCGAGGCCGAAGGCGACGATCGCCACCGCCACGAGCGTGACGAAGCCGCCGACGACGGCGTGGCGCAGGCTCCACGCGCCGAGGAGGAGCGTCTGGGCCGCGATGTAGAGCTCGAACCCGGAGAGGGCGGCGAGCCCGACGATCACGAACTTCACGCGGTAGCGGAACGGGTCGCGGCTCGCCCGGAACACCGACTCGAGCTGGGCGAGGACGAGCACGAGTCCGAGCAGCAGCGCGACGTACAGCACCCGGCCGAGCGGGCCGAGCACGACGAGGATCGCCTCGCCGTCGGGCGCCGCCTCGGTGCGGGCGAAGCCGCCCCACCACGTGCCGAGCGCGCCGAGGGCGGCGATCACCGCCGCGATCCGCGCCCGCCGCACGGCGCCCGGGTCGGCGTCCTTCGGCGAGCGGCCGATGAGAGCGGCCAGGAGCGCGAAGAGCGCGGCCATCCGCAGGAACTCCGCGGCGAGCCCGACCCGGCGGAAGACGAGGATGTCCGCGGGCGACAGGAGGAGGAGCGCGTCCGACGCCTTCATCGCCGCGGTCAGGAAGAGCACCACCGCGAGCACGCGGTGAAACGGCTCGGCCCACCACCGCCCGAGGATCCACGCCCCGAGGGCCACGGCCAGCAGGGCGGCGGGCAGCGGCGCCATCCACGCGGATTCGGCCCAACCCGTCAGTGGCGTGGGCATGGGATCAGTCCGGCAGGTGCTCCCGGAGGGGCGGCCACGCCGCCCGCAGGAACGCGAGGGCGTGATGATACGCGTCGTCCTCGCTCCCGACGACCGGCGTCGAGACGCGCACGAGCGAGCCGTCCGTCCGGTTGCGCGTCATCGCGTCCCAGATGAGGTAGGCCTTCGCGTCGTACTCGCTCGCCACCGTCCGCCCGCGGTCCTGGTACCAGTACAGGATGAGCTGGCGGTCGAGCCCCTTCTCGATCACGACGCGGTTCACCGTCGCCTTCGGGTCATCGGGGAGGGCGCCCTCGACGGACGTGGTCGATCGGAAGGTCCAGCCCGCGCCGGGCAGGCAGTTCTTGGGCGAGTGGTAGGTCGCGCCGGTCCTCTGCGAGGCGTAGTAGCCGACGTAGAGCCACACCGGGGCGGCGGACTGGCGGAGCGGGCCGTCGACCGCTCCGGACGCGGACGCCGGAACGTAGGCCCGCATCGCGTGGTCCGTGAGCCTCAGCAGGTCGAGCACGCGCTGGTCCATCGGCAGGTCGCGGCCCGTCCATCCGTCGAGCACGAGCGGCAGCTCGGCGAGCGGCCGCCGAGGCACCTCGGCCTCGGCCTGCCCGCGGCTCCACAGGAGCGCCGCGGTGGCGAGCATGGGCACGAGCGCGACCGCGAACGGCCACCCCGCGGTCGACGACGGCCGCGCCGCCTCGTCCTTCTCCGCGCCGGGCTTCCCATCCGGCAGCCGGCCCAGGAGCGCCCCGCACCCGAGCAGCATGGCGAAGGCGGCCACGAACACCATCCAGCCCGCGAACGAGTGGTAGAAGCCCTGCGCCATCTCGCTGCCGAAGTGGTGGGCGAGAAACCCGGTGCCGCTCACCCGCAGCGCGTTCGCGGCGATCGCGATCGGCACCGACAGGAGCACCAGCGCCCAGCGTTTCCAGGTCGAGCGCTGCGTGAAGTACCCGTACACCGCGCCCAGCGCCAGGAGCGCCTGCAGCGAGCGGATGCCGCTGCACGCCTCGGCCACCTCGAGCGTCGTGTCGGCGAGAGTGATCACGTTCCCCTCGCGCAGCACGGGAATCCCGACCACCTCCAGGCAGAGGGTGGCGGTTTGCGCCGCGAAGAGCTGCAGCGGGAACGCCACCGCGTTCATCACGATGGCCGGCAGCGGCACCATGAAGAGAAGGAACGCGATCGGAAACGCGAGCGCCCCCAGCCACTGCGCCCCGAGGAGCAGCCACACGAGCCCGGCCACCACGACCACGAACGAGCTCCGCTGCAGGAACAGCTCCGCCCCGACCGACCCGACGAGCAGCATCGCGAGGCCCAGGAGCAGGAGGCCCGCCCCGACCCACGCCGGCCGAACCGGCAGCTTCGCCAGCCGCTCCCGATCGCACCACGCGAAGTAGAGCGCGAGCGGCAGGATCAGGAACCCGTGCGTGTAGTCGTCGTCGCGGGCCCACTGGCGCACGAGCGGGGGGGCGGTGTGCCAGTAGAGCGCGACGAGCAGGGCTCCCGCCACAGCCCAGCCCGACCACGCGCTCACACTGCGCTGGCTTGTCGGCACGAGTGGCTTCGAGGGTAGCACTAGCGCGCCAGGACGACCACGGCGTAGACGAGGATGATCGACAGCGCCATGAGCACGCCGGTTCGCACCACGAACCGCCACCCCGTGATCTGGTACCGAGACGGGTCGTCCGACTCCCGCCGCGCCACTCCCGCCACCGCCGTGCCGAGTCCGATCAGCAGGAAGAGCGAGACGCTGTAGGTCCGGGAGAGAAAGAGCGCACCCGCCAG
The DNA here is from genome assembly GCA_046331285.1 of Vicinamibacteria bacterium. GTDB lineage: Bacteria > Acidobacteriota > Vicinamibacteria > Fen-336 > Fen-336 > DATBSL01. Next base: position 32,365 of record JAXLRD010000020.1, read on the forward strand.
GAACGCGACGAGAGAGAGCTCCGCGGCCGCGGCCCAGCGTGCGAGTTCGCTCGGATGCTCAGCCACTCCGTCCGCTTCCCCGGTCCTGACGCGCTCGAGGTACCAGAACGACGCCACGATCGCCCCGAGCCACGCGAAGTAACCGACGAGGCCGAGCTCGCCGAAGCAGTGGACGAACGAGTTGTGGGCGACCAGGCCGTTGATGTCCGCGAACGAGCCGTAGCCGACGCCCCAGACCGGGGACGCCTTCAGCATCTGGAGGCCTTCGGACCAGGCGTCGAGGCGGCCCATCGCTGACTCGTCGGCCGCGCCGAGGCGGAAGAAGAGCACCATGAGCGCGAAGAGCCCCGCGGCTCCGAGCCAGCGCAGGGTCCGCTCCCAGCGCGGGCCCGCGCGCAGCGCAAAGGCAAACCAGGCCAGCGCGAAGAGCGCGACCAGGCCGCCCCGCGACCGCGTCAGGACGACGGCCCAAAGCATCGCGGCGGTCGGGACGAGCGCGAAGACGAGGTTCCCGAACCAGCGGCCCGGGCGCCACGCGAGGAACACGAGCGGAATCGCCGCGACCAGGGTCTGTGCGAGATCGTTCGGGTCGTTCAGCAGGCCCAGAGCCCGCAGTCTTGGCTTGGTCGGCCGCGCGGGGGCTGCTTCATCGGCCTCATCCGGGTCGTCCTCGTCCTGCGGATCGGGTGCGGCCGCGGTCTGTCACGCCCGGTCAGCTTCTCGTCAGGCGAGAGACGAGCGAGGCCGCGGCGGTCGGCTCGTTCGTCGCGCCTCCGGCACAAGCTCGAACAGGACGAACTCCGCCTGACGCGGTCCGGAGGTAGTACGCCCGCAGGCCGAAGGCGATGGTCACCAGCAGAGCAGCGATGAACGCGCGCCGCAGCGCGTCGAGGCGACGCCTGGAGCCGTGCAGGGCGCATCGACGAAGGAAACGAACGCGGCCGATGCTGAGCGCGGAACGCCTCCCACGCGCTGCTGCCCAGCCAGCGGCTGGTCACCCGACGGAGAAGCCGACCCACAACAGGAAGAAAGTGAGCAGGTAGACCTGTACGCTCCCAGCCCTGGGCGCCTGCCGATGAGAACGTCGAGCGTGCCGGCCACGGCGAGAGCCGCCAGCCAGTCCATGAGTCCGGGGATCTGCTGGAGTACCGGGTAGAGCTCCTGCGGGCGGAAGTAGACGGTGAACAGGTACAGGCAGCTCAGCCAGAGGCCGACTCTCACGTGCGTGGAGCCGGTACCGGCGGGTTACGTGTTCGCACGACGCGAGCGGGAATGCCGACGACGGTCGAGTAGGCCGGAACGTCATGGACCACGACCGCGTTGGCGCCCACCCGAGCGCCGTCGCCGATTCGCACCGAGCCCAGGATCTTCGCCCCGGCGCCCACGAACACGTCGTCGCCGAGGACCGGACTCTGGCGGCGCTCGGCGCCGATAGTCACCTGGTGCTCCAGATACACGTCGGAGCCGCCACGCACCGCGCCGTTGATCACGACGCCCGTCGCGTGGACGAGGACGAAACGCGGCCCGAACTCGGCGCCGCGGCCGATGATGCAGTTGCAGAAGATCGAGTTGAGGCGGTTGAACGCCATTTCGAGAGGCGCGAGGCGGCATCGCCGCGACCACTGCATCAGTCGGTAGAGGATCATCGCCGGCGTCCCGTCGGTCAGGAGGACCTTGAGGATCGCGCCCGCGGATGTGCTCTCGTAGCACCATGCGGCCTTGGCGCGCAGGTCGGACATGATCAGGCTCCGAAAGCTCACGCCCGCCCTCCCCTCCAGCGCGACACGACACCGTGGAGCGCCTCGCCGAGCTCGGCTGCGAGGTTCGCTCGCGAGTACCGCGAGGGGTCCCAGCCTCCCCAGTCGACCTCGCGGCCCTCCGTCGCCCGGTCGACCTCGCGCGCGAGGGCCTCCGCCACCGTTCCAGCGTCACGCGGCTCGCAGACGGTTGCGCCCGGGCATCCTCGAAGCAGGTCGCGGCACTCGCCCGCCGGCACGACACCGACGATGGGCCGCCGCGCGGCCATGTACTCGAAGAGCTTCGCCGGAACGATCCGCTCGGCGCCGGGACGTTCGGCCAGCAGCAGGATCAGGCCGTTCGCGGCGCGCATCAGCCTGACCGCCTCGTCGTGCTCGAGGTAATCGAGGCGCGTCGTCCGGCAGGGAAGTCCATCGAGCTTGTCGAGGACGGAGGCTTGCTCCGGGGTTCGTCGCCCGGTGAAGACGAGCTCCAGGTGCTTCGCTCGGTCCGGACTGGCGGCCGCGAACTTCACCGCGCCCTCCACCAGGGGTGAAGCGTCGGTGAGCGCCCACAGCGTGCCCAGGTAGACCAGCCGGCAGGTGCCAATCACGCGGGCGCGTGGCGCCGGCTCCGCGAAATCCGCAGCGTCGTACCCGTTGTAGATGCAGAGCGTTCGTGCGGCGCTTTCCGCGGCTCGGCACTTGTCGGCGAGCCGCTCGGTGCTCCGCTGGGTCGTCGCGGCAACCAGTTGTGCGCGTCGGAGCGCGTGCGCCTGCATGCGCCGCTGAAGCCAGCGGCTCGCCGCATCGCGCGGGCGGTTCTCCCAGTAGGTGCTGCTGATGTCCCACTCGTCCCGATAGTCGAGCACGAGCGGCAGCCGGGCCTGGCGGGCCAGGCGGGCGGCAACGAGGAGCGCCGAGAACGGTGGCGCCGTCGCGACGACCACGTCGTGTGCCATCTCCCTCAGAAGTCGGCGTCCCGCGCGCAGGGCGCCAGGTGCCCAGAGCACCTGCGGATCGGGCTGCAGAGCGAGATTCGCCGCCGATCGGGCGAGGCTTCGCAGGTGTGAAGCGGTCGAGCGGCCGGAGCCCTCGGCCTTGCGGAGCACCGACGACTTGGCCCGGTAAGACGGCTCGAGCGTCCTCGCTCGGACGACCCGCGTGTCGGAAGGGATGTCACGACTCAGGCTCGCGTCCGTCAGCGGCACGGAGGCGTTCTCGGTGGTGAGCACCGACGAGTCCCACCCGCTCTCCGGCAGGTACTTCAGCCACTTCGTGAGCCTCTGCACGCCGGCCCCGCCGACGGGCGGGAACGTGTAGGACACGAAGAGCGCCCGCGGCATGGTGCGTCAGCCTAGCACCGGCGGCGGCTCTCCGCGGCGCAGAGCTTCCACGGCGTTCCACATCTGCCAGGCCGTCACGTAACGCAGCTCCAATGAGCGGGCCGCGCACTGCGTGGAGAGCTCCCGGAAGGTGAGGTCGAGCCCTCCGTCGAGGAGGCACGCGGCGTTCTTGTCCTGAGCGCCGTGCGCGAAGAGCTTGACGAACACCTGGTCTTCGATCCGCGGCGCGAGCGACAGCCACGCCGCGATCCGGTGCGGCGCCGGCGGCCGGTAGGCCGCGAGGTCGCCGTTCTCGAGCTGGGGGCGGAGGCGCGAGCCGGCCGCGCGGATGATCCCGAGGGGGCCGGTGATGAGGGTGAGGTCCTGGCGCGGAGAGCCTCTCCGCACGATCGTGCCGCTCGCGTGCGATCGCGGCCGGGCCGGGTCGTCCGTCACGTCGAAGATGGCGTTCACCGGGCCGGCCTGCGAGGGGTCCGGCGCGGCCGGCATGGTGAAGTCGGCGTAGCAGCCGAGCTCCTTGAGGAGCGTGATCTCGTCGTCGAGGCCGCACCAGCGGCCGTCGGGCCGGGCGTTGTCGAGCGCCCAGTTCCCGTGGATGAACCCGAAGGCGAGCTTCCCGTCGCGCGGCCGGAGGAGCCCGTGGCGCTCGTGGAGCGTCCGCGTGAAGCGTTCGACCTTCTCACGGAAGCCGTCGCGCGTGTCGGCGTCGTGGTGCAGGTGGACCTCGACGTCGGCGACACCGAGGTCCGTCAGCTCGGCGAGCGGCGCGAGGAGCTCCGCGCGGTACTCCTCCTCCGGATAGAAGAACGAGTACTGCGGCGGGCGGCCGGCGGAGTCGCGGTGCCGGCCGGCGATCTCCGGCCACCGCTGTCGCCAGCGGCGCACACGCTCGACGGCGGTGGCGTCGTCGGCGCGGTTCCAGAGGGGCTCGAAGTGGTCGCAGATGGCGACCCAGACGGTCTTCGGGCGCGCGCGCCGGCGCATCCGGGCGCGCAGCAGCCCCGGGAGCCAGAGATGCGCGTTCTGATACGGCCGAAGGCGGGCGGCCATCGCCAGAGTCCACGCACCCTAGCACAGGCGCGTTCAGGCCTGCGGTGGCCTCCGGCGGACGGCGGCTTCCAGCGCCTGTTCGATGGCGGCCGTGGCGCCGCCCGAGGAGAAGCGGCTCGGCAGCTCCGAACGACAGGGCTCGCGAAGGCGCCGCACCAGGGCCTCGGCCAGGGCCGTGCTGCCGCCCGCAGGGACGCGTTCGCAGCCCACACCCGCGCCGATCTCCCGGACGCCGACGAGGTCGCTCGCGACAAACGGCGTCCCGCAGGCCAGCGACTCGAGGAGGACGTTCGGAATCCCTTCCGAGAGGCTGGGGAGCACGGTCACGTCAGCCGCCCGGAACCAGTCGGCGAGCTCGCCCTGAGCCCTGGGGCCGGGAAACGCCACGGTGCCCGAGAGGCCGCTCTGCACCGCGAGCCGTCTCAGGCGACCGAGCTCGGGACCGTCGCCCACGAGGTAGAGGCGCGCGTCGGGCCGGGCCCCCGCCACGGACGGCCACGCGGCGAGCAGGACGTCGAGCCCCTTCACCGGCACCATGCGGCCGACCCACAGCGCGATCGGCCCCTCGGGCAGGGCGAGCCGCGCGCGAGCGGCGCTCCGGTCGCCCGGATGGAACGTCGCCGTGTCGACTCCGCGCCGGAAGGCCGTGACGCTCGCGGCGGGAACGCCGAGCTCGATCACGCGTTCCCTCAGGTCGTCGCCCACCGTGAGGACGGCATCGGCCCCGGAGAGGACCTTCCGGATCGCCTCGCGGCGCCTCGTCTCTCCCGCGAGCAGCCGGATGTCGGATCCCCCCACGATCACGACGCAGGGCCGGCCGGCCTCGCGCGCGGCGCGCAGGGCCACTGCGCCGTCGGGGTGCGACCAGTAGGCGAGGTAGACGTCGGGGGCGAACTCGCGCGCGAGCCTTCTGAGGACGGAGCGGCAGGACATCCAGAGAAAGGCGTCGAGGCGGTGCGGCAGCAGTCTCGGCGGGTAGAGGTAGAGCGGGTGCTCGACGGCGGGGCCGTCGTCGCGCCGCGGTCTTCGCCCGAGGCGCTGGGTCCACGGCACCGGCGCCACGACCCTCACGTCGTGGTTCGCGGCCAGGGATCGGACCATCGTGCGGTTGAAGGCCGCCGCCGCCGGCTGCCACGGCGTCGGGTAGCTGAGGCTGAAGAAGGCGATGCGCAAGCGCTACCCGCGGCTCGCGCCGTGATCCGCCGGCCGGTCGACTCGGTTGACGACGACCTGCAGCTTGCCCGCCGGGCTGAGGGGAATCGAGTCCACCTTCTCGACCCTGAAGCGCACCCGCGGGCCGAGGACGGGCTCGGCGAGGGCCGTGATGCGGGCGACGTCCTCGGCAGACGCGCTCGGCGCTTCGAGCTTCAGCAGGACCTCGTCGAGCGTCTCCTGGACGACCTGGAACCGCCGTACGGCCGGGAAGTCCTTCAGCAGGTGCGGGAAGTAGAGGCCCGACACGTGTCGGCCGTCGGGCGTCGTGAGGATGTCGGCCTGCCGCCCGACGACCTCCGCGAGGAGGGGAAGCCCGCGGCCGCAGTCGCAGCGCCCGCCCGCGACCGCGCGATCGCCGTTCGCGTAGCGGACGAAGGGCATCGCGTAGTTGAAGAGGTCCGTCACCACGACCCGGCCTTCCGTGCCGTCGGGCACGGGCTGCCCGTCGTCGTCCACGACCTCGACGATCAGGTGCTCGGCGGTGACGTGGAGGCCCTGGCGGCGCTCGCACTGCGCGGCCATCAGCATGAACTCGCGTGATCCGTAGGTCTCGAACACCGGCGCGGCGAAGACGCGCTCGATCAGCTCCCGCTGGAACGCGTGCAGCTTCTCCGCGCCCACCACGATCGACCGCGGGGAGGCGGGGCGCAGCCCCTGCTCTTCGATGCTCCGGGCGAAGGCATACAGCGCGTTGGCGTACGCGACGATCACCTCCGGACGGAACTCGTTGCCCGCGCGGACGTAGGCGGCGGCGCTCGCGTCGCTCAGGCCGAACGCGTTCAGCACGCGGCGGTTGTACATCCACTCGTAGAGGCGGGTCTTCAGCCGGAGGCGAGCCGGCGGGCGGCCCAGGGCCGTGCCCCAGAGGTGCAGCTGCCGCGTGCCCGGCCCGGCCCCCGCCCACGCGTAGCCGCGGAACGTCGCGGCCACTCGCCGGTCGTTGCTCCCGCTGTCCAGCTCGAACTGGAGCGGGCGGCCCGTCGAGCCGCCGGTCGCCTTGCGTATGCGGGTGAGGCCGGGCGCGTCCGCCCGCAGGCCCGAGGTCTGCGCGCCGAACGTCTCCCGGTCGACGACCGGCCAGCGCCGGATGTCGTCGATGCTCCGAAGACCGTCCGCATCGAGCCCGGCCTCCCGCCACCGGTCACGGTAGTAGGAGCAGTGGCGCTCGGCATGGTGCAGGAGGCTCCGGGCCGCCGCCACCTGCCGAGCGCGCAGATCGTCCGGCCCGAGCCACTGGCTGGCCTCGAGGTCTCGCAGGAGCTCGAACGTCCGGCGTCGCTTGACGCCCGACTCGAACGCCCGGATCAGCGTGCGATGCACCAGCCAATCTCCCGAGGCTGAATGGTGGACGCCGCGGCGACGAAAAGCCGAAGCAAGTTACCATGCCCGCTCATGCATGAGCGGCCCCGCCGCCGGGTCGTCCACCTGCTCCTCACGATGGACGTGGGCGGTCTGGAGCGAGTGGCGCTCGATCTCTGCCGGCGCGTCGCCCCGGCGGAGTTCGACGCGCGGATCCTCTGTGTCCGGGAGGCCGGCTCACTCGCCTCGGTCGCTCGCGAGCAAGGCGTGGTCGTCGAGGCCCTCGGCGCTCGCGGCTGGCTCCTGGGCACCCTCCGCGTAGCGCGGCGCCTGAGGCGGCTCCGACCTCACGTGCTGCACACGCACAACCCGGGCTCGCACCGCGTGGGAGTCCCGGCCCGCCTTCTGGCCCGCGTGCCTGTGCTCGTCCACACCAAGCACGGGCGCAACAGCCCTGCGGATCCGAGAGCCGTTGCGATGAATCGGCGGCTGGCGCGCTTCAGCGACGCCGTCGTTGCGGTATCGCGGGACGCGGCGGAGGTCGCGACGGGCATCGAGCGGATCCCCGGATCCAAGGTTCATGTCATCCACAACGGCATCGAGATCGGCGCGTTTCTTCCCGCGTCGGCCTGGGACGGCTGGCCGCCTCGCGCGATCACGGTGGCGCGGCTCGATCCCGTCAAGGACCAGGCGACCATGCTCCGCGGCTTGCGGCGCGCGGTCGACGTGCGGCCCGACCTCCAGCTCGAGATCGTCGGCGATGGACCTTCTCGCCAGAGCCTGGAAAGGCTCGTCGGCGAGCTTCGCCTCGGTGCGAACGTCTCCTTCGCAGGGTACCGGCGTGATGTCGCCTCCCTGCTCCTCCGCCCGCAGGTCTTCCTGCTGTCGTCGGTGAGCGAGGGCATCGCGCTCACGCTGCTCGAGGCCATGGCTGCCGGGCTGCCGGCCGTGGTCACCGATGTCGGAGGGAACCGGGAGGTGGTCGAGCAGGGAGTCTCCGGCCTTCTGGTTCCACCGGGTCGGCCCGATCTCCTGGCCGAGCAGCTTCTGTCGGTGCTGGACGACGTCGCGAAGGCGCGCGCGTTCGGTGCGGCCGGGCGCGCGCGCGTCGAACGCGAGTTCGACGTGCGATCGACAGTGGCGAGGTACGAAGCGCTGTACGAGCAGTTGATCCGCGGCCGCGTGGCGGGGTAGGGGGCCAGTGTCGACGGGCGCGTCCAAGGTCCGCACCGTCTTCCGCAACACCGCGTGGACCAGTGTCGATCTCGTCGTCGACATGCTCAGCCCGATGGTGACGTCGGTCCTCGTGGCGCGAGTCATGGGGCCGACGCGGCTCGGCGCCTATGCCTACGTTCTCTGGGTGGCGGGGATGGCGGTCGCCCTCGGGACGTTGGGGATTCCGACGGCCGTGAGCCGCTATGTGCCGGACTACCTCGCGCGGCGTCGGCCCGAGCTGGCCTGGGCGGTCGTGCGCGAGGCGTTCCGCCTCCAGGTCCTGACGATGGGCGGGGTCGTCGTGGCCGGCCTCCTGCTCGTCTTTGGCGCGGCGAGCGCGGACGCGAGGGTCTACGCGAGCCTCGCCGTCCTCAGCATCTTCCCGGCAGGCCTCCTTGGCATCGCCACGGCGGTCAACTCGTCCTTCGAGGACGTGCGGTCGAACGTCGTGCCGTCGGTGAGCGGGATCCTCACGAACGTCAGCGGAGTCGTCATCAGCCTCCTGTTCGGCTGGGGGCTCGTGGGTCTGGCCGGGGCCCTGCTGGCCGGGCGATGCGTGGACGCCGGGCTGCGTTTCGGCCTGATGAGCCGGAACCTGCCGGGGCATCTCGCGCGAAGGGATTTCTCGCTCGGCGAGATACGGCGTGACGAGGCGCTGCCGCCAGCGCTGCGATCGGAGCTGCTTGCCTTCTGTGGCCAGTCGACGACGTTGCTGCTCCTGCAGCTGGTCGTCTGGAACCGCTCCGAGATGTTCTTCCTGAAGAGGTTCTGCGACCTTCGGCAGATCGCGTTCTTCTCCCTCGCGTTCGCCTTCGGACTCGTGCCCCAGCATCTGGCCGGCCCGTTCGTGAAGGCCGCGACGACCACGCTCTTCGCCGAGCAGGGGCGCGGAGCGGAGTGGATGCGTCGGTTCGCCGAGTCCATGTGGCGTTACAGCTCGCTGCTGGTCTGGCCGGCCGCGGTTGGCCTGGCGGCGGTCGGCGGGCCGCTGCTGCGGGTTCTCTATGGCGACAGGTACGCCGACGCGCTGCCGGCGTTCGTCCTGGCCGCCGCGCTCAGCGGCCTGCCGCGGCTCGTCGAAGCGCCGACGCGCCTCGTCACGGTGCTCGGCGGGCAGGGAACGCTCGTCCGGTGGGGGCTCGTCTCGGCGTGCGTGACGCTGTGTCTCGATCTGTGGCTCGTCCCTCGGTACTGCGCGGTGGGTGGATCCGCGGCGAACGGCCTCGGCCAGACGATCGCCACGATCGGCGTGTGCGCCATCGCCGTGCGGCGTTTCGGTTTCCGTCTCCGCTGGCGCTTCAACCTGCGCGTGGTTGCCGCGGCGGCGGTGATGGGGCTCGCCGTGATCGCATCGACGTCGCGGCTGCCGGACATCGCCGCTCTCGTCGCCGGCCCGATCGTCGGTGTCGTGGTGTACGCGCTCGCCGTCCGCGCGCTCGGCGTCCTCGACGCTGCGGACGCGGAGAGGCTGCGCAGCCTGGAGCCCGCTTCGCCCGCCTGGGCGCGCGGGGCGTTTCGGTGGCTGCTGGCCGTGTGCCTGCCGCGCGGCTAGCGCCGCTCCGCGTTCGTGGCCAGCAGGCCTGCGCCGAAGCCGGTTCCGTGCGCCAGCACGATCGTCGGGAAGGCCGCGGCGACCAGCGCCACTCGACGGACCCCGCCCTTCCAGCCGACCCGGATGGATTCGCCGAGGACGCTTGCAGCGGCCAGGGCCGCCGCGTAGAGCGCGGCGTTCGTCCACGGCAGCAGGGCGACGAGCAGCAGGGCCGTGCACAGCGCCAGGAACGGCAGAGCCGGGCGCAGCGTCAGGAAGCGGCCGTGCTTGCGCAGGGTGCGGGCGCGGCCCTGGCCGTAGCGGAAGTACTGGCGGGCGAGGGCGGGAAACGAGCCGCGGGGCGTGTAGTGGACGACGATTTCGCGGCTGAGGTAGATGCGGCCGCCTGACTCGACGAGGCGCTGGTTGAGCTCCGCGTCCTCGTTGGTGATCGCGCGCGGGTCCCAGCCCCCGAGGCGGACGAGGGCTTCCTGGCGGAAGGCGCCGAGGAACACGGTGTCGACGAAGCCCTCGTTGTCGGGGCTGCGGTAGGCGGCGCCGCCCATGCCCAGCGGGCTGCTGAGCGCCGCGCAGACCGCCTTCTCGAACTCGGTGCGGCCGCGGCAGCGCTGGGCCCCGCCGACGTTGTCGGCGCCGGTGCGCTCGAGGACCTCGACGCACTTCGCGACGTAGTCCGGGGCGTACTCGCAGTGGACGTCCATGCGGACGAAGACCTCGCCCTTCGCCCGCTCGAGGAGGCGGTTGAGGCCCGGGGCCTGGTAGCGGTCGGGGTTGTCGACGACGCGGATCCGCGGGTCCTCGGCGGCCAGGCGGGCCAGGATCTCGCGCGTGCCGTCGGTGCTGCCCCCGTCGGCCACGAGGATCTCGACGCGGTCGCGCGGGTAGGTCTGGGCCTGGACGCTGCGGAGGCAGGCCTCGATGTGGCCGGCCTCGTCGAGGCACGGCATCGCGATCGTGACGAGGGGCGGGGCCATGGCGTTTCGCCGCTCTCCATGTAGACGCTTTGGCCCTCCCGCGCAAGCGCGACCGCCGGCCGCGTCCGGTACGATGGCTCATGCACGACCTCGGGGTGCTCGTGACCTTCGCCGGCGGCCTCGCCGCTGCGCTGGTCCTCGGGTTCCTCGCGCGGCGCGCGCGGCTGTCGCCGATCGTCGGCTACCTGCTGGCCGGGGTCGCGGTCGGCCCCTTCACCCCGGGCTTCGTCGCGGACCGCGCGGTCGCCCAGCAGTTCGCCGAGATCGGCGTGATCCTCCTCCTCTTCGGGATGGGCCTGCGCTTCCACCTGAAGGAGCTCGTCGCCGTGTGGCGGGTGGCCCTGCCGGGCGCGCTCGTCCAGAGCTCGCTCTCGACGGGCGCCCTCGCCGTCCTCCTGCGCCTGCTCGGCTGGGACTGGCTCGCCGGCGTGATCCTGGGGATGGCCATCTCGGTCGCGAGCACGGTCGTGATGGCCCTCGTCCTCGCGGAGCGGCGCGACCTGCACTCGCCGATCGGCTACATCGCCATCGGCTGGACCGTGGTGGAGGACATCCTCACCGTCGCGATGCTGCTCCTCCTGCCGATGTTCTTCGGCCCGTCCGCGGTCGGCCACGAAGGCGCGGCCGCCGCTCTCGGCCTCGCCGCCGTCAAGATCGCGGCGCTGGTGGCCGCGGTGTCCGTCCTCGGCCGCTGGGTCGTGCCGCGGGTCCTCGAGCGGGTCGAGGCCACCCGCTCGCGCGAGCTCTTCACGCTCGCCGTGCTCGTCTTCGCGGTGGGGATCGCGGTCGGGTCGGCCGGCCTCTTCGGCGTCTCGATGGAGCTCGGCGCGTTCCTCGCCGGGCTCGCGGTCGGCCGCTCGGAGTTCGCCGCCCGCGCCGCGGGCGACGCGGTGCCGATGCGCGACGCCTTCGCCGTCCTCTTCTTCGTCTCGGTCGGGATGCTGTTCGACCCGCGCAGCCTCGTCCAGGCGCCGCTGCCGATCGCCGCCGTCCTCCTCGTGGTCCTGCTCGGGAAGCCGCTCTCGGCCTACCTCACCGTCCGCGCGCTCGGCACGCCGCGCTCGACGGCCCTCCCCGTCGCGGCCGCGTTCTCGCAGGTCGGCGAGTTCAGCTTCATCCTCGGCACCGTCGCGCGGAACCTGGGCCTGATCGACGACGCCGGCTGGAACGCGCTCGTGGCCGCCGCCATCGTCTCGATCGCCCTCAACCCGTCGGTCTACGGCTGGGCGCGGCGTCGGGCCACGCCGCCCGTCCGGCTCGCGCCAGCCGCGCCGTCCGCCGCCTTCGACCCCGCTCGGTGCATCCTCGTCGGCTACGGGCCGTCGGGGCGGATCGTCCGCCGCCTGCTCGTCGACCGCGGCGCGAGGGTCACGGTCGTCGACCTCAACCTGCAGGCCGTGCGCGACCTGCGCGCCGCCGGCCACGAGGCCGTCTACGGCGACGTCCTGCGGCCGGGCACCCTCGACGAGGCCGGCATCGCGAGCGCGGGGAGCCTCATCCTCAGCGCGGACGTCGAGGACGCGGCCGAGATCGTCCGCCAGGCCCGGCTGCTCAACCCCGGCCTGCGGATCCTCGCGCGCTGCGCGCACCTGCGCGACGCGGCCGCGCTCCGGCGGGCGGGGGCCGACGTGGTCGCGGCGGGGGAGGCCGAGGTCGGGGTGGCCCTCGCCGAGGCGGTCACGGCCGCCGACCGACTCGACCCGACGGCGGCCGCCGCCCAGCGCGAGGAGCTTCGCGTGCAGCTCTACGCCGCGCCGCCCGTTCCCTGAGCGTGGGCCGGTCGGCCGCGGCCGCGGTGCGGTAACATCGTCGGCCACAAGGTGGGTGAATGAGAGTTCTGATCACGGGCGGCGCCGGCTTCGTGGGCTCGCATCTCGCGGAGCGGCACCTCGCGCAGGGCGACGAGGTCTACGTCGTCGACGACCTCTCGACGGGCTCCATCGAGAACATCCAGCACCTCAAGCCGCACGAGCGGTTCCACTACGCGATCGACACCGTCACCAACGTCTCGCTCTCGGCCGAGCTCGTGGACCTGTGCGACACGATCTACCACCTCGCCGCCGCGGTCGGCGTGCGGCTGATCGTCGAGAGCCCGGTTCGCACGATCGAGACGAACGTGCGGGGGACCGAGGTCATCCTCCACCTCGCGGCCAAGAAGCAGAAGCGCGTGCTCATCACGTCGACCTCCGAGGTCTACGGCAAGCGCGACACGGTGCCCTTCCGCGAGGACGACGACCTCGTGCTCGGCGCGACCAGCAAGGCCCGCTGGGCCTACGCGTGCTCGAAGGCGATCGACGAGTTCCTCGCGATCGCGTACTGGAACGAGAAGCGCGTCCCGGCGGTCATCGTCCGCCTGTTCAACACCGTCGGCGCCCGCCAGACCGGCCGCTACGGGATGGTCATCCCGAACTTCGTGCAGCAGGCCCTCGCCGGCGAGGACATCACGGTGTTCGGCGACGGCTCGCAGCGCCGCTGCTTCACGCACGTGTCCGACGCGGTCGGCGCCATCATGAAGCTCGCCGCCCACCCCGCGGCCGCCGGCCAGGTCTACAACGTCGGCAACGCCGAGGAGGTGTCGATCCTCGAGCTGGCGGAGCGGATCAAGGCGGCGACGGGCTCGAAGTCGCGGATCGTCCGCGTGCCCTACGAGAAGGCCTACCAGGAGGGCTTCGAGGACATGATGCGGCGCGTGCCCGACATCTCGAAGGCCGCCCAGGCCGTCGGCTACAAGCCGACGGTGACGCTCGACGAGATCCTCGCCGACGTCATCCGCCACGAGAAGTCGAAGGCGGGCGCCGCCCAGCGGGCCTGATCCGCCCCCCGGCCGACAGACTGTCGGACTTCTTTACGCTCCTGGGGCTGAGTGCATGTCTGCGCTCGAAGAGTAAGTAGTTGAAATAGGAGCCTTTAGATCCATGCTGCCTGGTTGGCACGGACAGTGTATCGGACTCGCGGCAGGGGAGTCGTCATGACCAAGCGTGTTCTCGCCGGGATCGCCGTGGCCGCCAGCCTGATGTCGGGGTCCGCCTATGCCGTTCCGTTTGCCTTCGACTTTGAGAGCGTGCCGGCGACGGGCGGCAATGCCGGCGGCTACACCTCCCTGCCTCTGACGTCGGGAAATGTCTCGGCGACTCTCACCAGGTCCTCGGGCACGGCCTTCGACGTCGTCTCGAACACCGGTGGCCAGTCGGGGAAGCCGGCCGGATGGGGGCTGCATTCGCTTTCGCCCTTCTTCAACACGTCGGTTGCCGGTGATGCGTGGCTACTGACGTTCTCGGTTCCGGTTCTCTCCTTGTCCATCCAGTTCGGCGACTACGGTGCCGACAACGACTCTCCGGTCGGCTTGGGTGCGTTCAGTGGGCCGAACGGCACCGGAGTCAACGTAGCCAATAGCACCACCGGCTGGGGCACCGGCCTCAGCTTCAGCTCCCCGCAGCACTTCAAGACGCTGACCGTGAGTTCGCCCTATGCGTTCCAGAGCGTTCAGTTCAGCTCCAGCGGACCCTTCCCGAACAGCCTGTTCTGGGACAACATCCAGGGACAGGCCGTCCCCGAGCCGGGCACGCTGCTGCTCGTCGGCAGCGGAATCACGGCGCTCGCCCTGCGCCGGCGGCGCAAGGCCTAGGCGCAGGCCGAGCGGGCTCGGGCTGCGTCGCGCCGCCTCGATTGCCGTCTGCGCGGGCGTTCTCGCGTCGGCGGTCTTCTGTGCGAGCGCTGGCGCCGTCCCGCTCGTCGTCAGCAACAGCTACTCCGGCTGGTACGACGAGACCGGGGCTCACTACTTCGACTACACGGACCGCAACTACCTCGCCGGCACCTTCGGGGGCTTGGAGTTCCGGAACTTCTTCGTGTTCGACCTCGGCGGGGTGACCGGGTCGGTTTCGAGCGCCTCGATGAGAGTCCAGTCGTACGCCGTCACGGCGAACGGCACTTACACGCTCTACCGGACCAGCCTGCCGGCGTCGATCGCGGGCGACTGCGTCGGGTGCGAGTCCACGTTCGCCGGCCTCGTGGCGGGTCCTCCCCTGGGCTCCATCGCTCTCGGTCCGGGGTCGTCGAACGGGACCCTCTCGATCCCGCTGAACGACGCAGCGATCGCGTGGCTCGGCGCGAGCGCGGGCGGGACGGTCGTGATCGGAGGGGCGTTCCCGCAGCCCGCTGACGCCGACAACTACGCGTTCGGCTACAGCGGTTTCGATGCGGGCAACGAACTGGTGCTGAACGCCGTCCCCGAGCCGGGAACGCTGCTGCTCCTCGGCAGCGGCGTCGCCGCACTGGCCCTGCGGCGTCGCCGCAGGGCGTAGCTGCCAGGCGCCCGGCCGACTCGACTCTGTCCGGAGAGCTGGCAGGGTGGCCGGGCTGCCCCCGGGCCACCCTGCGCGAATCTCGAGTGGTTCCTAGGTGCGCCTCTTCCGCCTGGCAGCGGCGAGGCCGACCAAGCCGGATCCCAGGAGCAGGAGCGAGGCGGGCTCGGGCGTCGTCGTCACGGAACCGCTCACCGCGCTACGCATGATGTCGCAGTTGCTGCATTCGTAGCTGCCGCCAGCGAAGTAGCCGCCGGCGATGAGTGGCAGAGTGCCGCCAACGTTCGTCAGCGGAGTCGCCGTGACAAGGTTGATGTATCGGCTGAAGAGGTTGTCGACCCAGATGTGGTCGTTCGAGAAGAAGTAGCCGGTGGCGTAATACAGGCTGTTGGTGCTGTTGTACGTGTAGCTTGGCAGTGTCCCGGCCGAAGTGGAAATGCTGAAAGACGTCGAGATGCCGGTGTCTGCATCGAAAACGAAGTGACCCGAGGCCGTCGCTCCGTCATTGAAGGTCACTCCCTGCAGGTACCACGTCACAGGCGTCGCAATCGACGTCGCGGGGCTCGCCAGGACGGCGACGCATGCGGCCAGGATGCCCAGTGCTCGTCTGAGGGTCCGTCCGTGCAGCAATGTCATCGGAATCCTCCCGAAGGAGCTTTTCCGATGCCAGATGGGACTGCCCGGGGCACCGGAAGCCTCTCAACAGTGCATCAATGCAATGCCCGAGCCCGAGCCATCGTGGCTCAACGGTGAGGCTCAAGTCCATCAGGATGAGTGACTTATTAGAAGCAGGGTCTCAGCCCCGATCCGCGTCGGCGCGCCCCCGCATGTAAGGCATCCGACGGCCCGGTTCCGTCACGTTGCGGACGCTGACGCGGCGAGGCGGCCATGGGGCTAAACAAGCCTCGGTGGCGCAGGCTCGCGCAGCCATCGTCCCTGCTTCGAAGTGGCGGCTGTCGAGTCGGCACGCGTCTATCCAGATCTGCTGACAGGGTTGGCTCGGCCCATGACACCAGGTCCCGGCGCGTCGGCACGGGGCGCGTATACTACGCGTTCAGTCGAGACGCGCCCCCCCTCCGAACCGCGTCGCCGATTCAAAGGCAGGGTCCGGCCAGGCGGCCGGGCCGGAGCAGGCGAGAGAGTGGAGCTTCGACACCGCGACCGGGTCGTCCAGCTGAAGGTCGTCTATTACGGCCCCGCGGTCGGAGGGAAGACGACCAACCTCCAGGTGCTCCACGCGGCGGCGCTCGAGAGGAACCGCGGCGAGTTCATCTCGGTGAACTCGCTGCAGGACCGCACGATCCTCTTCGACCTGCTGCCGCTGCGCGGCATCGGCTTCCACGGGTTCGAGATCCGCTTCCAGCTCATCGCGGTCCCCGGCCAGGCGGTCTACGCGGCCTCGCGCCGGCTGGCGGTGCGCGGGGCCGACGCGGTCGTGTTCGTCGCGAACTCGGCCCAGGACCGGCTCGAGGAGAACCTCGCGAGCCTGCGCGAGATGACGGCCAACCTGACGGAGAGCGGCCTCGACCCGGCCACCGTCCCGATGGTCTTCCAGTACAACAAGCGCGACCTGCCGCAGGTGATGCGCCTCGACGAGCTCGAGCGTGTCCTGAACTTCCGCGGGGCGGAGGCGCGCGAGGCGGTGGCGATCCGCGGCGACGGCGTCCTCGAGACGCTCGGCTGCGTCCTCGAGCAGACGATGGACGAGCTGATCGAGCGCTACCCCGGCCTCGCCCTCGGCCCCGACGAGACGACGGCCAACTGGACGTGGAGCGCGATCCAGCAGGCGTTCGGGCGCACGAGCCTCGGCGGCACGGTCGCGCGGCCCGCCGCGGCCGAGCCCGAGGAGGACCACCGGCGCGTGCGCGTCTCGGTGCCGCGGATGGGCGAGGGCCCGGCCGCGGAGGGGGCGAACGACCGGGCCCTCGTCGACTCCTACGTCCAGGCCTCGATGGACCTCGGCGACGCCCTCGAGCGGATGCGCGAGGAGCGCGACGAGACGCGCCGGCGCCTGCGCGACATGGAGCGCGTCCTCGAGACCGTGGAGGCGCTCGAGGGCGGGCAGTCGACCGACGACGCGATGGGCTCCGTCCTCCAGCTGATGATGGACGCGGCCGGCTGCCGGCGGGGCAGCATCATCGGCCCGGGGCCCGACCGCAAGGTGCAGGCGATCGCGGTGAGCGGCATCGGCGCCGATCCCTTCCTCGGGAGCCCCGAGAAGCTCTCGATCGCGCGCCAGCAGTTCATTCCGCTGCGGCAGCCGCTCCTCGCGAACCCGGCCCAGATGCCGGAGGTGGCCGACGTGCTCGCGCGGATGACGCCGCCGGTGAAGGGCCTCACCGCGGTCCCGGTGCGCAGCGGCCTCGGCGTCCACGGCCTCGTGCTGCTCTACTTCTCGCCGACCGAGACGCTGCCGCCGCCCCCGCTGCTGCAGCACTTCGGCCTCCTCGCGCGGGCCCTCGCCTCGTGGTTCGTGCTGAAGCGGGGGCAGTCGCTGTCGAGCACCGCCTCCGCGGTGCGCCGCGCGATGCCCGAGATCGAGGCCGCGGTGCGCTCGGCGGCCGACCTCGTGCGCGCGGCCAACCGCGAGCCGCTCGCGGCGCGGGCCCTCCTGGAGCAGACGGCCGGGATGCTCGACGGGATCGCGAAGCTCGCGAACGGGCTGGCGAAGGAGTAGCCGCCCGGGACGTCAGTCCCGCATCCGCGCTTCCATCAGGCGGGCGAGGGCCTCGGCGTACGGCTCGTCGATCAGGCTGTTGTGGTCGCCGCCCACGGGCACGATCTCGAGCCCGCCCGTGCAGTACTCGTCCCAGCCGAGGTCGGGGCGGTCGCGCCGGTCGGTCGGGCGGACGGCGGCGCGGAAGAGAGTCACCGCGCCGCCGTACGGGCGGGGCTCGTAGGCCTCGGCCGCCCGCTCGTTGATGCGCCGGACGCGCAGGAGGAGCGGGGTCTTCGCCCGCCGCCGCCGGCCGATCGGCACGCCGCGCCGCTGGGCGACACCCTCGAGCCACTCGCGCACGTACTCGCGCCGCTCGCCGCCATGGAGCCGGCCGACGTTCGCGAGGCGGGTCGCGACCCGGTTCGGCATCGGCGGCACGACGCGGGCGAGGTCGGGCCGCCACGTGTCGAACAGGCCCACGAGGCCGACCCGCCCGCCGCGGGCGCCGATCTGGATCGCCATCTCGAGCGCGATCGCGCCGCCGAGCGAGTGCCCGGCGAGATGGCAGATCCCGTCCCCGGTCACCCGCAGGACGTCGTCCACGTGGTGGGCGGCGAGCTCCGCGAGCGTCGCCGGGACCGGCGCCTCGGGGTCCAGGGCCCGGGACTGCAGGCCGAAGACGGGCCGCCGCGGCGAGAAGTAGGCGGCGAGGGGGCGGTAGCGGAGCACCGTGCCCGCCACGGGGTGGACGAGGAAGACGGGCGCGCGCCCGACCCCCTCGCGGAAGCGCACGAGCGCGGCGAACCGCGTGGGCCGGCCGGCGACGTGGCGGGCGAGGGCGCCGAGGGTCGGCGTCGCGATGAACTGCGCGAGCGAGATCTCGGCGCCCGTCTCCCGCCGCACGGCGTTCACGAACTGCGCCGCGGCGAGCGAGTGGCCGCCCATCTCGAAGAAGTCGTCCTCGAGGCGCGACGGCCGCGCCCCGAGGTGCTGCTGCCAGAGAGAGGCGAGGAGCCGGACCGTGCGATCGTCCGCGATCGGCTCGCCGCCGCCCTCCGCCGCCGCCGCGGGCGGTGGCGCCGCGTCCGCCGAGGGGACGGGGAGTCGGGCGGCGTCGATCTTGCCGTTCGGCGTGAGCGGCAGGCGATCGAGGACGACGACGTCGGCCGGGACGAACGGCGGCGGCAGCCGCCGGGCCAGCCAGGCCTTCACCTCGGCCGGCGTCGCGGCGGGCGCGCCCGGGACGACGAACGCCGCGAGCCGGACGGCGTCGCCCTCGCCGGTCGCGAGGACGGCGGCCTGGCGCACGCCCGCGTGGGCGACGATCTGCGCCTCGATCTCGGCCGGGTCGACGCGGTAGCCGCTCCGCTTGATCTGGCGGTCGGCCCGGCCCGCGAGGGCGACCGCTCCGTCGGGACGGTAGCGGCCGAGATCGCCCGTGCGGTAGGCCCGGTCGCCCACGTCCGACCCGAGCGGGTTCGTGACGAAGCGCCGGCGGGTCAGCTCGGGCTCGAGGGCGTAGCCCTCGGTCAGCCACGGGGTGCGCACGCAGACCTCGCCGAGCTCGCCGATGGCGGTGAGCCGGTCCTGCGCGTCGAGGACCTGCAGCTCGACGCCCGCGCGCCCACGGCCGACGGGCACCGGGCCGTCGTCGCCGTCGATCGCGCGCGGGTCGGCCGCGGTGTCGAAGAACGCGACCCCCTGCGGCGTCTCGGTCGTGCCGTACAGGTTGACGACGCGCACGCCCGGGGCGACGGCGCGGAGCACCCGCACGTCGCTCCAGCGCAGCACGTCGCCGCCGGAGAAGACGAGCCGCAGGGAGAGGAGCTGCCGCGACGACGCGCCGGCGGCGCCGAGCGCGAGGCGCAGCAGGCCGGGCGTCGCGTGGAGGACCGTGATCGCCTCGGCCGCGAGCCAGTCGAAGAAGGCGTCCGGGTCGCGCAGCACGCCCTCGCCCGGGATGGAGAGGCTCGCGCCGAGGGAGAGCGGGGCGAGCACGTCGCGCAGCAGCGGGTCGTGACCGAGGCCGGCGACGAGCGCGAAGCGGTCGCGCGCCTCGAGGCCGAACGTCGCGCGCTGCCACTGCAGGAACTGGACGACCGGGCCGTGGGTGCCCCGCACCGCCAGCGGGCGGCCGGTCGTGCCCGACGTGACCGCCAGGTAGGCGAGGTCCTCCGCGCCGGCCGCGGCTCCGGCGGTCGGAGGCTCCGCTGCGCCCGCGCCGCGCAGCAGGGCCTCGAGCTCGATCCGCGGGGGGAGCGCCTCCGCCGCGGCCTCCGCCGGGGCGAGACGGTCGAGCGAGGCGCGGTCGCCGACGACGATCCTCGGCCGCGCGCGAGAGAGGAGGTCGGCGTTGCGTTCCGCGGGGTGCGCGGGATCGAGCACCAGGAAGGCCGCCCTCGCCTCCAGCACGCCGAGAAGCCCGGCGACGAGGTCGGGCGAGCGGGGCAGGCAGAGGCCGACGACGTCGCCGCGCGCCGCGCCCGAGGCGAGGAGCGCGGCGGCGATCCGCCGGGCGCGCTCCGCGAGAGCCGAGTAGGGGATCGGCGCGCCGGCCGCGCGGAGGGCCACGTCGTCCGGGCGGGCGCGCGCCGCCTCCACGAATGCGGACTCGATGCGCTCCGTCCGCTCGACCTCGATCGGGCCGAGCGCCGGGTGGACGGCCTGCGAGCGCGGGCCCGCGAGGGCGAGCCCCCGCAGGTCGCGCGCCGGGTCGGCCACGACGCCCACGATCGCGTTCCCCAGCGACTCGGCCATGGCCTCGACCCGCGCCTCGTCGAAGAGGCCGCGGTCGTAGACGAGCTCGAGCCGGAGGCCCTCGGGCTCCTCGGCGCCGTAGACGGTGAGGTCGAACTTGGCCTCGACCACCGGTCGCGCCATCGGCTCGAAGAGCAGGTGGCCCGCCGTGCGCGGCTCGTTCTCGATGTTCAGGTAGTTGACGAGGACCTGGAAGAGCGGGGTGCGAGACGGGTCGCGCGGCGGGCGCATCGCGTCGACGAGGGCCTCGAACGGCAGCTCCTGGGCGGACAGGGCGAAGGCGGCGAGCTCGCGGTTGCGGGCGAGGAGCTCCTCGACGGTGGCGCCGCCCGAGAGGTCGGCCGGGAACACGAGGTTGTTGATGAAGAAGCCGACCGCGTCCTCGAGCTCGGGCCGCAGCCGGCCCGACGACGGCGCGCCGACGAGGAACCGCTCCTGGCCGGTGAGGCGGTGGAGGAGGACCTGCGTCGCCGTCAGGAGCACCCCGAACGGGGTGACGCCGCGCCGACGGCAGAGGTCGCGCAGCGCGAGGGCGAGCGTGACGGGGAGCCGGCGGACGACGCGCCCGGCCTCGAACCCCTGGACGGGCGGCCGCGGCCGGTCGGCCGGCAGGTCGAGCCGCAGCGGCGTGTCGCCGAGGCGCGCCTGCCACTGCTCGACGAGCGACTGGCGCAGCGAGCCCTCCATCCTCTCGCGCTGCCACGCCGCGAAGTCCGCGTACTGGATCGCGGCCGGCCCCGGCGGGGGCAGGCCGAGGCCGACCGCCTCGTAGGCCGCGGCGAGGTCGCGGAGGAAGACGCCGGCCGACCAGCCGTCGGTCACCGCGTGGTGCAGCACGAGCGAGAGGACGTGCTCGCGCCCGCCGAGGCGGTAGAGCCGCGCCCGCAGGAGCGGGCCGTGGGCGAGATCGAAAGGCTCGGCCGCGTCGCGCGCGCAGGCCGCGGCGAGCGCGTCCATCGGCCCCTCTTCCGCGGCCGAGAGGTCCTCGTGGCCGAGCGGGACGGGCCCGGGCGCCTCGACGACCTGCACGACGTCGCCCTCGTGCTCGGCGAGGCTCGTGCGCAGGGTCTCGTGCCGGGCCGCGACCGCGTCGAGGGCGGCGCGGAGCCGGTCCTCCTCGAGCGCGCCCCGCAGGCGGATCGTGATCGTCTCGTTGTAGGCGGTGAGGCCCGGCGCGAGCTGGTCGAGGAACCAGAGGCGGGCCTGCCCGAGCGACGAGGGCAGGCGCCGCGGGTACTCTCCGCGCGGCAGCGGGACGGGGCCCCCCGCCGCGCCGCGCCGCGCGGCGAGGCGGTGCAGCAGCAGCGCGCGGCGCGCCTCGGCGGGGTCGAAGAGCCTCACCGCGTCACCACCGCTCCGGCGGCGCCGTGGCCCGCAGCTCCGCCGTCGCGCGGAGGACCTCGGGCCACCACTCGAGGAGCTCGCCGAACTGCCGGACGAGCCGGCGGGCGAGCTCGCGGGCGCCCTCGACGCCGCGGCCCTCCACGAGGTCGAGCGGCGCCGTCGCCTCGGGCTGCGCGGCCGCCGCGCGCTCCCGCGCCACGAACGCGCGCAGGTCCTCGACCCACCACGACGCCGCGCGCGGGGCCGCGTCGATCGACTGCTCCACGAGCGCCGCGTGCCGCTCCGCCTCGTCGGCGAGGTGGGCGCGGAGGAGCGACTCGAACTCGGGCGGCGGCGCCGCGCCGAGGTCCGCGACCGCGTGGCCGAGCGCGACGAGGTCGCCGACGGCCGACCGGCGGGCCGCGATCTCGATCGCCGCGAGGAGGAGCTTCGCGGTGTCGAGCGCTCCCGCCGTGCGCAGCGTCTCGCCGTGGGCGAACGGCCGGCGCTCGGCCGGGGCGTGGAGGAGCGCGAGCGGGACGTGGCCGTAGACGACGCTCGTCGCGCGCCACAGCGTCGCCCCGAGGACGAGGTCCTGGCCGCGGCGCACGGGCATGAACGGCGGGAGGCCGGCGCGGTTGTCGATGCCGACGAACGTGGTCATGCCCCCGGCGTCGTCGGAGAGCGTGGGCCGGTCGACGATGCGGGCGATCTCGCGCCGGGCGGTGATCGCGCGGTAGCCCTCGAGCGAGGCGAGGAGCGGCTCGAGCGACGGGCCGTCGAGGAGGAGGAGGCCGAGCGGGTGGCGCCAGAAGCCGAACGGCGCGCCCCAGCCGCTGTCTCCGACGAGCCCCGAGACGGTGATCGCCACGCGGCCTCCGGCCGCCGCCCGGGCCGCCACCGCGCCCGTGCCGTCGCCGATCACCACGCCCCCGGGGCCGGCCGCCTCGCGGCGCACGACGCTCGCCGCCGTCCGGCCGAGCATCCGCTCGTGGGTCGCGAGCACGTCGAGGCCCGACTCCGGCAGCGCCCGGACCGCGGCCCGCCGCGTCTCGAACGTCCACAGGTCCCCCGGCGCGCGCCCCGCGCGCAGGGCGACGCCCGCCGCCGGCCGCAGCGGGGCGGCCGGCTCGCACACCGTGTCGTCGTCGACCGAGAACACGAGGCCGCCGAGCGTCGCGAGGGTGAGGGCGTTGCGGGCGGCGCCCGTCGTCAGGCCGGCTCCGAGCGGATCGAGGAGGCCGAAGGCCGTGACGCTCGGCGGGACGCCGCGCGCTGCGAGGCGGTCCACGAGCCGGGCGCGCGCCGGCCGGCCGACGTAGGTCACGTCGCCCGGCCAGCCGCGGGCGGCATCGGCGAGGATCGCGCGGCACTCGGCCTCGGCCAGCGGCGAGGACGAGTCGTCGCTCACGACGAGGGCGGCCGACCGGCCCGCCGACTCGAGCTGCTCGCGCCAGCTCAGCACCGCGCGGCGCAGCGCGTCGGCGCGCCCCGCGGTCACGACGCCGATCGTCGCGATCGGGCCGGGCTCCTCCGCGGGGGGGACGCCGCCGCACGCGCTCCAGAGCTGGGCCGCGTCGGTGGCGGCCGCGCGCGGGAGGGCGGCGGCCGGGGAAGGCGCCGCGCTCGGGGCGACCGGGAGCGCCCCGTCGCGCCCGAGCGGGCCCGCCTCCCTCTCGAGCGCGGCGGCGACCTCGTCGTCGGAGAGCCGGTCGATCTCCTCGAGGATCGCGCGCATCTCCGCCTCGAGCACGAGCCCGTCCGCGGAGAGGCGCTGGGCCAGGGCCGAGACGCTCGGCGACTCGAAGATCGCCGCGAGCGGCAGCTCCACGCCGAGCCGCTCGCGGATGAGCAGGGCGAGTCGCACGGCGTGGACGGAGTCGCCGCCGGCCTCGAAGAAGCTGTCGTCGGCGCCGACCGGGATCCCCAGGGCCTCGCGCCAGATGGCCGAGAGCACCCGCTCGACCGCGGTGCGCGGCGCGCGCGAGAGCGGACCGCGGGCGGCGGCCGCGGCGTGCCGGGCGCGCCAGGCGTCGACCGCCGCGGCGATCTTTCCGGCGTCGGCGAGGTCGTGGGGGATGCGCGCGAAGAGCGGGTGCGGCGGGCCGGGCGCGGCGGGCGCGCCGTCGCCGGCGCCGATCGCCTCGACCCTCTCCCCGGGGCGCACGGCCTCGGGGTCGAAGCGCACGGCGGCGGCCTCGGCCGCGTCGAGGACGAACCGCCGCGCGCCGGAGGCGGTGACGCCGTCCTCGCGCAGGACCGCCTCGAGGAACTGCTGGGCCGGCCGGTTGCGGGCGGTGGCCGCGAACGGCACGACGACGCGCGCGAGCCCGCGCTCGAGGGCCAGGTGGCCGAGGTCCGCGAGCATGCGGTGCTCGACGCCGCGCCCCAGCGCGCGGCAGCTCAGCAGCAGCGTGTCGACCGCGAGCGCGCCGTCCTCGGCCCGCACGAGCGCGACGCCGACGAGCCCGTAGTCGCCGAAGCGGTCGGCCACCCGCGTCACGCGGCACTCGAGCCCGCCCGCGTCGAGCGCCGCCTGCAGCTCGGCGAGGGTGCGCCGCCGGCCGCTGCAGTTCATCTGGCTCGTGCGGAAGGTGAGCTCGGAGACCCGGGCCCGGTCGTGGACGGAGGCCGCGGCCGTGTCGACCACGAGCTCGAGCGACTCGAAGTACCGCGCGAAGGACGGCGTCCGCTCGCGCAGGCGCTCGCGCGCCGCCTCGGTCGCGTAGGCGGCGGCCCGGCGGGCGGACTCGCCGGTGGCCGCCGCGCCGTCGAGGGCCCAGACGTGGGACAGGCAGCGGGCGAGGGCGGCCGGCGTCCCCGGCAGGTTCACCGCGAGGACCTCGGGCGCGCGCGCCCGCACCTCGGCGATCTCGAGCGGGCTGTCGTCGAGGAAGACGAACGAGTCGAGGGCGAGGCCGAGCTTCGCCGAGAGCCGGCGCAGGCCGGTCGACTTCGGGGCCCAGTCGATCTGCGCGGCGGCCACGTGCTCGCGCCGCAGCGGGAGCTCCTCGCGGGCGTCGAACACCGCCCAGACGTCCTCTTCCTCGTTCCGGCTGCACAGGCAGACGAGGCGGCCCCGGGCCGCCTCGGCCGCGAGGGCGGCGGCGAAGGCGCGGCGCGGCGGGTCGAGGACGACGCCGCGCGGGCCCGCCTCGGCCGCGACGCCGCCCCACAGCGTCTCGTCGCAGTCGACCGCGATCACCTTCGCCGGCGGCGAGAAGAGGGCGCGGGCCTCGCGCACGAGCACCGTCGCGATCGCCGCCGCCGCCTCGGCCGAGTAGGGCGAGTGGGCGAGCCGCTGGCCGTACGGGTCGTCGGGCTGGTCGACGGGGTACAGCTCGCGGACGCGGCGGCTGGTGACGACGGTGGCCCCGGTGCCGGCGAGGGCCTCGACCGCCGCGCTCTCGATCTCCTCGTGGAGGGCGGCGCGCTCGGGGTCGGCGGCCGCGGCGAGGCTCGGGGGCGCGAAGAGCAGCAGCCGCGGTGAGCCGGGCGCGGCCAGCGCCCGCACGAGCTCCTCGGCGTACGCGCGGGCCCGCTCCGGCGGGGCCGGCTCCCAGTCCTCGACGCGCAGGACGAGCGCGACGAGCCGGCCCGCCGCCGGCGCCGCCTCGCCCGCGCCGAGGAGGGCCCCGACGAGCGGGCCGGGCGGCGCCATCTCGAGCTCGAAGGGCAGGTCGAGGGCGTCGATCCAGAAGCGGATCGTGGGCTCGAGGGTGGCCGCCGAGAAGGTGGCGGCCACGCGGAGGCGCAGCGAGGAGGCCGGGGCCGGTGCCTCGCTCATCGCGTCACGGCCGGTGCAGGTTGAAGCGGAGGATGTGCCAGAAGGCGGCGACGCCGTCGCGCCAGCTGATCTTCTTGCCCTCGGCGTAGGTCCGCCCGGCGTAGCTGATCGGAACCTCGTAGATCCGGGCGCGGGCCTGCGCGAGGCGCGCCGTGATCTCGGGCTCGAAGCCGAAGCGGTCGGTCGTGAGCGGGAGCGAGCGGGCGAGGTCGCCCCGCACGGCCTTGTAGCAGGTCTCCATGTCGGTCAGGTTGAGGTCGGTGAGCATGTTGCTGAAGGTCGTGAGGAGACCGTTGCCGACGGAGTGCCAGTAGTAGAGGACGCGGTGGGGGCCGCCGAGGAACCGCGAGCCGAACACCGCGTCGGCCCGGCCGTCGAGGATCGGCCGGAGCAGCTCGGGCCAGTCCGCCGGGTCGTACTCGAGGTCGGCGTCCTGCACGAGGACGACGTTGCCGGTGCTCGCGGCGAGCGCGGTGCGGATCGCCGCGCCCTTGCCGCGGTTCGTCGGCTGGTGGATGACGACGTCCACGAGCCCCTCGCGCTCGAGCTGCGCGAGGATCGCGGGGGAGCCGTCGCGCGAGCAGTCGTTCACGCACACGACCTCCATCCGCAGGTCGACCGAGCGGACCCGCTCGATCGCGGCCCGCAGCGTGCGCTCCTCGTTGTAGACGGGGACGAGGACGGAGAGCCGCAGCTCGGCGGCGGGGATGGGCGTCAGGCCGAAGTCCGCGGTGGCCGTGCTCGCGCCGGCCGACGCCGGCGCCGTCTCGGTGGGCTGCGCGCTCAAGCTCTTCCGCTCCCTCGCGATCCGCCAGTATATAGGAGCCCCGCCGGCCTCAGGCGACGAGCGCCGGCAGCACGCGCGCGCAGTCCTCGGCCACCTTCGGGGCGAGAGCGTCGTCGGCCCGCGTGTGCCCCAGGTCGGCCGCGGCGGCTCCGGTCATCGCCGCAGGATAGCAGCCGCGCCGATCTCGGCCGTAGAATCGCCGATCCCGGAGGTCCCGCCATGTCCACCCGGCCCGTCGCGCTCGCCGCGCTCGCACTCGCTTCCGCTCTCGTCCCGGCGGCGGGGGCCGCGCCCCCGCGCTGCGACCTGCTGATCGCCGGCGGCCGGGTCGTCGACGGCACCGGCGCGCCCTGGTTCGAGGCCGACGTGTGCGTCGCCGGCGACCGGATCGCCGCCGTCGGCCGCCTCGACGAGGCCCCGGCCGCGCGGAAGGTGGACGCGCGCGGCCTCGTCGTCGCGCCCGGCTTCATCGACATGCTCGGGCAGAGCGAGTACAACGTCCTCGTCGACCCCCGCGCGGCCAGCAAGATCACCCAGGGGATCACGACCGAGATCACGGGCGAGGGCACGTCGATCGCGCCGCGCCGGGCGGGGGTGCAGCCCGACGAGCGCGAGGTCTTCGCGCGCTACGGCACGAGCCTCGACTTCACCACCCTCGCCGGCTACTTCGCGGCGTTCGAGAAGGCGCGGCCCGCGATCAACCTCGGGACGTTCGTCGGCGCGGGCGGCGTGCGCGGCCTCGTGGTGGGCGCGGGGGACCGCCGCGCCACCGCGGAGGAGCTCGCGCGGATGGAGGCGCTCGTCGCCGAGGCGATGAAGGACGGGGCCCTCGGCCTCTCGACGTCCCTCCAGTACGTGCCCGACCGCTTCCTCTCGACCGAGGAGATCGTCGCGCTCGCGAAGGTCGCGCGGCGGTTCGGCGGCACGTACATCACCCACCAGCGCTCGGAGTCGTTCCGCATCGACGAGAGCCTCGACGAGGCCTTTCGCGTCGCGCGCGAGGCCGCGATCCCGACGCAGGTCTACCACCTCAAGACCGCCTGCCGCGCCAACTGGGGCCGGATGCCGGCCGTCCTCGCGCGCTTCGAGGCGGCGCGGAGCGACGGCCTCGACGTCTCGGCCGACCAGTACCCCTACACCGCCGGCCAGAACGGGCTCGACGCGAACCTCCCGGTGTGGGTGCGGGAGGGCGGCACGGAGAAGATGCTGGCGCGGCTCGCCGACCCCGCGGTGCGCGCGCGGGTGAAGGCCGACCTCGCGCGCGAGGATCCCGGCTGGGAGAACCAGTTCCTCTGCTGCGGCGGGGGGCGGGGGATCCTGATCGCGAGCGTCGTGAACCCCGAGCTCAAGAAGTACGAGGGCCGGAGGGTCGACGAGATCGCGCGGGCCGAGGGCAAGGACGAGGCGGACGTCGTCATGGACGTCGTGGCCGCCGACCGCGGCCACACCTCGAACATCATCTTCATGATGGACGAGGCGGACGTGCGGGCGGCGCTCGGCCACCCGCTCGTCTCGATGTGCACCGACTCGGGGGCGGTCGCGACGGACGGCATCTTCTCGCAGGAGCGCTCGCACCCGCGGGCGTGGGGATCGGCCGCCCGGATCCTCGGCCGCTACGTCCGGGACGAGAAGGCGCTGACCCTCGAGGAGGCGGTGCGCAAGATGACCTCGCTGCCGGCCTCGCGCATGGGCCTCGCGGACCGCGGGATCGTGCGGCCGGGGATGGCGGCCGACCTCGTCGTGTTCGACCCGGCCCGCGTGCGCGACGTCTCGACGTACGAGGACCCGCTCCACTACAGCGAGGGCATCCCCTACGTCGCGGTCAACGGCCAGCTCGTCGTCGACGCCGGCCGCATCACGGCCGCGCGGCCCGGCCGCCCGCTCTACGGCCCCGGGCGGCGATAGCCGCCGCGGGCGGGCGCTACAGGTTCCGGTCGACGTCCACGTCGCTGCACGCGCCGTTCTCGGCGCACGCGCGGTACAGGCCGCCCTTGATCGCCTTCACCTTGGTGACGTTCTCGGGGTCGTCCACGTAGCGCCAGCACGGGGCCGTCGGCGCGTCGGTGGTCGAGCAGTAGCTCTGCGTTCCGTCCTTGCCGAAGAAGATCCAGGTCGGCTCGTTCTTCCCGGTGTCCTGGGCCTTCCCCAGCCGCCACAGCTCGCAGGCGAGCCGGTCGGGCGCGCCCTCGGGCCGGATCGAGCAGATGCTGCGGCCGTCGGTGAAGCCGATCGAGAAGCAGTACTCGGCGTTCGGGCCGACCATCGGTGTCGCGTCGAGCTGCCAGAAGTCCCGGTCCTTCGCGTGGATCTTGACCTGGAAGCGCGTGATCACCGGCGGGTACGGCTTGCCGCAGCCGCTGCCGGCCGGGGGCACGTTCGGATCGGGCGTCGCGGTCGGGGTCGGCGTGGGCGTCGCGACGGGGGTCGGGACGACCGTGGGCGTCGACGCGCCTCCGCAGGAGGCGAGGCCGGACACGGCGGCGGCGACGACGAGGGCGGCGGCGACGAGAGACGGCCGGAAAAGAGCCTTCATTCTGGTTTCCTGAACAGACAAAGTTTCCACGTCGCTCCTTCCCAGTCAAGGCGCTTCCTTGACCGCCGCGCGGGTGGGCGGTCAAGATCGGCGGTCGGCCGCCGACCGCCGCCGCCACGCTGGACGGCGGCGACGCGGCCCGTCCCGGAGAGGCCCTGAATGCGGATCGCTTCCCTCGCCCTCGTGACGACCGCGGCTCTCGCCGCTCTCCTGCCGGCCGCCGAGCCGGACAGGGAAAAGAAGAAGTGGAGCGTCGACGCCCCGCCCGGCGAGGCGAGGACGGTCGCCCTCGACACGCGCGCGGGGACGTGGATGAGCGTCGACGCGAGCCCCGACGGGAAGACCCTGGTGTTCGACCTTCTCGGCGATCCCTACACGCTCCCGGTCGAGGGCGGGGAAGCGAAGGCGCTCACGCACTCCATCGCGTGGGACATGCAGCCCCGCTTCTCGCCCGACGGGAAGCGCATCGCCTACATGAGCGACGCGGGCGGCGGCGACAACGTGTGGGTGATGAACGCCGACGGCACCGGGGCCCGCGCGGTCTCGACGGAGGACTTCCGCCTCCTCAACAACCCGGTCTGGCACCCGTCGGGCGACTACGTGGCGGCCCGCAAGCACTACAGCGGCACGCGCAGCCTCGGCTCCGGCGAGGTCTGGCTCTTTCACGCGAGCGGCGGAAAGGGCGTGGCCCTCAACGAGAAGCCCAACTGGCAGAAGGACCTCGGCGAGCCGGCGTTCTCGCCCGACGGCCGCTACGTCTACTTCTCCCAGGACACGACCCCCGGACGGACCTTCGAGTACAACAAGAACTCCCGCCAGCAGATCTACGTGATCCAGAGGCTCGACACCACGGACGGCGCGATCGAGCCGTTCGTGACCGGCCCCGGCGGCGCCGTCCGTCCCGTGCCGTCGCCCGACGGGACGCGGCTCGCGTTCGTGCGCCGGCTGCGCGGGCAGACGACGCTGTTCGTGAAGGACCTGAAGACCGGCGAGGAGCGGCCGTTGTGGGGCGGCCTCGAGCGCGACCTGCAGGAGGCCTGGGCGATCCACGGCGTGTACCCCGCGTTCGCGTGGCTGCCGGGGGCCAGGGAGATCGTCGTCTGGGCGCAGGGGAAGCTGTGGCGGGTCGACGCCGCCCAGGGCGCGGCGCGCGAGATCCCCTTCCACGTGAAGGACACGCGCGAGGTCCGGCCGGCGGTGCGCTTCGAGACGAAGGTCGCCCCCGACACCTTCGACGTGCGCCAGCTGCGCTGGGCGACCGCGTTCCCCGCCGGCGACCGCGTCGTCTACTCCGCGCTCGGGTTCCTGTACGTCAAGGACCTGCCGGGCGGCGCGCCGCGAAGGCTCACGTCGCAGGCCGACCACTTCGAGCTCTACCCGAGCGTCTCGCGCGACGGCCGGAAGGTCGTCTTCGTCACCTGGAACGACGACGCCTTCGGCAGCGTCCGCGTCCTCGACGTGAAGACGGGGAGCGAGACGGTCCTCACGAAGGAGCCGGGCAAGTACCTCGAGCC
Source organism: Vicinamibacteria bacterium (assembly GCA_046331285.1). Taxonomy (GTDB): domain Bacteria; phylum Acidobacteriota; class Vicinamibacteria; order Fen-336; family Fen-336; genus DATBSL01. The sequence goes on from JAXLRD010000020.1 coordinate 62,416, forward strand.
GCGCTTCTCGCCCGACGGGCGGACCGTCGTCTTCACGCGATCGAGCGGCGGCTACCTCACGTCGCCGTGGCAGGGCACCGAGACGGGCGTCTACCGGGTCGCCGCCGACGGGGCGGGCGAGCCCGCGCGGGTCACCAGGGACGGCGAGGCCCCGCAGTTCGGCGCCGCGAACGACCGGCTCTACGTGACGCGCACGGCGGTGAAGAACGAGGTGGACCTCTCCTCGACGCTCGTGTCGATGAGCCTCGCCGGGGCCGAGGAGCGCGAGGTCGTGCAGACCGAGACGGCGACGGAGTACGCGGTGTCGCCGGACGGGAAGTGGCTGGCGTTCGTCGACGGCTACCAGGCGTACGTGATGCCCCTCCCGCAGACCGGGAAGCGGCTCGACGTGGGCCCGAAGACGGAGGCCGTGCCCGTCCGCCGAATCACGGCGAACGCCGGCGCGTACCTGCACTGGTCGGGGGACAGCCGGGCCGTCCACTACGCGCTCGGGGACGAGCTCTTCACCCGCCGGCTCGACGAGACGTTCGCGTTCGTCCCGGGCGCGGCGGCCGAGCTGCCGAAGGCGCCCGAGACCGGCGTGAAGATCGGCTTCGTGCAGAAGGCCGACAAGCCGGCCGCCACCGTGGCCATCGTGGGCGCGCGCGTCGTGACGATGAAGGGCGACGAGGTGATCCCCGACGGCGTCGTCGTCGTCCGCGAGAACCGGATCGCCGCCGTCGGGCCGCGCGCGTCGACGCCGGTGCCGCCGGGGGCGACGGTCGTCGAGGCCGCGGGGAAGACCGTCATCCCGGGCCTCGTCGACGCGCACTGGCACGGCGGGATGGGGGAGGACGGGATCGTCCCGCAGCAGAGCTGGGTGGACTTCGCGTCCCTCGCTCTCGGCGTGACCACGATCCACGACCCGTCGAACGACACCGGCACGATCTTCACCCACGCCGAGATGCGGAAGGCCGGGCTCGTGGTCGGGCCGCGGATCTTCTCGACCGGCACGATCCTGTACGGCGCGAAGGGCTCGTACACCGCGAAGGTCGACGGCCTCGACGACGCGCTCGCCCACCTCAAGCGCATGCGCGCGGCCGGGGCCATCTCGGTCAAGAGCTACAACCAGCCGCGGCGCGACCAGCGGCAGCAGATCCTGGAGGCGGCCCGCGAGACGGGAATGCTCGTCGTGCCCGAGGGCGGCTCCCTCTTCCAGCACAACATGACGATGGTCGTCGACGGCCACACCGGCGTCGAGCACGCGATCCCGCTCGCCAGGCTCTACGACGACGTGAAGCAGCTCTGGTCGCAGACCGAGGTCGGCTACACCCCGACGCTCGTCGTCGCCTACGGCGGCCTCGACGGCGAGCACTACTTCTACGCGCGCACGGACGTGTGGAAGCACCCGCTCCTGTCGAAGTACGTGCCGCACGAGATCCTCGAGGCGCGCTCGGTGCGGCGGGAGACGGCGCCCGAGGAGGACTTCAACGTCGTCCAGGTCGCGCGGACGGCGACCGAGCTCCAGCGGGCCGGCGTCCCCGTGAACATCGGCGCCCACGGCCAGCGCGAGGGGCTCGGCTCGCACTGGGAGATGTGGATGCTGGTCATGGGCGGCATGACGCCGCTCGAGGCCCTCCGCTCGGCCACGATCAACCCGGCGCGCTACCTGGGCCTCGCCGCCGACGTCGGCTCGATCGAGCCGGGGAAGCTCGCGGACCTCGTGGTGATCGACGCAGACCCCCTCGCCGACATCCGGCAGTCGGACCGCGTCGCCCAGGTGATGGTCAACGGGCGGCTCTACGACGCGAAGACGATGGACGAGGTCGGCGCCACGCCGCGGAAGCGCAAGCCCCTCTTCTTCGAGAAGGCGCCCGGCGGCGGGCACGTGCCGGCCTCGGCCGCCACGATCCCGGAGCTCTGCCGACACTGACCGGAGGGGGATCGTCGCGCGCGGGGGCGGCGAGCGCCGTCCTCGCCTTCCTGATGTGGGGGCTCTTCCCCCTCTACTGGAAGATGCTGGCCGGCGTGCCGGCGCTCGAGGTGGTCGCCCACCGCACGGCCTGGGGCCTCGTCGCGGCGGCGGCGCTCGTGACGGTGCGCGGGCGCTGGGCCGGCGCGCGCGCGGTCCTCGCCCGCCCGCGCACGCTCCTCACCCTCGCCGGCAGCGCCGCGCTCATCGCCGTCAACTGGCTGATGTACATCTGGGCGGTGGTCCACGACCACGTCACGGAGGCGAGCCTCGGCTACTACGTGAACCCGCTCGTCAACGTCGTGCTCGGCGTCGTCGTGCTGCGCGAGAGCCTGACGCGGGCGCAGAAGCTCGCGGTCTTCCTGGCCGCGGCCGGCGTGTGCGTCCTGACCCTCGGCCACGGCCGCTTCCCCTGGATTGCGCTGGCCCTGGCGCTGACCTTCGGCCTCTACGGCCTCGTCCGGAAGACGGTCGAGGCCGACGCGCTCGCGGGGCTGCTGTGGGAGACGGCGCTCCTCGGGCCGCTGGCGGTGGCCTTCCTCCTGGCTCTCGCCGCTCGCGGCACCGGCGTCTTCGGCCCGGCCCACCCGCGCGAGTCGTTCCTCCTCGCTCTCGGCGGGCTGGTGACGGCCGTCCCCCTCGTCCTCTTCGCCGCCGGCGCCCGCTCGCTGCCGCTGTCGACGCTCGGCCTCATCCAGTACCTCTCGCCGAGCCTCCAGTTCCTGCTGGCCGTCTTCCTCTACCGCGAGCCGTTCACCGCCGCCCACGGCGTCACCTTCGCCTGCATCTGGACGGCCCTCGCCATCCTGACGGTCGACGTGAGGCGCCGGATGACGGGGACGACTCCGGCCTTCGACCGATCCCGGCCGCGGCCGTAGTGTCTTCGGCCACGAACGGGACGCTCCGCGACGGTCTTCGCGGTCGAGCTGAAGCAGCTAGGGCAACGGCGCCGACAGGAACAGCGCGACCTCGGCGATCGCCGGGCAGGCGCGGGCCTTCGTCACGCGCAGGCGCACCTTCGAGGCGGTGACCGGAGCGAAGCGGAGGATGCGGCGGACGCCGACGGTCGTGCCCTCGGCGAGCGTCTTCCAGGCGCCGTCGACCTCGGCCTCGAGCGCCCAGCCCTCGACGCGCTGGCCGATCGCGACGGCCTCGCGCACGCGGACCTGGTCGAAGCGCGCCGGCGCCGCGAGCTCGAGCTGCAGCGTCCCGCTCGTCGCGCCGTCGTCCGTCGCCCAGTACGTCGACGGGTCGCCGTCCACGGCGCGGGCGGCGGCGAAGGCGGGCGCGGAGCCGCCGCGCGTGGCGTCGGCGGTGGCCTTCGCCCCGCGCGCGAGGTCCTTCCCGAACGTCGCGTCGAGGTAGGCCCGCAGGCCGCGCAGGCGCTCGACGTCGGTCTCGTGGAAGAGGCCGCGGCGGTCGGGCGGCACGTTCAGGAGCAGGTTCGCGCTGCGGCCCACCGACGCGTAGTAGATGTCGACGAGCTGGGCGACGGTCTTCACCTTCGCGTCCTCGCTCGCGTGGTAGAACCAGCCGGGCCGGATCGAGACGTCGACCTCCGGCGGCACCCACTCCGCCGCGTCGGGCTGCCCGGGCGCGAGCTTCTGGTAGTCGGGCGCGCCGGGGTAGAGGGCGCTTCGGTCGAGGCCCATCCACGTCGTCTCGAATCCGAGGCCGTTCTCGTTGCCGACCCACCGCACGTCGGGCCCCGCGTCGGAGAACATGACGGCCTGCGGCTGCAGCTCGCGCACGAGCCCCCACGTCTTCGGCCACTCGTAGTACGTCGCGCCGTCGATCTTCCGCTTCTCCCGCGCGCCGCCGTAGTAGCCGTCGCCGCCGTTCGCGCCGTCGAACCACACCTCGAAGAGCGGGCCGTAGCCGGTCAGCAGCTCGCGCAGCTGCCCGCGGTAGTAGTCGAGGTAGGCGGCGCGCGAGTACTCCGCGTGGTTGCGGTCCCACGGCGAGAGGTAGAGGCCGACCTTCAGCCCTTCGCGCCGGCAGGCGTCGACGAACGCGCGCACCACGTCGGCCTTCCCGTCGCGCCAGCGGCCGTTCGCGACCGAGTGGTCGGTGAGCCGGCTCGGCCACAGGCAGAAGCCGTCGTGGTGCTTCGCGGTGAGGATGAGCCCGGCCATGCCGGCGTCCTTCGCCGCGCGCGCCCACTGCGCGGCGTCGAACGCGGTCGGCGCGAAGACGTCGGGGCTCTCGTCGCCGTAGCCCCACTCCTTGTCGGTGAAGGTGTTCACGGTGAAGTGGACGAAGCCGTAGTACTGCATCTCGTGCCAGGCGAGCTGGCGCGCGCTCGGCACGGGGCCGACGGGAGCGGGCGGCGCGACGTCGGCGCGCGGCCGCGGCGCGGCGAGGAGAGCCGCCGCGGCGGCGACCGGGACGGCGAGAGCGAGACGGATCCTCCGGGCCTCTGCGCGCATGGCGGCGTCCTCCGGCCGCGATCCTACCCGAGTTATCCTGCCGGGCGATGAGCCACTCCGTCTTCGACGACATCGAGAAGGACATGGGCGAGGCGGCGGCGACGGCGTTCGCCCGCCTCGCGGTCGAGTACTACGCGGCCACGCGCGAGGGCGACGGGCCGGTCTCGACGCCGCTCTCGCCCGAGGAGATCGCCCCGCGCTTCGAGGAGCCCCTCCCCGCCGCGGGGCGTCCGCTCGACGCGGTCGTGGAGCGGCTCCGCCGCGAGGTCGTCGGCGACGTCAACCGCCTGTGCCACCCGCGCGCGATGGGCCACCAGGTGTCCCCGCCGCTGCCGGCCGCGGTCTGGACGGAGGCGCTCACGTCGGCCCTCAACCAGTCGGGCGCCGTCTGGGAGATGTCGCCCGTCGGAACGATCGTCGAGGCGCAGGTCGTCCGCTGGATGTGCGGCCTCGCGGGGCTCGGGGAGGGCGCCGGCGGCGTCTTCACCTCCGGCGGGACCGAGGCCACCTTCGTGGCGCTCCTCGCCGCGCGAGCCGCGGCGCTGCCCGACGCGTGGGCGAAGGGCGTCGGCGCGGAGGCCCCGGTCGTCCTCCACGGCGAGCACGCCCACTACGCCGTGGCGCGGGCGGTGGGCGAGCTCGGGATCGGCACCGACAACATGGTGCCGGTGCCGTCGCGCTCGTTCCGCATGGACGCCGACGCGCTCGAGGCGGAGATCGGCCGGCAGCGCGGGCGGGGACGGAAGATCATGGCCGTCGTGGCCACGGCCGGCTCGACGGCGACCGGCTCCTTCGACGACCTCGACCGCATCTCTCGCCTGTGCGAGGCCCACGGCCTGTGGCTCCACGTCGACGGCGCGCACGGCGCGTCGGCCCTCTTCTCGCCGACGCACCGGCCGCGTCTCGTCGGCCTCGAGCGCGCGCGGTCGATCGCGTGGGACCCGCACAAGATGATGCTGATGCCGCTCGCCGCGAGCGTCGTGCTCGTGCGCGACGAGCGCGACCTCGAGGCCGCGTTCAGCCAGAAGGCGCCCTACCTCTTCCACGGCCGCGGCTGGGACCAGGGGGTCCGCAGCTTCCAGTGCTCGCGCCGGCTCGACGCGATGAAGGTGTGGGTCGCCCTCCAGCGCTACGGCGCGGCCGGGTTCGGCGCGGTCTACGACCGGCTGTGCGACACCGCGCGGGAGCTCCACGCGGCCGTCGCGCGGCGGCCCGACTTCGAGCCGCTCCACGAGCCCGAGTCCAACATCCTGTGCTTCCGCTATCGCGGCGGCGGCTCGCTCGGGCCGGAGGCCCAGGACGCGCTGAACCTTCGCCTGCGGCAGGAGTACAACCGATCGGGCGAGGGCTGGATCACGACCACCCTCCTCGGCGGCCGCCGCGTCCTGCGCTGCGCGATCATGAACCCGCGCACGACCCCGGCCGACGTCGCGCGCGTGCTCGACGGCCTCGCGGCCCTCGCCCCCTCCCTCGGCTGAGGACCGGCCGTACAATCCCGGCCATGGCCACGACCCGCCGCGACCTGCTGAAGTCGGTCCCCGCCGCTCTCGCCGCCGCCGCCGTCCCCGGCGTCGCCTCCGCCATCCCGCCCGTCACGCGTTCGGGAAAGGCGCGGCTCCGCCTCGGCCTCGCCGCGTACTCGATGCGCGACCACCTGCAGGGCAAGCTGCAGCCGGCGATGACGCTCCACGACTTCCTGGAGAAGGCGGCCGCGTGGGACGTCGACGCCGTCGAGCTCACGTCCTACTACTTCCCGGACGAGATCACGCCCGCGTACGTCTCGGGCCTCAAGCGCCACTGCCACCTGCTCGGGCTCGAGGTGTCGACGACGCCCATCCGCAACACGTTCACGGTGCCGGCCGGTCCGGCCCGCGACAAGGACGTCGCGCACGTGAAGCGCTGGCTGCAGATCGCCTCCGACCTCGGCTCCTCGGCCATCCGGATCTTCGCCGGCGACGCCCCGAAGGGGACGGACGAGGCCCAGGCCCGGCGCCACTGCGTCGAGGCGATCGAGGAGTGCGCGGACGAGGCCGCGAGGCAGGGCGTCTTCCTCGCCCTCGAGAACCACGGCGGCGTCGTGGCGACGCCGCAGGGGCTCCTCGAGATCGTCCAGGCGGTGAAGTCCGAGTGGTTCGGGGTCAACTTCGACAGCGGCAACTTCCACGGGCCGGACCCGTACGCCGACCTCGAGACGATCGCGCCCTACGCCGTCACCGCGCAGGCCAAGGTCGAGATCCAGCCGGCCGGCCAGCCGAAGCAGGCGGCCGACCTCGGCCGGGTCACGGCGATCCTCCGGAAGGCCGGCTACCGCGGCGTCGTGTCGCTCGAGTACGAGGCGGCCGAGGCGCCGCTCACGGCGATCCCGCGGTACCTCGAGGCGCTCCGCGCCGTGCTCTGAGCTCAGCGGCGGCGCGCGCCGCCCCGGCCGCGCGCCGCCTTCGCCCGGCCGGCCTTCTTCTTTCCCTTGCCGGGAGGTGGAAGGTCGCCGTCGTCCTTCGGCACCATGGCCTCGACGCCCGTCCATCCCGTCGGCAGGGGCTCCGCCTCCGCCTCGAACAGGAAGCGCGAGGGGACCGCGCGCGAGCTGCGGCCGTACTTCGCGCGCTCGAACGCCCAGGTCATGGTCAGGGACGTCATCGCCCGCGTGATGCCGACGTAGGCGAGGCGGCGCTCCTCGTCGACCGAGCCCTCGGCCGCCGCCTTCGCGTGCGGCAGCAGGCCCTCCTCCATGCCGACGAGGAAGACGTGCGGGAACTCGAGGCCCTTCGCCGCGTGGAGGGTCATGAGGGTCACCGCGTCCTCGCGGGTGTCCTTCTTGTCCTCGTCCTCGTCGCTCGTCGAGAGGGCGAGCTCCTCGAGGAAGCCGTGGAGCGACGGCTCGGCCGAGCGGCGGACGTGGTTCTCGGCGAAGTTCAGGATCTCCTCGACGCCGGCCCAGCGCGCCTCGCGGACCATGGGGTCGGAGTACGTCCGGACGACCTCGCCCTTGTAGTCGATCGCGTGGAGGAGGGCCTGGAGCCGATCGACGAGATCGCGGCCGGCCTCGGCGATCCCCGACCGGTCGATCGCGCCGCGCAGCGCGCGGAAGCCCTCGACCGCCTGGGGCGTGACCCCCTGGACCTCGCCCGCGCGCTCGAAGCCCTCCGCGGCCGAGATGCCGTGTTTCGTCGCGAAGTCGACCACCTTGTCGATGCTCGCCTTGCCGACGCCGCGCGGCGGGGTGTTGATGATCCGCAGGAGCGAGGTCTCGTCGTTCGGCTGCACCGCGAGCTTGAGGTAGGCGACGACGTCGCGCACCTCCTTGCGGTCGAAGAACGACATGCCGCCGACGAGCACGTACGGCAGGCCCGCGGCCCGCAGCTCCGCCTCGAGCGGCCGGAACTGCACCTGGGTGCGGCAGAGGATCGCGAAGTCGTGCGGCTTCGCGCGGCCGGGCTTCACGACCTTCGCGATCTCGCCGACCACGAACTGCGCCTCCGACACCTCGTCCTTGAGCCGGGCCTGGCGGACGGGCTCGCCGTCGCCGCGGGCGGACTCGAGGGCCTTGTCGTGGCGGGCCGCGTTGTTCCGGATGACCGCGTTCGCCGCGTCGAGGATGGGGCGCGTCGAGCGATAGTTCGTCTGGAGACGGACGACCTTCGCCCCCGCGAAGTCGCGGCCGAAGTTCAGGATCTTGCGGATGTCGGCCCCGCGCCAGCCGTAGATCGACTGGTCGTCGTCGCCCACGACGCACACGTTGCGGTGCTCCTCCCCGAGCTCCCGCACGATCTCGTACTGGGCGTGGTTCGTGTCCTGGTACTCGTCGACGAGGATGTGGCGGTACTTGCGCCGGTAGGCGTCGCGGATCCCGGGGTGCTCGCGGAAGAGGCGCACCGTCTCGAGCAGCAGGTCGTCGAAGTCCATCGCCTTCGTGCGGCCGAGCTGCTCCCTGTACTTCTGCCAGACGGAGCCGACGAGCTGGTCCTTCGCCGTCGTGCCGTTCGCGAGGAACTGCTCGGGCGTCTCCATCCGGTTCTTCGCGAGCGAGATCCGGGCGAGGACGGCCGAGGGGTGCATCGTCGTCTCGTGGACGCGCAGCTCGCGCATCGCCGCCTTCACGGCCGAGACCTGGTCGGACGCGTCGCAGATCGTGAAGCGCTTCGAGTGGCCGAGGACGGAGCCGTGCTCGCGGAGCACCTTCGCGCAGAAGGCGTGGAAGGTGCCGACCGTGACGTCCTTCGCCTTCTCGCCGACGAGGGCGCGGACGCGCTCGCGCATCTCGCCGGCCGCCTTGTTCGTGAAGGTCACGGCGAGGATCGCGCCGGGCGGGACGCCGCGCGAGATGAGGAAGGCGATCCGCGCCGTGATCACGCGCGTCTTGCCGGTGCCGGCGCCGGCGAGGACGAGCAGCGGGCCGTCGGCCGTCGTGACCGCGTCGCGCTGCGCCGGGTTGAGGCTGGTGACGAGGGGGGACTCGCCGCGCGAGGCGCGGCCCGTGGGCGACGTCGAGGAAGAGTGCATGCGAAGGGGCGAGGTTATACCACGGCCGTCACCTGCGGGAACTCCGTGATGCGGAGGTTCGTGCAGCCGTACGGGAGGAGTCGCACCTCCTCGACCGGGCCGAGGTCGGGGCCGCCGGGGTGGGCCCACGCGACGTCGGCCGGCGAGATCTCGGCCGCCCAGCCGTGGGCGAGCTTCCAGGAGGGGATGCGGCGCGCGCGGGCGAAGGCGACCATGCCCGCGCCGAGCGGCGAGAACGGCCGCTCGCCGATCGGCCGCTCCTCGAAGCGCAGGCCGTCGGCCGGCCGCGCCGGGTCGAGGGCGAGGCCGTAGTTCCACGGCGTCGTCGGCCGCACCTCGAAGTCGCCGTGCGGCAGCTCGCGGCCGGGCTTGTCGGCGTGGATCCGCGTCCACTCCTCGCCGATCGCGAGCGAGTAGACGAGCGGCCCGCGCTCGACCGCGATCGCCTCGTTGTACCGGCGGGTGAGGACCGGGCGCATGGGGAAGCGGACCTGCAGCGTGGTTTCGCCGCTCCACGCCCGCTCGACGCGGTGCATCGTGCCGGGGGTCATCGGCTCCGGGCGGCCCCCGCCGACCCGCACCGTCGCCCCCTGGGCCCACGAGGGCACCCGCAGGAGGAGCGGGAAGCGGGCCGCGCGCTCGGAGTGGACCGAGATGGCGACCGTCTCGCGGAACGGGTAGTCGGTCTCGACCTCCACCTCGACCGGCACGCCGCCCGACGAGAAGCGCGCGCGGCACGGCGCGTACGACGCGGCGGCGAGGCCCTCGTCCTTCGTCTTCATCCACAGGTGGGCGGCGAGCTTGGGCCAGCCCTGGTGCAGGTTGGCCGTGCAGCAGCCGAAGTTCGGCTCGAGGCCGAAGAGGTTCGACTCGGGCCCGTTCGTCGTGAACTGGTGCTCGGGGTTGAGCGTGCACTGCGCCTGGTTCGCCTGCTGGTCGTACTGGTGCGACCACATGTCGGGGGAGATCGCGGCCGGCAGCGCGTTGTACGCGACGCGCTCGAGGCGCTCGGCGAAGGAGGGGTCGCCGAACGTCGCGTAGAGGTGCTCGAGCGAGTAGAGGAGCTCGACGACCGCGCACAGCTCGGTGCCCTGGAGGGGACTCCGGCCGGCGAGGCACTCGTCGCCCGAGAAGACGCCCGTGACCTGGCCGTGGTGCCGGTCGAGGATCTCGAGCATCCGGCGGGCGAGCGCGCGCCGCTCCGGCCGCGGGTCGAGGCGCCACGACAGCGCGGCCGCCTTCGGGGCCATCGCGGTGTTGACGACGTGCTTCGTCCACTTCCACAGCCCGCGCCGCGGCGTGGGGACGCGGACGTCGTCCGTCCGGTAGAGCGCGTCGTAGTCCGTGCCCTGCTCGCGGAGCTTTCGCGCGAGGTCGAGGAGCCACGGCTCCTTCGTGCGCTCGTAGACGTAGAAGGCCGGGACGAGGCCCTCGAACCAGCGGAAGCGGCCCCAGTCGAAGAGGGGCGCGCGGTCGAGGCCGCCGAGGAGGGCCCGGAGGCTGCGCCGGACGGCCTCGAGGACGCGCGCGTCGCCCGTCGCCTCGTGATACTGCACGAGGGCCTTGTTCGCGAGGAGGATGGCCCACGTGTCGTAGCGCTTCGCCGCCGCGTCGACCGGGTACGGCGCGTACCACCCGTCCGGCCGCTGGCCGTCGACGATCCGGCCCACGTGGCGCGCGAGGCGCTCCTTCAGCTTCGGGTCGTCGAGCAGGAACGCGAGGGGGATGGCGCCGTCGAGCCAGTAGGGCGCGCGCTCCCAGCCCTCGGCCTTCCCGCCGAACCACTGGCTGTCGGCCACGTCGGGCCAGAACTCGTCGAGGTGGCCCGTGAGCCCGTCGGCCTGGATGCGAAGCTGGCGGGCGAGCCAGCCCGCGGGCCGGATCGCGCCGAGCGGCAGCGGCCGCAGCGCGGGCCGGGCGAGGCCGTCGGGAGGCGCCGGCGCGCGCCCGGCGGTCGCCGGCTTCGCTCGCCCCGGGGCGGCGGCCGCGCCGGCCGCCGTCGTCGTCAGAGCGACGCTCGCGAGGAAGGCCCGTCGGTCGAGTTCGCGCATGGTGCGCCGAATATAGCGCGCGGCCGGGGGACTACAATGGCTTTCCGCCGAGGCCGTTCCCGCCGACGCTGGAGGTTGCCGATGCTCGCCCGCTCGCTGCTCGTCCTCGCGCCCCTCGCCCTCGCCGCGCTCGTCCCGGCCGCGATCGCCCAGACGGGTTCCGCCCCGGCCCCGTCGGGGCCGCTCGGCGACTTCGACGGCCACGGCGACGTCGGCGCCCCCCGGATCGCCGGCCGCGCGGCCTACGACGCGGCCACGCAGCGGTACACGCTCTCGGCCGCCGGCGTGAACATGTGGGGCCCGCGAGACGAGCTGCACCTCGCCTGGAAGAAGCTGTCGGGCGACTTCATCGTGCAGGCCCGCCTTCGCTTCGAGGGGAAGGGCACGGACCCGCACCGCAAGGCCGGCGTCATCGCCCGCGCGGGCCTCGGCGACGACGCGCCCTACGCCGACGTCGCGGTCCACGGCGACGGCCTCACGTCGCTGCAGTTCCGCCGAACGAAGGGCGCCGCGACGGAGGAGGCGAAGTCGACGCTCACCGGCGCCGACGTCGTGCAGCTCGAGCGCAGGGGGACGACGCTCACGATGTCGGTCGCGAAACACGGGGAGCTCTACACGACCACCGAGGTCGCGGACCTCGCCCTGGGCGACGAGGTCTACGTCGGGATCTTCGCCTGCTCCCACAATCCGGACGTCGTCGAGACCGCCGTGTTCGACAACGTGCGGCTCGTGAAGCCCGCGCCGGCCGCGCTCGTCCCGTACCGCGACTACCTCGGCAGCCGCCTCGAGCTGCTCGACGTCGCCACGGGCGCGCGGCAGGTCGTGCTCGCCTCGGACGAGCAGCCGTTCGAGGCGCCGAACTGGACGCGGGACGGGAAGTTCCTCGTCTACAACAACAGCGGGAAGACGAAGGACGCGGGCCGCCTCGTGCGGTTCGACCTCGCGACGGGGAAGGGGGCGTTCGTCGACACCGGCGCCCGCGTGCGCAACAACAACGACCACGTGATCTCGTTCGACGGGAAGATGCTGGGCATCAGCGACGGGTCGGACGGCGGCCAGTCGAGCGTCTACACCGTGCCCCTCGCGGGCGGGGAGCCGAAGCGGATCACGAAGCTCGTGCCGTCGTACTTCCACGGCTGGTCGCCCGACGGGAAGTGGCTCGTCTACACCGGCGGCCGCGACGGCGAGTTCGACGTGTTCCGGATCGCCTCGGACGGCAGCGGCGACGAGACGAACCTCACGAAGTCGAAGGGCCTCGACGACGGCCCGGAGTACTCGCCCGACGGGAAGTGGGTCTACTTCAACTCCGTCCGCAGCGGCACGATGCAGGTCTGGCGGATGAGGCCGGACGGCTCGGAGCCGCAGCAGATGACGAACGACGAGCTCAACAACTGGTTCCCGCACCTGACGCCGGACGGGAAGCAGCTCGTCTTCATCACGTTCCCGAAGGACGTCCCGCCCTCCGACCACCCGTACTACAAGCGGGTGTACCTGCGCCTCATGCCGGCCGAGGGCGGCGCGCCGCGGGTGATCGCCTACCTCTACGGCGGTCAGGGCACGATCAACGTGCCGTCGTGGTCGCCCGACGGGGAGCGGCTCGCCTTCGTCTCGAACAGCGGCCCGCTGCGCTGACGGCCGCCGCGGATCCTCAGTAGAGACGCAGGCGGTTCGCCGTCGGGTTCCCGTTCTCGAGAACCAGCTCCGTTCCGGACATTCCGGGCGGGCACAGATCGATCCGGAGGGGCGCCTCGCCGATCCACGCGTTCTGCGCCAGGTTGTTGGCGTCGAGCCACGCCTGCAGGCGCGCGTCGCTCGAGCGGCCGGGCGGCGTCGGCTTCCACTCGGAGACGTCTCCCTTCAGCGTGCAGACCACCTCCGAGCCGCGGTAGGCCCGGAGCGTCACCTCCTCGAAGCCGGGCGCGATGCTCGAGGCCCGACCGATCCGCACGACGAGCCGCCCGTAACGGTCCGTGATCGCTCCGAGGAGGACCGGCAGCGCCAGCGCCGACGAAACCTCGGAGCTCATCTCGCGGTTCGCGTCGTCGGCCCGGGCCACGATCTGCCTCCACCTCTCCGAGTCGACCTCGGCCGGGGCCGTCACGCCCGGGTGCAGCCGCTCCCAGGCGTAGTTGACCGGCACCGCGAAGCCGAGGCCTTCGGCGTTCGCGACCTTCATCGAGACGACGCCCACCACGCGACCCTGATCGTCGACCAGCGGGCCGCCGCTGTTTCCCGGGTTCAGCTTCACGTCGGTCTGGATGTACGAGACCCCGTAGGCGATCTGCGACGGGCTGCTGACGATGCCCTCGCTCACCGTGAACTCGAGGCCGAGCGGGTTGCCGACCGCCATCACCCGATCGCCCGGCGCGAGGACGGCCGCGTCGGCGAGAGGGAGGGCCGAGGCCTCGAGGCCCGGTACGCGCATCACGGCGAGGTCGAGGGCCTCGTCCTTCTCGAGCGGGAAGCCGGGACGGCTCGCGCCGGCGGGCGTCGACACCGTCGGGTTCTCGGTCCCGCCGCACAGGACGTGAGCCGCCGTCAGGACGGTCTCGGGCGCGACGACGAAGCCCGAGCCGAGGGAGCGGTCGCAGCGGATCAGCACCGTCGAGGGAATCACGCGGGCGGCCACCTCGCGGGCCGTCAGCGGGGTCGTGGCCCGGACCGGCGCGGCGGGCGCCGACGCGGGCGCCCGCGTCGGCGACGTGCGGGGCACGATGGCGCTCGGCGCGGCCGTCCGCCCGAGCAGCGAGTAGACGGCGATGAGCGAGGTCGCGGTGAGGCCCGCTCCGACCCAGCGCCAGACCCGCGCCGGTCGACCCGCCGGCACCGGCTCGAACGTGCCGCTCAGTCCGGCTCCATCGAGGACCTCGAGGATCCGGTAGCCCGCCGAGCGGGTCACCGGGCCGAGCTTCGGAGAGGGGGCGGCCAGGGCCGCCGTCACCGCGTTGACGGGCCCGAGCGGTACCGCGCGCGCCGCCACGCCGCGGGCGACGTGGTACCGCAGGCGAGGATCGCCGACCGGTCCGGAGAGCGCCACACGGACGAGCGCGCTCGAGCCGCAGTGTGGGCAGGACTGCGCGTCGAGGGCCACGGGCTCGGCGCACTGAGAGCACGGCTCCCGCTCGATCTGCAAGACGGACTCCCCTCGCGGCCGCGGAGATGCGGCGGCCGCGAGAGTATCGGGCCTCGCGTCGAAAGGGCGCAATAGAGCATCCGCACAGGCCCCGAGCACGGGCAAGGACCTTGCGCCCTCGCGGCGCGGGCGTGCCCTACTGCGCGGGCGTCGCCACCGGTCGCGGGTCGGGCGCCGTCTGAGCCGGGGTCGTGACGCCCGGCGGCAGCTCGAGGATCCGCACGTTGCGGAAGTGGATCTCGGCTCCCTCGGACTCCAGGCAGAGAAAGCCCTTCTTCTGCGTGGCGCCCTTCACGCCGTTCACGAACCTGCCGTTGACCGAGAGCTTGACGACGCCGTCCACCGCGACGACGTCGTAGGTGTTCCACTGGCCGCGGCCCAGAGCGCGGTTCTCGACGGACATGCTGCGCTCGCCACGCGGGTTGTCGGGCGTCGTCTTCACGCCGCCGACGCCGAAGAGCTCGCCGTGGACGTAGGCGACCGGCGGCACGACGCCGTCCTTCGCGTTCAGCCTCGGCCACTCGAGCTCCAGCATCTGGACCTCGACGCCGTTCGGCAGGCGGCTCTCGCCCGGCCGCGCGTCGCTCCACACGAAGACGCCCGAGTTGCCGCCGGGCTCCATGTGCCGCCACTCGACGTGCAGGACGAAGTTCTCGTACGGGCGCTCGCTGCACATCACGCCGATCGGCCGGCCGGAGCAGACGAGCATCCCGTCCTTCCACGCCCACGTGGAGGGCGCCGTGTTGACGTTCACCCAGCCCGCGAGCCCGCGGCCGTCGAAGAGGTCCACGAACGACGCGGGCGTCTGCGCGGACGCCGCGAGGGCCGAGAGGGTGAGGGCCAGGGTCAGGCCGACGGCGTGGGGCTTCATGGGCATCCTCCGCGGGCTTCAGGGTCCGGCGCCGGCCGCGCCGCTCAGCACCTCGCGCACCGCCGGCTGCGACAGGAAGCGGGTGCGCAGGGCTTCGTCCCGCGTGCCCGCCGCGATCGTCTCGATGGCGGCCACGGCTCGCCCGAAGGCGGCGCGGGCGCCCGCCTCGTCGGCGAGCCGACGCCGGACGAGGCCGAGGACGCGCGCGGACTTCCAGGTCTCGAGGGGCGCCGGGGTGCGGGCGAGCGCGTCGAGGGCCGATGCGAGGCGCGAGGCGGCCTCGTCGAGGCCGGTCCCCCGCTCGAGCGCCGCCTCGGCCCGGACGCGCTCGGCCGAGCAGGCGTAGTTTCGCGCGCCGAGTGAGGCGGCCGTCCGCGCGAGCCTCAGCGCGTGCTCGTCGGCCCGGTCCGCCACGCCGCGGGCCAGCCAGTGCTCGGCCGCCGCCGTGGCCAGGCGCAGATCGCTCATCCACCGCAGCAGCGGCTTGCGGGACGCGGTCTGCTCGAGCTCGGCGAGGCGGGCCTCGGCCTGCTCGACCCGCCCGGCGCGCACGTCGTCCACGTAGAGGTTGAGGAGCGCTTCGACCTCGGGGCCGGGCCCGCTCACCCGGGCCAGGGCGAGGGCCTGGCTGTCCCAGTCGCGGGCGCTGTCGAGCAGCCCCAGCTCCCGGTGCAGCCAGCCGATGTTGCTCACGATGCGCGGCCGCCAGTAGCGGTCGTCGTTGCGCTCGGCGGCCGCTCTGGCGTCGTGGAAGTCCTCGAGCGCCTCCGACATGCGCCCGAGGTGGCCGCGCGACAGCCCGAGGAACATTCGGGCGACGAGGGCCGAGAAGCCGTCGCCGAGGTCGACCGCGGCCGCCGCCGCCTCCGCGTTCGTCGCCTCCGCCGCCTGGTACTCCGTCTGCCAGTAGTGGACGAAGCCGCGGTACGCCAGGGCGAGCTTGAGCGGCACGCGCAGGCCCCGGCGGCGGGAGCTCTCGATCACGTCGTCGAGGAGGGGCGCGGCCTCGAACAGCCGGCCCTCGGTCAGCAGCACCTGGCCGATCCGGGCGCGGGCCTCCTCCAGGTCCCCCGCCGCGCCCGCCCGAGTGGCGACCTCGAGCAGCTCGCGCGCCCGCGCCGACATCTCCTCCGCCCTCTGGGCGAAGAAGAGCGCGTCGCACAGGCCGGCGAGCGCCCCGCGCTCCGCGGTGTCGGCGCCGGTGGCGCGGGCGACCGCGAGCATCGCCTCGTAGTCCAGGGCGGCGGCGTCGAAGCGTGCCTGCGCGAGCCGGACCGAGGCCCGGCGCCGGTGAAGCGAGATCGCGGCCGACGGGCGCGCCTCGGCCGGCAGCCTCTCGAACGAGCGGAAGGCCCAGTCGTAGTGCTCCTCGGCCTCGGCGCAGGCGAAGCGGCGGGCCGCGTTGTCGCCGGCGTGGCCCCGGAAGAGCACGGCGCCCTCGACGTCGTGGGCCTCCTCGCAGTGGCGGGCGATCTCGGTCGCGATGCGGGGCGCGTCGGTGCCCCAGCGGCGGCGCAGCCAGCCGGCGACCTCGCGGTGCAGCGCGACCCGCCGCGACGGCACGAGCTCCTCGCGCAGGACCGCCGGATAGAGGCCGTGCGCGAAGCGGTAGCGGACGGCCAGCGTGCCGTCGGGCAGCGTCTCTTCCCCCGCGGCGACCACGAGGCGGCGGACGCGGGCGAGCCGCTGGAGGTCCTCCTCGACGTCCCTTTCCGCGCGCGAGAGGAGCTGGGCCACGACCGGGCTCAGGAACTCGCGGCCGGCGACGCTCGCGACCTCGAGGATCTCGCGCTCGCCGGCGCCGAGGCCGTCGAGCTGCCGCTGCACGAGGTCGCGCAGGCCCGCGGTCGGCTGGAGGTCGATCGTCTCGAGCGAGCGCGTGAGGGCGAAGACGGAGCCGGCTCGAGAGACGTCGCCGCGCTCGACGAGGACGTCGACCAGGCTGCGGACGAAGAGCGCGAGCCCCTCGGTGCGCGCGTGCACGGCGGCGGCCAGCTCGGCCGGGAACGCGTGGCCGGGGAACCGGGCGTCGAGGTACTCGGCGACCTCGTTCGGGGCGAGCGGGCCGAGGGCGAGCTCGCGGGCCGCGCCGCTCGCCCGCAGGTCGAGCGCGCACTTGCGCAGGCGGGGGTTGTCCGCCTCCATCTCGCCCTGCCTCAGCGTCGCGACGAGGAGCGTGCGCTGGCGGACGAGGCGCTTCCCCACGTGGTGGAGCAGGTCCGCGCTGGCCGGGTCCGCCCACTGCATGTCCTCGACGACGAGCAGGGTCGGATACGTCCGGCTCGTGGCGTCCATGAAGTCGCCCGCCTCGCGGATCAGGCGCTCCTTGGTCGCGCCGAGCGTCTGTCGGCGCAGCGCGCCGTCGGGGTCCGGGAGGACGCCCGGGGGCATCTGCACCGCGATCGTCGGCGCGTGGGTGCGCAGCAGCACGGAGGCCCTCTCCCGCGCCCGGCCCGTCAGCAGCCGCGAGAGCGCTTCGAAGAAGGGCAGGAACGCCTCGGCCGGGCCGATCGCCTCGTCGCAGCGGCCGCAGGCGACCGTGACCGGCCGGGGCGAGGACCGCACCCGCCTCACGAACTCGTCGACGAGCGCGCTCTTGCCCGCGCCGCGGTCGCCGGTCACGAAGACGACCCCGCCGGATCCCGCCACCGCCGCGGCCATCCGCTCGTCGAGCCAGGCGAGCTCGGCCTTGCGCCCCACGAAGACCTCGCCGCTGGCGCGCCCGGCGTCCCGTCCCGCCGCCCGCGCCCCCGTGCGCAGCGCGTCCGAGAGCTCGCGGGCGGAGGCGAAGCGCTCCGCGGGCTTCTTCGCGAGCGCGCGGCGGACGAGCGCGTCGAGCGAGACGAGCTCGGCCGAGCCCTCGAGCGGCGGGGGATCCTCGTAGAGAGTCGCCGAGAGGACCGCCGCCGCGCTGTCGCCGGCGAAGACGCGCCGGCCGGTCAGGGCCTCGTGGAGCAGCGCCCCCGCGGAGAAGAGGTCGGCCCGCGCGTCGACCGCGTGGCCGAGGATCTGCTCGGGCGCCATGTAGCCCGGCGTTCCCACGACGAGGCCGGGAGTCGTGAGCTCTCCGCTCGAGTCGGAGCGCGAGACGGGCTCGCCCGGCGCCTCGTGCGCGAGGCCGAAGTCGACGAGTCGCCCGCCGTGCGGGGTCAGGAAGAGGTTCGACGGCTTCACGTCGCGGTGGACGACGCCCGCGTCGTGCAGCGCGGAGAGGGCCTCGAGCAGGTCGAGGGCCAGCGCGACCGCCTCTTCGGGGGGCAGCGGCCCTCGCTTCAGCCGCGTGGCCAGGGTCTCGCCGGCGAGCAGCTCCATGACGATGTAGGGCTGGCCGTCGTGCTCGCCGACCTCGTAGATCGGGCAGAGGTTCGGGTGGCTCACCCGGGCGGCGGCCCGCGCCTCGCGCAGGAAGCGGCGGCGCGACGAGTCGTCGGTGCTCTTCAGGACCTTGAGCGCGACGTTCCGGCGGAGCGTCTCGTCCTCGGCGAGGTGCACTCGGCCCATGCCGCCCTCGCCGACGATCCCCACGATCCGGTAGCGTCCGAAGCGCTCTCCGGACGGCAGGCTCGGCGGGCGTACCGTCGCGCTCGACGGATTGTCGCCACCCAGTAGCCACCGCAGGAGGTTCCATCCCCTCGGACTGCGCGGAGTCGGCTGATCATCCTCGGGAGTCGGCAGCATGCGCGCTCCTGCCCGGGCGCCAGACGTCGCGTGTTGGGGTGGCGACGAGGAGGACATTAGGAGCCGTCGGCCGCCGAGTCAAGCGCGGTTGACGCCGCTCGCCGCGGACGACGACAATCGGCGACCCGGAGGCGAGATCTGGCGCGGTTCGACACGACGCGGTGGAGCCTCATCCTCCGCGCGTCCTCGAGCGACGACGAGGAGGCGCGGCTCGCCCTCGCCCTGCTCTGCGAGAGCTACTGGTTTCCCGTGTACGCCTACGTGCGGCGCAGCGGCGTGAGCGCGGCCGACGCCGAGGACCTGACCCAGGGCTACTTCGCCCGCTTCATCGAGAAGGAAGTCGTGCGCGACGCGCACCGCGACCGCGGCCGCTTCCGCGCCTTCCTCCTCGTCTCGGTGCGCCACTACCTGAGCAACGAGCGCGACCGCGAGCGCGCGCAGAAGCGCGGCGGCGGCCGCCGGCTCGTGTCGCTCGACGCCGAGGCGGCCGAGAAGAAGCTGGCCGCCGAGCCGCCCGACCCCGCGACGCCGGAGACGGAGTTCGAGAAGAGCTGGGCGCGGACGGTCATGGACCGCGTGTGGGGACGCCTCGCCGACCACTACGCGCGGCGCGGCAAGTCGGATCGCTTCGCGCGGCTGAAGCCGTTCCTGCAGGACGGGGCGCCCGGGGCGTACGACGCGGAGGTCGCCGCGGAGTGGGGCGTGAGCCCCGAAGCGGTCCGGCTCGAGCTCCACCGCATGAAGAAGCGCTTCGGGGACTTCCTGCGCGAGGAGATCGGCCGGACGGTCGACGATCCCGCCGACGTCGACGACGAGATCCGGCACCTCTTCGAGGTGCTCGGGCCTTGACGGGGATGCCGGGGGAGCGCGCCGACACGAAGGGCGACCTGCGGATCCGCGGCGTCTCGAAGGGCTACGGACCGGTCCGCGCGGTGCGCGACGTCTCCCTCGACGTGCCGCCCGGCCAGTTCCTCACCCTGCTCGGACCCTCCGGCTGCGGCAAGACGACGCTCCTGCGCCTCGTGGCCGGCTTCGAGGCGCCCGACGCCGGCTCGATCTCGATCTCGGGCCGCGACGTGACGGACCGTCCGGCCCACCGCCGTCCGGTCAACACCGTCTTCCAGCACTACGCGCTCTTCCCCCACCGCACGGTCTTCGGCAACGTGGCCTTCGGGCTCGAGGTGAAGAAGCTCCCGCGGGGCGAGGTCGAGGACCGCGTGGCGCGCGCGCTCGAGCTCGTGCGGATGAAGGACCTCGGGGCCCGCCGCACCTCGGAGCTCTCCGGCGGGCAGAAGCAGCGGGTCGCCCTCGCGCGCGCCCTCGTCCTCGAGCCCGACGTGCTCCTCCTCGACGAGCCGATGGCGGCCCTCGACCCGAAGCTGCGGAAGGAGATGCAGGTCGAGCTCAAGAACCTCCAGGAGCGCCTGTCGATCACCTTCCTCTTCGTCACCCACGACCAGGACGAGGCGCTCGTGATGTCGGACCGGATCGCGGTGATGAGCGCGGGCCGGGTCGAGCAGGTCGACGAGCCCGAGGCGCTCTACGAGACGCCGCGCACCCGCTTCGTCGCCGACTTCCTCGGGGTCGCGAACCTGCTCGAGGTCCGCGTGACCGGCCGCCGCGGCGGACGGGTGCTGCTGCGCACGCCGGCCGGGCTCGAGCTCGCCGCGGTCGACGACGGGGGCTGGCCGGACGCCGCGCCGGCGTGGATCGGGCTGCGCCCGGAGAAGATCAGCCTCGTCGACCGCCACGAGAACGCGTACGCCGGCCTCATCGACGACGAGGTGTTCCTCGGCGACTGGACGGACTGGCGGGTCCGGGTCGGCGGCGAGGTGCTGAGCGTGGGCGAGGGCAACGTCCTCGCCCGTGGGCGCCGGCGCGGCGACGCGGTCACGGTCTGCTTCCCGCCCGAGGCGGTGCTCCGGCTCGACGAGGGGGGGCGGGCGTGAACGGCTCGCGCCGCCACGCCGCGTGGCTCCTCTCGCCCGCGCTCGCCGCGCTCCTCGCCCTCTTCTACGTGCCCCAGCTCCTCATGCTCGGGGTGTCGCTCGGCCGGCGCTCCGCCTACGGCGGCGTCGTCCGCGACGCCTCGGCCGCGAACTACCTGCGCGCCGTGGAGCCCCTCTACCTGAACATCCTCTGGCGCAGCGTCCTCCTCGCCGCCGCGACGACGCTCCTGTGCCTGCTCGTCGCGTACCCGGTCGCGTGGTGGATCGCCCGGGTCGCCCCGGCCCGCTGGCGCAACCTCCTCCTGACCCTCGTCGTGCTTCCCTTCTGGACGAGCTTCCTCGTGCGGATGTACGCGTGGATCGTCCTGCTGCGCACGGAGGGGGTCTTCAACCTCGGCCTCGCCGCGCTGGGGCTGCCGCGGGCCGAGCTCCTCTACAACGACTTCGCGGTCCTGCTCGGCCAGGTCTACGGGGAGCTGCCGTTCATGATCATCCCGCTCTACGTCTCGCTGGAGAAGCTCGATCCCGCCCTCCTCGAGGCGGCGGCCGACCTCGGGGCCGACGCGTGGCGGACGTTCCGCAGCGTCGTGGTGCCGCAGACGAGGCCCGGGATCGTGGCGGGATCCGTTCTCGTGTTCATCCCCTCCCTCGGGGCCTACCTCGCGCCGGACCTCCTCGGCGGGGGCAAGACGGCCTACGTCGGGGCCTGATCCAGAGCCAGTTCGCGGTGGCCCGCGACATGCCCTTCGGCGCCGCCCTCTCCTTCGTCCTGTCCCTCGTGGTCGTGCTGCTCCTCCTCGCCTTCCGCCGGCCGCTGCGCTCGGCGCAGCAGCTCTGAAGCGATGGCGGGCGGCGCTCGGCGCACGCGCGGGGCGGCGGTTCTCCTCGGCGGCTTCTCCGCCGGCGCCTACCTCTTCCTCTACGCGCCGATCGCCGTCCTCGTCGTGCTCTCCTTCAACCGCAGCCGCCTCTCCGCCTCGTGGGGCGGCTTCACCCTCGAGTGGTACGCGAAGGCGGCCACCAACCCCGCGATCCTCCAGGCCCTGCGCAACAGCCTCGCGGTGGCCCTCGCCACGACGGTGGTCGCCACCGCGGTCGCCACCGCCGCCGCCCTCGCCTTCCACCGCCACCGCTTCCGGCGCCAGTCCGCGCTCGAGGGCTTCATCACGATCCCCACCGTGGCCCCCGAGATCGTCCTCGCCGCGTCGATGCTCCTCCTCTTCGCGGCGCTCGGCCTGCGCCTCGGCTTCCTCACGATCGTCCTCGCCCACGTCGGCTTCACCGTCTCGTACGCGTTCGTCGTCGTGAAGGCCCGGATCGCCGGCTTCGACGCGAGCCTCGAGGAGGCCGCGATGGACCTCGGCGCGTCGCCGTGGCGGACCTTCTTCATGGTCACGCTGCCCTCGATCTTTCCCGCCGTGCTCGCCGCCGCCCTCCTCGTCTTCGCCCTGTCGATCGACGACTACGTGGTGACCTCGTTCGTGGCCGGCGTGGGCGCGACCACGCTGCCGCTGCAGATCTACTCGATGGTCAAGACGGGCCTCTCGCCGGAGATCAACGCCGTCTCGACGATGCTGCTCGCCGCGACCGCCCTCCTCCTGCTCGCGGCGTTCCTGCTCGAGCAGGGGCGCGCGCTGCGCCTCGCCGCCGCGCCGGCCGCGATCGGCCTCGCCATCCTCGGCGCGCCGTTCGTCCTCGCCGCGGGCGGGGCGGCCGCTCCCGCCCGCCAGCTCAACCTCTTCATCTGGTCGAACTACATCGCGCCCGAGACGATCGCCCGGTTCGAGCGGCGCCTCGGGGTGAAGGTCAACGTCGACCTCTACGACTCGAACGAGGCCCTCCTCGCGAAGCTGCAGGCCGGCAACGCGGGCTACGACGTCGTGTGCCCGTCGGACTACTCGGTGCAGGTGCTCCTCGCCCAGGGCCTCCTCCGTCCGCTCGACCGCTCGCGGCTGCCGCACCTCGCGAACGTCGCGCCCGAGTTCCTCGACCGGGCCTACGATCCCGGCAACGCGCACACCGTGCCCTACTTCTGGGGCACGACGGGGATCGCCTACGACCGGAGGAAGGTCCGCGGCGTCGTCGACTCCTGGTCCGCGCTGTGGGACCCGCGCTACGCGGGCCGGATCCTCGTGCTCGACGACGCCCGCGAGGCGTTCGGGGCGGCGCTCGCGATGCGCGGCCACAGCCTCAACACCACCGACGAGCGGCTGCTCGCCGCGGCGCGGGACGACCTGCGGCGGCAGAAGAAGCTCGTGCGGGCCTACAACTCGACGAACTTCGAGGACGTGCTGCTCTCCGGCGACGCGTGGATCGCCCAGGGCTGGAACGGCCAGTTCGCGAAGGCGATGGACCAGAGCCCGGACATCGTCTACGTGGTCCCGAAGGAGGGGGGGACGCTCTTCATCGACAACCTCGCGATCCCCCGCGACGCGCGCGACCCCGACCTCGCCCACGCGTTCCTCGACTTCACGCTCGAGGCGGAGGTGGCGGCCGAGATCTGCCGGACGATGCGCTACTCGAGCCCGAACCGGGCGGCGTGGCCGCTGCTGCCGCCCGGGATCCGGAACCACCCGGCCGTCTTCCCCCCGCCCGACGTCGTGAAGCGCCTCGAGCTCATCCGCGACCTGGGCGACGCCACGGTCCTCTACGACCGCCTCTGGACGGAGGTCAAGAACGGGAGCTGACGGCGTTAAGCTCGTCGCGTGCGGATCGCGACATGGAACGTCAACTCCCTCCGCGCGCGGCTCGAGCGGGTGATCGGCTGGCTCGACCGCGCGCGGCCCGACGTCCTGCTCCTGCAGGAGACGAAGCTCGCCGACGGCGCCGTGCCCGCGCTCGCCTTCCGCCAGGCGGGCTACGACGTCGCCCACCACGGCGAGGGCCGCTGGAACGGCGTCGCGATCGCGAGCCGGGTCGGGATCGCGGAGGTCGCGACGAACTTCGGCGAGCCGCTCCGGCCGGCGGCGACGGCGGAGGAGCACGACGACGAGCCGCTCGCCGAGGCGCGGATGATCGCCGCACGCTGCGGCGGCGTCCGCGTCGTCTCCGTCTACGCGCCGAACGGCCGCTCGCTCGGCTCGCCGCACTACGACGCGAAGCTCGCTTGGTTCGCGCGGCTCGAGCGCTGGCTGCGCGAGACGGCGTCGCCCGCGGAGCCGCTCCTCGTCGGCGGCGACATGAACGTCGCGCCGGCCGCGGAAGACGTCGGCGACCCGCGGCTGCGGGACGGCAGCACCCACGTCTCTCCGGCCGAGCGCGCCGCCTACGGCCGGCTTCTGGCGTGGGGCCTCGATGACGCGTACCGGCGGCACCACCCCGAGGGCCGCCGCTACACCTGGTGGGACTACCAGGCCGGCATGTTCCACAAGAACCTCGGCCTGCGCATCGACCACCTGCTGGTGACGGCGCCCCTCGCCGCTCGCACCGTCTGGGCGGAGATCGACCGCGAGGCGCGGAAGGGCAAGCCCACGCCGTCCGACCACGCGCCCGTCCTCGTGGACGTCGACGAGCCCGGCCACCCGCTCGACGCCGGGTGGGCGGGGGCGGAAGCCCGCATCGCCGCGCGGACGAAAAGCTGAAGGCGAGCGGGGCCGCGCGGCCGGCCCCCGGCGCCGTCGCGGGCCCGGGGGCC
Source organism: Vicinamibacteria bacterium (assembly GCA_046331285.1). Taxonomy (GTDB): domain Bacteria; phylum Acidobacteriota; class Vicinamibacteria; order Fen-336; family Fen-336; genus DATBSL01. The sequence continues at coordinate 86,612 of JAXLRD010000020.1, forward strand.
GGCCGTCGTCCCGCCCGTCCCGCTACTCCCGCCGGACCGCCGCCGCGCCGGACGCCGACGCCTCGACCTCGGCGAGGCGGGCGTGCGCCTCCTTGTAGTCGAGGACCGCGTCGAGCATGCGGTCGAGCTCCGCCGCGCTGCGGTAGATCGTGGTCACCGCCGCGCGGTACTCGGGGAAGAGGCGGTTCGCCGCGTTGTCCGACTTCAGCTCGATCGCCTTCGTGGCCGCGTCCGCGAGCGCCTGGACGTGCGTCTTCACGCCGGCGATCGTCCGCTGCTGGAGCGGCGTCGTCTCCGGGGCGATCTGCTCCAGGTGCGAGAGGAGGACTCCGAGACGGTTCACGTCGTCGCGCATGCCCGCGAGCTCCCAGCGATGCGCCTGCGTGCTGTTCATCTTCGAGCCGCTCATGGAGTCGAGCCGCGCGGCGCTGCGCCGCAGCTCGAACGCGCTGTCTCTCGCCTGCTCCATGAGGTCGGTGGCGAGGGCGGCCCGGGGCGCGGCGTCCGACCCGGCCAGGGCGGGAGCGGCGACGGCCAGAGTCACGGCGAGAGCGGCGAAGGGGGCGAGCGACCGGAAGCGGTCCATGTCTTCTCCTCGTTCGAGCGCCCGGCCCATCCGGGCGCGCCCGCTCGGCGCGGGAACCGAACGATCGCAAGCTAGGCCGCGGACGCGATCTTGAAAAATAGATAGTTTGCGCATGAGTAATCGGTAAAGACGATTAACGGCGCGCCGAGCCGCAGCCGACCTCGCGATGACCTTCTTTGACGATCCGGCCGCGCCCGCGCCTCGTACTGCTGCGTGCATGAGACCCGATCGACTCTTCCTCGCCGCCCTCCTCGTCGCCGCCGGCGCCGCGCCCGCGTCTCCCTCCGGCCTGCACGCCGCCGTCGAGGCCGGCGGCGCGTGGCAGGCCCGCAACGACTTCCGCATCCCCGGAGACTCGGGCTCCCTCGTGGAGCTCCCGGACGAGGGCCCGTCCGGAGCGCTGCGGGCGACCCTCACGTGGGACCTCGGCGGGCGCCAGTCCGTGCGCCTGCTCGCGGCGCCGCTGCGGCTCGAGCAGACGTTCGTGCCGTCCGCGCCCGTCGACTTCCAGGAGCTGACCTTCGCGGCCGGCCGACCGCTGGCGGCGAGCTACCGCTTCGACTCGTACCGCGCGACCTGGTACTGGCGCTTCGCGCCGCGCGGGAACTGGACCTTCCGCCTCGGCGCGACCCTGAAGGTGCGCTCGGCGGAGATCGGCCTCTCGGGCGCGCCGGGACGCTCCGTGAAGGAGAACGTCGGTGTCGTGCCCCTGCTCTACGCCTACGCGCGGTACCAGGCCACCGACCGCTTCGCCGTCGAGCTCGAGGCCGACGCCCTCGCCGCCCCGCAGGGCCGGGCCGAGGACGTCTCGCTCAAGGGCGTGTGGCGCGTGTCCGACCGCGTCGAGCTCGACCTCGGCTACCGGCTCCTCGAGGGCGGCGCGGACAACGACGAGGTGTACACCTTCGCCCTCTTCCACTACGCGGTCGCGGGCGTCCGCGTGCGGTTCTGATGAGTTCGACGGCTGGGGTGGCCCGAGCGAAGGGGCCTTCCCTCGGGGCCGCCGGTCGGTGACAATGGAGGACGGCTGAGGGGCGCTGCGACCCCGTCCTCGAACGGGGCCAGGCTCAGCGTGAACAACGGCGCTCGCAAACCAAAGAACCGGTTTGGAGCGCCTTCGCATTTCCGGCGCTCCGCCACTATCGAGGAGTCAGGAATGTCCGCAACTCAGGCCAAGGCCGTGGCCGACTACCGCGTCGCCGACCTCGCGCTCGCCGACTGGGGCCGCAAGGAGATCGCCGTCGCCGAGACCGAGATGCCCGGCCTCATGGCGATCCGCGACGAGTACGCGTCGAAGAAGCCCCTCCAGGGCGCCCGCATCTCGGGCTCCCTCCACATGACGATCCAGACCGCCGTGCTGATCGAGACCCTGAAGGCCCTGGGCGCCGACGTCCGCTGGGCGTCGTGCAACATCTTCTCGACCCAGGACCACGCCGCGGCCGCCATCGCGAAGGGCGGCACCGCCGTCTTCGCCTACAAGGGCGAGTCGCTCGAGGACTACTGGGAGTTCACCCACGCGATCTTCGAGTGGCCGGACGGCGGCACCTCGAACATGATCCTCGACGACGGCGGCGACGCCACGCTGCTGCTGCACCTCGGCGCGAAGGCCGAGAAGGACGCCTCCGTCGTCGCGAACCCGAAGAGCGAGGAGGAGCGCTTCCTCTTCGCCTCCATCAAGAAGCGCCTCGCCGCCCAGCCCGGCTGGTACTCGCGGCAGCTCGCCTCCGTCCGCGGGGTCACCGAGGAGACGACGACGGGCGTCCACCGCCTCTACCAGATGCACGAGAAGGGCGAGCTGCGGATCCCGGCGATCAACGTCAACGACTCGGTGACGAAGTCGAAGTTCGACAACCTCTACGGCTGCCGCGAGTCGCTCGTCGACGGCATCAAGCGCGCGACCGACGTCATGGTCGCCGGCAAGATCGCCCTCGTCTGCGGCTACGGCGACGTGGGCAAGGGCTCGGCCCAGGCCCTGCGCGCCCTCTCGGCCCAGGTGTGGGTGACCGAGATCGACCCCATCTGCGCGCTCCAGGCCGCGATGGAGGGCTACCGCGTCGTCACGATGGACTACGCGTGCGACAAGGCCGACATCTTCGTGACCGCGACGGGCAACTACCACGTCATCCGCCACGAGCACATGGCGAAGATGAAGGACCAGGCGATCGTCTGCAACATCGGCCACTTCGACAACGAGATCGACGTCGCCTCGCTCGAGAAGTACCGCTGGGAGGAGATCAAGCCGCAGGTCGACCACGTGATCTTCCCGGACGGCAAGCGGCTCCTCCTCCTCGCCAAGGGCCGCCTCGTGAACCTCGGCTGCGCCACGGGCCACCCCTCGTACGTGATGTCGTCGTCGTTCGCGAACCAGACGATGGCCCAGATCGAGCTGTGGACGAAGCGCGACAGCGGCGAGTACCCGGTGGGCGTCTACACGCTGCCGAAGCAGCTCGACGAGAAGGTCGCCCGCCTCCAGCTCACGCGCCTCAACGCCCAGCTCACGGAGCTGACCAAGGAGCAGGCCGCCTACATCGGCGTGAACGTCCAGGGCCCCTACAAGTCGGATAGGTACAGGTACTAGGGCCCCGAGTATTCACGGGGCCGCCGAACGATCCCCGTGAATACGAGGATGCAAAGAGCGGGCACTCGAAGTATCGAGTGCCCGCTCCGTCCGTTTCTGTTGTCCGTTTCCGGTGTCCGTTCCCGTTGTCCGTTCCCGTTTCCTCTCTTCCGTCCCCAACCCACAAGGCCGAGTCCGTCGGTCCGTAAGTCCGTTCCCCGCCGATAATCCCCAAGTGCTCCGTTTCCACCTCGCCTCCGGCGTCCGCCTCGCCCAGGTGGCCTTCGCGCCCCTCGCGGGCGCCCTGGCCGTCGCCATCGGACTCTCTCACGACCCGGCCGCGACCCTCCGCGCCCTCGCGTCGGCCCTCGCCGCGCCGCGGCTCGGGGCCGGCCCGCTGGCGGCGGTCCTCGCCATCGGCATCGCCATCGCCGCGTGGGCCGCGCCCAGGCTCGCGTTCTCGACCTCCGGCTGGATCCGCCACCTGCCGTCGAGCGCCGCCGCCCATCGCCGCGCCGCCGCGCTCGCCTTGCCGCGGCGCAGCTGCCGCTCGTCGCGGGCGGCACGCTGCTGACCGCCGCGGCCCTCGCCGGCGGCGAGCCGGCCACCCCCTGGCGCGCGCTGGCGCTCGCGGCGTCGGCCGTCGCCCTGGGCGCCGCCTTCGCGCCGTCTCCGCGGCCGTTCGCGGCGCTCGCGCTGGGCCTCACGGCCGCGGTCGCCGCCCTGGCCTATGGCGGCGCCGGCCTCCTCGCCGCCGGCGCGCTCCTCGCCGTCTGCGACCGCCTCGGCGGCGCGCCGGCCGCGAAGCCGCAGCCGCTGTCCGCGCCCCGGTGGCGCGGGCCGTTGCCGCTGGCCGAGTCGATCGCCGCGCGCGTCGTCGCGCCGGCCCTCCCGCCGGCGCTCGCGCTCGCCGTCGTCCCGCTGGCGGCGGCGTACGCCCTCGCCCGCAACAACCCGGACCTGCCGCCGCTCCTGGCCGCGCGGGCGCGCGCCTCGGCGCGGTGCTGGCCGTGGCCGTCGTCGTGGCGCGCGCGTGCGACCGGCTGGCGCTCCTGCGGCCGCCCTGGCCGTGGGCCCGCTCGCTGCCGTGGAGCGCCGATCGGCGCGTGCGGGCCGACGCCGCGGTGCTGGCGGCGGCGTCACTCCTGTGCGTCGCCGCCGCGGCCTGGCTCCACGGCCCGACGGCCGCCGTGGTGGCCGCGGCCGCCGCGCCGCTCGTGGCCGCGCGCGGCGCGGGCGCCCTGCGCCGCCCGGCCGGCGCGTCGCCCCCGGGCGGCGTCGTCCTCGGCGAGGGGGCGTTCCTCGCCGCCGCCGTCGCCCTCGTCCCGTGGCTCGCCCTCGCGGCTCTCGCCGCCGCGCCGTGGGCCCTCGCCGCCGCGTCTCGCCGCGAGCGCGATCTGCGCGTGAGCCGCTGGGCCGCGCTGCACTATCTCGCGGCCGGCGACCCGCTCTCGTGGAGGACTCGGTGATCCGTTTCCGAGGCGTCTCGTTCGCCTACCGGCCGGGCGCGCCCGTCGTCGAGGTCGCGGACCTCGCGATCGGCGACGGCCTCACGCTCGTCCTGGGCCCGAACGGCAGCGGCAAGAGCACGCTCCTGCGCCTCGCGTCGGGCGTCGAGAGGCCGGACGCGGGCACGGTGGAAGTCGACGGACGCGACTTGTGGACGGACGAGGCGGCCGCGCGGCGCGGCCTCGCCTACGTGCCCGAGCAGCCGGACGTGACGCCGTACGCGACCCTCGCCGACGTGCTGGAGCTCGTCTGCCGCCTGCGGGGCGAGCCGAGAGCGCGCGCCTCGGCCGCGCTCGAGGAGGTGGGCCTCGCCGGCCTCGGCGGCCGGTCGGTCCGCGAGCTGTCGATGGGGCAGCGGCGGAGGGCCGTCTGGGCCGCCGCGCGCATCGGCGCGCCCTCGACCATCGTCCTCGACGAGCCGCTCGAAACCCTCGACCGCGCGATGCGCGACGCGATCGTCGCCTGGACGAACGGGGTCCTCGATCGAGGCGCGCGCGTCCTGGTGGCGACGCACGAGCTCGAGCCGTTCCTCGCGCGCGCGGCGCGAGCCGTCTCGTTCGAGAACGGGCGGGCGCGGCTGTGGGAGCCGGTGGGCGCGGCGCTCGCGGAGGCGCTGGCGAGAGGGGGTGCGGTCAGGCCCAGCGCCTGACCCGGTCCACGATCTCCGGGGCGCCGATGGCGTCGCACAGGGTCGCGAGCTCGTCGCGGCGCGCGCCCCGCCACTCGAGGTCGGCGAGCGACTCCGCGATCGGCACGTCCGTCCGGACCGTCGCGAGGTCGCGGTACAGGTACGCGTCCTTCCGCCGCTCGCGCAGCGACGCGGCCAGGCGGTCGCGTCCCCGCACGTCGGCTCGCCACTGCGAGGGGTCGTCGGGGATGCGCTCGATGTGGGCGTGGGCCGCGAGCACCGCCGACGCCGACTTCTCGCCGAACCCGGGGACGCCGGGGATCCCGTCGGCCGTGTCGCCCACGAGGGCGAGCCAGTCGGGGATCGAGGGCGGGCGGACGCCGAAGCGGGCGACGACGCCGTCTTCGTCGCGGTCCTGTCGCTTCCGGCGGTCGCGGCAGATGACGCGCGTGCCGACGACGCACTGCGAGAGGTCCTTGTCCGGCGAGCACAGGACGACCTGCTCGACGCCGGGCGCGTCCCGGTAGAGGAGCGCCCCGGTGGCGAGGGCGTCGTCCGCCTCGAACTCGACCATCGGCCAGACGACGACGCCGAGGGCGCGCATCGCGTCCTCCGCCGGGTGGAACTGGGCGAGGAGGTCGGCGTCGATGCCCTCCCCCGTCTTGTAGCCGGCGAAGAGCTCGTTCCGGAACGACTCGATCACGTGGTCGAAGGCGCACGCGACGTGGGTGACGCCCGGCTCGTGGAGGAGCGAGACGAGCGTCGCGAGGAGCCCGCGGATGGCGTTGACCGGGCGGCCGGCCGCGTCGCGCGCCTCCGGCACGCCGAAGAAGGCGCGGAAGAGCTCGTACGTGCCGTCGACGAGGTGGACCTTCACGCCCCGTGCGCCTTCACGAGCACGGCCCGCGCGTAGAGGAGGGCGAAGCCCTGCTTCTGCACGTTCTCCTGCGACTTCGAGCCGGGCTGCGTCGTGACGATCGCGACGTCGCAGCCGCCGCGGCCCGCGTCGTCGAGGCGCGCGGCGAGGAGCGCGGTCTGCACGCCCCGGCGACGGTGGGCCGGCAGCGTCGCCGCGCCGCAGAGGATCGCCACGCCGTCGGCCTCGCGCAGCGAGCCGCCGCCCGCGACCGATCCCCGCCGCCACGCGAGGTACCGGACGAAGCCCTCCACCCCGGCCATGTCGTCCATCGTCTCCACGAGCAGCTCGCGCGGGAACGACTCGCCGGAGGCGACCCCCTGGTCGTCCGGGTGCGCGAAGCCCTCGATCACCGTGTCGAGCCACAGCGGCCGCTCGTGGTCGGAGCTGCGCAGGACCTGGAGGTCGTGCCGCTCGAGCGGCGGCGGAGTGGGCAGCGGGCGGCCGAGCACGTGCTCGTGCCCCTCGAGCACGTAGCCCCGCCGGGTGAGGAGGGCCGGGAGGCTCGGGTCCCCGAGCGTGGACAGCTCGAAGCGCACCGCGGTCTCGCGCGCGGCGTAGGCGGCCTCGACCTCGGCGAGCGCCCGCTCGTCGAGCGGGCCGGAGAAGCCCGCGCCCGCGACCTTGTTGAGCGGAGACCCGGGCCGGGCGAAGGCCGCGACCCCGCCCGCGAGCGGCGTCGCGAAGGCGCCGGGCGCGCCCCGGCGGACCGCCTCGGCCACGGAGTCGGCGATGAGCCGGCTCTCCGCGCGCTCGACGCGCGCGGAGAGCTCGACCGAGCCGAACGTCAACGCGTCCTCACCACGCCCGGCAGGCGTTCGCGCGGACCATCGGCTGGCCCGCCTTGCAGCCGAAGGCGGCGGCGAACTCCGGGTTGTTGCTGACGCTGCCGATGACGCGGAACTCCCCGGACGAGTGCGGGTCGGTCTGGGCGAGCTGGCGCGCCGCGGCCTCCGTCACGTTCTGGCACCACACGTTCGCGAAGCCGAGGAAGAACCGCTGCTCCTCCGTGAAGCCGTCGATCTTCGTCCGCGGCTTCCCGGCGAGCGACTTCTGCAGCGCGGCGTACGCCACCCGCACGCCGCCGTTGTCGGCCGTGTTCTCGCCGAGGGTCAGCTTGCCGTTCAGGTGCACGTCGCCGTTCGCGGGGTCCTTCACCGTGACGTAGCCGTCGTACTGGCTCGCGATGCACGCGGTGCGCTCGTCGAAGGCCCGGCGGTCGGCGTCCGTCCACCAGTTCTCGAAGTTCCCGTTCGCGTCGAACTTGCTGCCCTGGTCGTCGAAGCCGTGCGTGTACTCGTGGCCGATCACGACGCCGATGCCGCCGTAGTTGACGGGATCGTCGATCGCGCGGTCGAAGAAGGGCGGCTGGAGGATCCCGGCCGGGAAGACGATCTCGTTGTTCGAGGAGTTGTAGTACGCGTTGACCGTCGGCGGGGTCATGCCCCAGAGCGTGCGGTCGGTCGGCTTGTCGATGCGGGCGAAGTCCCGCTTCACCTCGAACACCCGCGCCCGGCGCGCGTTGCCGTAGTAGTCGCCGCGCGTCACCTCGACCGACGAGTAGTCCTTCCACTCGTCCGGGTAGCCGACCTTGCTGCGGTCGAAGGCGGCGAGCTTGGCGAGGGCCTTCTTCCTGGTGTCGGGCGTCATCCAGTCGAGCGTCTCGATGTCCTCGCGCAGGGCCACGGTGATCGCGTCGATCATCTTCGCCATGCGGGCCTTGCCGTCCGCTCCGAACGTCTTCTCGACGTAGAGCTGCCCGAGGGCGTCGCCGAGGGCGCGATCGGTCGACTGGACGCAGCGCTTCCAGCGGGGCTCGATCTCCTTCGCGCCCTGCAGGTAGGCGCGGTTGAAGGCGAAGTCCTCGGCGACGAAGGCGGAGCCGAGGTAGGGCGCGGCCGCGTCGAGGAGCCGCCAGCGGAGGTACGTCTTCCACTCCGGCAGGGTCGTCTGCTGGACGACGGCGTTGCCCTCGGCGAAGTACTTCCTCGCCGCGACGTTCAGGCGGGTGAACGCCGGCGCGCCGGTCGCCTTCAGGTACTCGCTCCACTCGAACGCCGGCGCGAGCGTCTGAAGCTCCTCGAGCGTCATCGGGTTGTCGCGGTTCTTCGGGTCCCGCATCTCGACGCGCTTGAGGTGGACGCCGGCGAGGGCCGTCTCGACCTTCATCACGGTGTCGGCGTCGGCCTTCGCCTGCTCGGCCGAGGCGCCGGCCAGCTCCAGCACCTTCGCGACGTGGGCGACGTACTTCTCCCGCTTCTCCTTCGACTTCGCGTCCTGGTTCAGGTAGTCGTCGCGGTCGGGCAGCGAGAGGCCGCCCGGGCCGAGGTTCGCGATCGTCTGCCGCGAGTCGTGCATGTCGGGCGAGGCCCCGAAGCGGAAGAGCGCGGGCAGCGCCTCGGCCTCGTGCCGGCCGAGGAGGCGGAAGAGAGCCGGCTTCGAGTCGACCGCGGCCACTCGGTCGAGGAGCGGCTGGACCGGCGCGAGGCCCTTCGCCTCGATCGCCGGCTCGTCCATGCAGGCCGCGTAGTAGTCGCCGACCTTCGCCTCGATCGGCGAGCGGTCGGCCTTCGGCGCCTTCGCCTTCTCGAGGATCTGGTGGAGCTCCTCGCGGTTCCGCTCGGCGAGCTCGTTGAAGCGACCCCATCGCGTCTGGTCGCCGGGGATGGGGTTCGCCTTGCGCCAGCCGCCGCACGCGAACTCGTAGAAGTTCACGCACGGGTCGACGCTGCGGTCGAGGGCCGCGATGTCGAAGGAGCCGGCCGGTCTGGCCGGCGACGGCTTCGGGGCCGGCGTCTCGGCCAGCGCGGCGGAGGCGAGGAGGACGACGGGCAACGCGAGCGGGAGTTTCATCATGCGCGGGGTCTCCAGGAAGGCGAGGCTCGGGGCGGGGGCGAAGGCCGGCGCCAGACCCGTTCTAGCGCGAAACGGCCGGTCGCATCAAGAACGAGAAGGCGTCGAAGGCATGCTCGACGAGGCCGTCGGGCCGCGGCGCGGGCCGCGTGCGGCCGGCGCGGACCTCGGCGAACGCCGCCGCGAGCTCGACGAGGCGGCCGGGACGGGCCACCGGGACGCAGTGGGCCGGCAGCACCGCGCCGAGCGACGGCGCGAGCGCGGCGAGGCGGGCGAGGCTCCGCCCGTAGGCGTCGAGGTCGGTGCCGGGGAACCACAGCCAGATCGGCCCCTCGTAGAACGTGTCGCCGCAGAAGAGGAGACGGCGCGCGGGATCGAGGAGGGCGATCGAGTCGGGGCTGTGGCCGGGAAGGCGCAGCACCTGGAGGACGCGGCCGCCGAGGTCGACGAGGTCCCCCTCGTCGACGTGCTGCGTCGCGCGGAAGCCGCGCACGTGGTAGGACGACGGCTCGAAGCCGGGCAGCTTCTCGAGGCAGACGTTCTCCGGCGCGACCTCCGACGCGACCGCCTCGTGGCTCCAGCCGAGGGCGTGAGCCCGCGCGTACGGATCGTCGATCCCGAGGATCGCGGAGAACTCCGCGTTGCCGCCGACGTGGTCCCAGTGCGTGTGCGAGTTGAGGACGAGGACCGGACGGTCCGTGAGGCTCGCGACGACGGGCCGGATCGGCGCGAGGCCCATGCCGGTGTCGAAGAGGAGGGCCTGCCGCTCGCCGACGACGAGGTACGAGATCACCTCCTGCGCCTGGTGGGGCTCGTGGATGGCGTAGACGTCCGGCGCGACGCGGAAGACGGCGAACCAGTCGCCGGGGACCTCGATCTGTTCGAGCTCGAGGTACGCCGGCCGCCGCGGCCGGTCGCACCACGCGCTCCGCGTCATCGCGGCCCGCCCTCGGGCAGGCCCTCCCACGCCCGGCTCCACGCGGCGAGGACGCGATCGATGTTGGCGTTGGCCGTCTCGCTCACGACGCGGCGCGCCGGGTCGGCGTCGAACCACGCGACCGACCGCGCGATGCCCTCGGCGAACGGCACCCGCGCGGCGAAGCCGGGCACCGCACGGCGCAGCTTCGCGTTGTCGAACACCGAGCTGTGCGACTTGTCGCCGAGGAGGCTCGCCCCCCGGTCGGGCACGATCGCGAGGACGAGCGCGCTCGGGACGTGGACGATGCGGGGCGAGACGCCCGCTGCCTTCCCGATCGCGTCGTAGATCGCGTCCCAGGTCATCACCTCGTCGGACGTGACGTGGAACGTCTCCCCGATCGCGGCCTCGTTCCCCAGGAGGCCCGCGAAGCCGCGCGCGAAGTCGCTCGCGTGCGTCATCACCCAGAGGGCGGTGCCGTCGCCGTGGCACACGACCGGCAGCCCGCGGCGCATCCGGTCGACGACGGTGTAGTCCTGGCCGCCGAAGCCCGAGGGGATCCAGGTGTCGCCGTACGTGTACGACGGGCGCACGATGGTCGTCGGGAGGCCGGCCGCGTGCGCGCGGCGCGCCACGTCCTCGGCCGCGATCTTCAGGCGCGCGTACTCCCAGTGCGGGTTCCCGACGGGCGCGTCCTCGGTGATCGGCAGCGAGGCCTTCGGCTTGTCGTAGACGGCCGCGGTGCTGACGAACACGTACTGCCGCGTGCGCCCGTCGAACGCGGCGGCGGCGAGCGCGACGTCCTGCGGCGTGTAGGCCAGGAAGTCGACGACCGCGTCCCACCGCGCGGCCGCCGCGGCGCGCGCGAGGTCCTCGGCCGAGTACCGGTCGCCGGCGATCGCGGTCACCCCGGCGGGCACGGCACGCAGTCCCCGCGTGAGCACCGTGACCTGGTGCCCGCGCCCGAGGCACTCCGCGACGCACTCCGTCGAGATGTTGCCGGTCCCGCCGAGGAAGAGCACGTTCATGGCGGGGAGGATAGCGCGTTGCAGTGAGAGCGCCAATGATCTTGCTGGGGCGGGGCCGGTTTGGCGGAGCGGTGGCGTGCTACTCTCTCGGCCCAAGTTCACACACAGGATAAGGAGCGAGGTTCGGGAGCCATGCCTTCCCCGGATCGCGTCGGCCCCTATCTCGTTCTGGCCCGGCTCGGCGCCGGGGGCATGGGCGAAGTCTTCCTCGCCGAAGACCCCAGGCTGCGTCGCCAGGTGGCGCTCAAGAGCGTCTCCGAGCGCTGGGCTCAACGCCCTGAAGCCCGTCGTCGACTGTTGCGCGAGGCCCGGGCGGCGGCGGCACTCAATCACCCGGGAATCGCGGCGGTGTACGACGTCGTCGAATCGGCTGCCGACGCATACATCGTCATGGAGTACGTTCCGGGCGAGACCCTCGCGGCCACGCTGCAGCGGGGGCCCGTCTCTGTCTCGACGGCGCTCTTCGTAGGCGCTCAACTCTGCGACGCGCTGGCCGCCGCTCACGCGCAGGGCCTTCTGCACCGCGACGTCAAGCCGTCGAACGTCGTCCTGACGCCTGACGGTCGCGTCAAGGTGCTCGACTTCGGGCTCGCCCGCTCGCTCACGTCCGAAGACTCGGACGAAAGCGGGGCCGGCCCTTCGGCGCCCGCCCGTGGTCGGGTCGCGGGCACACCCGCGTACATTCCACCCGAGCGCTACGAGGGAGCGTCGCCGAGCGAAGCCGAGGACGTCTACTCCACGGGCGTCCTGCTGTACGAGATCCTCAGCGGTCGCCGACCGTTCGACGGTCCGGACGTCGCGCACGTGGCCGCAGCCGTTCTCGATGGCCGCCCGACGCCCCTGCGCTCCGTCGCGCCGGGCGTGCCGGCGCCCGTCGCTGCCCTGGTGGAGCGGGCGATGGCACGGCGGCCAGGGGACCGCCCGCCCACTGCGCGAGCCATGCGCGACGACCTCCAGCGCCTCCGCGCGCTGGATGAGCAGACGACGGCGACCTCCGAACGCGTCGTTCGTCCTCGCGGCTCCCTCCCGTGGCTGGCCGCGATCGCGGGAGTCGTGGTCCTGCTGGCGGCCGGCGTCTCCCTTCGCGGATGGTCCCGCGCCGCGGAGCCCTCGTCGGGCCATGTTCCGGTCGTGCTGGTTCTGCCCTTCGCAAGCTCGCCCGCCCGCTCGCCCGACGATCCACTCGGCACGGGCGTGGCCGATGTCGTCGTCTCCGCGCTGTCGCGCGTGCCGCGCGTGAACGTCCTCTCGTTGTCCGCGGGGCGCGAGTGCGCGCGACAGGGGCGTGACGTGGAGTGCGCGCGATCGATCGGCGCGAGCTACGTCCTCGCCGGCACCCTTCAGCGTCAGCGCGACGAGCTGCGCGTCACGCTGAGCCTCGTCAACGGAACGTCGCGCGTGGTGGCATGGAGCGAGTCGTACGACGGAGCGCTCGACGACTTGTTTGCCTTCCAGCGGCGGGTGGCGGAGGGCGTCTCGGTCGCCTTCCGCCGGCGGTTCGAGGCGCCGGCCGTTCGCCGCGAGCCGCTGGCTCTGGCCGATCGCCTCCTCACGGAGTACGGCGAAGGGCTTCGGCTCCTCGAGCGACGCGACGAGCCCGCCAGCGTGGACCGAGCCATAGCGCTCTTCGAGGGCATCGTCTTGGCCCAGCCCCGATTCGCCCTGGCGGAGGCTGCGCTCGGTCGCGCGCGCTGGGCGAAGTTCGAAGAGACCCGGGACGTCGCGGAGTCGACGCGCGCGGAGGCGGCCCTGCGGTCCGCACTCGAGATCGAGACGGACCTGCCCGGGGTACTCGTCGCACAGGCGACCATCCTCAGGACCAAGGGCTCGCTCGGCGAAGCGGAGGAGGTGGCCCGCCGTGCCGTGGCCGCTCAGCCCGATAGCGACGAGGTGCACGCCGCTCTCGGCGAGGTCCTGGTCGCGGCCGGGAAGATCGACGCCGGACTCGCGGAGTTACGGCGAGCGGTCGAGCTGCGAGGAGGCTTCTGGCAGTACTACGACGCCATAGCGCGGGCCGAGTACGGGCGAGGCAACCTCCAGCCGGCGATCGACTCGTGGCGGACGGTGGTCGAGCTGCGGCCTGACAGCCCGTGGGGCTACGTGAACCTCGGGGCGGCCTTCTACGGTCTCGGTGACCGCGCGAACGCCCGCGCCAACCTGGAAAGGGCGGTGCTGCTTCGCCCCGACCCCGACGCCCTGTCCAATCTCGGCTTCCTCGCGTACGAGGAGAAGCGCTTCGGCGATGCAGAGAGTGCTTTCCGCAAGGCCGTCGACCTCCAGCCGAAGGACGCCGGACTGCAGCGCAACCTGGGTGACGCGCTGTCGCGCCTCGGCCGCGAGGCCGAAGCGGAACGCGCCTACTCGACGGCGGCCGCCCTGCAGCGAGAGCAGGTGCGGGTCAAGCCTGACAGCGGCGTTGCCCTCGCCGAGCTCGCTCTCTACGAAGCGAAGGCCGGCCAGGTTCGCGACGCGCTGGCGCACGCGCGGCGCGCCTCGCAGATGTCGCCGCAGTCGAGCCGGGTGGCCTACGTGACGGCGGTGGCGTACGCGCTCTGCGGCGCCACCGAGAAGGGTGTCGCAGCGTACCGTTCCGCAGAACGCCTCGGATACAACCCGGAGGTCCTTCGGACCGACGAGGACCTCGAGTCCGTGCGTGTTCGCCCGCACGGGGAGTCAACGACCGATCCGCTAGCAAGGAAGGAGACCAGCGAATGAAGAGCCGCCCCGCGAAGCTCGCTGCACTCGTCGCCGTGCTCGTGACCTCCGTGGCCGCCTACAGCCAAGTACCCGGGTTCCCGCGCTACTTGGGGATCGTTCATCTCCACATGAAGAACGGTCAGTGCCGCGCCGGCGCCTCCTCAGTTCGAGTGGACCTCGGCAGCGCCGACACGGGGGCGCAAAGCGCGTACTGGCTCGTCTTCGGCGAATGCGGAGACGAGGTCAAGAGCGTCAAGGTCGGCATGACTCGTGACAGGAAGGCAGAGAAGGAGCACGAGAAGCTGACGGGGCAGAAGGTGGAGAAGTACTACGACGTTTTGGACTGTGATGGCCGCGTGGAGACCGGGCCGGCAAAGGTCGGCCTCATCCACTGCGTGGTCAAGAGCAAGTGCGGTGGTGGAGACAAGTATCGATCCTTCTCATATTCAGTGTGCAGCACGAGCGACGCACTGTCAGACCCTGATCTCCGGGTCAAGGGCGGTGGACGACTGTACCCAGATGATCCGGCCGATCCCTGCCCGGAGTGGAAGATCGACGAGGCCAAGAAGGCCTGCATCGGCTAGGTGTAGGCAGATCCGGCCGCTCCTGGAAGCGAGGGCCCGACGGCTAGCGCTGCCGCTCCGGCACGAACGCCGTCGTGCGGCCGCCCACCTCGACGTGCACGATCTTCTCGCCGCGGGCCGTCCGGGCGCCCTTCTTCTTCCCCCAGCGGTGGTGGAAGAGCCAGGTGCGGGGGAAGCGGGCGTCGTCGGCGCCGACCTTCACGGCGTGGCGGACGATCCCCGAAAGCGCGCGGCGCAGGCGTGCGACCTCGGTCGGCGACAGGGCCGACGCCGGACGGCGCGGGTCGATCGCCGCCTGGTAGAGGACCTCGTCGGCGATCCAGTTGCCGACGCCGGCGAAGAGCGTCTGGTCGAGGAGCGCGGCCTTCACCGGCGTCGCGCGGCGGCCGAGCCGCCGTTCGAGCTCGCGCGCGGACGGCAGCTCGTCGAAGGCGTCCGGGCCGAGGCCGGCGAGCGGCGGCTCGACGAGCGGCTCGTGCCGCAGCCGGATGCGGCCGAGCCGCCGCGGGTCGGTCATCGCGAGGCGGAGGCCGTCGTCGGTCGCGATCTCGATCTTCCAGAAGCGCGGCCGCTCGCCGTCGCGGTACGCGTGGAACCAGCCGCTCATGCCCAGGTGGAAGAGAGGCCACGGCCGGCGGTCGAGCTCGAGCCAGAAATGCTTGCCCCGGCGCCGCGCGGCCGTGACGGTCGCGCCGCGCAGCGCCGCCGCGACGGCCCGCGGCGCGACGCGGTCGCAGACGAGCCGGTCGTCGGCGACGGCCACGGCGGCGATCCGCCGTCCCCGCAGCGTCCGCTCGGCCAAGCGGCGGACGGTCTCGACCTCGGGAAGCTCGGGCAGATGGTCCTCCTCGCTGAGCCCCCGCGCGTGAGGCGCGGTCGAGCGTTACCACTCTACCCATTCCGGACAGAGTTCGCGCTCCTCGGTCGCCTCTATCCTGAGCCTCCGGCCGTCAGTTCGTCAGCGCCTTGGACACTTCGTTCGCCAGGCAGGCATGGCCGGCGCGGGAGAGGTGCAGGCCGTCGATGGTGTGGCCGGGTCCGGCCACAGCGCTCGCGAGCACACGCCGCGGGAGCAGACGCACGCCGAACTCGCTCGCCAGCTCCCGCTGAGCGCGGCCGTAGGCGTTCTGCAGCGGCAGGAGCGGCAGCTCGAACATCACGAGAGTTCGATCAGGCGCCGAAACACGCTCGAGCAGATTGCGCAGGTCGCGGGCGAACTCGGCCGGCGCGACGCCTCCGAGGATGTCGTTGCCACCGAGCTCGATCAGGACCTCGCCGGCGTCTCCGGCGAGGGCGGAAGCCTGGAGGATCCCATCTCGCAGACGAGCGCCCGGCCGGGCCAGGTTGTGAACGGGTCGTCCCAGGCTGGAAGCCACCAGTGCCGGCCACGTCCCGTCCCTGTCGCGTCCAAGTCCGGCGGTGAGTGAATCGCCCAGGACGTAGATCGGTCCGTGAGCACGAGAGGGCTTCGGGAGGGCGAGAGCGAAGCGGGCTTCCGACGCGGCCATGGCGAGGACCACTGCCGACAGGAGCGCGCTTGCCGCGGTGCGGGCAGTCCGGCTTCGTCTGCGTGTGGCGAGCCACGTGAGACCGGCGGCCGAGAGCGCACAGTAGAGCGCCGGGTGCAGCGGCACGGACGAGGCTCCTGCCGTGATCGTCCCGATCAGTGCGAGGCCGACGCCGATGCGCGGCCACCTTCCGCCGATCGCCACGCCGATGAGAGTGAGCCCGAACCCGACCCACAGGGCCCGGCCCGAAAGCAGGAGATACAGCAACCCGCCGCTCACCGCACGACCCGGCACTCGGGCCCCGCTACTTGAGCCACCGCGCGAGCCAGTCCGCCACCTCGCGGTAGAAGACCTTCCCGTTCTCGCCTTTCTGGATCCAGTGGTTCTCGTCGGGCCAGACGAGGAGGCGGGCCGGCACCTTCTGGCGCTGGAGGACCGCGTACATCTCGAGCGTGTTGTTGATCGGCACGCGGAAGTCGTTCTCGCCGACCGAGAGGAGCATCGGCGTCCGGAAGTCCTTCGCGTGAGCGGTCGGGCTCTGGTCGCGCCAGGCCTGCGGCTGCTCCCAGAAGGGCGCGCCCATCATCAGCTCGCGGTGGTGGATCGAGTCGCTCGTCGCCCACTGCACCTCGAGGCTCGAGAGGCCGGCGTGGCTCACGAGGCAGCGGTAGCGCGTCGTCGTGGCCTCGAGCCAGTTCGCGAGGTGCCCGCCGTAGCTCGCCCCGCCGGCCGCCTGGCGGGTCGCGTCGACGAAGGGGTAGCGGCGGATCGCCTCGTCGGCCGCCTGGTTCACGTCGTCGGCCGGCCCGCGCAGCGGGTCGCCGAGGATGTCGAGCGTGAACGCCTCGCCGTAGCCGGTCGACCCGCGGTAGTCGGTCAGGAGGAGGACGTAGCCGGGGCTCGCGAGGAGGTGGTAGTTCCAGCGCAGCGTGATCGAGTCGCGCCACATGTTGGCGTGGCCGCCGTGGATGAGGACGAACAGGGGGTACTTCTTCGACGGGTCGAAGCCCGGCGGGGTGACGACGAACGAGTGGACGCGCCGGCCCTTCGCGTTCGTGAACCAGAACTCCTCGAGCGGGCGCCAGGCGAGGGCGGCCGCCGCGGCGACGTTCACCTCGGTGAGCCGCGTCGGGACGCCGGTCGCGGGGTCGACGCGCACGATCTCGGACGGCTCGGTCGCGCTGCTCCACGAGGCGACGAGGACCGGCTTCGCGGCATCCGCCGGCGAGTCGAGGCCGGAGAAGACGCCGCGGCTCTCGCGCAGGAGCTTCACCGGGCCGCCGGCGAGCGGCACGGAGTAGAGCTTCACGAAGCCCGCGTCCTCGGCGGTCAGGTACGCCGTGCGCGAGTCGGGAGAGAACGCGACGTCGGCGACAGTGCGGTCGAACCCGGCGGTCACGACCCGGCCCGGGCCCGTCCACGGCCACGCCGCGCAGCCGAGACGGTCGAGCGCGTAGATGCGTCCGTAGCCCTCGTTGACCTGGTAGCACAGCGTCTTCCCGTCGGGCGTGAAGCGCGGGCCGTCGTACGAGGTCTGGCCGGACGTGAGGGCCGTCGGCTCCGCGCCCGCCTCCCGCGCGACCGAGTAGAGGTGGGTCGTCGTCGGCGCGAACGCGGCGTCCGTTCGATTCGTCGTCGCGACCACGACGAGCCCGCGCGAGTCCGGCGTCCACTCCGGGTGGAGGTCGTCGCTGCCGCTCTCGCCGCCGGCTCCCCCGAATCCGCGCTCCGCCGCGAGGCTGGTCCCCGCGAGGAGGTCGCGCGCGGGCGCCGAGCCGTCCACCGGGAGCGCGAAGAGGTGGGTCGCCGTCTCGTCGAGCCACTTGTCCCAGCGCCGGATCGGGAACGTCTCGTACGCGCGCACCTTCGACTTCGCGTCCTTCTTCGCCGCCGCGGCCTTGCGGTTGGCCTCGAGGTCCGCGGCGCCGGGGTAGACGGCGCTCTGGTAGGCGATCCACTTCCCGTCGGGGCTCCACTTCGGCCCGCGCGCGGCGAGCGGCGACGCGGTGAGCCGCTGCGCCTCGCCGCCGCCGGCGACGTCGAGCAGGTAGACCTGCGCGACCTCGTCGTCGTCGCGCTTCGCGGTGAAGGCGAGGCGCCGGCTGTCGGGGCTCCACGCGGGCGCGCTCTCGCCGGCCTTGCCCGCGGTCAGCCGCCGCGGCTTCGCGCGGCCGTCGACCGGAGCGATCCAGAGGTCCGACACCTCTTTCTTCTCGTCGTAGGCCGGCTCGGCCACGGCGAAGACGGCCCATCGGCCGTCGGGGGAGACGGCCGGCGCGCCCACGCGCTTCATCAGGAAGAGAGCCTCGTGGGTGAGCGGCTGGCGGCCCGGGGCGGGAGCCGGCTGAGCCAGGGCGAGGGCGGGGACGAGCAGCAGGGCCAGCGAGGTCTTGCGCATGGCCCGGATTCTACAGGCCGGCGGGACCGCCCCGCGGCCCGGTCGACTTGCCGTTCGCCTGGCGCGTTCGTACGATTCAACCAGCTTGCAGCCTGCGAGGTGACCGTGGCCGTGAAAGGCGCTCCCCGTCGTCGGGTCGTCCTGTCTCTCGTTCTCTGGGGCCTGGCCGGCGCGGCCGCGGCCGCTCCTTCCTGGCGTGTCGTCGCCGGCGATCTGCGCGTCGTCGTTCCCCTCCGCCCGGGCGGCGCTTTCGAGGCGAAGAGCACGGCCCTCTCGGGGACGCTCGTCGCGGGCTCGGGGCGCCCGCTCGCGGTGACGGGCGAGGTCGCGCTCGATCTCGCCTCGGTCGACACCGGCATCGCTCTGCGCAACGAGCACCTGCGCGACAAGTACCTGCAGGTGGCGAAGGGCGCCGGCTTCGACAGGGCCGTCCTCTCCTCGATCGCCGTGACCGAGGCGGCCGACGCGTCGTTCGCCGGGAAGAGCCCGTTCACCGGGATGCTGCTGCTCCACGGCGTGAGCCACGCCGTGTCGGGCACGGCCGAGTTCCGCAAGATCCCGCAGGGAACCCGCGTCGACGCGACCTTCCCGCTGGTGCTCACCGACCACGGCGTCGAGCCTCCGGAGTACCTCGGTGTCGGCGTCGCGGCCAAGGTCATGGTGAAGGTGTCCTTCGTCGCGGTGCCGGCGCCTTGAAGCGGCGCGCCGCCGCTCTCGCCATCGTCGTCTCCGCCGCCGCGACGGCCGGGGCGGAGCCCGCCTTCCTCTCGCGGCAGTACACGCGCTGCACGAACTGCCACTACTCCGCGACCGGGGGCGGCATGCTCACGCCGTACGGCCGCTCGCTCTCGCGCCAGGAGCTGTCGACCTTCGGCGCGAGCGTGGCGGGCGCGGGACGCGAGCAGGAGTTCCTCTTCGGCGCCCTCCGCGACGCGACGGGACCCGTGAAGCTCGGGCTCGAGCTGCGGCCGTCGCACCTGAAGCTCGAGGGGCCGGGCTACGACAGCACCCGGGACCTGCTCATGAACGCGTCCTTCCAGGCGGCGTTCACCCGCGGCGGCTGGACCGTCTTCGGCGAGGTCGGCCGGCAGCCGCGCGGCGACGACCCGCGCGTCGCCTCGTTCGAGCACTGGGTCTCCTATCGCTCGCCGCGCGGCCTCGGCGTCCGCGCCGGCCGCTTCCTGCCCGCGTACGGGATCCGCTTCGCGGACCACACGTCGTTCACGCGCGCCCCGCTCGGCCTCGACAACGAGGACCAGGTCTACGCCGTCGAGCTGAGCTTCGCCGGCGACCGGCACCTCGTGCAGGTGTCGGCCGGCCCCGGCCTCGCGGACTCGGTGGGGAAGAGCGCCGAGCGGGCCTTCACGACGAGCGCCCGGTGGCAGTACGACTTCACGCCCCGCGTGGTGCTCGTCGGCTCCGGCCTCTACCGTGCCGCGTCCGAGACGGACCTGCGCGGCGGCGCGACCGGCCTCGCCCTCGGCGTGTCCCCGTTGAAGCGCGTGACCGTCTGGGCCGAGGCGGACGCGCGGTTCCGCGAGGGGCAGGGCGAGGCGTGGTCGTTCCTCGGGGACGTCTCCGTGGAGGTGTATCGCGGCGTGTGGCTGCGGCTCTCGCCCCAGATGCTCACGCGGCCGGGCGACACGACCGCCGGCACCGTCCGCCTCGCGGCCGGGCTGAACGTCCTCCCGCGCACGCACTGGAACGTCGTCCTGACGTACTACCGCGACCGCGACCGGGCCTCCGACCGGGTGTCGAAGACGCTCCTCGACTGCACCTGTATCTCTAGCCCGCGCCCGCCGCTCGCACGGCCTAGAATCGCGGGATGCTGAAGCTGGCGCGCCGTGCCGGCCGACGTCCCCCTGATGCTCGACTACATCGCGAGCTCGCGGAGTACGAGAGGAGACAGTCGTCCCGCCGAGCTGCTCGAGCGGCGTCTTCGGCCCGCGGGCGGTCGCGCACGGTGATGGCCGAGTGGGACGGCGAGCCCGCGGGCTGGGCGCTGTGGTTCTACAACTTCTCGACGTGGAGGGCCGCCCCGGGATCTACCTCGAGGACCTCTACGTGCGCCCGCGCTTCCGGGGCTTCGGCATCGGCAAGGCGCTCCTCGAGCACCTCGCGGCGGTCGCCGTCGAGGAGGGCTGCACGCGCTACGTCTGGCAGGTACTCGACTGGAACACGTCGAGCCTCGAGTTCTACGAGGCGATGGGGGCGAAGGTGCTCCGCGAGTGGCTCACCTGCCGCGTCGAGGGCGACGCCCTCGCTCGGCTCGCGCAGGGCGCGGCGCGCGTCGACGGCTGAGCGGGGAGAGGCGCTACGACCAGCTCAGGCGGTAGCGGCAGACCGCGCCGCCCTTCGCCCGGCACTCCTCCTCGACGACCCGCGCCTTCGCCGCGCCGCACATCTCGAGCGCGCGCCGGTACCAGCCGACCACCGTCAGGCAGTCGGGCGCGCTGAACGTCTCGGCGTCGTGCGTCGTGAGCACGGCCTCCCGCTCGCCCGTCTTCTCGTACGTGCGCCGGCCCTTGTCGTAGTAGTACGAGTAGATCATCGGCGCCTTGGCGAGGAACGCCTGGGGGTCGCCTGCGACGAGGAAGCTGCGGTGGACGCCGCCGAGGTTCTTCTCGGCCGACGCCTCGCCGAGCTTCTCGAAGAAGTCGGCCCTTCCTCCGCCGAGCTCGGCCACGATCGCCTCGTCGAGCTTCTTCCCGAGCTCGAACGGGTACCAGGACGCGGCGAGGAGCGACACCATCGTCGCGCGCTCGGGGCCGGTGAGCCGCGCGAGGACGCGGTCGCGACCGCCCTCCGGCGCGAGGTCGTCGACGAGGGCGAGGCGCGAGCGGAGGACGCTTCCCTTGACGCTGATGTCAGCCACGGGCGCCTTTGTGGACCAGACGCGCCGGGAATGCAAATCGCCGCCGGGAATGCCGCCCAGAAAGCGCCTTCCTGGCGGCGCTGGGCCGTGGCGGGAGGCGACGGCACTCCCGCCACGGCGCCGGGGACGCCTCGAGCGCCTACTTCGAGGCGACCTGCGTGCCGACGTGGTCCGTCAGCATGTGCTCGCCGATCCGCCTGGGCGAGGACGGTGCGGGGCGGGGCCACCAGGTGAGCGGTGAGGCTCTTCTTGGCGCCCTGGCGCAGCACGGTGTAGCGGCCGTCGGCTCCCGCCACGAGCGCCTTCTTCGCCGCCATCAGCGCCTCCTTGTCGGCGGTCGCGATCTCGACGCCGTTGATCGCGACGAGCACGTCGCCCGCCTGGAATCCGGCCGCGGCCGCCGGGCTGTCGGCGGTCACGGCCTTGACCGTGACGACGCCCTTGTCGCTCTTGTCCGTCTCGATCCCGAGCCAGCCCGCGTTGGCGAGCTTCTCGTGCATCCCCTTGACGCACTCGCCGGCCTGCTTGGTGCAGTGCTGCTTCTCTCCCGCGGCGGCGGTGAGCGACAGGGCGAGGAACGGAACGACCGCGATCGACCCGATGCGCAGCGTCATGTGACTCTCCTCCTGGAGCCGGGGCCCGCCGCGCGCGGAAGCGAGCCGCGGCGGAGGGACGGCCGGCTCGATGGTCAGAGAGTGGGCCGCGGCCCGGTGAACGTGGCGATCGAGCCGTGAAGAGCTGTCCCAGTTGTGACGGAACTGCAAAAGACGCAGTGGCCGCGCCGGCCGCGCGCTATATTCGGTGGCGAGCGCATGTCCGAGGCCACGAGAAGCGACTCCGGGCGTCCACGAGCCTGGATGCGTCGGGGGCCGTCCCGCCGGCAGGTCGCGCTGTGGGCGGCCTTCGCCGCGGCGACCGCCGCCGTCCTCGCTCTGACCGTCCTCCAGTATCGCTGGCTCGCCGAGCTCGAGCGGAGCACCGCTCTCGCGCGCCGCGCGATCCTGACGAAGGTGCTCGACGTGGTGAGCAAGGAGGCCTTCGCCGAGCTCAAGGCCTCGGCCGAGCCGGCGTTCGGCGTCGGCGCCGCGGACCTCACGGACGAGGGCCTCGCCCGGCTCGGGGCCCGCCTCGACTGCGGGCGCTCCGAGGGCGTCCGCCGCGTGTTCGTCTACAGCCTGCGCGCCACCCACCCCCTCCACTACTTCGACCCCGCGACGCGCGCGCTCGTGGTGCCGGAGTACTCCGACGAGACGCTCGCGGTCTGGAGCGCGGTCGCGCCGTGGACCCTTCTCGCCAAGAAGGGCGCGCCGGTGGATGACCACCGCATCCACAGCGACGAGCGGGACCCCCGTCACCGGATCCTGCTGAAGGTCATCCCCGACGCCTCCTCGCAGATCGTCGGGCTGGCCGGCGTCGTGATCGACGACGGCTACTTCGCGTCGCGCGCGCTGCCGAAGGCGATCCACTCGACCCAGTCGTCCTTCCCGAAGGGGAGCGAGTTCGGGGTGCTCGTCGCGAACGAGTGGGGCGATCCGATCCCCGCCGGAGCGCCGCGCGTGCCGAAGGAGCAGTGGACCGTCGCGCGGCGCCTCATGCCGCCCTTCTCCGACTGGACGATCGCCGTCCAGGACCGGCGCTCCGCGCCGGAGCGGCTCGCGCGGCGGAACTTCGCGCTCGACATGTCGCTCTCGCTCGTGCTCGCCGGGCTGCTCCTCGGCGCGGTCCTCCTCGCGACCCGGACGGCCGCGCGCGAGATGCGCCTCTCGGCGATGAAGAGCGACTTCGTGTCGAACGTCTCCCACGAGCTGCGGACGCCGCTCGCCTCCATGCGCGTCTTCGGCGAGCTGATGCGGACCGGCCGCGTGGCCGGGCCGGAGAAGGTCGTCGAGTACGGCGAGCGCATCGAGACCGAGGCGGTGCGGTTGTCGCTCCTCGTCGAGAACATCCTCGACTTCTCGCGGATCGAGTCGGGGCGCAAGGCCTATCGTTTCGCGGACGAGGACCTCGCCGGGATCGTGCGCGCCACCGTGGCGGCGTGCGCCGCGCGGGCCCGGAGCGCCGGGTTCCGCATCGAGGTCGAGCACGTCGATCCCGACCTCCCGCCTCTCCGGCTCGACAGGTCGGCGATCGAGCAGGCGGTCGGCAACATCCTCGAGAACGCGGTCAAGTACTCGGGCGACAGCCGCGAGATCGGGGTGAGGGTCGGGCGCCGGGGCGGCGAGGCCGTGGTGTCGGTGCGCGACCGCGGCATCGGGATCCCGCCCGACGAGCAGGAGCGGATCTTCGAGCGGTTCCACCGCGCGGGAGGGAGCCTCGTGCACGACGTGCGCGGGGTGGGCCTCGGTCTCGCGATCGTGCGGCACATCGTCGACGCGCACCGCGGCCGGGTCGAGGTGGAGAGCGAGCCGGGCCGCGGGAGCACCTTCTCCATCGTCCTGCCGGCGGCGCCGGCCCGGGGCGAGGCGCCCGGCCCGGCGGTGGCCGGGTCGACGGCCTGAGCGATGTCCTCCCGGCGCACGGTGCTGGTGGTCGAGGACGACGAGGCGATGGCGGTCGCCCTCGGCGACGGCTTCGCATCGGAGGGAGCGCGGGTCCTGCGCGCGCGCGACGGCGTGGCCGGCCTCGACCTGGCGTCGAACCAGGCGGTCGACATCGTGATCCTCGACGTGATGCTCCCGCGGATGAGCGGGCTCGACGTGTGCCGGCGCCTGCGCCAGGACGGCAACAACGTGCCGATCATCATGCTGACCGCGCGCGGACAGGAGATCGACCGCGTGGTCGGCCTGCGGTCGGGGGCCGACGACTACGTCACGAAGCCGTTCAGCTTCCTCGAGCTCCTGGCGCGGGTCGAGGCCGTGCTGCGGCGGGCGTCGGGCGGCCGCAACGGCGACGGCGGCCTCGACCGGTACGTCCTCGGCCGGGTCACCCTCGACTTCAAGCGCCTCGAGGCGCGGCGGGACGAGGAGGAGGTCGAGCTCACGCCGCGCGAGTTCGGCCTCCTGCGCTTCTTCATCTGCCACGAGGGCGAGGTCCTCTCGCGGGACAAGCTCCTCGACGCGGTGTGGGGCTACGCCGGCAGCCCGCTCACGCGCACCGTCGACACGCACATCGCGAAGCTCCGCAAGAAGATCGAGGAGAACCCCAACGACCCGCGGCACATCGTCACGGTGCACCGGGTCGGGTACAAGTTCGTCGCCGGGGCCCGCTGAGGCCGCTCGGGGCCCGGCATATGATGGACCATGCGACTCGCGTGGACCGTCCTGGCCCTCGTCCTGCTCGCCGTGCGTCCCGCGGCCGCCGACAAGCGGCTCGACCAGGCCGTGGCGAAGGCGGAGGCCCAGATCGCGAAGGGGAAAGAGGCCGAGGCGGTCCAGATCCTCCAGAAGGCG